>NZ_CP041381.1:0-73482 GCF_008639345.1 Xanthomonas phaseoli pv. dieffenbachiae | reverse complement strand
ATCGCGTCGTGGTAGCAGGTCAGTGCATCACTGAATTTGACACTTGAGCTGCTCGCACATTCGAGCGCATCACGCGGAGAGGCCTCAGCAGTCATGCCTGCAGTAGCGACTAAGACCATGCCGGCTAAAATTCTGAATTTCATTTTTTTACCATGATGATTGATGGTGTGGTCAAAATTCATAGTAATAACCTTTGACGGGGCGACTTCGCAGCTAAAGATCTAAAAAATAGCTAACTATTCACGACAAAAGAAATTATTCAGAAATCTCCATCTAAATAACGCGAATTTGCGAAGAAATTCATACCTTAGCGAAGCGCTGAAGGGGTGCGGTTCCTGCAGCAGCTGCGCTTTTTTGAGCATTTCCGCGTAGCGCGTCCTGGACGTTTCGGCTAGCCTTGAAGTAGCTGAAAAGAACTGGTCTATCACGCCCTTTACCCAGTAGGAATTGGATGCCACATGCTTGGGGATCAAGTGAATTGCCAGCTATAACCGGTCAGCTAGCATCGCAAGTATTTTATGTGCAATTGACCTGCGAGGTCGGCTCGGTTAAGGAAACTCTGAACAATCCATCGTGATCTGCCACAATCGATCAACGACCCGAGTAGACGATTTCGATGCAGCTGACCTTCGGCGACGCGGAGTACAACGGCAAGCGCAAGCGGACGCGGCGTGAGGTGTTCTTGGCCGAGATGGACCAGGTCGTGCCGTGGAAGGACCTGCTGGCGCTGATCGAGCCGCACTACCCGAAGTCGGGGCAGCCGGGGCGACAGCCGTATCGGCTGGAGACCATGCTGCGCATCCACTTTTTGCAGCAGTGGTATGCACTGAGCGATCCATCGGCGGAAGAAGCGCTGTACGACACGGTGTCGATGCGCCGTTTCGCCAAGATCGGCGGGCTGGATGAGGTGCCGGACGAGACGACGATTCTCAACTTCCGCCATCTGTTGGAGCAGCACGATTTGGCGCGCAAGCTGTTCAATCGGGTCAACGCGCACCTGTCGCGCAAGGGGCAGAGCTTGCGCGGCGGGACGATCGTGGACGCCACGATCATCGCTGCGCCCAGCTCGACCAAGAACAAGGATGGCGAGCGCGATCCGGAGATGCACCAAACCAAGAAGGGCAACCAGTACTACTTCGGGATGAAGGCGCACATCGGGGTGGACGATGACTCCGGGCTGGTGCACCACGTGGAGTGCACGGCGGCCAACGTGGCCGATATCACACAAGCGCACAAGCTGCTGCACGGCAAGGAGGACACGCTGTGCGCGGACAGCGGCTACACCGGGCTTGAGAAACGCGAGGAGATGAAGCGCAAGCGCAAACTGCGCTACCTGATCGCGGAGAAGCCCTCGAAGCTGAAGCAGATTAAGAACAAGCGCGAACTGAAGTTGGCCAAGCGCTGGGAGCACACAAAAGCCAGCCTGCGTGCAAAGGTGGAACACCCGTTTCGGGTGATCAAGCGCCAGTTTGGCTACGTCAAGGTGCGCTATCGCGGTTTGGCGAAGAACACCGCACAGATGCTGATGCTGTTTGCGCTGTCGAATCTGTGGCTGAAGCGCAAAGAGTTCATTACCGCCGCGGGGTAGGTGCGCCCGTAATCGGGACGATACCCCGAAAAAGCGCCAAAAACGGCGAAAAACCGAGGATCTGAGCGCGGTCACCGCGACCGATATGGCTTACCACATCCTCCGATCGCGTTGTTCAGACCTTCCTTAATCTGCTTCAGCTTCGAGGGCTTCTCCGCGATCAGGTAGCGCAGTTTGCGCTTGCGCTTCATCTCCTCGCGTTTCTCAAGCCCGGTGTAGCCGCTGTCCGCGCACAGCGTGTCCTCCTTGCCGTGCAGCAGCTTGTGCGCTTGTGTGATATCGGCCACGTTGGCCGCCGTGCACTCCACGTGGTGCACCAGCCCGGAGTCATCGTCCACCCCGATGTGCGCCTTCATCCCGAAGTAGTACTGGTTGCCCTTCTTGGTTTGGTGCATCTCCGGATCGCGCTCGCCATCCTTGTTCTTGGTCGAGCTGGGCGCAGCGATGATCGTGGCGTCCACGATCGTCCCGCCGCGCAAGCTCTGCCCCTTGCGCGACAGGTGCGCGTTGACCCGATTGAACAGCTTGCGCGCCAAATCGTGCTGCTCCAACAGATGGCGGAAGTTGAGAATCGTCGTCTCGTCCGGCACCTCATCCAGCCCGCCGATCTTGGCGAAACGGCGCATCGACACCGTGTCGTACAGCGCTTCTTCCGCCGATGGATCGCTCAGTGCATACCACTGCTGCAAAAAGTGGATGCGCAGCATGGTCTCCAGCCGATACGGCTGTCGCCCCGGCTGCCCCGACTTCGGGTAGTGCGGCTCGATCAGCGCCAGCAGGTCCTTCCACGGCACGACCTGGTCCATCTCGGCCAAGAACACCTCACGCCGCGTCCGCTTGCGCTTGCCGTTGTACTCCGCGTCGCCGAAGGTCAGCTGCATCGAAATCGTCTACTCGGGTCGTTGATCGATTGTGGCAGATCACGATGGATTGTTCAGAGTTTCCTTAACCGAGCCGACCTCGCAGGTCAATTGCACATAAAATACTTGCGATGCTAGCTGACCGGTTATAGCTGGCAATTCACTTGATCCCCAAGCATGTGGCATCCAATTCCTACTGGGTAAAGGGCGTGATAGACCAGTTCTTTTCAGCTACTTCAAGGCTAGCCGAAACGTCCAGGACGCGCTACGCGGAAATGCTCAAAAAAGCGCAGCTGCTGCAGGAACCGCACCCCTTCAGCGCTTCGCTAAGGTATGAATTTCTTCGCAAATTCGCGTTATTTAGATGGAGATTTCTGAATAATTTCTTTTGTCGTGAATAGTTAGCTATTTTTTAGATCTTTAGCTGCGAAGTCGCCCCGTCAAAGGTTATTACTATGAATTTTGACCACACCATCAATCATCATGGTAAAAAAATGAAATTCAGAATTTTAGCCGGCATGGTCTTAGTCGCTACTGCAGGCATGACTGCTGAGGCCTCTCCGCGTGATGCGCTCGAATGTGCGAGCAGCTCAAGTGTCAAATTCAGTGATGCACTGACCTGCTACCACGACGCGATTGAACGACAACCGTTGGTCTATAACCATGTATCCAACGAATTGGTCAATGGCGTGGAAAGACGCAACTATCTTCTGACTTCACAGGAGTGGTCCCCCGAAGGGGTTGTACAACCAGCGCTGTGGAAACACGATGTTGCGATCTATATTCCCAAAGACGCGCTAAGGAAGCGCGCACTGCTGATCTCCACCAATGGAACGCGGCACGCTTCCGAGGGAAGTTCACCGGAAGCTGCAAGTGAACTTACTCCGGAAGCGCTTGCAATGATCGCGACGCGTACGCGAACTGTGGTGATTGCGCTAAGCGACATACCGAATCAGTACCTGACCTACAGCGATGATGGCAAGCCTCGCCGTGAGGACGATAGTGTGGCTCATACCTGGGCCCGGTTCCTGCAATCTCCAGAGCAACGCAAGACTATGCCGCTGCACGTACCCATGTCAGCAGCTATAGCCCGTGCAATGAGCCTTGCCGAACGCGAGCTAGGAGATTTGCAGATACACCGATTCGTTCTTGCGGGAGCTTCGAAGCGTGGGTGGGCAAGCTGGCATGCCTTGATTGCTGACCGTCGAGTAGATGCAGTCGTTCCGATTGTCATCGATTTCTTGAATATGGGCGTATTATTTGACCATATACGCCATGTGTACGGTGGGAATTGGCCAGTAGCTTTTTATTCGTACGTAGAAGAGGGAATTACAAAGCAGCTCGATAGCAGTGGTTTTGCCAACCTTTTGCAGCTGCAAGACCCATTTCAATATCTTAACTCGCCGTATCGTGATCGCTTGGCGCGGCCAAAGTACATCATAAATGCAAGCGGGGATGACTTCTTTGTTCCCGATGGGAGTCAATTTTATTACGATAATTTGCCAGGCTCCAAAGCTCTACGCATTGTCCCGAACACATCACATTACGGGATCCGGCCGTCCATAGAGGATTCCTTAGTCACATTTATAAATCGCATGCAAAAGCAGCAAGCGGTTCCTGTAGTGACTGGTCGACTGAATGAAGGGAAGACTCCCATGATCGATTTTTCTTCTTCTGAGAGACCGGAGACACTACGTTTGTGGAGTTCTTCAAACCCGGACTCGAGAGATTTTCGTTATGCATGTGGCGTACGTTTTAAGCCTACGGAGCTCCCTACCTCCTCCACAAGGCTTCGCGTGCCTGTTAGTACACCTGACGCCGGTTGGGCGGCTTATTTTGTGGAGGCGACATTTAAAGACGGGTTCGTAGCTACAAGTCAAGCGTATATCCTAGGAAAGCAGAAGTATTCAATCAAGCCTCCAGCAGATAACGGCGCGGCCTGCAGAACCCTTCCCTAATGGACCTTCAACCCTAATTCTCCTTCAACGTGGCCCGCGACCGGCTGTTTCGGCTGGATCTGCTTCGTCGCAAGGACCTGGGACAGCTGGGCCAGGCGTTTGG
Source organism: Xanthomonas phaseoli pv. dieffenbachiae (assembly GCF_008639345.1). Lineage (NCBI taxonomy): Bacteria > Pseudomonadati > Pseudomonadota > Gammaproteobacteria > Lysobacterales > Lysobacteraceae > Xanthomonas > Xanthomonas phaseoli. Next base: position 68,973 of record NZ_CP041381.1, on the reverse strand, counting down.
TCCGGACTACTTGGCACAGGATCGCGCTTCGCGCTTTTTCGTCTTGGGACGAAATGGCAGCCGCTGGGCCAGTTACCTATCCGGTGCGCGCCGCGAGATTGCTTTATGAGTTCCGCAGCTTCGCCTATGGTCGGGGAGTGCTGGGCGCCGGAGGATATGCTACAGATCTGCACCACCGGCCTGAGCCGCAGTGTCAAGAGCGAAGTGGTGTGCTGGGCCTCGCTGCCGGTCTACGCAGCGAGGCTGATGCTGCAACCAGCCTGGACTAGCATTGCCCGAAGGCCTCGGCCCCTGCCTGCGGGAGCACTACGAGTTGGCCACGCAAAGGCCCCGTCTGAGTGCCAACACGCACTGGCGGCAAGCGAGCCGGCGCACGTCAGGACATAACCGCACCAGTGCCCTCAGCCTGACCATCTTTAACATCGACTAGGCAAGACCTATTACGTGTACCGGCTCAATCCTGTCGACAATGCGTTTTCCTGGCAACAAGGCAGGTGGGAGCCGCTGCGCACCGAACATGAATTCATCGCCGTGCTACGCGGCGCCGGTCAAGACGACGCTACAGCCCCTGCAGGGGCCGGTGGTTTACCTCGACACCGACAGGCGTCTGGCCTACGCGATCCGTTCAGTCTGGAGCAAGCCCGGCACTGCGCCGCACCTGGTCGCCGCTATCTGCTAAGTGCCTCGTTCGCCCAGTTCCAGCAGGCGCTCGCGTACTGGGGCGCACCGTCTTCAATCGCGGCTATGCCGATGTGAACGGCACGATCGGCTGGGCCACCGCCGGCATGCGCGACGCCGCGCACATCGCGATGAGTCGCTGTCGGTGCCAGGCGATGGCCGTTACGAGTGGAGCGGCTTCTGGAAAGGCGAGGCACTGCCTGGATGTACGACGTGAATCGCTGGCGCTGGCGTCTGCCGATGACGGATTTGACCAGATCTTCGGCGCTCATCTGAGAGAAGTCCTAGACTGGACATTGCGATTCCGGGGAACTCAAAAAAACGGCCCTCAATCGTGGTTGCGGGGCGGCGTGGATTCGAGGTTTTCACGCGAGATTTGTCCGATGAACACCAGCGGTTGTTGAAACATCTGCGCGAAGCCGCCCAAGTCAACGACGGCCCGGGAGCTTTCCGCTGGGATAGGTGGTGATCTGAACCTGTTCGGCGAGATCCTATGGGTAAAGCATGCATCGCGGGCAGATAGGCCGGTTCTGCACGTTCGAACAGTTGGCGGGAAGATCCGCCAACGAGAAGAAGCAATCGTCCTTGCACTTCAATCACTTAGGGAAGGTATGAACAACGCGATCGGAGGATGTGGTAAGCCATATCGGTCGCGGTGACCGCGCTCAGATCCTCGGTTTTTCGCCGTTTTTGGCGCTTTTTCGGGGTGTCGTCCCGATTACGGGCGCACCTACCCCGCGGCGGTAATGAACTCTTTGCGCTTCAGCCACAGATTCGACAGCGCAAACAGCATCAGCATCTGTGCGGTGTTCTTCGCCAAACCGCGATAGCGCACCTTGACGTAGCCAAACTGGCGCTTGATCACCCGAAACGGGTGTTCCACCTTTGCACGCAGGCTGGCTTTTGTGTGCTCCCAGCGCTTGGCCAACTTCAGTTCGCGCTTGTTCTTAATCTGCTTCAGCTTCGAGGGCTTCTCCGCGATCAGGTAGCGCAGTTTGCGCTTGCGCTTCATCTCCTCGCGTTTCTCAAGCCCGGTGTAGCCGCTGTCCGCGCACAGCGTGTCCTCCTTGCCGTGCAGCAGCTTGTGCGCTTGTGTGATATCGGCCACGTTGGCCGCCGTGCACTCCACGTGGTGCACCAGCCCGGAGTCATCGTCCACCCCGATGTGCGCCTTCATCCCGAAGTAGTACTGGTTGCCCTTCTTGGTTTGGTGCATCTCCGGATCGCGCTCGCCATCCTTGTTCTTGGTCGAGCTGGGCGCAGCGATGATCGTGGCGTCCACGATCGTCCCGCCGCGCAAGCTCTGCCCCTTGCGCGACAGGTGCGCGTTGACCCGATTGAACAGCTTGCGCGCCAAATCGTGCTGCTCCAACAGATGGCGGAAGTTGAGAATCGTCGTCTCGTCCGGCACCTCATCCAGCCCGCCGATCTTGGCGAAACGGCGCATCGACACCGTGTCGTACAGCGCTTCTTCCGCCGATGGATCGCTCAGTGCATACCACTGCTGCAAAAAGTGGATGCGCAGCATGGTCTCCAGCCGATACGGCTGTCGCCCCGGCTGCCCCGACTTCGGGTAGTGCGGCTCGATCAGCGCCAGCAGGTCCTTCCACGGCACGACCTGGTCCATCTCGGCCAAGAACACCTCACGCCGCGTCCGCTTGCGCTTGCCGTTGTACTCCGCGTCGCCGAAGGTCAGCTGCATCGAAATCGTCTACTCGGGTCGTTGATCGATTGTGGCAGATCACGATGGATTGTTCAGAGTTTCCCTAACATGCGCTCTCTTGTACTCGACGAAATATCGCAGCAATCTGCTCTGAGCGCGTGTTCGTCGAGCCGGTCATTATCGTCGGCTACTCAAGGTCCAAGTGCAACACCCTGGCACCGAAATCCTGGCTGGGCGGCGAAGCATTGACGCTGAGGATGATCCATACCTTCCCCAACTGGCTGATCACCCGCCTGTCGGCATTGCACCGGCTGCGATGGTGTGGTAATCCCCCACTTTTAGCGGTCGCCAGAAGTGGAGCTAAGCGGCCATCGCCAACTTCATGGCAGGCGTGATGCCGCCGAGCGCCATATTCGGACGCTCGTGGTTGTACGTCCATAGCCAGCGGGTGGCTTTGTCCTGCACCTGGTCGATGGTGTCGAACAGGGTTTGGGCGAGCCAGGCGTAGCGGATGGTGCGGTTGTAGCGTTCAACGTAGGCGTTCTGCTGTGGCTTGCCCGGCTGGATGTGCTCGACCCGGATGCCATGCCGCTGCGCCCAGGACAGCAACGCGCCACTGATGTATTCAGGGCCGTTGTCGCAGCGGATCACGGCGGGCTTGCCGCGCCACTCGATGATCTGCTCCAGCGATCGGATCACACGGGCTGACGGCAGCGACAGATCCACCTCGATCCCCAGCCCCTCGCGATTGAAGTCGTCGAGCACATTGAACAGCCGGAAGCTGCGGCCGTCGGCCAACTGGTCGTGCATGAAGTCCATCGACCAGACCTGGTTGATGGCCTCCGGCACCGCCAGAGGCTCGGGCCGCTCACGCACCAGCCGCTTCTTCGGCTTGATCCGCAGGTTCAACTCCAGCTCGCGGTAGATCCGGTAGACCCGCTTGTGATTCCAGCCAAAGCCCTTCACGTTGCGCAGGTACAGGTAGCACAGGCCAAAGCCCCCGTCGCGATGGGCGGTCGTCAGGCGGACCAGCCAGTCGGCGATCCGGGCGTTCTGCTCGCTGGCCTTGGCCTGGTAGCGCAAGCAGGTCTCGCTCACCGCGAAGGCCTGGCAGGCGTGGCGGATGTTCGTGCGCCCGCTCGTGACTGCCGATTGGGCCATCTCGCGTCGCTGAGATGGCCTCACCATTTTTTTGCGAGCGCTTCCTTCAGCAGGTCGGTACTGAGCTGCGCCTCGGCGTACATCTTCTTGAGCCGGCGGTTCTCCTCCTCCAGCTCCTTCATGCGCGCGACCATGGACACGTCCATGCCGCCGAACTTGCTGCGCCACTTGTAGAACGTGGCCGAGCTGATGCCGTGCTCGCGGCACAGCTCCGGCACGGGCGCACCGGCCTGGGCCTGCTTGAGCACGGCGATGATCTGGCTGTCGGTAAAGCGGGACTTCTTCATGGAACCTCCTCGGGAAAGGGGACGAGAAAATTCCACTTCTGGCGTCTGCTAATGGGCGGGGGGATTACCGACCAGGATCTCTCCGGGGTTGATCTGGCCGATGGAGATGCCGAGGTTGCCCCCGGCGTTTCGATGCGTCAGATGGCGAAAGAGGTCTATCGCTGTGGAGACGATGCAGAGGCAGAAAGAATGCTTCGGCGCATCCTTGCCGCCTAGTCGTTGGTGAGTGAGGCTCACCAGTGGCCAGGCTTGTCGATCGGCTTGCCGGGCTTGCGAACCCGCTCGGGAAGCTGCGCTGCGGCCAGCTCATCATCCAAAATGTAGTGACGTGTCCAGTCGGCGCGGCTCGACAGCGAGACGCTGACTCTTCTGTCCGCTTCACCATCGACCGGCGGCCTACGTGGCGTGACCATGCCTAGCACGATGGTCGGGAAATCCTCGCGGATCGCCGCAAGGGCCGGCGCGATATCGCTATCGTTGGAGCACACAACCAACTGCTCATAGCGCCCCGACGCCGCATCGCGATACATGGCCAGCGCCAGGTTCACATCGAGGGTCGGCAGGGATTCGTGTAAAAAACAGCCAAAAGTGAGCTAACTTGCTGTCAGAAAAGAAATTTTTCACAACTTCCTGCCGGCCCTCCAGACGGGTCCAGGACCGCCTTCATGTCTGCGCCTCGCCCCCGGTCGTCGAGGGTTGCCAGGATCCCCCGAAGTTGTGTGCTGCCGTGCGGATTCGGCAAGGAGTGGAGGGACCAGAGATCTTTTAGTCTTGGGCGACCATCTTTTCTATAAAGAGGCATGCCTGATGGATCCCATTCGTCCGCGCACGCCAAGTCCTGCCCACGAACTTCTGGCCGGACCCCAGCCGGATAGGGTTCAGCCGCAGCCGACTGCAGATCGTGGGGGGGCTCCGCCTGCTGGCAGCCCCCTGGATGGCTTGCCCGCTCGACGGACAATGTCCCGAACCCGTCTCCCGTCTCCCCCTGCACCCTTGCCTGCGTTCTCAGCGGGCAGTTTCAGCGATCTGCTCCGTCAGTTCGATCCGTCGCTTCTTGATACATCGCTTTTTGATTCGATGTCTGCCTTCGGCGCTCCTCATACAGAGGCTGCCTCAGGAGAGGGGGATGAGGTGCAATCGGGTCTGCGTGCAGCCGATGACCCGCAAGCCACCGTGCAGGTCGCTGTGACGGCCGCGCGGCCGCCGCGCGCCAAGCCGGCGCCGCGACGGCGTGCTGCGCACACCTCTGACGCTTCGCCGGCCGGGCAGGTCGATCTATACACGCTCGGCTACAGCCAGCAGCAGCAAGAGAAGATCAAACTGAAGGCTCGTTCGACAGTAGCACAGCACCACGAGGCACTGATCGGCCATGGGTTTACACGTGCGCACATCGTTGCGCTCAGCCAACACCCGGCAGCCTTAGGGACCGTCGCTGTCAAGTACCAGGCCATGATCGCGGCGTTGCCGGAGGCGACACATGAAGACATCGTTGGCGTCGGCAAACAGTGGTCCGGCGCACGCGCCCTGGAAGCATTGCTCACGGTGTCGGGAGAGTTGAGAGGTCCACCGTTACAGTTGGACACAGGCCAACTTCTCAAGATTGCAAAACGTGGCGGCGTGACCGCGGTGGAGGCAGTGCATGCATGGCGCAATGCACTGACGGGCGCTCCCCTGACCCTGACCCCGGCGCAGGTGGTGGCCATCGCCAGCAATATTGGCGGCAAGCAGGCGCTGGAGACGGTGCAGCGGCTGTTGCCGGTGCTGTGCGAGCAACATGGCCTGACCCCGGACCAGGTGGTGGCCATCGCCAGCCACGATGGCGGCAAGCCGGCGCTGGAGACGGTGCAGCGGCTGTTGCCGGTGCTGTGCGACCAACATGGCCTGACCCCGGACCAGGTGGTGACCATCGCCAGCCACGATGGCGGCAAGCCGGCGCTGGAGACGGTGCAGCGGCTGTTGCCGGTGCTGTGCGAGCAACATGGCCTGACCCCGGACCAGGTGGTGGCCATCGCCAGCCACGATGGCGGCAAGCAGGCGCTGGAGATGGTGCAGCGGCTGTTGCCGGTGCTGTGCGAGCAACATGGCCTGACCCCGGCGCAGGTGGTGGCCATCGCCAGCAATGGCGGCGGTAAGCCGGCGCTGGAGACGGTGCAGCGGCTGTTGCCGGTGCTGTGCGAGCAACATGGCCTGACCCCGGACCAGGTGGTGGCCATCGCCAGCAATAACGGCGGCAAGCAGGCGCTGGAGACGGTGCAGCGGCTGTTGCCGGTGCTGTGCGAGCAACATGGCCTGACCCCGGACCAGGTGGTGGCCATCGCCAGCCACGATGGCGGTAAGCAGGCGCTGGAGATGGTGCAGCGGCTGTTGCCGGTGCTGTGCGAGCAACATGGCCTGACCCCGGACCAGGTGGTGGCCATCGCCAGCCACGATGGCGGCAAGCAGGCGCTGGAGACGGTGCAGCGGCTGTTGCCGGTGCTGTGCGAGCAACATGGCCTGACCCCGGCGCAGGTGGTGGCCATCGCCAGCAATGGCGGCGGTAAGCAGGCGCTGGAGACGGTGCAGCGGCTGTTGCCGGTGCTGTGCGAGCAACATGGCCTGACCCCGGCGCAGGTGGTGGCCATCGCCAGCAATGGCGGCGGTAAGCAGGCGCTGGAGACGGTGCAGCGGCTGTTGCCGGTGCTGTGCGAGCAACATGGCCTGACCCCGGCGCAGGTGGTGGCCATCGCCAGCAATAACGGCGGCAAGCAGGCGCTGGAGACGGTGCAGCGGCTGTTGCCGGTGCTGTGCGAGCAACATGGCCTGACCCCGGCGCAGGTGGTGGCCATCGCCAGCCACGATGGCGGCAAGCCGGCGCTGGAGACGGTGCAGCGGCTGTTGCCGGTGCTGTGCGAGCAACATGGCCTGACCCCGGCGCAGGTGGTGGCCATCGCCAGCCACGATGGCGGCAAGCCGGCGCTGGAGACGGTGCAGCGGCTGTTGCCGGTGCTGTGCGAGCAACATGGCCTGACCCCGGCGCAGGTGGTGGCCATCGCCAGCAATGGCGGCGGTAAGCAGGCGCTGGAGACGGTGCAGCGGCTGTTGCCGGTGCTGTGCGAGCAACATGGCCTGACCCCGGACCAGGTGGTGGCCATCGCCAGCCACGATGGCGGCAAGCCGGCGCTGGAGAGCATTTTTGCCCAGTTATCTCGCCCTGATCAGGCGTTGGCCGCGTTGACCAATGACCACCTCGTCGCCTTGGCCTGCCTCGGCGGGCGTCCTGCGCTGGAGGCAGTGAAAAAGGGATTGCCGCACGCGCCGACCTTGATCAAAAGAACCAATCGCCGTCTTCCCGAACGCACGTCCCATCGCGTTGCCGACCACGCGCAAGTGGCTCGCGTGCTGGGTTTTTTCCAGTGCCACTCCCACCCAGCGCAAGCATTTGATGAAGCCATGACGCAGTTCGGGATGAGCAGGCACGGGTTGTTACAGCTATTTCGCAGAGTGGGCGTCACCGAACTGGAGGCCCGCAGTGGAACGCTCCCCCCAGCCCCGCAGCGTTGGCACCGTATCCTCCAGGCATTAGGGATGAAAAGGGCCGAACCGTCCGGTGCTTCGGCTCAAACGCCGGACCAGGCGTCTTTGCATACATTCGCCGATGCGCTGGAGCGTGAGCTGGATGCGCCCAGCCCAATAGACCGGGCGGGCCAGGCGCTGGCAAGCAGCAGCCGTAAACGGTCCCGATCGGAGAGTTCTGTCACCGGCTCCTTCGCACAGCAAGCTGTCGAGGTGCGCGTTCCCGAACAGCGCGATGCGCTGCATTTACCCCCCCTCAGCTGGGGTGTAAAACGCCCGCGTACCAGGATCGGGGGCGGCCTCCCGGATCCTGGTACACCCATGGACGCCGACCTGGCAGCGTCCAGCACCGTGATGTGGGAACAAGATGCGGACCCCTTCGCAGGGGCAGCGGATGATTTCCCGGCATTCAACGAAGAGGAGATGGCATGGTTGATGGAGCTATTTCCTCAGTGAGGCTCAGTCGGGATTACCTGAGCGTTGCCAGGGATGGGTGTAATAAACCTCTCACTCATCACTCAATGAGTTAGCTCACTTTTGGCTGTTTTTTACACGAATCCCTGCCGACCCTCTTCTACCTGCAGGCTTTCGCTGGCAAGGCCGTGCGTGCGTGCCGTCGCGTATCTGGCTACTACCGGAGCGCCGAGAGCCGGAACGTCGCCATCGAGCAGTTCAAGCAGTCGCGGGCCAGCCATCATGCCGCCCATCTGCTACGCCGCCAGGCCGCAACACGCCCACATACGCTCCAGGTCGGCGACGTGTTGAACACCAGCTGGGGTTACGAACAAACGAACGTCGAATTCTTCCAAGTGGTTGCCGTCACTGGCGCGATGGCCACGCTGCGTGAGATTGCCGCCAGCTACACCGAGGCAGGTTTCATGAGTGGGAAGAAGACGCCTCATGTCGGCCGGTTTCACGGGCGAACCGATCCGCCGGAGAGTGGGTGCTTCCAACACTGTGAAGATCGACGGTAGCCGTCGTGCCACCCCGTGGGACGGCCGCCCTCAGCACGTCAGCAGCTACGCCTAACTTTCATCGAGCAAGGAGAGGACCATGAGCAACAAGACTCCGCTGATCGCCAACGTGGTTGACCGTTACACCGGCCGCGATGGATCCGAGCAATCCCACTGGACAGAGGTGGGCATCGCCTTCCCGCACAAATCGGGCGAAGGGTTCAACCTTGTCATCCGTCCGGGCCTCGCTGTGTCCGGGACCATCGTCCTGACCACGAAGAAGGCCCGCGAAGAAGCCGAAGGAGGCGCGGCCCCGGAAGCCGCCACCTTTCCCGAAGAATCGTGACCTGGAGCACGACGAGCGCATCCCGGCAACGGCCTGCGACAGGATCCCAATGCCAGTCCTTCATACCCTGGCCGAGGCGATGACCTTCATGGAACAGTTGTGCGCCATCGCCCAGGACGCCGAGGTGGTGGCACGGGCAGAGCAGCTGCGCGACATGATTGACGACGCGTTGTTTTTCTACGGCAGTTAGTGGCTGAATCTTGGTGCGACCCCACATATTGGGGTCCAAGCGGGTCACCGTAGGCGGCCCATTTACGTTTGCCCACTTATTATGATAAGAATGCGCCACACAGGAGGCCCACCATGCCCGCCCCACTCTCCCGCGAAGCCAACGGCACCGAGCGCATCACCGTCGTGATGACCCCGGCTCAAAAGCGCACGCTCCAACAGCGCGCCCGTCACGCAGGGCTGACCATCAGCGACTACATCCGTCGCCAGGCGCTGGAGAGCGAGGATCTCGGACCACTGCTAGAGCAGCTGCGCGCGTCCACCGCGCAGGCCAATCGTGCGCTCGATAGCGTGTTTTCGCGGCTGCATACGCACGCCAATGACCTGAGCGTCGCGGAGGCTGCAGCACGTGCCCGCGCCAAGCGGGCGAACGCACCATGACCACCTTGACCGACGTGATGAAGGCGCTGCGCGAAGTCATCGTGATGAACGAACGCGTCACCACGCTCGCCAGTTTGGTAGACAAACTCGCGTCAGAAAGCATTGAAACACGTGAACGCCTGGTCCGCGTTGAAACGGTGCTGGAACTGGCGTTCAAGGCACCCCCTAACCGAGGGACACTGCTGCCGCCCAGCGGCGAGTGAATTGGACAGCGCCGCGGCCTAGTGAAATTTACGATATGCGAGGTTTCAAAGAAGACTGATACTTGAGGTGATTTGACAGCGTGTGCCGCCTGAACAGGCGAAAGCCAAGGCTTTCAGGAGGCCGAACACGAAAAAACCGCCTTTGGCGAGGCGGTTTTTTCACAACAGGTGCTGGCGGAATCACCAGCAGATTCGGATCTAGCTGACTCGAATCCTACCTCCGCCGGCTACGCCGTGCAAGAGGGAAAGGATGAAAAGGCGAACACGCCCGACACCCTGCCCCGCCGCCAGTAGGCGCGGGGCATGGCAGACCTAAAGGCCGACTCGATCGGCCACGACGAATCCGAGCCAGCCGGCCACGGCAGGACGCATAAGCGTGTCCGGTGGCGTCGGCCGAGCGGCGGCAAGCGGCGGCCGGGTGTGCTGGATGCGACCCGTGCCGAGCTAGTGCGTGGCCTGGAACAGCGCCAGGGATCAATCTGGACGCGGATCCGCCATGCCGTGATCGTGGCCGGCTATCCGATCGACCGTGCCCTGCAGCGCGTCCGAGCACTGCGCGCAGATGGCGCCGAATCACTGCTTGCGCTGGCGGTCGCCCTGCTCTACCTGGCCGACGTTCGGACCGGCTTCGTTGGCAAGCCGCGCCTAGGCGGCGGCCCCTGGAAGCGGTACACGCTAGCCGACCTGGCCCAGCTTGCCTACGGCGCTCAGGGCGAGGCCGATCTACGCCGCGCCAGGCGTGCGCTCGACATGATGGTGAGCTTGGGCTGGGCCTACCCGACCAAGCAGGTACGCCGGCACTCCACGGACGTGGAAGGCCGGAATCTATGGCGCAGCGAAGCGGCCGTTCGCCGCCTGAATTTGCAACGGTTGTGCGACATGACCGGGACGAGCTGGCTACTTAAGCGCGATCGCATGCACGCGGACCAGGCACGTGGCCAGGGGACTGCCTCGTTCGTAGACGCTCAGCAACGGCGCGAGGAAGCGAGCCGCGGCCGAAGCGTTGGCAAAGCCGCGCGCGCAGCGCCGCCGGCCACTGGCGACCCACCGGTGGCCAGCAAGAACGGCACGCAGCACATCGCCGACATCCTCTCCCTACTGAAATAGCCGTATGGCAGGGCACCCCGTGCCCGTAGCCTTGAAAAGCACTGGCAAACGGCGCTTTTCGCCCTTTTTCTCGCATCCAGCGCATCGCCCTCCCCTCCCCCGCCCCCTGTTTCTGACCCCCCGCGCCTCAGTTATCCACAGGTCTGTGGATATGGCGGTGGAGTTGTTGTGGAGAAGTAACGCTATTTGTCCCATTTAATTGGGCTTCCATCCAATCAACCTCTGGTTGAAATCACAATCACCAGAAGATTTAAGAGCCAGTAAGGTGTCGCCGGCGCTACGCGCCACCGACAGCGTTTGAAGCCTTGTCCAGTTGCGGGGGCCTGCGGCCCCCCTGTCCTCTCTCCGCGCCTACGGCGCTCCGGTCGCAACTTCGACCTCCCAGAGGGGCTGCGCCCCTCCCACCGCGCCGATACAGCTGGCGCGGCGGCTCCCTCCAGCTAAAAGCGGGTTTTCAGGGCTGGGGGTCGGCGTTGGCCAGGTCATGGCGTTATCGAACTCGGATGGCTACCGAGCGCGGTTCCACCGCTGGGAATCAAGAGCGGCGCATCCATGCGCCATAGCCTTCAAAGGCGGTTGCTCCACGTGGAGCCTGCCTAATCGGCAGGTCTGGCCGTGCACATCGCCTGCGGCGTGGCGCTGGTGCCGCCGGTACGCCTGGCCAACTCGACGCCGGCGCCCACTGCCGCGCGGATCCGCGCGACCGCCGCCGCGGCGGCGCCGACCAGGTGCAGGACGCACGGGTGTAGCCGCGGCCAGGCCGCGCACCTCGTTGCAGGCGTGGCGCTGGGTCAGCGGGCAGCGCTGGCGCTGGCCAGCTCGATGTCGGCCGCGCCGGCGGTCGCTGCGGATCCACCGCTGCAGCCGCTGCTGGCGACGCCGACCAGTTGCTGGCCACGACCACCGCCACAGCCAGGCCGCGCACGTCGCCTGCAGGCGTGGCGCTGGCCAGCTCGATGCCGGCCGCGCCGGCGATCGCTGCGCGGATCCACCGCGGCAGCCACCGCCGGCTGCGCCGACCAGGTACTGGCCACGACCGCCGCCGCGGCCAGGCCGTGCTCGCCGCCTGCAGGCGTGGCGCTGGCTCAGCGCGCTGCGTTGGCGCAAGACAGTTTCAGCGCGGCAGCCACCGCAGGCAGCGCCGACCAGGAGCAGGGCGCGCCCGTCGTTCGGAGACGATGCGCAAGAAATGGCGCAGGATCGTTACTGCAAAAGTGATATTGCTTTGTTCCATCAATGTGTGTTTACGTAATGACGTAACGACGTTATTATTTTCATACGTTAAGAGGAGAAGCCCCTATGTCCACCAGTCCCGACCTCATCCACGCTTACACCCGCGCCGACATGCTGGAGGATGGCGAGTTGATCGATGTGACCGAAGTCGGCCGGGAAGCTGGGTTCACAGTTCCGGTCGCGCTTACCCGGTCGGTCTGGGCCGATTGCGTGGAATGGTCTGCGGCCGACAACGCCCGCAAGCATGCCTGCCAGGACGAGGCTGGCAGGCTTTGGGATGTGGTTTACATGGCCCGCGTGTACGGGGCACGCAACGCCAAGGGTTGCCGGGCGGTGTTCCCTGTCTATCGCGTTCCGCGCGAAGGGCGGGGGATCCGCCCTCGCCTGGTCGAACTGCAGCTGCACATCGGACCTGGTGACGCCGGCGAGCCGGTAATCACGATCATGCAACCCGGCGAGGAGTGACGTAACAACGCTATGACGCTATGGCGTTATAGCGTCGTTATTCGATTGCGCGATGACGTTTTTGGGCGCGCCGCGCTACGAAGCACGGCCGAAAGCTTCTTTCATTGCGTTTTTACGTTATTAATTTAATAGGCAACAACGTAAGGAAGTTAGTATGCGCAGGATGACCAACGTTGAAGTTGTGACCGAACTGATGGAGTTCTCCCAGTACGGGGCGCTGGCCCAGGCGTTCGTGATGGCCGCCCTGGCCAAGCACTCGCGTGCCGTGGCTGACGCGGATCCGGCGACGCTAGCCAGCATGGAGGGCGGGCCTGTGTCGCCTACCGCCTGGCAGGCGGTAGCGCGGGAAATCGCCGCGAAGCTGGACAAGCATTTCGCTGCGTGACTGCGTGTTTACGTCATTACGCAGATACGCAAATATTTGTTGTATGTTGTAGTAGTGTGTTGTAAAACACAAACTACTACACGAGGAGGGTCGAATGGCTATTACGCGCGAGCAGATTTGGGCGGCGGCAGATAACTTGGATGCCGCCGGACAGAACCCGACCTTGGTGGCCGTAAGAAAGGTGGTTGGCGGGGGTAGCTTCTCCACCATCCAGGACGCCATGGCCGAGTGGAAGGCGCGCCGGGCGGCCAAGGAATCCCCGCTGCGGGAGCCTGCGCCGCAAGCAATCCTTGATCGTCTGGCCGAGCTGGGCGGGGAGGTTTGGGCGGCGGCCTTGGAGCTGGCCAACGTCCGCCTGGCATCGGAGCGCGAGGCGCTGGAACTGGCCCGATCGGAAACGGAGGCGTCCCGGCAGGAAGCGGCTGAACTGGCGGATCAACTCACGGTCGAGCTGGACAAGGCCAAGGGCAGGGTGGCGGCGCTTGAGGCCGCAGAGGAAGCCGCGCGGACGGAAGCGGCGGACCTTCGCCAGCGGCTGGCGGTTGCAGAGGCGCGGGCTGGGGAAATCGAGCGTAATGCGGAAGATGCTCGACAGGAAGTCGCTGGAGCGCGAAGCGAAGCTGCTGCGGCCAGGGAAAAGGCTGCAGGTCTGGTGGGGCGCTTGGAAGCTGCCGAGGCCCAAAACGCGGCGTTGTTGGCGCGATTGGAGCCGGCAGGGAAGAAGTAAAAACGTGCTTACGCCATCCGTTCATTACGTAATGAAGTCATGCTAGTATTCGTTACGTAACGACGCTACAGGCTAATTCCGTAATTAACTAACGAGGTCAATCATGCAAACAATCGTGATTGCGGCGCAGAAGGGAGGGGCGGGCAAAACGACCCTGGCCCTGCACCTGGCCGTGGAATACCAACGCGCTGGCAAGTCAGTCGCGCTGATCGACACGGATCCGCAGCGGTCGGCCGAAATGTGGGGGGGGCTGCGGGACGCGCAGGACATAACCGTGGTCGGGGTGCCCGGCGCGGAAATCGCCGCGGCCCTCCGAGATGCGGAGAGTGATGGTTACGACGTGGTGCTGGTGGATACGCCGCCGCATGCCTCGGCGGCCTTGGTGCCGGTCCTGCGCCTGGCCACGCTCGCGGTTGTGCCGTTCCAGCCGTCACCCCTGGACCTCGGCACGCTGGAAACCGTGCGCCGGATGTTGGACGCCGCCGGCACGCCGGCCGTGGCCGTCATCAATGCCGCACCGCTACGGGCAGCCGAGGTTGAACCCATGCGTCAGGCCATCGAGGAAGGCGGGTTGCCGGTGCTTGAGACCGTCGTACACCACTTGATGCCATTTCGGCGATCCATCGGCAACGGTCTGTCCGTGGTTGAGTTCGACCCCAAGGGCAGGGGGGCGTTTGAAATCAAAAAGCTGCGCAAGGACATAGACGCGGCAATCGCGGCGCTACCGACAGCCACGCCAGTAGCAGCCTAATAGGCTAACAAGCTAAAGACGTATCCACGCAATTACGTAACGAGGTAAACCATGAACAGCAAGAGTCCGTTGGGCAAGCTGGGCCAGCGTGCCGCCCGCAATAGCCAGGCCGCCGAAGCGATGCCGGCTGGCTTCGATGAGCCGATGGTGGCAGCGACCAGCCCAGCGGTTCGGGCGGTCCCAAGCCAGCCAGCAGAAGGCGGAAAGGTCCAGGGCAAGCGCCGCCGTGGTACCAACGAAAGCGGCGTCGTCACTATGACCGTGCGCCTGCGCCGAGAGGACTGGGCGCGTCTGGTCGAGCTTCGGATGACCGAGGGTAAGACCGGCCAAGAGGTGTTTTTCGAGGGTTTGACGGCGGTCTTTGCGCGGTATGGCTTTGACGCACCCGTGGCTCCGTAGTCGAGCTACCGGGGCGAGTCCAATCAGGGAGAACGCAACATGAATTCACCGGAGCCAGTGCCGGGTGTACTTCCAGGACTCTGGCGGGAAGAAGGTGGCCAAGGTGGGCTTGTCAGGCTTGATATTGCGGCTATTACCGCCGGCATGGTCGTAGTGGCGAAATGCGATGAACCCTGGCAAGCAAAGCCTGAATTGCGCTGGCAGGTGTGGCCCGACCTCCTGGTGCCGGACGACGATCCATCCAAACTCGCCGGCGAGGCGTAGTGCGCTAAGGGCAGGCGGCCTCGTAGATATCCCAATGTTCTTCCTTTGCGCGAGGCGGCAGGCTTGCACCTGGTCCCAGGGCATTCAATCCGGCAAGCCCCGCGGGTCGGCATCACTTCTTCAAAAGTGATAATCTGATGCGGCGCGGATCCGCGCCAAAACGACGACAGGAGAACACGCCCGTGAGCAGTTACCTGGTGGCCTGCAAGGCCTCGAAATACACGAAGGATGTGGTAGAGGAATCCAAGCTCACGCGAGTGGGCGCCTATTTCCCGTTCAAGGAGAGCAAGGGCGGCCGCCTGGTGCTGGACGAAGGCATCGCGGTATTCGGCGAACTGGTCCTGGTCGAGCCGCGCAGCCAGGGCATGGCAGGCGACTAATGCCTGTCCATTTCAACAATCAGGCACGACCCGTTTCCCGCCTTCGGTGGGCGGGCGTGCTGGCATTCCTGGCAGGCGTCGGGACGCTATTCGCTGGAGCGGCACTCAAGGCGTCTGGAACCCTGCTGCTGGCGCTTATGTATGCCGGCCTTTCCTTTGCCACCGTCGCCGTCCTGCTATTCGGCATCGACTGGCTGTACCGCTCAATCACCAAGAGGACACGCAACGATGAACGCTAATGCATTGCACGCAGCTAACACGGCCGCCGACGATCGCCTGCCAGCCCCGGAAACCGAGGACGAATTGCGGGAGCGCATCGGCGAATTGGAGTCGTCCATCGCCGCGGGAGAGTGGGAGGGCGTCACGTATACGCCAGCCATGCGCGACGTGCTGAAACGGTATGCGCTGGGCGAAATCGGTTGGAGCCAACTTGGCAGGGAGATCGCCGCCGGTGACTAAGCCGATCGATGACCCGTATTTGGACCCGCAGACAGGCGTCCTAAAGAACAGGGCAGGGATTACAGACGCGGCCACGCTCAAGCAGCATGAAGCTATGTGGGCGTCCGCTGGCAGCGTCCGTTGGGCATCCAGGCCGGAAGCGAACAGCTACGACCTGGACCACCTGCAGAAGATCCACGCCAGGCTGTACGGCGAAACCTACGAGTGGGCAGGGAAGACGCGCACAACGGACAAAGACCGGAACGGCATCGCGCACACCAGCCCGCAACAGATCGACGCCAACGCCAAGGCCTTGTTTGCGCAATTGCAGGCCGAGAAGAAGACACTAGACAAAGCAGCTCCGGAAGCGTTTGCCCAGCGTGCTGGGCATTACATGGGCGAATTGACCAAGCTAGAGCCGTTTCGCGAAGGCAGCATCCGAACCCAGCAGGTGTTCATGTCGCAGATGGCCAGGGATGCCGGTTACAACATCGAATGGCACAAGGTGGATCGTGTGCAGATGGCATTCGCTCAAACCAAAGCCATGGAGGGCAACTACAAGCCGTTTGAAGCGATCTTCAAAGACCACTTGAAAGAACGCAGCATTGAGGCACGTGCAAAAGACGGTCGGCAAAACAAAGACGTGATCGCCGTTCAGGCCATCCAAAAGAACCGCGACTCCCTGGACCGAATGGAACGTAGCTATCCGGGAACCGCTCAGAAGACACACGCCGAAATATCCACCGCTCGCGTGATGTTGAACTCCCTGGAATACGCCGTTCGCAACAAGAGTCCAGAAGTCGCCTTGACCCATGATCCTTCTGCACCCAGCAAGACCAAAGAATTCCAGGCCATCCCTGTCCACATCAGTTCCAAAAACTCCCTGGTCATGGTCAAGCAGTCAATTCATGCAGTAGAGCGTGCTGGGACTACGGTGCATCACGAATTGAGCCAGCAATGGCATTCAAAGCGTGAACTGCAGGTTGGCCATGAAAAAGCTTGATAGCCATAGCTTGGCGTCAATGCCTCTGCATCTGTCTGCCCTGGGATTGTGCCGGTGGAGTGGAGCATGCCGCAGAAGAATGGTTGACCTTCTGCTGTGCCGTGTGGGAGAGCGGTTCGCAAGGGCACAGTGGTCCTTAATCCTTAAGATTCGAAGCCCATACACCATACGCACCCTGCCGGGTGCGTAGGTCGTTGAAATATATGCTATTTCTGGAATATCGCCGAATGTCAGGTACTACGTAGGTACCACTATGGTTATGTATCTCATTGATTTATAGATATTTGAGTTAGTACCGTTCTAGTACCAAGGAAATGCAATGGCACGTTGCCATATCACCATTCCAGTGTCCGAAGGCCAGCGTGAAATGCTGGTGCAACTCGCCGAGCAACAGAACCAATCCCTGGCGGCGTTCTGCCGCGACCGGATCATGGCGCGGGAGAACATGGCGGAGGAATTCGCGGCGCTGCAAAGCACGCTGCTGGCCGCAATAGGCGAGGCGCATCGTGTGCCGGTCGCCGCACCCATCCAGGCGCCCAGCAGCGAGTCAAAGGCGACCGCGCCGGACGGGCAGATGGCGGTGGTGGTCGAAGTGCTGTTGCTGATGCGCTCGATGGCGCAGCCGACGAAAGTTCAGGCGGTCCACGGCGAATTGAAGCGGCTTGGTTTGGAGCCGTATAAGAACTAATAGGCGAATGCAGATGGACAAGACCGAGCGCAATCAACTGATCCTGGCCGTTTGGGTTCTCATGCCCTTCATGGGCTGGTTCATGGCGGTAAAGAAGACCGAAACGCTGACCTCCCCCAAGATCAAAGCGTTGTGGCAGATCGCTAGCCACACCCACGAAAAACCGGTCCTGCTGCTGGGCATTGTCGGCGGAATCCTGATGGCCGCGCTGGTGACCTGGCTGCTGGTGGTCATGCTGTCCTCGCCATTCACCGGGCAGCGCTTTAAGCGATTCCTGCGCGGAACCAAGATCGTCACGGTCGATAAGCTCAAGTCGCTCACCCGCGAACGCAAAACGTAACAGGTCATGGTTGGCGATATTCCAGTTCCTACGGCGGTCGAGCCGACGCACATTCTGGTGGCCGGTTCGACAGGCGTAGGTAAGAGCGTAGTGATTCGCGGCCTGGCTTATTCGGGCATCCTGCGCGGCGACCGATTCGTGTTCTGCGATCCTAACGGCGACCTGGTTTCGAAGTTCTACCGGCAGGGCGACAAGATCCTAAATCCCTACGACACGCGCACCGAAGGCTGGACGTTCTACAACGAAATCCGCAATGACTACGACTACAAGCGCTACGCCTTGTCGCTGGTGCCGCGTGGTAAGTCGGCCGAGGAAGAGGAATGGTGCAGCTTCGGACGCCTGTTGCTGGCCGAGTGCGCAAAGAAGCTGGCGATGAACGGCAATCCCAGCATCCGCGACCTGTTCCATTGGTGCACCATCGAGGAACCGGAGAACCTAAAGCTATTCCTGGCCGGCACGTCCGCCGAATCTCTGTTCGTCGGCGCTGAAAAGGCGCTGGCCAGTGCGCGGTTCGTGCTGGCCGACAAGTTGCCCGAACACCTGGAAATGCCGACTGGCAATTTCTCCATTCGCCGATTCCTGGAAGACAACCAAACCGGCAATCTGTTCCTCACGTGGCGCGAGGACATGGCCGAGGCATTGCGCCCGCTCATATCGGCCTGGGTGGACGTGGTATGTACGTCCGTCCTATCGCTGCCGGAGAGCAAGAGCCGGCGCATCTGGCTCAGCCTGGACGAACTGGCAAGTCTGGAAAAGCTGGCCAGCCTGCAGGACGCACTGACCAAAGGCCGCAAGCATGGTCTGAGGGCGATTGCCGGCCTGCAAACCGTGTCGCAGCTGGACGACCTCTACGGCAACAAGGAAGCGCAGACGCTGCGCGCCTGTTTCCGCTCCCTGGTGGTGCTGGGCGGTGCCAATTCGGACCCGGAAACGGCGGAAGAAATGAGCAAGGCGATCGGCGACCACGAAGTGGTGCGTGAGGAAAAGTCCCGGTCGGCGAAAGGTGCCAACCGCCGCGACCGCACAGACCGCGAGCGCGTCGTCATGCCGTCCGAAATCGTGAGCATGCCGGACCTGACGGCCATCGTCGCGTTTGCCGGCGACCGGCCCATTGCGAAGACCAAGTTGGCGTTCCAGCAATTCAAGCAGCAGGTGCCCTCGTTCATGGAGCGCAACGCAGCGTTCGGGGGATAAACCATGCTCAGCCATAAGGTTCTCACCCGCGCCGATCTAAACGACATGGGCCGGTATTACGCCGAGGCCGAAGACGACTACTACACCAAGGAACTCGATGCGTCGGAGTGGCAGGGTAAGGGCGCGGAACGGCTGGGTCTGGAAGGCGAGGTTGACCGGGCCAGGTTCCAGCAATTGCTCGCCGGTCAGGTCAAGCCGGGCATCGAAATCTCCCGCACGTCCAAGCGCAACGATACCAAGGAACGCATTGGCATCGACCTGACGTTCAGCGCGCCCAAGAGCGTGAGCATCCAGGCGCTTGTTGGCGGCGATGCCCGCCTGGTCAAAGCCCACGAAGAAGCCGTGGCGGCGACCATCGCTCACGCCGAAACCCTGGCCCAAGCCCGCGTGAAGACTGGCGGAAAGGCCGGCGTGGTCGATACAGGCAACCTGATCGTGGCCAAGTTCCGGCACGAAACCAGCCGCGAGCAGGATCCGCAGCTGCACACGCACGCCGTGGTGATGAATCTGACCAGGCGCGGTGATGGCCAGTGGAGGGCGCTGCGAAACGACAACATCATTAAGTCCGTGTCCTACCTGGGCGCGCACTACCGGGCTGAACTCGCGGTGCGCCTGACCCAGCTGGGGTACGAGCTGCGGCACGGCCGCGACGGCATGTTCGAGCTGGCTCACATCGACCGGAAGCAACTGCTGGCGTTCAGCGACCGCGCCGCGGCCATCGAAGCCGCGTTGGCCAAGAAGGGCATCGACCGCGAGACGGCGACCACGGCCGAGAAGCAGGCGGCGACGATGAATACCCGGCCCAAGAAGGAGGCCACTGACCGCGAAGCCTTGTGGCAGCGCTGGAAGGACACCGCGAAAGAGGTTGGGATCCAGTTGGACCGCCCGGCCGCGCCGCGCCAGGCCGAGCGGCCCGGCATCGAGGCGGACGGCAAGTCAGGCCGCCAGGAAGCGCCCAGGGAGGCCGCAGGGCAGCAAGGGCGACCCGAGGCCGACCAGGGGCACCCACCGGCGGTCGCGGAGGCTGGGGAACGTCAGGAACGGCCCCAGGCGCGGCCAGGCGAGCATCACGCCGGCATCGAGGACGCCGGCAGGCCCGGCCAGCAGGCGACCCCCAGGGACACGGGCAGTTCGCCCGTGCGCCAAGTCGGCGCGGAGGCGGAACAGCTGCGTGCGATGGCAACGGCCCGCGCGGCGGACAAGGCGGTTCGGTACGCCGTCCACCACCTGACCGAGCGCCAGGCCATCGTGCGCGAAACCGAACTGCTGGACACTGCCACCAAGCACGGCATGGGCCATGTCACGGTCGCCGACGTGCGCCAGGCCATTGCCCGCATGACCCAGGACGGCCGGCTGCTGCGCGAGTCGCCGCTCTACAAGGCAGCCGACGACCTGAAATCGGCCGGGGCGCGCACGCAGCAGCAGTGGGCGGCCATCCTGGTGGAGAAGGGTGCGACCCCGGATCAGGCCGCCCGCCACGTGGAGCAGGGGATCGCACAAGGCCGGCTCATCGCCGCGGAGTCCCGATTCACCACGCAAGGCGCGCTGGCCACCGAACGCAGCATCTTGAACCTGGAACGCGCCGGCCGCGGCGCGTCCGCGCCGATCCTGGACGCGGAAGCCGGTCGGGCGAAGCTGGCCGATTCGTTCTTGAACGAACGGCAGCGCCAGGCCGCCACTGAGATCCTGGCCAGCAACAACCGGATCATCGGCGTGCAAGGTCTCGCTGGCACCGGCAAGACCACGATGCTTTCGGCCTCGAAGGCGCTGGCCGAGGAAGCCGGTTACCGCATGGTGGCCATCGCGCCCTACGGATCCCAGGTCAAGGCGTTGCAGCAGAGCGGCTTTGAAGCGCAGACCGTGATGGCGTTCGTCCGAGCGAAGGAAAGGAACCTGGACAGCAAGACGGTCCTGGTCCTGGACGAAGCCGGCGTCATGCCCACGCGATTGATGGAACGCACCTTGCGCGAGGCCGAGAAAGCCGGGGCGCGGGTGGTGCTGCTGGGCGACACCGGGCAGACAAAAGCCATCGAGGCCGGCAAGCCGTTTGAGCAGCTGCAAGCCGCCGGCATGCAGACGGTGAGGCTGGACGAAATCATCCGCCAGAACGATCCGCGCTTGAAGTCGGCCGTGATCGACGCCGCGCACGGCCGCAGCGTCAATGCCCTGGCCAAGATCACCGACGTGGCCGTGATCCCGGAAAACGAAGCGCGCTGGACGCGCATCGTCAAGGACTACATGGCTATGCCCGCTGCCGACCGCAGCGAAACGCTGATCGTCAGCGGCACCAACGAAGCGCGCCAGGCGATCAATGCGATGGTGCGCGACTCCGAGCAGCGCGTTGGCACCGGACAGAGCTACGACACGCTCATCCGACGCGACACCACGCAGGCCGAGCGCCGTTTCGCCAAGAACTACAACATCGGTGACGCGATCCAGCCCGAGCGCGACTATAAGCGCATCGGCCTGGAACGCGGGCACACCTACCGCGTGGTGGAAAACGGCCCGGACAACCGGCTCACCGTCGAGAACGCGAACGGCGAGCGCGTCACGTTCTCGCCGATGGTCCACAACCGGCTATCCGTGTACGCGCTGGAAAAGAAGGAGATTGCACCAGGCGACCGGATCCGCATCACGCGTAACGACGCCGGCATGGACCTGGCCAACGGTGACCGCTTCACGGTCAAGAGCGTTGGCCAACAGGAAATCGTGTTGACCAGCGACAAGCGCGAGGTGCGATTGCCGGCAGACAAGCCGCTGCACGTCGATTACGCCTACGCCAGTACCGTGCATTCCGCGCAGGGTTTGACCAGCAAGAACGTCATGTACGACGCCGACAGCCGTAGCCCGACGACCACCCGAGAGGTCTTCTACGTTGCCATTTCACGGGCTAGGGAGAAGGCGACGATCTACACCAACGATGCCGACAGGTTGCCGGCGGCCGTCGCACGCTCAACGCAGAAGCACGGCGCGCTGGACCTCGTGCGGGGCAGGGCGGGGCAGAGCAACGGCCTCCATCTGGCAGAAAGCAACAGCCACGCCCACGCGCCGCGCCAGGTGGACCGGCCGGTGCCGACCCACGACCGCACCCGGTAAAAACGGAGGATCCGCATGCACACCTTCCTGCTGGACGGCTACGAACTCGATCCCGCCGCCGACGAAAGCCAGGACTTGCTTGGCAAGGCCCACGCTAGCAAATCGCGCCTGCTGTGCATGTGCACCAGGCCCCCGCAAGAAATGTACGTGGCCAAGGTCGGCCAACGCTTCTACGTCAAGCGCATGCCCAATACGGGAAGCCGGCATGCACCAGGCTGCGAGTCCTACGAGCCGCCCGCCGAACTATCAGGCCTGGGAGACCTGATCGGTGGCGCAATCACCGAGGACGTGGCCGATGGATCCACAGCACTGCGCCTGGGGTTCAGTCTCTCCAAGGTGGGCGGCCGTGCCGCGCCGGTCAGCAGTGGCGCGGAAAGCGACACGGTGAAGACGGACGGCAAGAAGCTCACGCTGCGCGCCACGCTGCATTACCTATGGGACCAGGCCGGGTTCAATCGCTGGACGCCGGCAATGGCCGGTAAGCGCAGCTGGGGCGTAGTGCACCGGCACTTAGTCCACGCGGCCGAAGGAAAAACCGCGAAGGGCGACGCGCTGGCTGACGCGCTGTTCGTACCCGAGCCGTTTTACCTGCAGGACAAGGACGGCATCGAGCGGCGACGCCTGGCCAAGATCGCGCCGCTGCGGATTCAGGCCAAGGGCGCGAAACGCCTCATGATCGTCGTTGGCGAGGTGAAGGCTATCGAGCCGTCGCGCTACGGGCACAAGATCGTGTTGAAGCACTTGGCCGACATGCCGTTCATGGTCAACGACGATTTGCACAAGCGCATGGCAAAGCGCTTCGCCGATGAACTGGAATTGTGGAACAGCATCGAGAGCGCGCACCTGGTCATGATCGGCACATTCGGGCTTGGGCCTACTGGCGTAGCGTCGCTGGAAGAACTGGCGCTGACGGTGGTCACCCAGGAGTGGTTGCCCATCGAGAGCGTGTTTGAACTAGACTTGCTGGCGGCGCTGGTAGAGCAGAAACGCCACTTCACCAAAGGGATGCGCTACAACCTGGCCAGCAGCCGACCACTGGCCACCGCCGTCCTGCAGGACACCAAACCGGCATCGGCCGCGCTGTACGTCATCCCGCCCACGGCGGAGGCGGACTACGGGACGGCGCTGCAAGACTTGGTGGAGGGTAGCGAACTGGCGGCTTGGTTCTGGCGTGCCGGCGAGGATCCGTGCCCGCCACTGCCAGCGGTGGAAGGCTACAAGGCGATGCCGGTACCGCAGATCGGCGAGCAAGCAGAATCAGAGACCACCACAGCATGAGAAGACACGGCGCCGCCAATGTCGGCGCCAAGGCTCTGCAGTGCCAGTGCTATCGTGACCAAATTGCTCACGGCCAAGTGCAGGGCACGGCCGCAGCAGTGACCAGGCCACGGACGTTACCTGCAGGTGCGCTGGCTCAGCGGGTAATCCCCCCGCTTTGAGCGTTCGCCAAAAGTGGAGCTAGGCGGCCATCGCCAATTTCATTGCTGGCGTGATACCGCCGAGCGCCATGTTGGGGCGCTCATGGTTGTACGTCCATAGCCAGCGCGTGGCCTTGTCCTGAACCTGCTCGATGGTGTCGAACAACGTTGTGGCCAGCCAGGCGTAGCGGACGGTGCGGTTGTAACGTTCGACATAGGCATTCTGCTGCGGCTTGCCTGGCTGGATGTGCTCGATCCGAATCCCGCGCTGCTGTGCCCAAGCTAGCAGCGCGCCGCTGATGTACTCCGGGCCGTTGTCGCAGCGAATGGCGTTTGGCTTGCCGCGCCAGTCAATGATCTGTTCCAACGAGCGGATCACCCGGGCCGATGGCAGCGATAAGTCGACCTCGATGCCCAGACCCTCACGGTTGAAGTCATCGAGCACATTGAACAACCGGAAGCTGCGGCCGTCGGCCAGCTGGTCGTGCATGAAATCCATCGACCAGACCTGGTTGATCGTCTCCGGCACCGCCAACGGCTCTGGCCGCTCGCGCACCAGCCGCTTCTTCGGCTTGATCCGCAGGTTCAACTCCAGCTCCCGATAGATGCGGTACACCCGCTTGTGATTCCAGCCAAAGCCCTTCACGTTGCGCAGGTGCAGAAAGCACAGGCCGAACCCCCAATCACGATAGGTTGTGGTCAACCGCACCAGCCAATCGGCAATCCGGGCGTTCTCCTCGCTGGCCTTGGCTTGATAGCGAAAGCAGGTCTCGCTCACCGCAAAGGTCCGGCAGGCATGCCGGATGTTCGTGTGGCCACCATCTACGGCCCATCGGGCCATCTCCCGGCGTTGAGATGGCCTCACCATTTTTTTGCCATCGCCTCCTTCAGCAGGTCGGCGCTGAGCTGGGCATCGGCGTACATCTTCTTCAGGCGCCGGTTCTCGTCCTGCAGCTCCCTGAGCTGGGACATCAGCGATGCGTCCATGCCGCCGAACTTGCTGCGCCACTTGTAGAACGTCGCCGAGCTGATGCCGTGTTCCCGGCACAACTCCGGCACGGGCGTGCCGGCCTCGGCCTGCTTGAGGACGGCAATGATCTGGCTGTCGGTGAAGCGGGATGTCTTCATGGAACCTCCTCGGAAAAGGGTACGAGAAAATTCCACTTCTGGCGTCAGCTAACCTGTGGGGGGATTACCATAGCGGCGCCCTCCCTTCGATCAGTTCTTCGCCGGCAGGCGCGGCACTGCGTTGTCGTTCGACTTCATCGACTCGTCCCACTGCGCCTGCCGGGCATTGACGCAGTTGGGGTGTTCTTTGAGCTGGCCCGGATCCGCTTCGCACTTGGCGAGCACGTCGGCGCGTTCGTCCGGGTGCGCCTTGAAGTGCGCCACGTCGCGGACAGGCGCCAATGGGTCCTGCTTGCAGCTGGCGACAGAGACCAGGATTAGCGCCACGATCAGGGGCTTGATGATATTCATACGTAATGACCTAAGTAAGTTTTGACATAATTAATGTTATGCGAAATCAGGTTTGGCAGTTGGTGGGATCCCGCTCGGGGGGAAACCGCTGCGTTGCCTGGCTCCGGCGAAGGATCCGGTCGCGCTCCCAGCGCTGGGATCAAGAGCGGCGCATCCGTGCGCCATACCCTTGGACAACTGGTCAGAAGGTCCGCGGCTTCATCCGCGGCACGTCGTTGCTGCCGCTCATCTGCTTGTCGTACACAGCATCGGCCTTGGCGGCGATCGCCTTTTCCTCTGCCTGTTGGAGCATCGACACCAGCTGCAGCTTGACCATCTCGTTCGACACCTGGGCCTGTTCGCCAGCAATGCGCGCCTGCAGCTCGGCAATGGCCTTCGGATCCGACGTGCCATTGATTTGACCGATCAAGCTCTGGATCTGATCGGCTCGCTTCATGGCGGCGTCGAAACCGGCCAGGCCTGTTGCCTTGTTCACCGCACCGAGACGTTCCTGGCGAGCGCTCACGTCGGCGTATATATCGGCGATCGAACCGCTCTTGTTCTTGTCGATGATGTCTTGGACCTTGCCGCTTATGCCCGTCACGTCCCCGCGCTGCACGGCGTCATAGAGACCTGTCCAGTCCTGCGGAAGGTACTGGCGCAGCGCCGGGTTGTTGAACAGGTCACCCAGGCCGCGGGAGCCGGTCAGAGCTTCATACTGCTGTTTGGCCTGTTCTAGCTGGTTTTTCAGCTGCGCGACCTGCTCAACGTACTTAGCGAAGTTGGCTGTCTGATTCATCTGCGTCTGTGTATTCATCGCAACATCGGTGACCGGGATTTGCGCGCCGGCACCGAACGACAGCGACAGGCCCACGACCAACGCGGCTCCTAGTGCGTGCAGTCTCATTGCGGTTTCTCCTTGGTTTTGACGCGGCTCACGAACGCCGGGACCCAGCGGTCGGGGTCATCACCCACGTCAGCGATGACCGCTTCGATAATCTCGGCCCGGTCCGGGGAACACGACAGCACCAGCAATTCGTCGCCGAACCCAACCAGGTTGATCGTGCCCACGGCGCAGCTACCGCCCTGCTTGATGACGAACTTGCGCGAGTCCTGGGGAAGCGACTTCACCAGGTCGAACTCGGCGTCGGTCAGCTTGAAGCCTTCCACGTAGTCGGCACGGGAGGCCATGGGGTTCGGCAGGAAGATTTGCGTGGCGCACTGCTGGATGATCGTGCGCGCAATCGGGCTTTCCAGCGCGTCGCCCGGCTCCTGGGTAGCGAACACTAGGAGACCGTTTTCCTTGCGGATGGTCTTCAAGCCGTCCTTCGACCACTTGACAAAGATCGCGTCTTCCAGCGGTTTCCAGAACTCGTCCATGACTTTGATAAACGGCTGGCCGTTCAACATCGCGTCCGTGCGGTGCATGAGGTACATCATCATGGGCGTGCGGATGATCGGCACACCCAGGAAGTCGGTGTAATCGAAGCCGTAGAGGCGATACCTGGTCAGGTCGATATCGTCGGTTTCGTTGTCGAACAGCCAGCCGTACTCCCCGCCCTCGGCCCACTTGAGCAGTCGCGCATGCACGGTCGGCCGCGGGTCCGGATCGTTCGGGTCCGGCATTGGGTTTGGCAGATTTTGCAGTAGCAGCGAGAGCCGGCGCAGTGGCTTGTCCAGGCGGAACATCACCGTATCTATCGCGCGGGAAATCTCCACTTCATCGTTGTGGTTGACCGGATCCCCCGATGACTCGGCTAACTGCTTGATGAGCGCCTTGAGGAAGATGATGTTCTCCGGCCTGGGATCCAGCTGCAGGGGATTCATCCCGGTGGCTTGTCCCATGGCGAGCGGGAAATACTTGCCGCCCATCGCCATCACGGTGCCTTGCATGCCGCGGTCCTTGTCGAATACCACGACGGATGGCCGGAACTTGCCGGCCTGGGCAAGCAGGATCCCCAGCAGGACGGTTTTGCCCTGCCCCGTCATTCCGGTGACGATGGTATGGCCAGCCGGCCGGTCGCCTTCGTTGTCCTCGTCGGGATCGGTCGCGTGGAAGTTGAAGTAGAGCGGCGTGCCGGCTTCCGTTTTAAACATCGTGACGGCCGGACCCCAGGGGTTGCCGGCCGGCTTGCCAGCCATGTAGTTGTGAAGCGACGAGAAGCTAAGGAAATTCTGGGACGAAATCGGCGCCGGACGCGGGCGGTATTTCCAGTTGCAAGGCAGCTGCGCCCAATACGCGGCTTCCAACGCCAGGCCGACCACCTGGGGAACGATGGCAACATCGAAGAAGGCCGAACGCGCCTTCTCCATCAGATCGCGGGTTTCAGCCGGTGTGTCGCCGAAGACGGTCAGCGTGGCGTGATGCTCCCCAAACGCGAACTCACCAGCCATGAGTTGATCGAGAGCGACGGTCAGTTGGTTGACCTGATCGCTGGACGGATCATTGGAGTCAACCAGGTGCTGACGGTGGCGTTCAAGCTGGCCCCTGGCAGCGTGTCGCGATAGCAGCGAGAAGCTTTGCGTCAGCACGCACTCGTAAGGCGCTTTCAGGAACGTGTTGAGGTGGCCCGGCTCTGTGCGCTTCTCGTAGTCGAAGACCTCAACCATGCCGAAGAAGCGCGTGCGCGTGGGTGTGCGAATCTCACCCAACTCACCCCAGGACGAGAAATTGATGCGGTTCTGCGGCATCGTTTCGCGGAAGTGCGCAAAGGTAACCGGCATCGGCAGTTGTTCGCCGTTGACCAGGTGCGCCAGGAACTCGGCTGGCCGCGAGTACAGATACACGGGCAGATTGTCGGCCGCCGCGGCAGCCTCTGCGAACTCAAGTTCGCTACGGCTGTCGCCGGGCTTGCGGGGGAATCTGGCCCGTTCGCGCTCCCACCAATCGGCCAACTCGATACGCTGTTCCTCCTGGTGTACGGTGCCATCATCTGCCGTCACGTCCGTCAGCGCGTGGACGCACTTGTAGGTGCCCAGGACTTCGGGGCCGTAGCGCTTGAGCGACGAGAAGAACAGGCGTTGAAGTTCTTCCAGATCCTTCACCGCGGACTGCTGGCGTTCGACCTTTTCCCGCGTGCTTTGCTTCTCAAACTTGGCGAGGAGCGCCAGCGTCTTATCCGGCATCGCGCGATGGATCACTGTCAGGTAAAGCTCGTTCACCATGAGGGACTTTTCGGTGAACATTGCGCGGTATTTCTTGTCGAACTGCTCGCAAAAGGTGTTGTCGTAGTGCGCTTGGGGATACTCCGTCACTCGGCGGCGCACCATGTGCGTCCACAGCGCCAGGTGGTCGGAAGCCGCACCCTTGAACACAGTGTTCAGGTCGCGCACCCAGTTCATGAGCGTTTCATAGTCTGCGCTAAGGTGCGAACGCCCTGACAGCTTGAACACGGTCAGCAGGTCGCCGGCCGCGGTTCCAAGGATCGTATCGGTAACATGCCTGGTGTACGGGATGAAGCTGGATATGCCCTTCTCGGCGTCCAGTTCCTTTCTCGTAGCAATTTCAGCTGACATATTTTTTCCTTTTGCGCTTGTACGTTGCGGGCGCATACGACGAGGCGTTCCAGAACCTCTTGTTCGTGTTGCGCAGCTTGGTGTCGATCCACAGACCCCAAGTGCCGAACGCCTTGTCGTCGTGCTTCACGATTTGCCGCATGACGAAGATGATCGGGATGAGCAGCGCCCAGCAGAAGATGCTGACGGTCATCGCCACGATGAAGACGAAGAAAACGGCGAGGATCAAAGGAAGCAATGGCATTCCCATGAACATGGGAGTGCGCGTTGCGCCTTTGAACAGTGGGAACGACGTGGCTGGCTTGTTGTCGTTGTCGTCCATGTTCGTCACCTGAAATTAGGTGACGAACAGTGCAACGATTTCTGCGACAGAGCCGGCGATGATGAGGCCCACGATCCACTTGATGAAGCCCTCTTTCTGGATCACGTTGAACCAGTAGAGGATGACCAGGACCAGGCCGGCGCAGATGGCGATAATGGGAACGAAGGACAGCAGATTGTCCTTGAGCGAATTCAGGAAACCTTTGGCCTTAGTCAGCCCCTGGGCGCGGGCATCGGCGGCAACGATTGCCAGGAGCAGGGAGGAAGCGACACCGGTCTTGTAATCGGCGAAACGCGCGGGAGTGCCTTTCATATCTACCTCAGTTGGAAGTGTCCTTTCTGGACGTTGTAGTGGTCGCGTAGAAACCGGAACATCGCGCGTGGATCGCTCCATTCCCGCTTCCTGCCCCGTTGACTCACAAGCCGGTATTCCGACACCGACCCATCCTTGTGATTGCGCACGTGGAGCACGAATGTCCAGGCGCGGTCCTTTGTCTCGATAACCGAGCATTCCTCGATGGTGCTGTGGGTAAGCAGCAGATCGAGTTCAGGCGATTGAATAAGCTTCATTACAAGCACTCCCGTTGGCCTAAGTGAACTGGCCAGCGTAAGCGCTGCCTTGCTGTTTGTCCGTTTCACTATTGACATAGTGAAACATCACTTTGGAATATTCGATCCTGGGAGAGTGATGGGTCGATCCGCTCCTGTTGGTGTAGTGCTAGCCGCAGTGATGGCGGCGGGTTCGCTTTGTAGTTCTCGTTCCATTCGCGACTTGGCGGAAGCCCGGCCGAAGGCGTCGTTGCGCCCCCGGCCAAAGGCGTCAGGGCCAACCTCGACGATGGGCCGCGAGGCTGGCGGGGTGGTTTCTGCGACCGTGGCTACCGCCGGTTCGGGGGATTGGACATCGGGAAGAAGCGCCGGGACCACGGTCGCAGGAATCGTGCCGGCAGCGCGTTCGACGCGGCCGATATAGCCATTGGCATGCCCGCGCGTGAAGTTGCCGGTGTTGTAGCAGGACAGCGCATTGCGCAGCGCCGCTTGATCGTTCGGTTCGCCGTCGGAGGCGCGCACGAAGCATTCGGTCAGGACCCGGGCCGCGGCTGTTAGGTTGGCGCACGGCTCAAACACTTCAGTCCAGGCCATGCCGAACTTGCGGACGTTCGTGCTGTTGATTTGCCCCAGGCCTGAATCGAAGTTGTAGCCGTTGGCCAACAGGTATTCGGCCGTGGCAATGGCTTCCGCCTGGTTTGCCGGCTGGCGCGGCAACTGACGGCTGCCGTTGATGTTGATGGCGTAGGGCCGGAAGCTGGATTCGGTCTTTACGACCGCGGCCAGAGTGGCGGGATGGACGGACGGGGCACATTGCCGGGCCAGGTCCTCAAATTCCTGAACAGACTGTGCTGGCGCGTTTAGTGCCATCATCGCGCTGAACAAGCCCACCAGAAGTCCCAGAATTCGGAATGCCATTGGCTCAAATCGTCTATGCAACATTGAATATATGACAGATCATTCATCAAAAAACGATGACTGTCAACAGGCTTGCAGTTGCGCTGCCCGGGTGCCGGGCAAGCGAAAACGGCCCAAGCACAGCCTGGGTGCATAAGTAGGAAATGAAAATTGGGAAATTTACGAGGGCTAACTACATGATGGTGGTCAAGATCGACCCCGGCTCAAACTTGGCGACGCTAGCGCGAATCAATCCCGCTGCGGCGGCAAACTATGCCGACGCTATCCTTCAGGAATTAGAAGAAATCGTAAAGCACTGCACCGTCGCCGACCCGACAACAAAGGGCGAAGAACTGTTTGCGCAGGTGCATGCTCTCAAGAACGCAGTCGCACCGATCGGCGATCACGCGCTCATCGTCGCATGCACCGGCCTATTAGGTCCGCTAATGCAAGGGGAACGCAGGGCGGAGATGGCAACACAATTCCGATTGGTGGCTGCGGCTGCCGCAACAGCCGTAGCGGATTATCGTTGCGACTTTAGATCTATGGCATCGATCGCCGCCGCCAGTTCGTTCAAGCCGAGCGGCTTATGAACTACAGCGGCAGCCCCCATTGATAGCGCAGTCGTAGCTACTTTCGGCGAAGCGTCCGCAGTCATCACGACGACGGGCGTTGCAGCAGTTGCCGATTTTGTTTGCTTCCGAAGTGTCTCGATGAAGGCAGCGGCATTCATGCCAGGCATGTGATAGTCCACCAGCGCCGCATCTACCTCCATCGCTTGCAGCGTCTCCAACGCCGAACTTCCATTAGTGCGCGTAAGCACGCTATGCCCTAGCGAGCGTAACGCTTCATTGATGAAGATGATGCTGGAAGGCGAGTCATCGACGACTAGAACCCACATGGCTAATTCCCAAACTCCCAATCATGCCGAAGCGGCCGTCCCCCGCAAGGCAGGGCCGATCAAAAAGATCCTGCGCAAGCTTGAACGACGGTATTGCGTTAACCCCATCCGGCAAGAGGTCAACCAAGCCTACTTTCGGTTTGGCATCTTCATCATATGCGGTATCTACTGCTATTCGATACAGAACACGCCATACCTGCGCGCAATTTCGCTGTTTGCGCTGCTAGCAACCTTTTTTTGGGTATTCATGGCATGGCGGCGCGTCGGGCCAGACAAGCTTCGGCATACCGGAGCGCTCGCCTACGATTGTCTCATCATCGGCCTAGTGATGGTCGGAATGGGCAGCTCCTTCATGGGCCTTTTCGCGGTCCTGTTGTGGATCGGGATCGGTTACGGCATCCGTTACCAGGAGCCGCTTTACCTCAAGCTCGGCATGGTATTCACCACGGTGACGTTTATTGTCTCTGGCCTAGTCACGAGCTGGACAGATTGGGGAGTCTTTCTCTCCCTGTTTGTAACGCTGGCAGTCGTTCCATTGATGCAGCTCGCGCCGATGACACGGATCATCAAGCTGTTAGAACAGCTTGATGCGGCCAACAGGGAACTGGATGAAGCGAACAAGACCAAAACACGTTTCATTAGCAACGTTTCGCACGACCTGTTGACGCCTGTTAGCTCGATCATCGGCTATTGCGGCCTACAGCCACCGCCGATTGACGGGATACGCATCAACGCCTACCAACTCACACGGCAAATCCGTGCGATTCTTGGCAAGACCGCCTCCGAAGACCTCACCTACGAAGAGCATCACGAAAAGTTCGATCCTGTCGATTTGCTGCGCCAGGTGGCGACAATCGTAAAGCCGCTTGCAGAAGTCAATGGCGCGCAGATCACGATCATCAATGCGAGGTCATTCGGCATGTTTTCCGGTGCAGTGCATGCACTGTCAATCTGCCTCATCAACCTAGTGAACAACGCCGCAAAGCATTCCGGCGGCGACAGGATCGAACTTAGTGCTGGCTACGAAGGAACGATGCTAAGTTTTGTCGTCTCCGACAACGGGTTCGGAATTCCAGAATCTCAGCAGCAGCTTGTCTTCCAGAGATTTCATCGTGCGGGGTCTTCAACTGGCGCGGATGGCCTTGGGCTGGGCCTTTCGATTGTTCGCGACACGATTGAGGTTGTCGGCGGGCAAGTCACATTGAACAGCTCCGGCGAAGGTTCCACCTTTCGATTGACCGCACCCGCAGCCATGCTCCAGGACACTGAGAGCCGCCCGAGAGCGGCCGCGCCCCTGCGGACAGCATTTGAACGTGTGGCTGCGGTCTTGTTTGTGGACGACGAATTCCAAAGCCGCAGCGCCTGGTCCGCCGTACTGCGGGAGGCCGGCTATCACGTACACGCGGCGGGAGGGGGGATCGAAGCCTTGGCCGCCATCGACGCCGGCAATCACTACGACGTGCATGTTCTGGATTACCGAATGCCGGAAATGAACGGCATTGAGCTAGCCGTGGCGATCCGGGCCCGTATTCCAGGGGCCAAGATCATAGCCCTCAGCGCGGATGCTGCGGATGACCGGGCACTGGTCTTTGAGCAGCCCTTGGCTGATGGCCTGTTGAACGCTGCGCTTGGTAAACCCATCCACCCGGAGAAACTGATAGCGAGCGTGGAGCAGGCATGTTCCAGTACGCTAATTGCTCCGCTCCCAACCGATGCCTAAGCCGAATGAAAATTTTCCTCACCGGATCGTCCGGTTGCCTAGCAAGCGTCCTGCTGCCTGCTCTTGTTGCGGAAGCATCCGTGACGGGCGTCACGGGTATAGATATCGTGGAGCCTGGCTTCGCTGATCCGAAGTTCACCCACGTCACGATGGATATGCGCAACCCCGAAGTCCGCGACCTCATGCGCGGCCATGACGCGGTGATTCACCTTGCCTTTGCTGTCAAGCGCGGTCGGATGACTGTGCCGAAAATGACCGAAATCAATGTCGGTGGCAGCCAGAACGTCATCGACGCTGCCGTTGCCAATGGGATCGGGACGTTCCTGAACCTGAGTAGCGTTTCAGTCTATGGCACGGGCGAGAACATGACCGAGGAAGCAGAGCCGAAACCGCCGTCCTGGTTCGCGTATGCAGATCACAAAGCCGAGGTCGAACGCTATCTCTCGGCGAAGATCGCCAGTGCCGTGCAGATCCGGGCGCACCTCATCATCGGGGCACACGCGCAGAAGTTCCTACGCGAGATTTTCCTGCTGCCGGTATGGCTGGACTTCGGCCAAAGCCAGCCCAGGCAGCAGGTTGTGCATGAAGCCGACGTGGTAGACGCCATCCTGGCAGCCTTGAAGAAGGGTGCGCAGGGTATCTATAACGTCGCAGCCGACGATGTGATCTCGCTTGGCGGTGATTACATCCGAAAGGGCCAGGAGGAAGGGCGAAAGATCCGGCGGATGCCGTTTTCAATCGTTCGGTTGTCTGCCGTGCTGGCGCAGACCGTGATGAAGAACGATCTGCCGACGCTCATTTCCATGTTGAACACCACCGCAACTGTCTCGTGTGACAAGGCCAGGAGAGAGCTTGGTTGGCAGCCTCGCCGTTCGGCTTGGCAAGCGCGAACAGACGCGTTACGGTCACTCGACGCCATCTAGTTTTAGGTAGACGGGCCTCGTAGTTTTCCCAATTTCATGGCGGTTACGTGTGGGATATAACCCATACCGATTACCAGCCTGCCATAATGAAGAAGCCCATGACTGCCCCGATGCCCGCCGCCAGCCACTTAGCAGTGGTCGGCGGAACTGCGGCCACAGCCGCCATGCAAATAGGCACCCAAGACCCAGGCGTTGCCGGCTTTTCCTACATCATCGCCGATGACCACCATTCGGTGACACTCGCCGTCAGTCTGATGCTCGCCGACCAGCTGGGCGTGGCAGAATCGCGCTTCAGCACAGCCAATACCAGCGCCGCGCTTCTGGCGGCTTGTTCTGAGCAAGCATCTACGCCACGAATCGTCGTGTTAGACCTAGTAATGCCGGGCAGCCTCAAGCGAGTCTCATTGGTGCGTGCCATCTTGGCAACCAATCCCGCGCTCAAGGTCCTGGTCTACACGGCCGAGGAAAGCGCGTTTCTGGCGCGTGCAGTCATGCAAGCTGGCGCAGCCGGTTATGTCGCCAAGACCAGCCCGACCGCCGAACTCATCGACGCGCTGAATGGCGTGGCCAAGGGCCAGACCTACACCGACAGCCATATCGATCTAGACAGCCTGAGCAAGCACGCTTGGTCCACATTGACCGACAGCGAACGCGCCGTTCTCGTCGCCTTCTGCCGTGGGTCCAAGGCGCACGACATCGTGGAATCCACAGGCCGCAGCTATAGCACGGTCACCACGCACAAATACAACGGCCTCAACAAGCTGGGTTTGCGCGATGGCAATGACCTGTTGCCGTACATCTACGAGAACGGCCTACTCCACGAGCTGGACGATTGATCGGAGGCCCGAATCGGGGCTTAAACGGCCCCAGTTCCACTGACTTGTCCCTGACCCTGAAGCCGGTTGACAATATTCCAAGAATGACGAATCATTTTGAAATAAGTGATTTAGGTCTGACGGTTCAGGCCTGCCCGCCAAGGAGCCTTCAATGGCAAACGACCAGCCCGACGTACTGCCCCCGAATCTCGACTTCACGGCCTTGTCCGTGTCGCAACTCACGCTGTTACAGCAGGAAATCGACAAGCAGAAGGCCAAGGCCAAGGAGAGGGAGCGGCAGGCAGTAAAGGGCCAGGTGATCGCAGTCCTGGAAGCCGCCGGCTTCTCGGTCGCCGACTTGCCCGACCTGTTCCCGCCGCCGGCCCGCGGGCCGGCGCGGTCGCGGGCGATGTACCGGCACCCCAGCAAGTCGAAATTCACCTGGACCGGCAAGGGCCGGAAACCCAACTGGGTTTCCGAATATCTGGCTGGCGAAGGCCACAGCCTGGACGATTTGAAGATCAAGTGAAATGGGCAAGGTCATTCCCTTCCAGCGCCGCCGTCCCCGCCGGCCTGGTCCCGCCAAGCCGCGCCAGGGCGCGAGCGAGAAGGGCTGGGCCTGGTGGTTGGTCGGCGCCGCCGCCGCCGCCGTGGCGGCGATCCTCTCGCCGCTGCGCTGGCCAGCGCGGATCCTGCTTATCCTGATGGGCTGCGTCGGCATCATCGGCGCGGTGGCCTGTTACTGGCTTTCATCCCCGACCAACTGGCCGATGATCCGCCTCGCCGTGGTCGCGTTTCTCGGCTCCGTCGCCTTGGGGCATTGCGGCGAGGCCGCGTTGAAAGGCGCAAGAACGTTGAGCGCCCACAGCTTTGAGAAGGCCCGCCAGCTGCGGGCGGCACAACGCAAAGCTGCATAAAAGACCCCGGCGCATGAACGCCGAGGAATTGAGTGTTGGCCCATACCACCATCCCTCCGCCCACCCTACCCCGGCGGCGTAGGCCCTCAAGGAGCGAAATCATGCTGATTCTGACGCGCCGCGATGGGGGAAGCCTTTACATCGGCGACGCCGTGACGGTCACGGTACTCGGTGTCAAGGGCAACCAAATCCGTATCGGGATCACGGCCCCGCATAACGTGCCCGTACACCGCGAGGAAATCTACGAGCGGATCCAGGAGCAGCGGAAGCAGGATCATGCGCTTGGCGCTTGAGCTTCCCGACACGCCCGAAGGCGGCTTGCGCGTCCAGGCGTGCA
Organism: Xanthomonas phaseoli pv. dieffenbachiae; assembly: GCF_008639345.1. Taxonomy (NCBI): domain Bacteria; kingdom Pseudomonadati; phylum Pseudomonadota; class Gammaproteobacteria; order Lysobacterales; family Lysobacteraceae; genus Xanthomonas; species Xanthomonas phaseoli. The sequence continues at coordinate 33,279 of NZ_CP041381.1, read as the reverse complement.
TGGCGGCCAAACGTATCCTGGCCGAACACGGCGTCAGGCTTTCCCGCCTGGCGCTGCTGGCCAGTGAGGGCGGCCGGAGCCAACAAGAGCGTGCCGCCTACCAGCTGGCCAGCGACGTGGCCGTGCGCGTCCTGACGGACGCCGGCACGCCGGCCGAGCAGATCGAGTGCGCCCGGTTCGCGCTAATCTCTTGAAGGCCGCCTGCGTGCTGATTCCCGCAGGCAGGATCCTACTGGTAATCGCCGGCCTGGTCGCCCACAACAAAGCCGGCAGCGCCGGCCAGACTGCAGACGTGGCGACCGTCGAGACGGTCGCCTACCTGGCAACCTTCATCGAGCATCCCGCGCTGTCCGAATGCGCCACTAGGCGCTACGGCGTGCAGCTGCACGCCGCAGGCCTGGCCCGCTTCGCGTTGGAGCCGCAAGCGCCGGATTGTACGTTCGCCGCGTGCAACGGCTCTCGGATCCGCGGCCTAGCCAACTACCGCGACAAGCACGGCGCGCTGCTGCGCACCGCACTTTTCATGGATCCACCGAAGATCCCGATTGCCTCACCACTTTCGCTGGTCATCGACGGCAATCGCGTCCGCGTTTTCGCGCCCCCTGCCCTGCCCCTGGCAGCACCGCTTTCCCAGGTGTGCCAAGCGCTGGCCACACCGCTCAAGCCTTTGTCTGAAGCATAGATTGCGCCGGCACTGCCCACGTGCAGGCGGCAGTCCGACTGTGGCCAAGCTGGCCGCGTCCGCTGCTGCCGCCCAGCCGATATGGCCGTACATGCTCGTATCGTCGTGTTGCGGGATCGAGGGGAGACCATCGCCAACACTGGGCGCCTGGCAGGCGCGAGCGTCACTGCTGTCAAGCGTGTGTGGGCAGCTCACTGCGCGCAAGGTTACGGGAATTGATAACTGGGGAGCATGCCTAGACGGCCGTGTGACCCTGTGGTCACCAGCAGGTGGCCAACAACAACAGAGTAGAAGTAAAGGCGGTCTGCAGGAGGTGGTGAGAGATCTTGCGGACATGCTGGCGGAGCATCATTGCTGCCGGCGCCGACCTGTGCACTGCGTGAGTGAAGCGTTGCCCGTAGGGGCGCTGCCCCTACACCCCATGCGCCGCGTCGATCAACGTTTGTACGATGGCGGTGTAGCCGTAAGGACATAGAGTATATCGACGCCAATTTGATGCGCAGCGATGAGATACGCGCCCCCCGGTAGATTGGTGTCCTTCTCGAAATTCAGCTGCGCCCACCGACTGACACCACAGTGCTCGGCCATTTCGATTTGCGTAAGGCCGAGGCGCTTTCGCTCCGTCACCAAGCGTGCGCCTACGGTCTCGGGGAGCTCTGTGGTCGTTGTACAAGGGGTTGAACCCATGAACGGTGATCGGTCAAAGCGCGGGGCAAACATTATAGCGGTCAAGTTTACCGTAGCACCCTCACCAATGCCCCGGCTTATCGATTGGCTTGCCAGGCTTGCGAACGCGCTCGGGAAGCTGCGCTGCGGCCAGCTCATCATCCAAAATGTAGTGACGTGTCCAGTCGGCTCGGCTCGACAGCGAGACGCTGACTCTTCTGTCTGATTCACCATCGACAGGTGGCCTGCGTGGCGTGACGACGCCTAGCACGATGCTCGGGAAGTCCTCGCGGATAGTCACAAGGGCCGGCTCGATATCGCTATCGTTGGAGCACACAACCAGCTGCTGATAGCGTGCCGAGGCGGCATCGCGATACATGGCCAGCGCCAGGTTCACATCGGTCTGTTTCTCTTCGAGCTTCCAGACCCGGACCCGGCGCGCCCGATCATACGGCTGGCCGCTGACAAACTCCGCCAGAAGGGTTCCGCCTTTGTCCCAGCTGTGTTTGCCTAATGTCGTGGTGAATCGTTGTGGGTGAGTGTGTGCTAACGCGCGCAAGTACGCCGATTGCGTTTCCGAGGCCTCCTTGTGGGTCGCAAACCTGCCCAGCGCCGGGGCTGTGAAATACCGGACATGCAGCAGGTCGGTGGTCGGATCTTGGTCATGCAGGAGGCGATCGAAGAGTGCAACGACATCAAGCCACTTGAATGCGGTCCCACGGATGCGCCCGTAGTACAGGTTGTAGCCATCGATGTAGACGACAGTTGCTTTGTCGATTGTCACGAGGAGCTTCCTGCGGACATGAAAAAACCGCCTTGCGGCGGTTTTTTCGTCCCAAGCCGTTACCCAACTGAATGAGGCGACAAGGGAGGAGTGGTGAGGCTAGCCTAACGGATGCGGCACAACTGTGCAACAAAACTGCCTATCAGCGCGACAGGCAAAACCCCTTGCAGCTGCTGGCGAGCTGCTGCCGGCGCCGCGCCACTGCGAGCAATCTCGCGTTCTTCGCTCCTGCGAGGCGATGCGCCGCGTGCGGGAGGGGGGCATGACCAGCGACCCGGCAAGAAAGAGCTACTAGCGCCCGTCAATGGATTGACATACAAGTTTCAGTATATCAAAATAACGAGGTAGCCAGGCACTCGCCTGGTTACCAATTTCAACCCAAGGGATAACCCACATGACAGTCCGAAGGTCACTAACTAACAATCGTAAAGAGCATATTCATGTCCGAGAACGACAGCAGTAAAAAACCAGCCGCCAAGGTGCGGCAGCTCATTTGGAGCAAGGCGGTACAACGGGAATTGCAAGATCTGCCCGCAGTGAAGCGGAACGAGTTCCTGGTGAACTTGCAGATGGTGTGCCAAGGATTGCCCCCGGCAATGAAACACGAGAAGTTGCAAGCAGCAGGCAAGGGCGTCATCGAGTTAAAAATCAATGGAAGCCCCGCCTACCGCTGCATGTACGTGGAACGTAAGAACGGCAGTGTGGTGGTGTTGCATGCCACGTCCAAGACCGGCCAGGGTCAGGACAGGCAGTTGATCGCAACGACAGCGGAACGGCTGAAGCAACTGGGCGCAGACCAGTAGCTAGCGGAGAAGGAGGCGATGCTGTTACAGCATCGCCTTTTTCAATTTCATTTCCAGGCGCGGTTGTGCCTTGTCATCGCCCGAGAAATCGAACAGGTAGTCGAACCCATAGCCGGCACGGAACATCATTTCCATCAATGCATCGATGGAGAAGCGGTCCAGCTTGCCGCGCATCAAGTCACTGATGCGTGGCTGGGTGACCTTCAAATGTGCGGAGGTGGTGGCCTGCGTCCAGCCTTTGGCACGGATGAGCTGGATCAATGTGATCCCGAGCTTGGCTTTTAAGTCTTGCTTATTGAACTCGGCCGGATCGTCGGAGAACAGCGCGAAAGGATTCTGAGTGGTCTGAGTGTTCATAGTCTGTACCTCACCAGGAGTGTGTCTGGGGCCGTGGGCGCGAAGGGGCCAGGGCAAGCGAGGATTTGAGGTGTCTGCATCAGCTTCGCATGGCGAAAGTGGATGGGGAATTCAAGGTGTCAAAAAGTGATAGGCGGAATTATAGCTGTACTTGTATGCACTTATCAACGCCCGTTAAGTGCACGAATTCGACAAAGCGAAAACACCGGTTGCACGCGAAAGCCTTATCCCGCAAGGCTTTGCGGGCGACGCCCCGCAAATGCCGCTGAACCGACGCAGTAGAAAATTTATTGCGAGGCGGTAGGCACAAGGCCTGTCACGACCGCTGACCACTGGCGGCCGGGCCACTGCGTGGAATCTCGCGTTATGTACGCATCCGCCCTCGCCACGGTAGTGCTTGCACGGCAGGGTCAAATGATCGAGCATCAAACATCGAAGTTTGATGGGTCGATCATGACATCACCCATTTCCATCACCACCCTGTCCGCCCTGGCCAGTGCCGGGGTGCTGCGCACCGTGCAGCTGGTCGGCCAGGTCGGCGGCTACACCGTCATGGTGCGCGTGGGCCAGGTCGAGAAGCAACTGACCGGCCAGCGCGGCGAGGCGCGCGTGCGCGCGCCCAAGGTCTACCGCCGTGGCCGGCCGGCCGCGTTGAAGGAGTTGGCCAAGATCAAACGCGAGGGCAAACCCGCCAAGCGTGCGCCGGCCAAGAAGCCGGCCGGCGCGGCGGCGGTGGCCACCGCCGCCAAGATCCTGCCCAGCGATCGGGCGCAGCTGAAATTGCCCGGCCTGCCGCGCACCCGCAAGCCCGCCCGCACCGCTGGGGCCGGCGCATGAGCGTCACCACATCAATGTGCCCAGGCACCGGGAGTCTGTCGTGATCGAGCAAGCGCATGCACACGTCGAGCTAACCGACACCTACGACTTGCGCGTCACCCTTGCGGGGCGTGAGGTGGCATTGTTTGCCGGCCACCGCGCTCCGCAGCGCCGGCTCGGCCAGATCCTGAGCACCTATTACACGCTGGCCCTGCGGCACCTGCCTGACTTCACGCCTGACGAATGGGCCGCGCTCGCTGCGATATTCGACAACGATGAAAACGAGCGGGCCTGCGAGTACATGGAGCGCCTGCCGTTGGAAGAGCAATATTCCGATCCCGGCCGTGATCCATGGCCGAGTGACATGGATCGCTTGGAAAGCATCGTCACTGAGCGGGCCGAGCAACGGCAGGCGTGGCATGGCCACCCTGACGCCGCATTCGTTGACTTCGTTGCGCCCAGCGTGGATCTATTTACGCTGGCAGCAAAGCTCGCTGGGCTCAGCGATGTGCAACGTTTGGCCAGTTTTGAAAAATTGATGCATCTGCTCCACCCCGAGCGACCCGATCTTGTCGCTCACGACGCCGCAATCGATGCGGCGTTTGTTGAGATACTCAAGAACACTTAACTCAACAAGGACGCCAAGCACCATGATGCAGAGCCGCCACATTGCAGGCGCAACGGCCATGTTGCTCGGCGCCGGCCTTGCGTGGACCGCACTGGCAGGACCGGCAGCCGGTGGCAGCTGGGCCGCTGTCGCCGGCTACTACCCTGGCATGCCCAAGGAGGCCGCACGGAAGGTCGGCCTTACCGACTGCGCTGCCCAATACCAAGCCGTCGAATGCAAGGCAACGCAGCCGCTCAAGATCGGTGGGGCCACGTCCACCGCCAGCACGATCACGCTGGACGAGCACACCGGGCGCGTTGCGGCGGTCGAGTTTCAGTTCGAGCGCGCGGCCTACGCAGCTCTCGCCGACGCGCTGGTGGCGCAGCTGGGCAAACCCACGGCCAAAGATGGCGACTACCAAGCCAGGGAGTGGGCCAGCGCCGGCCGCGGCGCATGTGTGGACGTGCTTGTCTGGCATCGCGGTGGCGATGATGTGCTCGCCTTGTGCGGGCCAGGCTGGCGACGCACTGGCCGTACCTACCTGGTCGCCGACCGCCAGGCCGGCCGTGGCAAAGCATGGGCAAAGATCGCGACAGCCCGTGCAAAGCGCGCTCAGGCAGCTGATTCATTCAACTCCAACTAGGCAGGCTTATCGCAAGCACGCTAACCGGCTGCAGCCCTACTCCTGTAACGCTGCAAATTTCCGGGCGATTGTCATGCGAAGGTACCTTATCCAACGCATAGCCCTCTTGGACATCGAAATGGAAGTGAACTCAGCCGCCACAGTGAACGCGCTGGTGTAAGACTCCATGAGTACGTACTGAGCCTCGCCGAGTGATTTTTCCCACGTCTGGACTTCTTCAAGCCTGTTCGGCGGCGGTTTTCTCAAAAGGTCCACGACGTTCTCGCAGGCCAGGGCCGCATTGTGTAGGGGATGCAAGAGACGGGCATCAACGATGTTCTCCAGAGGCACCGCACGTAACGACTGCGCGAACATCTCGAATGTTTTTGCCTGTTTGGGGATGTAAGCCGGAACCCCAGAAAATTCCGTCACCCCTCACCCCAATTCCAACCCCGCCACGAGCGCATCCAGATCGATCAAGTTGCCGTTACTTTGGAAGGTGTAGTGCCCGTTCAGCTGGATGTGTCGCCACGCCGCCGCTCGCGCCGAGGTATTCGACTACATCGAGATGTTCTACACCCTCAACTGCCGCCACGGTTCAACTGGCGACCTGTCCCATGTAGAGTTGAACGGCGCTACGCGCAACGAGGGTCTTGAGTGTCTCCGGAACCCTGGGCGTATCACCTTTCGCGCTCCCAAACATGACTTCGGTGAACCAACGACATTCAGAGAGCTCTTTGCAAGACTTGATTCTGAGGTCACTGTCGGAGATCAAAAATGGGTCTATGCGTTTCAAAGCCGAGCGTGGCAGGTTCACCCGACCACTATGCAAGTCACGCCACAGAGCAGACCACGCCCTCTACGCCTTCATCCTCCGAGGCGCCCATCTCACCCAGCCTGCATGGCTTGGTGGCACTCGGCTCTTCGGGAACGAGGCGGGGGCGCTTCCGGCAGCCAACACTACAACCGCACGAAGTTCAGCAGGCGGCCTACCAGCTTGGTATGCGACTCAACGGCAGACCCATCGAAGACGCGAGCGACCGTCAACGCCTTGCCGATGCTACAGAGACGGTGCACGAGACACGACTCGCCTTGCACCGTGGGCGAGGCAATGTCGATAGCGATCTGCGGCTCAGCAACGGACGGAGCGCCACTTATAGCTCCCTGTCTTACTGTCTCGGTGAAAATGACGAAAGTTTACTGGCAGGCAGTGCGCTGGCTGCGGGGGCAGGCAACTGTGATCACAATGCAGCGATTAACGCACGTCGGCATGCAGTCCGCATGGAGAATGGCGGGCAGATGATGACCGTACGCGACTACGACCAGACCCACCTCTACGCGCTCTACCGGCCCCCAGGCTCGGCAGAGGCGGAAGAATCCACTGTAGTCCTCGACTCGTGGGCCGACGGTCCGGCCGTTCTACCAAGGGATTCGCACTGGGCCGAAACGTACGGAACATCCACCAATGTAGTTGAACGCTTCGACAAGCCTGATGCAATCGACGCGCTGGCCAGGACAAACGCATTCAGAGCCGAGATCGAGGACCCGCAAACTGAACTCCATGCAAATGCGCGCGACCTAGAGACAGCCTTTCTAGCCAACCCCGCACCTGGCGATATCTGTTCCTCGATGCCGGTCATCGCCCCCGATCTGGCCCGAAACACGCGTCAAAGGTTGCAAGAGCACTCACCGCGGACGCGTGAGGCTCTAGCCGCCGATGCTGCGCGGCAAGCCTATGCACTGGATGACGCACAGCCAATTTCGCCGCGCACAACTGCTGCGATCCTTGAAGATGCAGAACGCCTGGATGCCTTGGGTCGCCCGCCATTGAGTTGGTGAACTTTCATCTGGTACCAACTGGGCTTGGATGTAGCCTGTCTGGCGTCGATGTCAAATAGCCAGTTCCCGGCTGGGCGCAAACGACCGCTGTAGAGCAGGTGATGCCTCCTGCCTGTTCAACGCAACAGTGGGCAAACGGGGGGAGAAATGACCGCCCCACTCAGGCGAACAGCTGCTTGATCGGTTTCAACTACACACCGTTATCGGCCTGATGGCCTAGTGGCGTCAAGGTGCCGGCATGTCGCAAAACATGTGTTTGGCGACAGGGTCCGGCCCTTGCAATAATGAACTCAAATAAATAAAATGCATGCATCGAATGCATTTTCGAAAAGGCGAATGCTATGGCAATGCTGACAGTACGTAATCTGCCGGATGATGTGCACCGCGCATTGCGCATGCGGGCCGCTCAACATGGGCACAGCACCGAGGCCGAGGTCCGCGAGATTCTGGCGACCGCAGTCAAGCCAGAGACGCGCGTTCGCCTAGGCGAAGCCTTGGCGGCTTTGGGTCGCAAGATTGGCCTGACGAATGAGGACTTCGAGGTCTTCGATCGGGTAAGAGACAAGACGCCGGCCGTCCCGCCGAGGCTTGAATGATCGTTCTCGATACCAACGTCGTTTCCGAGGCGATGAAGCCCGAGCCGCACCCATCCGTGCGGACCTGGTTGAACGATCAAGCCGCTGAAACACTGTACCTGTCCAGCGTGACGCTGGCCGAACTGCTATTTGGCATCGCTGCGCTTCCTGCCGGTAAGCGCAAGGACATGCTGGAACAGGCCCTTGATGGCCTCATGGGCCTGTTTAGGGATCGGGTGTTGCCATTCGACATCGATGCAGCGCGGCGTTATGCCGAATTGGCCGTGACGGCAAAGATCGGAGGGCGAGGATTTCCGACACCCGACGGCTACATCGCAGCGATTGCTGCCTCGCGGGGTTTCATTGTGGCGTCACGCGACACGGCCCCTTACGAAGCGGCCGGCGTAACCGTCATCAATCCGTGGGAAGGGTGAGGAATCCATGACGATGCGCAACCCTACACCCGTGTGGCGTCTCAAGGTCGAACTGCTTGGCGTAGCGCCGGCCGTGTGGCGTCGTTTCGATACCCATTCGGATGCGAAACTCGCGCAATTGCACTACTTCATCCAAGGCGCTATGGGCTGGGAGTTGATGCACCTGTTCTCGTACCAGGATGGGCGCGGGTACGGCGGCGCGATCAACAGCGAACTGCGATTGTGCGATGTCTGCCGCATCGGTGATGCCCTGACGTACACCTACGATTTTGGCGACAACTGGCAGCACAGAGTGACGGTCGAGAAGGCGATGGCACGACCGACAGGTACCTATCCATGCATGGTCGCCGGCAAGTACGCCTGTCCACCGGAAGATTGTGGCGGGTCGTGGGGGTATGCAGACTTGCTCCGTGTTCTTGCTGGTCACCGCAACGCCCGTCGGCGCGAACTCATCGAGTGGCTGGGCGGGCCGTTCGATCCCAAGGTGTTTGACATGGATGAAGCCCAGAAGCGCCTAGCTGAGTACGTCGAGGTGTCGATGCCGAAAAATCATCAACCCACTGCTTGAACTTACCGAGTTGGTCACTCATAGCCGGGACTGGAGCTTGGAGTAACGGAATTTTCGGCGGTTCCGGCTTACCCCCCCACCTTGATCGAAACGCTGGAGCGAGAGGGTTGGCGTGGAACGGGCAGAACGGCCGATGAGCAACAAGAATAAGCTGCTCACCGTCCTCTCGGACGCCGAGCAGGAAGCGCTTTATGGCCTGCCGGACTTCGACGATGCGCAGCGGCTGGAATACTTGGCGTTGTCCGAGGCGGAGTTGACGTTCGCGGCCAGTCGCCCCGGCCTCCATGCGCGGGCCTATTGCGTCTTGCAGATCGGCTACTTCAAGGCCAAGCACGCCTTTTTCCGCTTCAACTGGAGCGAAGTCGAGGATGATTGCGCCTTTGTGCTGAGTCGCTACTTCCACGGCGAGGACTTCGAACGCAAGACGATCACCAAACATGAGCACTACACCCAGCGCGAGCGCATCGCCGAATGGTTCGGCTATCGGCTCTGGGCAGCCGATTTTCTGCCACAACTCGCGCAGCAGGCCGCCCAGATCGCACGCCGCGACGTGACGCCTAGCTTCGTCGCCGCCGAGCTGATCGTCTGGCTCAACGAACGCAAGATCATCCGGCCCGGCTACACGACTGTGCAAGAACTGGTGAGCGCCACGCTGTCGGCCGAACGTCGGCGCTTAGGTGGCCTGCTGGCCGAAGTGCTGGATGATTCGGCCAAAGCCGCGCTATCCCAGCTTTTGGTACGAGACAACACGCTGTCCGAATTGGCGGTGCTCCGGCAAGACGCCAAAGATTTCGGCTGGCGTCAGATGGCCCGTGAACGCGAGAAGCGCACCATTTTGGAGCCGCTGCACGGGATCGCCAAGACGCTGTTGCCCAAGCTGGGCATCTCGCAACAGAACGTGCGTTACTACGCGAGCCTGGCGAACTTCTATACCGTCCACGACCTGCGAAACCTCAAGCCGGACCAGACCCATCTCTACCTGCTGTGCTACGCCTGGCTGCGCTATCGGCAACTCACCGACAACCTGGTCGATGCCATGGCCTATCACATGAAGCGACTAGAGGATGAAAGTCGTGCCGGCGCCAAGCAATCCTTCGTCGCCGAGCAGGTACGGCGTCAGCAGGAAACGCCACGAGTCGGACGCCTGCTGTTGCTCTATGTCGACGATACGGTGGCCGACACCACACCGTTCGGCAACGGGCGGCAGCGGGCGTACAAGATCATACCGAAAGACGCGCTTCAGCTCGTCGGCCATCGTATGAGCATCAAACCAGCGAGCAAGCTGGCCCTGCATTGGCAGGCGGTGGACGGGCTGGCCGAACGCATGCGCCGTCATCTGCGACCGCTGTATGTCGCGCTCGACCTTGCCGGCACCGACCCCAGCAACCCGTGGCTGGCAGCACTGATCTGGGCCAAGAGTGTGTTCGCCAAACAGCAGCGCCTGTCGCAACGTCCGCTCGTCGAATGTCCAACAGCGACGTTGCCGAAACGGTTGCGACCGTACTTGCTGACCTTCGACGCCGACAGCAAGCCGACCGGCCTGCACGCAGACCGCTACGAGTTCTGGCTGTACCGCCAGGTCAGGAAGCGCTTCCAGTCGGGCGAACTCTATCTCGACGACAGCTTGCAACATCGGCACCTCTCTGACGAGTTGGTGTCGCTCGATGAGAACGCCGATGTACTGGCTCCGATGGACATCCCGTTCCTGCGCGAACCGATCGAGGCCCAACTCATTGCACTGACGGCAGAACTGCGAACGCAGTGGTTGGCGTTCAACCGTGAGCTGAAGCAGGGCAAGCTGAAGCACCTCGACTACGGCAAGGCCACGCAGACGCTGACGTGGCGCAAGCCCAAGAGCGAGAACCACAAGGCGCATGAGTAGGCACTCTACGAGCAACTGCCATTTTGCGACGTGGCCGACGTGTTCCGCTATGTCAACGGTCAGTGTCAATTCTTGTCGGCGCTCACTCCGTTGCAACCACGCTATGCCAAGAAGGTGGCCGACGCTGACAGCCTGATGGCAGTCATCATTGCCCAGGCAATGAACCACGGCAATCTGGTCATGGCGCGTACGGTAATCCCCCCACAGGTTAGCTGACGCCAGAAGTGGAATTTTCTCGTACCCTTTTCCGAGGAGGTTCCATGAAGACATCCCGCTTCACCGACAGCCAGATCATTGCCGTCCTCAAGCAGGCCGAGGCCGGCACGCCCGTGCCGGAGTTGTGCCGGGAACACGGCATCAGCTCGGCGACGTTCTACAAGTGGCGCAGCAAGTTCGGCGGCATGGACGCATCGCTGATGTCCCAGCTCAGGGAGCTGCAGGACGAGAACCGGCGCCTGAAGAAGATGTACGCCGATGCCCAGCTCAGCGCCGACCTGCTGAAGGAGGCGATGGCAAAAAAATGGTGAGGCCATCTCAACGCCGGGAGATGGCCCGATGGGCCGTAGATGGTGGCCACACGAACATCCGGCATGCCTGCCGGACCTTTGCGGTGAGCGAGACCTGCTTTCGCTATCAAGCCAAGGCCAGCGAGGAGAACGCCCGGATTGCCGATTGGCTGGTGCGGTTGACCACAACCTATCGTGATTGGGGGTTCGGCCTGTGCTTTCTGCACCTGCGCAACGTGAAGGGCTTTGGCTGGAATCACAAGCGGGTGTACCGCATCTATCGGGAGCTGGAGTTGAACCTGCGGATCAAGCCGAAGAAGCGGCTGGTGCGCGAGCGGCCAGAGCCGTTGGCGGTGCCGGAGACGATCAACCAGGTCTGGTCGATGGATTTCATGCACGACCAGCTGGCCGACGGCCGCAGCTTCCGGTTGTTCAATGTGCTCGATGACTTCAACCGTGAGGGTCTGGGCATCGAGGTCGACTTATCGCTGCCATCGGCCCGGGTGATCCGCTCGTTGGAACAGATCATTGACTGGCGCGGCAAGCCAAACGCCATTCGCTGCGACAACGGCCCGGAGTACATCAGCGGCGCGCTGCTAGCTTGGGCACAGCAGCGCGGGATTCGGATCGAGCACATCCAGCCAGGCAAGCCGCAGCAGAATGCCTATGTCGAACGTTACAACCGCACCGTCCGCTACGCCTGGCTGGCCACAACGTTGTTCGACACCATCGAGCAGGTTCAGGACAAGGCCACGCGCTGGCTATGGACGTACAACCATGAGCGCCCCAACATGGCGCTCGGCGGTATCACGCCAGCAATGAAATTGGCGATGGCCGCCTAGCTCCACTTTTGGCGAACGCTCAAAGCGGGGGGATTACCGTATCGCAACACGTCGGATATCGTGCCAACGGCGATTACCGGCGATATGCACAGCGTCAACAAGGCCAACTTCGCCATCCTGCACTGGTTCGGACTGCGCTTCGAGCCGCGCTTCACCGATTTGGACGCCCAATTGCAGGATCTGTATTGCGCCGACGAACCGGCGTTGTACGAGACGTGCCTGATCCGACCGGTCGGCCAAATCGATCGGCAACTCATCGTCAGCGAAAAGAGCAACATCGACCGGATCGTCGCCACGCTGGGCCTGAAGGAAATGACTCAGGGCACCCTGATCCGCAAGCTATGCACGTACACCGCGCCGAACCCGACGCGGCGCGCCATCTTCGAGTTCGATAAGCTGGTGCGCAGCATCTACACATTGCGCTACCTGCGCGACCCGCAACGGGAACGCAGCGTGCACCGCTCGCAGAATCGCATTGAGTCCTACCACCAGCTACGCTCGACCATCGCCCAGGTCGGCGGCAAGAAGGAGCTGACCGGGCACACAGACATCGAAATCGAAATCAGCAACCAATGCGCACGGCTGATGGCCAACGCCATCATCTACTACAACTCGGCGATCCTGTCGCGCCTGTTGACGAAGTACCAGGCCAGCGGCAACGCCAAAGCCGTGCTGCTGATCACGAAGATGTCACCGGCGGCGTGGCGACACATCCTGCTGAACGGGCACTACACCTTCCAAAGTAACGGCAACTTGATCGATCTGGATGCGCTCGTGGCGGGGTTGGAATTGGGGTGAGGGGTGACGGAATTTTCTGGGGTTCCGGCTTACATCCCCCGTTACGGCTTTGAACGCGGTTGGATGAAGCCCGGAAGTCTCTACATCAAGCGCGTTGCTGCCGTCGCCGGTGACACCGTGTGCGTCAATGTCGAAGTCACAATTGCGACCCCGACGACACCGGGGCACCCGGCCACGTTTACACGCGTAGGTGCTGTATCTGCAACGGATCACACAGGTGTGCCGCTACCCCACGCGCTGCAAGGTTGCAATCGCGTGCCGGCAGGACACATTTTTCCCATCGGTGACGGCTTAGCGAACAGCTACGACGGTCGCTATTACGGGTTTGTGCCGGTGGTCCTGATTGCCGGACGCGTCACGCCGATATGGACTCAGGCGCAGCCAGATGGAGCCGATCATGAGTGACCTGATGTCGCTAATTCTCGCCTGTTCTATCGGCGTGCATCCGCAGACCGTGCAAGCCATCATTAAGCATGAAAGCGGCGGCAACCCCTATGCCATCAACAACCAGGCCCGTAGCTTCTACCCGACCAGGCTGGAGGACGCGCAACGCATTGCGGTCGAACAGGTGCGCGCGGGACGCCGTACCGATATCGGACTGATGCAGATCAACTCGCAACATCTAGGCAAGTTCAGGTTAACCCCGATTGACCTGCTGGACCCGTGCACGAACATCCGTGTCGGCACCACCATCCTCAGCCAGAACTATGCGCAAACATGGGCAAAGTATCGCGCCGAAAAGTCGGCATTGCTGGGTGCGCTGTCCATGTACAACACGGGCAATGAGTCGCGCGGATTGCGTAACGGATATGTGGGCTGGGTGTCGCAAGCGGCCGGGGTCACGGTCAACTTGCCCGCAGGCGCGAGAGTGAGCGGCCGGCGGTCCACCAAAGCCCAATCCAATGCTGTTTCCGTGGTGTCACCAGCTGCCGCGCCAACCGGGTTTGCAGGAACCGGCCCGAAGGCTGCAAAGCAGGGGTCACGCTGACCGCTTGTGCGGTGCTGTGTGCCGCTTGGTCGCCCAGGTGGGTGCACCCAGTGCAGGCTACTCGGCAACGCGCTAGAGCAGCGCTAGGCCGGGTGGTGAGGTTCTGGGGTAGGGTGGCCAGGTCGAGGGTGGTGAGGGGGCGGAGGACAAAAACGGAGAAGCGGAAAAAGAAGGATAAGATAAATGTGTGTGTGGTAAGTAGGTTTTAACTGACTATTTTTATTCGCTTTTTCTTACAACATTGTCAGCTAAATATGTTGTAGTTTACAACATGGACTTTTAGGGCTGGGGAACTACCGTGGCCAGCATTGAAAAGCGCAACTCATCGGGGCCAGACCAGAGCGCTGGGAAGGGCAGCCAGGGTGCAAGTAGCACCGACAAGCCGCTGCGCGTTCGTGTGTCCAAGGGCCGCCAGGCGCGTAACAATTCCCAGGTCAACGAAGTCATCAGCCGTGTCAAAAGCGCTGCCAAGCGGGCGGCACGTACCGGGCGCATTTCCGGCGCGACCACGCACCATGCAGGGCGCGGCGCTGGCGTCAGGATCAATACCGGAAGCCGACAGCAGCGCGTCACCATCAAGGCCCGTGTGGTTGCAGCGCCACGGATCGGAGCAAAGGCCGCCATGCAGCGGCATGTGGACTATGCGCAACGCCACGGCGTAGATAAGGATGGTGGGCCGGCGCGCCCTTTTACCGACACGTGCGAACTCACGCGCGAGCAGACATCGCAGTTCGTGGACCGGGCAGAGCCTGACCGGCATTCATTCCGATTCATCGTCTCGCCGGAAGATGGCGCGAACCTGAATCTAGAAAGCTACACGCGCGACCTGCTGCAACAGATGGAGCGGGATGTAGGGACAAAACTGGACTGGATGGCGGTTGCCCACCATGACACCGACAACCCGCACGTGCATATCATCGTGCGTGGTGTGGATGACAAGGGCGGCGACCTGGTGATTAGCCGCGACTACATCAGCAACGGCATGCGCGAGCGGGCGCGTGAGCTGGCAACCCGTGAGCTGGGGTATCGGAGTGATATCGACATCTATCGCTCTGCTGCGAGGGAGGTCACGCAGGAGCGTTGGACGGGTCTGGATGCGTCCATGCTTCGGGAACAGCAGAGCCGCGAAAGCGGCCTAATCCATGCCGGTAAGGTGCATGCAGATCCGTTCCACAATGCACAGCGGCAATTGCGGCTTCAACGGCTGGCGATCCTGCGTGACCACGGCTTAGCCACCGAACAGATGCCCGGTCGCTGGAAGATCCACGCGAACGCGCCGGAGGCGATGCGTGCGATGGCGCAAGAGCGCAGGCTAGCAACAGAACTCAAGCCGCACATTGACGCCGAGCGTAGCCGGCGTGGACTGCTGGCCGACAAGGACAGTCTGAAAGCTGCACCTGTGCAGGGCGTCATCCTAGATCGCGGATTGGCAGACAAATTGTCAGGGACTGAATACGTCATCGTTGGCGGATTCGACGGCCAGGTGCATTACGCGACGCTTAGCATGCATTCGGAACGGCACATGCCTGAGCGCGGACGCATCGGCGACACCGTGGAGCTGGGCACCTACACGCCGCCAGCCGCGACCTCGGCGGACAAGAACGTGCTAAGGCGCTTGAAGAATGGCGTTTATGTCCCGGACGCGCATCTAGCCGAGGTGAAAGCGTGGGACCAGAAGCGATTGCCGGCGAATGCAACGCCGGAGTCCTACGTTGATGCACACGTCAATCGCATGGAAGCACTGGCGAGCCGGGGACACGTCACCAAGCTCCCTGATGGCACGTTCCGTGTGCCGGCAGACCTCTTGGCGCGGCTCAATGGTGATCCAGCCAACGCCCGTGACAAAAACTCGTTCGTGCGTCTGGACATTAAGGCCCAAGGCGCACTCAACCGTCAGAGCCAGGTCATTGGACGCACGTTCCTGGACGAGCAGCTGGCCGCTGGTCGCCTTGAGCAGCTGAAGAACACCACGATCCGCACACGTACCCAGGTGCAGCTCCTAGACGCACTGGAAGCGCGTGCCGACCGTTGGTTGAGTTGCAGCTGGCCAAGCGCACTCCTGGTGGGGTGCGCCTGAAGACCGGCTTTGCCGACGAGCTGCGCGATATGGAGCGCGCGATGGTGCAGAAACACCAGGTGGCAGGACTGTTGAAGCCGTATCTTCGAGCCGAGCGGAGCCAGAGCGGGCTACTGGCTGACGAAAAGAGCCTAGAGACATCTGGACCGGTCCAGGGCGTCATTCTCGACCGTGGGCAGGCCGACAAGCGATCGGGTGCCGAATACGTCGTCGTCGCCGGCTTCGACGGCCAAGTGCATTACGCAACGCTCAGTGCCCCATCGGAGCGGCACCTGGTCGAGCGCGGGCAAATCGGTGACACCGTGACCCTCGACAGCTACACGCCGCCGGTCGCCACGGCGGCAGACAAAAACGTGCTGCGGCGGTTGAAGGATGAGATCTATTCCCCTGAGGCACACCTGGAAGAGGTCAAGGAATGGGACCCGAAACGTCTGCCCGGCAACGCAACGCCAGAGTCCTACATCGAGGCGCACGTGCGGCGTATGGACGCCTTGGCGCACCGAGGCCATGTGACCAAGTTGGAGGACGGCACCTTTCAGGTGCCGGCCGACCTGGTGGAGCGTGTCAACGCTGATCCCACACTCAGCGACCCCAAGCGCGCCTTTGTGCGCCTGAACGTGCTTGGAAAGGGGCCACTGCCTCAGCAGAGCCAGGTCATGGCCCGCACGTTCCTGGACGACCAGCTGGCCGCTGGTCGCCTTGAGCAGATGAAGGGCGCCACCAGCCGCACCCGCACGCAAGCGCAATTCCTGGAAGCGCTGGAAGCGCGCACGGACCGCCTGGTCGCACTGCGGATGGCCGAGCGCACTCCTGCGGGCGTGCGCCTCAAGGCCGGCTTTGACGAAGACATGCGCGGCATGGAGCTGGCCGATGCACAGAAACGGCTAGCGTCCAAGTACGGCCAGCCGGTAAATCTCGATGTGGCCCGCCGCTTTCAGGGCACCGTGGAAGCCATCGAGAACCTGCCCAGCGGCCCCCATGCGGTGATTGTGCAGAACGGAGCGTTTGCGGTGGTGCCGGCGAAGGACGGCCTGCAAAGCCAGCGCGGCAACACCGTCGCGGTGCAGCTGGCGAAGGGCCAGAGCATGAACCAAGCCTTCCAGTCGGTGCGCATCCGCTTCGCGGCAATGGATGTGCTGGACAAGGGCAAATCGTTAGGACTCACACGGAGTTAAACCGATGGCACCACAAAGCAAACAACGCGAAAAAACGCGCCATGCTGGCGGACTGCGGGGCGGTCCCATGGTCGCTTGCGTGGTCTGCATCTTTCTGGGGGTGTGGGCAGCGGGCCAGTACGTCGCCTACGCGCTGGCCTACCAGCCCCAGCTCGGCGCGCCCTGGTTCCAGATCCAGGGGCACGGGATCTATGCGCCCTGGTCGTACTTCCCGTGGCTGTGGGACTACAACGCCTACGCGCCGGACATCTTCACGCGCGCCATCTACATCGTTGGCGCATCTGCGGTGCTGGGTTTCGTGGTCATGGTGGCGGTGGTCATCTACCGAACCCGCGCCCAGGAGGACGTGCTGACGCACGGCTCGGCGCGCTGGGCAGAGGCCAAAGAAATCGAAAAATCGGGGCTGCTGGGGCAGGCCGGCGTGGTGCTGGGGCTGACCGAGGACGGCCGTTACCTGACCCATGACGGTCCTGAGCATCTGGAAGTCACCGCCCCAAGCCGGTCGGGCAAGGGCGTGGGCATCGTCGTGCCCACGCTGCTGAACTGGCAGGCCAGCGTAGTGGTCAACGACATCAAGGGCGAGAATTGGGAACTGACATCGGGTTACCGGAGCCGGATCGGCTACGTCCTGAAATTCAACCCAACCCAGCGCGACACCTGCCGGTTCAATCCGCTGGCCGAGATCCGCCCCGGTGACAACGAGGTCAAGGATGCCCAGAACGTCACCGACATGCTGGTGGACCCGGATGGCAAGGGCAAACCCGACCATTGGAGCAAGGAGGCCGACTCGTGGCTGCTAGCGGTGGTGCTGCACGTCCTATACGCCGAGCCGGACAAGACCTTGGCCGGCATCGCCATGTTCCTGGACAACCCGGAACGGACGATGGAAGCCACGCTGCAATACATGCTCGACACCAAGCACCGCAACGGCACGGTGCACCCGGTCGTTGCGATCGGGGCCAGGGCCATGCTCAACAAGAGCGCCAACGAGCGCAGCGGTGTGCATTCCACCGCGCGCAGCTTCTTCAACCTGTACTACGACCCCATCGTGCAGGCCGCAACGTGTGAAAGCGACTTCCGCATCACCGACCTGATGCGCGCCAAATATCCGTTGTCGCTGTATCTGATCAGCCCGCCGAGCGACAAGTCGCGTTTGCGGCCGCTGTTCCGGCTGATGCTGCAACAGATCACCCGCCGGCTCACCGAGGAATTGCACCCAGAGGGCAACAAGCACCGGCTACTCCTGCTGGTCGATGAGTTCCCATCGCTGGGCAAGTTGGAGTTCTTTGAGGAAGGGCTGGGCTACGTCGCCGGCTATGGCATCAAGTGCATGATGATCAACCAGAGCTATAACCAAATAGTGAAGTATTACGGGCCGAGTAATACCGTCATGGATGGTGCGCATATCCACGTGTGGTATGCGCCCAACACCGACGAAACGGCCAAGCGCATCAGCGATTCACTCGGGATGACGACCGAGATTCACCAGCAGACCAATTACACCGGAGGGCGGTTGTCTGGCTGGCTGGGACACGTGATGGTGTCCAACCAGGAATCAGCTCGCGCCTTGATGACGCCAGGCGAGGTGCGGGAAATGGACCCGACCAAGAAGATCATCGTGGTAGCAGGCCTGCCGCCGATCATGGCGGTCAAGATCAAATATTACAGCGACGCCAAGTTCCGCGACCTGGTGCCGCCGACCGATGCGCGCGGCAAGGTGCTGGACCCGACCCACAAGTACGCTCCCGTCGCCAACACCGCAGCCAGGCCATACCCCTACGGGCCGCCAGTGGCCGGCAATCCGTGGGGCAAGCTGCCTCCCGCTGTGGTGCCAGTCGCGGTGGCGGCCGCCTTGCAACCCGCCGTCCAAGACGCGCGCGAGCTGGACCCAGAGCCAACGCCCGCACCGGAGGTGGCCGTCGAAGCCGCGTCCACGCTCGATGCCGACATCGACACCCATGAACTCACCGTCAGTCCCGCCGCCAAAGCCGATGGCATGGATGCAGCCGACGACGACATGGACTACATGCTCCCATGAAGAAATCTGCCGGTAAGACCATCCTGCATACCCAAGTCGAAACCCGGCTCATGCAGCTCGCCAAGCGTGAAGCCGCTGAGCGCTGCATCCCGTTGCGCGCGGTGGTGGAAGCCGCGCTGGCCGAGCGATACGACCCCGAACACGCCAAAGCCGAGGAAATGCTGGTCTTGAAGGAACTGCGCTCGCTGCGCAACGAGGTGCGCAACGTGCACTTCGGCAATCAGATGCTGGTGGAGCTGACCACGCTCACGACCAAGAACCTGTTTGCACGGCTTCCGGCAGCCACACCCGCCAGCAACGCAGCCGGGGAGGGCTTCTATAACGCCCTGATCGCATCGGTGGAACGGGTCTTCAGCGGGCGCACGCCGTTGCTGGACAAGTTGACCGCCTCGCTGCTACGCGCCCAGACCGATAGCGAGTTTGACGCCCTGCAAGCAGCAACCGGGCAGACCGACAACGCCGACCATGATCCAGAGGCCCCCCATGAACGCATTACGCTCCCCTAAGGTGTCCGTTTCGATGGTCAGCCACCCGCCTGTATGGAGGCTCAAAATCCAGTTGCTTGGCATCACCCCCACAGTGTGGCGTCGGCTCGACACCTACGCTGATGTGGAATTGTCGCAGTTGCACTACTTCATCCAGGGCGCGATGGGCTGGGAATTGATGCACCTGTTCTCATTCGGGCATGGCAATGGCAGCGAGATTCCCAGTAAGCGCCGCTTGTGCGATGTCTCTGGCATTGGAGAGACGCTGATCTACACCTATGACTTTGGCGATGACTGGCAACATCGAGTGACAGTCGAGAAGATGATGGAAAAACCAACAGAGAGTTACCCGCACTTGATTACCGGCAAGAACGCTTGTCCACCGGAGGACTGCGGCGGCCCATGGGGCTATGCGGAGATGCTCAGGGTACTTGCTGGGCGCAGCAGTACTCGCCGACGTGAACTCACCGAGTGGTTAGGTGGCCCATTCGACCCCAGCGCGTTCGATATTAGTGAGGCCAGAGAACGTCTTGCCGAGTACGCCAAGCTGTCCATGCCGGAAGCTCACCGTTGAACGCCACCTGCGCTGCGCTGGCGGCGCGGTGGACGGGTCGCATCACACAACCCAGTGACCTCGTACACTCACCGCAAGACAGTTGCAGCGTGCCAAACCTCGAAAGAGACGAGGTAGTGGATGGGCCGTTGGTGGCAAGATCAGGTCGCAGACCTCGCAAAAGCGATCAACTGAAACGTCGGTTGCGGATCTCCTGGCGTTCCTCTGCGGTCAGATCATCAATGTGGATGTAGTGGACGCCTAGACCGCGCGGTGCGCTCAGAAGCTGCGATTCGCTCTCATCTTGGCTATTGTCGGGCGAAGAGATCAGGCCAACGATCGTTCCATGCGGGGCCACCCGCCATAGGGCCACGCGCTGGAAGATGCGTGGCTCATCGGCCCCGGCAGCTTGTGGATAGGTGGCGTACCAACCATCGGCAGGCAGGTAGCGATAAGAACCGTAGTCGTTCATAGCGTCTCTGAGCGATGCGGGATGACGCTTTGATTGTCGATATGCGCCGATAGGCGGGATGCGGGAGTTTCTGATTTGGCGCTGCAGCTACGCACCGGGTCATCTGGGCTTCGCTGCTGCGAGAAGGGTTTCGCGCACTACGCGCAGTGCACCGGACGGGCTGCAAGAGCTAACAGCTGGTGACCGAGGTCTGGACAGGTTCGTTTCAGGACTGTCGTCAAGGAGTAAGGGATGGAGACAGCCATCCCAGCAATGCGGATCCGGTTCGTGCTACCTAGTCGTTGGCTTGAAACCGCCGCCTTTCGTCGGCTTGATTACGAGGAGAACTGATGATGTCCATGTCCATGCGTCAATGTGCTGCCTGCGTTGTGCTGCTCGGAAGTTGCATCTCGCTCGCCCAGGCAGCGCCAACCTGCAACAACCCGGTAGGCGAATGGAAAAACCAGCTGGGTTCCACACTCACGATCACCGCCGTACAGACCTCCGGGCAGCTCTCGGGTACGTACATCTCGCCTTCCGGTACCACTGGTTCGGTGTATCCACTGGTCGGCTGGTTTGCCAATCCGGTTGCTGGGTCGACGGCATTGAGCAAACTGCCCGCCATCACTTTTTCGGTGCAGTGGGGTAACTACGGCAGCATGACTGCCTGGACCGGTACCTGTGATGCGTCTGGCGGCGTGCCGACCATCACCACAGTCTGGCACTTGGTGCGGACCGGTTCCCAGTATTCGTGGGACCACATGCTGACCAACAGCGATGTTTTCGTCCCCAAATGACAGAGAGCTGTCGCCAACAAAACTCCCAGCACAGAGCCTGAGAGTTTTGTTGGCGACAATGAGCGGCTGGCTAGGTCGCACGCTCATCGTCAAGGGATTTCTAAGCCGGAATCGCCGAAAATTCCGTCAAGGGAGTGTTAGCGCGTGAGTGGCGGGGTGTGGTGCATCAAGTGAGGGAGCGCGTTACCACCAGAGGGTCAGACGGACTCGATGATCTGCACGCGGACGGCCTTGCGCCACCGCCTCCATGAACGCCGTTTGCTCGGCGTGACCGACCCTCTCACTCAGGCACAAAAAAGCCCCCGGTTAGGCCGTCCGTGGATGATGTGGGTCGGCGCACTAAAGGGGCTGCATATTTAATATGTCAGCAGAGCATGGAGAAGCGCAATAGAGTGAGCGCTTCCGGAGTCTTGGCGGGTCCCTGCGCTTTGGGTTCAATCGAAACCAAACAATAAAGCCAAAAACCATGGGCATCAACTACACCGATGAACTTGCCAACCTAGTACGGTTTACAGGCAACACTGCATTGGCCATCCGGCAATACTGTGCTTACAGCGCGGATGCCGCCCCCGCCAGTCGTGCGGCGCGCGATGTCATGTGGCTATCTGACAGCCTGCACAACTTCGAGGCCATTGGCCGCAGCGTGTTGCAGGCCAACCACGCGCACGTCGCTTTCATGGCTGGTTTGCTGGCCGAGCAGTTCCAAGAGCATTTGCAGACCGATCCAAGTGACCCGGAATCGCCGGCAGCTGCCTTCCAACGTCACACCCAGTACGTCGACTTGCACGCCGTCATCGCCACGCTCCTCAACCTGCAAGCCAAAGCGGCGGCGGCAGTAGAGATGGCGACGGTTTAAAGAGGTTGCCGGTGTGGGCCTGTGTATGGGAACACAATGGAGGCGCAGCTTCGATGCAGGTCTGCCCATTCTTGACACGCGCGCCGGTTGGCGAGAGGATTGAGCTATCGCTGCACAATCAGCGATTCGGCCTATCAAACCGATAAAGGTGGAAAGAGCGCGCAAGCGCCCATCGTTCGATGCTGGCGCTTTTGTTTGGCTTGCCAGTTCTATGGTGGGCGGTGCGCGGAGGCCGCAAGGCCTGCCGGTTATCGCTCTTTCCTATCCGGTTTTGATAGCCGCGTACCGTCCACCACCTTTCCTTTCCTGCGAGTACGCTTGCGCCTGCAACAAGGTAGATTCAGCACCAGACGTACCAAAACAACGAGGCACCCCGCCGGTGTAATAGGCGGATGCCGAAAACGAAAAAACCGCCCCTGGCAGGGCGGCTTTTTCATCACTGGGCTGGCGGGACAAAACCAGTCAATGGGCTAGTCGATAGCTCCATCCTAATCCCGCCGGCGAAGCCGTGCAAGAGGGAAAAGGATGCAAAGGCCGAAACGCCGACCACCTTGCCCCGCTGCCGTTCATCGGCGCGGGACATGCCAGCAGTAGACACAGGCCTACACGCTCAAGGCCCCGAACCGACCGCTCACAGCGGTCGGCCGCACAAGCGTGTGCACTGGCGTCAGCCCAAGCCGCTGGCCGGCAAGAAGCGCCGGCCGGGCGTGTTGGATGCCACCCGAGCCGGGTTGGTGCGCGCCCTGGAAGAACGAAAAGGGGCGTGGAAGCGGATTCGCCACAACGTCATCGTGGCCGGTTATGCCCTGGACAAGGCGCTGACGCGGGTGCGCGGACTGCGCAAGGACGGGGCCGACTCGTTGCTGGCCATGGCCGTGGCGCTGCTCTACCTGGCTGACGTGCGCACCGGCTTTGTGGGCAAGCCACGCCAGGGCGGTGGCCCCTGGCAGCGCTACACGCTGCCCGACCTCGCCCAACTCGCCTATGGCGGACAGAGCGACGCCGAGCAGCGGCGCGCACGGCGCTCGCTCGACATGATGGTGAGCCTTGGCTGGGCATTCCCGACCAAACAGGTGTGGCGACACACCAAAGACGCCGAGGGCGGCGACCTGTGGTGCAGCGAGGCGGGCGTGCGCCGGCTCAACTTCCAGCGGCTGTGCGACATGGTGGGGACGAGCAGGTTGCTCAAGCGCGATCGCAAGCACGCCGACCAGGCACGCGGCACAGGCGTTGCGTCCTTCACGCAGGCGCACGCACGCCGTCAGCCTGCCCGGGAGCCGCGTACCGCGCCGCGCACGGGCGCTGCCCGTCCTGCGGCGCACCGTGCCACGGGCGATCCGCCAGGCGGCGCACAGAGCGCCGTGCAGCACATCTCCGACATCCTCGCACTGTTCAACTAGCCATCGCCGGCAGGCTCGTCCCTGCCCGATGCCGCAAAAACAGGCGTCCACGCCGGCCAATCTGCCGCGAAAAGGCGAGCCGCATCGCCTGCGGCGACCTCGATCACCAATCCGAACCCCTCAACGCCATGCCGCACGCCAAGTTATCCACCGTAGCGGGGGATAAGCCTGTGGAGAAATGGCGTTATTTGTCCTATTTATTTGGCAGGCCATCCAGTCAACCTTTGGTTGAAAGCACAGTCAGTAGAAAATCAACAGCAAATCGGCGTCGCCGCCGCTACGCGACGACGACAACGTTAGAAGCTCGATAGAGGGGCTGCGCCCCTCCCGCAAAGAACAACAGCGGGTCAGCAGGGAGTGATTAACCGGACTTCGAGGCAGGGCATGACCCTGGAACGGCTGCCGGCTTCGGGTGGTCTGCGTTTAAGAGCGGTCGCCGTGCGCTACGCGCACAAAAGAGCCGATAACGGGGTTCGGGGAGCAATGGAACAGCCAACTCACTTAAACCAAGCCGGAACCGCCGAAAATTCCGCGACGGCACCCGGTAAGCCGGAATCCCAGATTTTTCCGACCACATGGCAGGCGGTCGCGCACCTGGTCAGATAACGCCAACGACCAGCAGGAGCGCCCTGTCTATCGCTTTCATCCGCTCCTCATCGAGGCGGCCAAACGGTTCGCTGATCTTGGTGCGAGGCAGCGTTGAGAGCTTGTCCACCATGACCTGCGAGAGCGCGCGCAGCCCGTTGGCCGGGTTCGGTTCCACGTTGACGCGGAACGCGGCATTGCGCAGGTCGCTTGTCACCGGGCACAGCACGACGCTTTCCAGGTCGGTGAGCAAGTCGGATTGAACGACCAAGGCGGGCCGTGGTTTGCCATAGTCGCCCTGCAATGAAACCGTCACAAGGTCGCCCCGCTGCATCACTCCCAGCCCACAACGTGCGTTGCGGCCTCTTCGGTGAAGCGCAAAACCTCGGTTTCTGCCGGGTCGCCCTTCAGGTGTTGGCACTGCTTGCGCACTTGCGCCGCGAACTCGGGAGAGCGTGTGTCGGGCACCCAAAACTGGACAGGCCGTAGCCCCGCAGCGCGCATCCGCTCGCGGTGCCGGGCTACCTTTGATTCGTGAATTGATGACATGGTGCTCTCCACTGGTTGCATGTGCAGTTACATGATAAAAAACATGTAACCAAAACGCGAGTACGGATAACTCGACTGAGAAGGGGGGGCAGCCGACATGCGTGTAAAAATGACTCGCAAAATCCAATTTTTCTCGTAAAAACATGACGTTGCCAGATAAAGGCTTCCACCGGTTCCACGGTAATCCCCGTTCCGGGTTACATATTGAACTTCGTTATCCATGCGAACACATAGGTATGTATATACCTATATGCCGTTGAGGAAGGCTTCCAGCGCCTCGATCACGATGTCCTTCTCCGTGACGCGGACGCCCTTCTCTTCGGAGCGCTTGAGTGCTTCGCGGCGCAGGCGATCAGCCAGCTCCTCGGGGAAGTTGAAGATTTTTTGCACCCGAGCGCGGCCGTAGCGCTGCGCTTCCTCGGCAGCGGGCGGTGTGGCGGCCGGTGGCGTGGCCACGGCCGCAGGGGCGACCAGCGGCTTCTCTGCCTTGTCGGCCTCCCCGCCTTCGAGGAAGGCGGTCGGGTCTTTGGGCGGCTTGAACTGGGCCGTGTTGGGCTTGCCCTTCATGCTCATTGCATCACCTCCTTGAAGAAGGCTTCCATCTCGGCAATGGCTGCTTGATCGCGGCCTAGCTCCTGAACGGTCGCACCCTCACCGATGGCACGGCGAAAAACCACCCGCTCGCAGACTTTTGTAGGTAATACAGTCAGCTTCTGCTCGGCTAGGAATTCCAACATCTCGGCCGCATCCTTGGTGCGCGGATCGATGCGGGTCAGGAGCACGCGCACGTCCAGCTCAGGGTTATAGTCGCGGGCCAGCTCGACAACTTCGAGCAAGTCGGTCATGGCCGCTGCGTCCAGATTGGATGCACCGACCGGGATCACGGCACGCTGGGCCAACAGCAGCGCGGAGCGCAGGCCCACAGAATCACGGCCACCCGCATCAACGACGACATGCTCAAAGCCGGTGGCCAGTTGCTTGCCTTCGCTGAGGATCGCCTTGCCAGCGAGGCAGGTGGTGGTGGGTGACGGGTCGTACTGCGTCTCACGACGCCATGCTGCCCAGCTCGCGGCCGAGGCCTGCGGGTCGCCGTCGATCAGCAGCGTCTTGCCCTGACGGGCGAGCATCACTGCCAGATGCACGGCGGTCGTGGTCTTGCCGACGCCGCCCTTGGTGTTGACACACGCGAAGACCATGGGTGCTCCTATCTATGTATATACATGCCGATGGGCAGCGCAGCGGCTGACCATCGGCCTGCGGGGTGCATCCCCGTTCCTGTGACTCTATAAGTATATATATACCTACCTACCGAAAGTGAATGGTAGCAGACTTTCGCGCTTCAAGATCATTCGTCACCGCGACAAAGAGGAGATGTAAGCCGCCCCGCCACGCGTGCATCCACGTTGAGCATCCTGGCAAGGCAGGATGCTCAACGTGGATGCACGCGTGGCCGGACTGGAGCTGGGGTGACGGAAATTTCGGCGGTTCCGGCTTACCCCCCTTTATCGCCGTCGATAGCCGCATCGCACCGATATCGGTGCCGCAGTCCGGACCCAGCGGGTCGCAGATTGCACTGCATCGCGGCACGCTTGTGATGGGAGCCGACTTGTACATACCGCCTTATCGGCGCCTTCGCCAACGCGCAGATCGCTTCCGGCTTGGCCGTCGTGCTGCGTCGCTGACGAGCATGATCCAGCGCTCCACCCATCACCAGGGACGCAAATGATGAATATCGGAGCCAAGCTCTTGCTTGCCACTTGCATCATCGCAAGCACGGCCAATGCAGCGGAAAGCGGGCAAACTGCGGCGACCGCATCGGCGGGCCGCACTGCGGCGATCTCGTCCTGGGAAACGACGATCCGGCAGGAAGCTCCCACGATGGAGGGATGCTTCCGTTCGTCGTTCCCCAACAATGGCTGGCAGGCAACCGCCTGCGTGCCCTCGCCAAAGCTGCTCTCGAGGCCGCCGGCCATCACTGTCCACAAGGATGGCGCCATCACCGCGCGCACCGATGCGGCGCTGACCGCCGGTAACGGTGTCGACTACGTTGCAGGCACACGCCAGCTTATCCAATCGACGTTGGGAACATTCCCGACCGTGACTGGCGTGGCCACTGGCGTGGCCGACTATTCGCTACAGATCAACACCAATCTCGATAGGAACGCTGTGACCTGCGCACAGTTCGGATATTCCTCGTGCTGGACCTGGCAGCAGTTCTTCTACTCCACCGACTACGACAGCGACCCGATCAACGGCCGGACGCCGGTCATCTTTATCGAGAACTGGTTCTATGCCGGCAATGCCGAGGAATTTGAGGCAAAGGGCTGCCCGTCTGGTTGGAATTCCTACTCCACCAGCGATTACAACGCGTGTTATAGCAACAGCAATGGGGTGATTGTGCCGCTGGTTCCAATCTCGCAGATCGGCAGCATCAAGATGAGCGCTTCGGCGACCGCGGGCGGCGTGGACACCGTGACGTTCTCGATCGACGGCAGGGCCTACAGCGTCAGTCAAAGCGCCAACACTCTGAACATCAACAGGATTTGGCGGCGCTCCGAGTTCAATATATTCGGCAACGGCAGTGACCACCCGCTGGTGTTGTTCAATTCGGGCTCGCATGTCACCGTGAACGTGGCCGTCAAAGATGGAACCTCGAATGCTCCGAGGTGCCTGGGTCCCAACGCCGGTTATTCGGGGCAACAGAACAACCTCACGCTAGGCAAATGCACCGCGTCTGGTGGTGCCTCGCCTTCCATCACCTTTACCGAAAGCAACTGACGCCCGGGCGTTTTTCGTTGCCGTGGCTACCGGGCGCTGTCTCAGCGTGAGTTGGCGGGTGCGCAATGCCCAATCTGCGTGCGCAACATGGTAATCCCCCCGCTTTTAGCGGACTCCAGAAGTGGAGTTATGCAGCCATCGCCAGTTTCATCGCTGGCGTGATGCCGCCGAGCGCCATGTTCGGGCGCTCATGGTTGTACGTCCATAGCCAGCGGGTGGCCTTGTCCTGCACCTGCTCGATGGTGTCGAACAGCGTTGTGGCCAGCCACGCGTAGCGGACCGTGCGGTTGTAGCGTTCAACGTAGGCGTTCTGTTGTGGCTTGCCCGGCTGGATGTGCTCGACCCGGATGCCATGCCGCTGCGCCCAGGACAGCAACGCGCCACTGATGTACTCAGGACCGTTGTCGCAGCGGATCACGGCGGGCTTGCCGCGCCACTGGATGATCTGCTCCAACGAGCGGATCACCCGGGCTGACGGCAGCGACAGGTCGACCTCGATCCCCAGTCCCTCGCGATTGAAGTCGTCGCGCACGTTGAACAGCCTGAAGCTGCGGCCGTCGGCCAGCTGGTCGTGCATGAAGTCCATCGACCAGACTTGGTTGATCGTCTCCGGCACCGCCAGTGGCTCCGGCCGCTCACGCACCAGCCGCTTCTTCGGCTTGATCCGCAGGTTCAACTCCAACTCGCGGTAGATACGGTAGATCCGCTTGTGGTTCCAACCAAAGCCCTTCACGTTGCGCAGGTACAGGTAGCACAGGCCAAAGCCCCCGTCGCGATGGGCGGTCGTCAACCGGATCAGCCAGTCGGCGATCCGGGCGTTCTCCTCGCTGACCTTGGCCTGGTACCGATAGCAGGTCTCACTCACCGCGAAGGTCTGGCAGGCGTGGCGGATGTTCGTGCGCCCGCTCGTGACTGCCGATTGGGCCATCTCGCGTCGCTGAGATGGCCTCACCATTTTTTTGCGAGCGCTTCCTTCAGCAGGTCGGTACTGAGCTGCGCCTCGGCGTACATCTTCTTGAGCCGGCGGTTCTCCTCCTCCAGCTCCTTCATGCGCGCGACCATGGACACGTCCATGCCGCCGAACTTGCTACGCCACTTGTAGAACGTGGCCGAGCTGATGCCGTGCTCGCGGCACAGCTCCGGCACGGGCGCACCGGCCTCGGCCTGCTTGAGCACGGCGATGATCTGGTTGTCGGTGAAGCGGGACTTCTTCATGGAACCTCCTCGGGAAAGGGGACGAGAAAATTCCACTTCTGCCGTCAGCTAATGGGCGGGGGGATTACCACTGTTTACGCTCCTCGAAAACATCCAAATCCGACATTAACGAAAAATGCAGGTGTCGGGTCTATTGTTTAGCTGCTACCTAGCAGCAAACTAACTACTAGATTGTTCGTAATGAGCAAGGGCCTTTTCCAATATCTCGACCAACAGCACACCTTCACGCTGCGCCAGGGCGCGGATGCGAGCATCCCATTCAGGCGTGACCCGCGTGGCGAACTGCACCGTGCGGTTCGTCTTGCGGGCGCTCCGGCCGTCGATCTTCTTGGCCGTCCGCGCTTGCGGTGGTGGGTTGGCGGCGGCGACCGGCCTGGTTACCGGCGCAACCTCCGGCGCGGTCAGGTTCGTACTGGCCTCGTCCAGCGTCGGCGGTGCGCCCAGCTCGTCGCGCCGGCCTTTCAGTTTCTTGAGCATGGATACGTCAGCCATTTGTCACCCGGTCGATGAGCGATTGAATGAGGGTGTCGGCCCGCTCGTTCAGGCCCGCAAAGCGGGTTTCTGTGATGCTGTGACCGGTATTTTGCGCCTGGCGGTAGGCCGGCCGGTCGCGTAGGCTCCCGTCCAGGACGGTGTAGAGGGTCGGCAGGGATTCGTGTAAAAAACAGCCAAAAGTGAGCTAAGGAAACTCTGAACAATCCATCGTGATCTGCCACAATCGATCAACGACCCGAGTAGACGATTTCGATGCAGCTGACCTTCGGCGACGCGGAGTACAACGGCAAGCGCAAGCGGACGCGGCGTGAGGTGTTCTTGGCCGAGATGGACCAGGTCGTGCCGTGGAAGGACCTGCTGGCGCTGATCGAGCCGCACTACCCGAAGTCGGGGCAGCCGGGGCGACAGCCGTATCGGCTGGAGACCATGCTGCGCATCCACTTTTTGCAGCAGTGGTATGCACTGAGCGATCCATCGGCGGAAGAAGCGCTGTACGACACGGTGTCGATGCGCCGTTTCGCCAAGATCGGCGGGCTGGATGAGGTGCCGGACGAGACGACGATTCTCAACTTCCGCCATCTGTTGGAGCAGCACGATTTGGCGCGCAAGCTGTTCAATCGGGTCAACGCGCACCTGTCGCGCAAGGGGCAGAGCTTGCGCGGCGGGACGATCGTGGACGCCACGATCATCGCTGCGCCCAGCTCGACCAAGAACAAGGATGGCGAGCGCGATCCGGAGATGCACCAAACCAAGAAGGGCAACCAGTACTACTTCGGGATGAAGGCGCACATCGGGGTGGACGATGACTCCGGGCTGGTGCACCACGTGGAGTGCACGGCGGCCAACGTGGCCGATATCACACAAGCGCACAAGCTGCTGCACGGCAAGGAGGACACGCTGTGCGCGGACAGCGGCTACACCGGGCTTGAGAAACGCGAGGAGATGAAGCGCAAGCGCAAACTGCGCTACCTGATCGCGGAGAAGCCCTCGAAGCTGAAGCAGATTAAGAACAAGCGCGAACTGAAGTTGGCCAAGCGCTGGGAGCACACAAAAGCCAGCCTGCGTGCAAAGGTGGAACACCCGTTTCGGGTGATCAAGCGCCAGTTTGGCTACGTCAAGGTGCGCTATCGCGGTTTGGCGAAGAACACCGCACAGATGCTGATGCTGTTTGCGCTGTCGAATCTGTGGCTGAAGCGCAAAGAGTTCATTACCGCCGCGGGGTAGGTGCGCCCGTAATCGGGACGACACCCCGAAAAAGCGCCAAAAACGGCGAAAAACCGAGGATCTGAGCGCGGTCACCGCGACCGATATGGCTTACCACATCCTCCGATCGCGTTGTTCATACCTTCCCTAAGTGATTGAAGTGCAAGGACGATTGCTTCTTCTCGTTGGCGGATCTTCCCGCCAACTGTTCGAACGTGCAGAACCGGCCTATCTGCCCGCGATGCATGCTTTACCCATAGGATCTCGCCGAACAGGTTCAGATCACCACCTATCCCAGCGGAAAGCTCCCGGGCCGTCGTTGACTTGGGCGGCTTCGCGCAGATGTTTCAACAACCGCTGGTGTTCATCGGACAAATCTCGCGTGAAAACCTCGAATCCACGCCGCCCCGCAACCACGATTGAGGGCCGTTTTTTTGAGTTCCCCGGAATCGCAATGTCCAGTCTAGGACTTCTCTCAGATGAGCGCCGAAGATCTGGTCAAATCCGTCATCGGCAGACGCCAGCGCCAGCGATTCACGTCGTACATCCAGGCAGTGCCTCGCCTTTCCAGAAGCCGCTCCACTCGTAACGGCCATCGCCTGGCACCGACAGCGACTCATCGCGATGTGCGCGGCGTCGCGCATGCCGGCGGTGGCCCAGCCGATCGTGCCGTTCACATCGGCATAGCCGCGATTGAAGACGGTGCGCCCCAGTACGCGAGCGCCTGCTGGAACTGGGCGAACGAGGCACTTAGCAGATAGCGGCGACCAGGTGCGGCGCAGTGCCGGGCTTGCTCCAGACTGAACGGATCGCGTAGGCCAGACGCCTGTCGGTGTCGAGGTAAACCACCGGCCCCTGCAGGGGCTGTAGCGTCGTCTTGACCGGCGCCGCGTAGCACGGCGATGAATTCATGTTCGGTGCGCAGCGGCTCCCACCTGCCTTGTTGCCAGGAAAACGCATTGTCGACAGGATTGAGCCGGTACACGTAATAGGTCTTGCCTAGTCGATGTTAAAGATGGTCAGGCTGAGGGCACTGGTGCGGTTATGTCCTGACGTGCGCCGGCTCGCTTGCCGCCAGTGCGTGTTGGCACTCAGACGGGGCCTTTGCGTGGCCAACTCGTAGTGCTCCCGCAGGCAGGGGCCGAGGCCTTCGGGCAATGCTAGTCCAGGCTGGTTGCAGCATCAGCCTCGCTGCGTAGACCGGCAGCGAGGCCCAGCACACCACTTCGCTCTTGACACTGCGGCTCAGGCCGGTGGTGCAGATCTGTAGCATATCCTCCGGCGCCCAGCACTCCCCGACCATAGGCGAAGCTGCGGAACTCATAAAGCAATCTCGCGGCGCGCACCGGATAGGTAACTGGCCCAGCGGCTGCCATTTCGTCCCAAGACGAAAAAGCGCGAAGCGCGATCCTGTGCCAAGTAGTCCGGACCAAACGCCTGGCCCAGCTGTCCCAGGTCCTTGCGACGAAGCAGATCCAGCCGAAACAGCCGGTCGCGGGCCACGTTGAAGGAGAATTAGGGTTGAAGGTCCATTAGGGAAGGGTTCTGCAGGCCGCGCCGTTATCTGCTGGAGGCTTGATTGAATACTTCTGCTTTCCTAGGATATACGCTTGACTTGTAGCTACGAACCCGTCTTTAAATGTCGCCTCCACAAAATAAGCCGCCCAACCGGCGTCAGGTGTACTAACAGGCACGCGAAGCCTTGTGGAGGAGGTAGGGAGCTCCGTAGGCTTAAAACGTACGCCACATGCATAACGAAAATCTCTCGAGTCCGGGTTTGAAGAACTCCACAAACGTAGTGTCTCCGGTCTCTCAGAAGAAGAAAAATCGATCATGGGAGTCTTCCCTTCATTCAGTCGACCAGTCACTACAGGAACCGCTTGCTGCTTTTGCATGCGATTTATAAATGTGACTAAGGAATCCTCTATGGACGGCCGGATCCCGTAATGTGATGTGTTCGGGACAATGCGTAGAGCTTTGGAGCCTGGCAAATTATCGTAATAAAATTGACTCCCATCGGGAACAAAGAAGTCATCCCCGCTTGCATTTATGATGTACTTTGGCCGCGCCAAGCGATCACGATACGGCGAGTTAAGATATTGAAATGGGTCTTGCAGCTGCAAAAGGTTGGCAAAACCACTGCTATCGAGCTGCTTTGTAATTCCCTCTTCTACGTACGAATAAAAAGCTACTGGCCAATTCCCACCGTACACATGGCGTATATGGTCAAATAATACGCCCATATTCAAGAAATCGATGACAATCGGAACGACTGCATCTACTCGACGGTCAGCAATCAAGGCATGCCAGCTTGCCCACCCACGCTTCGAAGCTCCCGCAAGAACGAATCGGTGTATCTGCAAATCTCCTAGCTCGCGTTCGGCAAGGCTCATTGCACGGGCTATAGCTGCTGACATGGGTACGTGCAGCGGCATAGTCTTGCGTTGCTCTGGAGATTGCAGGAACCGGGCCCAGGTATGAGCCACACTATCGTCCTCACGGCGAGGCTTGCCATCATCGCTGTAGGTCAGGTACTGATTCGGTATGTCGCTTAGCGCAATCACCACAGTTCGCGTACGCGTCGCGATCATTGCAAGCGCTTCCGGAGTAAGTTCACTTGCAGCTTCCGGTGAACTTCCCTCGGAAGCGTGCCGCGTTCCATTGGTGGAGATCAGCAGTGCGCGCTTCCTTAGCGCGTCTTTGGGAATATAGATCGCAACATCGTGTTTCCACAGCGCTGGTTGTACAACCCCTTCGGGGGACCACTCCTGTGAAGTCAGAAGATAGTTGCGTCTTTCCACGCCATTGACCAATTCGTTGGATACATGGTTATAGACCAACGGTTGTCGTTCA
>NZ_CP041380.1:4630000-5144406 GCF_008639345.1 Xanthomonas phaseoli pv. dieffenbachiae | reverse complement strand
TGCGACCGGCGGCGAGAGCCGCTGCGGTGCGGGCACCGGGCTGCTGGTGCCGCCGCCGATGATGGCAAGGCCCAGCTCGGCCAGGGCGACGCGGGTGCCGGCATCCAGCGGCCCGTCGGTGCGCACCAGCACGCCCAGGCCGCGCTGGATCGCCGCGCGCAGGGTCAGGCGCTGCGCAGGGCCCAGCGCCACCAGGCGGCGCGGGTCGACGATCAGCAGGTCCAGCCGGTCCAGGCTGGCCGCATCCAGCGCGGCGCCCTCGCCGAGTTGCACGCCAGGGCCGACCGCGATCTGGCTACGCACCTCCAGCCCGGCGTCGCTGGCCCAGCGGCGCAGGTACTTCAGCTCCGGCTGCGGTGCGCCGGCCAGCAGCACGCGCGCCGGCGGCATGGCCGCGATCAGGACCGGCACCTCCACGCGGCTGCGTTCGGCACCGGCGGCATCGCGTGCACGCACGGCGAACAGCACCTGGCCCGGCGCGCGCGCCAGGCCGCGCAGGCGCACGCGGCCGGCGCGGTCGGCCACGGCGCTGTCCACCACCTGCCCGGCCGGATCGAGCAGTTCCACGCGCGCGTCGGCAAGGCCTTGCACCTGCGCAGCCACCGCGATGGTGTCGCCCGGGGCCACTGGCGGCGGTGGCGAAACCGCGACCACGCCGCGGGGGGCGGGACCGAGCTTCAGCCGCAGCGGCATGTTCAGGCCCTCGCGGTCGCGAGCGGGCAGGCCGCTGCCATGCACGACCAGCACCGTGGTGCCGGGTGCGCGCCGCAGCGCGGTGGCCAGGTCCGGTACGCGTGTTACGCCGGGTAAGGCGGGCGCCTCCGGCAGGGCGACCCAGTGCGCCGTGTCACCCGTGGAGCGCTGCCCGACGGCGGTGCCGGCGGTGGCGATATGCAGTTCCGCACCGGTTCCGGCGCGCGGCGGGGGCAACAGCACCGGATAGAGCAATGCAGCGAGTAACGCTTGGGCGGCGAGCAGCAGCCAGAGCCGAGTGCGCGAATACGGCTGCCGGTGGTACGCCCGCAGCAGGCGCACGCAGCGGACGATGGCGCACGGCGGTCGCATCGAGAGGTTCATTGCTGCTGCTCCTGGCGCCAGGCATCGGCGGGGACAACAGGCATCGGCATCGTGCCGAGCGCACCGCTGCGGGCTGCTTGCTGCCACCTCTACAAGCCACGTCGGTCCGAACGACCGGTGCACCGGAAGAAGGCGGATCAGGGTGGGACTCACGGCTGCGTCTCCTGCCGCAGCGCATCCAGGTAGCGCTGGCCGCGCGGGTCGGGCGCGGCGCGGCGATGCGGTGCTGCCGGTGGGGCGAGCAGGGTGCGCCAGACCTGGGCGCGCAGCTGGGTGCGGCAGCCGGCGCAATCGGGTTCGGCGCGCAGGGTTTCCACGGCGGCGGCCAGGCCCAGCGGGTCGTGCAGGCGATCTTGCTGGGTCTGCAGCCACTGTGCGTAGCGGGCCAGGGTGGCAGCGGGCACTGGGGCGGCCTCGCCCAATGCATCCCACAGCTGCAGCGCGGACGGGTCCGGGTCCGGGCGGGTGTCCAGCCCGGCGGCACGGTTGCCCAGTCCGGCGCGATCGCCCCTCAGCCGTCGGCTCGGGTCGATCGGCGGCAACTGCGTGCCCACGCGCGCCAGGTAGATGCGTTCGGCCTGCTGCACCTGTTTGATGAAGCCCAGCGCCTTGTTGGCGTACGGCAGCGCGCGCTCGGGGTGGCCCTGGCGCAGGTCGCCTTCGGACTGCCACATCTGGTCCAGCGCGGCGCGCAGCAGGGCGCGGGTTTGCGGGTCGAGCAGGGTGGCGGCTTCGGCGTGGTCGTGGGTATGGCCGAATTCGGCCAGCACGTTCTCGGCCTGGCCGAAGCTGCTGCGCTCGGGCCGGCCGTTGCGGGCGTCATGGTCGTGATCGTGCTCGTCCAGTGCGGCGGCGCCGGGTTCGGTGGCATGGGCGTCGTGATCGTGAGGGTCGTGGTCATGCCCGGCCTGCGTGTCAGAAGCCGCGGCGGGCGTGCTTGGCGCATCGGCGGTGGGCATGTCGGCGGTGGGTAAATCGTCGGCCGGGGCGTCGCTGGTGGGTGGCGCGTCGGCAGTCGGCGGGCCTTGCGGCGCACCTTCGCTTTCTTCGCCCAGGAACTGGCCGTAGCGCAGCCGCAGCAGGCGTTGGTCCACGCCGATGGCGTCGGAGCGCTTGAGGAAGGTGGCTGCATCCAGGCGCGGTTGTTCCTTCAGCAGCGCCTGCGCGTCGATGATGATCTGGCGCTGGCTGCGGAAGTAGGCCGGCAAGGTCTGCTTGACGCTGGCTTCCAGACCGGCGGCCATGGTCTGTTCGGGCGGCGGCCAGCGCAGGATCACGCTGGCGCTGCGGCCTTCCTGCGGGCCGGGCTGGCGGGTGTCGTGGACGATGAGCTGGGCAATCAGGTCGTCGCCGGCTTTCATGCCCAGGGCTTGCGGTTGCAGGGTGGTGGCGAAGCCGCGTTGCCTGGCCGTGCCGCTGCCGGTGAGCGGGCGGCGCTGGGTGGTGAAGGTGATGTTTTCGCCGCTGCCCTGGGCCAGGGTGAGGCGCAACTCGGCGCTGGCGGCCACCGCGTAGTCGTCGCTGGCCTCGAAGCGCAGCGTCCAGCTGCGGTTGGCCGGCGACCACAGCACCAGGCTTTGCTCGGGCGCGAGCACGCGCACCTGCGGTGGGCGGTCGGGCAGCACGTCCAGCCGATACAGCTGGCGGTCGGCCGGCGCGCCGTCGATGAGGATGCGGTAGAGGGTGGCCCGCTCGGCGACCCACTGGCCGTGCCACGCATCGCTGCCACCCTGTCGGGCCAGCGCGACGGTGCGGCCGTCGGTCAGCCGCAGGGCCACGCTGCGCGGCGCCGGGCTGACCTGCAGTTGCCAATCCAGCCGGGTGCCGACCGGCACCTTCGCGTCCAGGCCGGGCAGGCGCGCGGCGGGCAGACCGGTATAGGCGGGCGGGCTGCTGCGTAGCTGCGCGTGCCGCAGTGTGGGGGCGCCACTGATGGCACGCGCGGCGGCCACGCGGTCGGTTGGCGGGGTGCGTCGGGTGGCCGGGGGTGGCCACAGCAGCAACGCGGCGCAGGCGAGCACACCCAGCACGCTCCAAGGCCAGGCGCGGCGCCACGGCCAGGCCGGGCGCAGGTCGCGTGGACGGCTGCGCAGGCGCTGTTCCAGCCGTTGCCGTTGCAGGGTCTGCAGCGGACCGAGCTGGGTGGCGGGGGCGAACAGCAGGTCGCTGCTGTCTTCCAGATCGGTATCGCGGTCCAGCCGGCGGATCAGCCAGGCCTGGTCGAGCCGCCGCGCGGCCAGCAGCGCCATGCCGCCCAGTGCCAGCAAGCCCAGAAGCAGCAGCACCACGGCGACCTGTGCGCCGGCGCGCCACGCCAGCGCCGCCGGCACCGCTGCCAGCGGCAGCCCGAACAACAACACGCCAGCGGCCTGCCGCCGCCGTGCCGCCTGCCACGCCTGCTGCAGCGCAGGCGTGCTCATGCGGCGGTGGCCCGGCGCGGTGCGGTGGCCAGCCAGCGTTCGAGCGCGAACAGCAGCAGCACCAGGCCGATCAGCCATGGCGCCAGCGGCCACGGTGCAGTGGTCAGGCGGCTGGCGGCACCGCGCTGCGGTTGCTGGGTCTGCGCCAGTGCGCGTTGTGGTGTGGGCAGCGGCTGCAGGGCGCCGTGCAGGCGGGTGGGAAAATCGGCATCCAGCAACGCCGGCAGTTGCCGCGGCTGTAGCGGTGCGGCCCAGCGCAGCACGCGTCCGCGGCCGAGCGCTGCGGCATCGAGCAATGGCGCGCCAGCGGCAGTCTGTTGCACGGGCTGCAGGGTCGCGGCAAGGCGGGGTGGAACGGGTGTCTGCGCATCCAGCAGCAGCTGCCCACCGGCTGCGACCCAGGCCATCACCGGCGCCGGCGGCGCGCTGCGCGACAGCCAGGCCACCACGGTGCCGGGGGCCCAGCGCGCAGGCTGCGCATCGGCCGGCGTGCCCACCGGCAGGCTGCCCGGCAGCGCCCAGGCGGCATGCACGGCGCGCAGATAGCGCAGGGCCGGCGCGGCGTTGTCGTCGGCAATCGCCTGCAGGCCTAGCGGCGCGGCAGCGGCGGGCGCAGCAATTGGTGATTGACCGGGCACGACCTGCCAACGCACCGGATGCGACAACTGCAGACGCTGCGCATCCAGCGGGCCCCACTGGGCCGGCACGATCACGCTGAGCGCCGCAGCTGGCGGCAGGCTGGCATCGAGCTCGCGCAACAGGCTGGAGACCGGTGGTGCCGCGCCCGCAGGCGTGGCGGGTGTCTTCGATACATCGGCATTCGCATCTGCATCGACCGGCGGGAAGCCCGGCGCCAGCCACAGCCATTGCGCGTTCGCGGCGTGGCGTAGCTGGCGTGCGGCAGCCACATCCACCCCGGGGCTGAGCGCAATGCTTGGGCGTGCATCGTCATGATCGCGTACGGCCGGTTCGGCCAGCAGCAGCGCCAGCACAACCAGGAGCAACACCCGCACCAGTAGCAGCGGCCATTCGTCCAGACGCACGCGGTGGCGTGGGCGCGGCATTGCACGCAACCAGCGCAGCGCGGCGAAATCGGTCGGCCGGTGTTCGCTGCGCCGGGCCAGATGGATCAGCAGCGGCAGCAGCAACGCGGCCAGCGCGGCCAGGCCGGCAGGGAACAGCAACAGCAGGTTCATCGCGGCACCCGCCTGGCGACCTGCGTGCGGCCGACCTGCCAGCTCATCGCGGCGCGCCTTGCCCGAACAACTGGCGCAACGCCGCGTCGGGTGCGGCGTCCAGGTAATGCAGTGCGTGCGCGATGCCGGCGGCCTGCCAGCGCGCCTGCTGCGCGCGCTGTGCCGCGCCGAAGCGTTGCAGATAATCGGCGCGCATCGCTGCGCCATCGCCCAAAAGTTCCTCGCCGGTTTCCGGGTCGCGGAAGCGGTGGCCGCCGCTGAAACTGAAATCGCGTTCGTCGCAGGTCAGCACCTGCAGTTGCATGACCTGGCGACGAGCGGCGGCAAGTTTTTCCAGTGCAGTGTTGAGTTCTTCGTCGAAGCCATCGCCGATCGACAGCACCAGCGCATGCGTGGCGATGCGTTCCCACAGCGGGCGTACGGCGGCCAGGCCCGGCCAGCGCCCACCGGCCTGCAGTCCGTGCAGGGCCAGCCATAACCGGTCGCGCTGTCGTGGCCCGGTACCGGCCGGCACTGCCACCAGCCCGCCGCCGTGCACCGCAAACAGGCCGACCTCATCGCCCTGCTGCAGCGCGATCTCCGCAGCGCAGGCTGCCACCGTCGCCATTGCCTGCAGGCGCGTACTGCCGGGGCGCGCGTGGTCGGCCTGGCTGGCAGAGGCGGTGGCGTCGAGCAACAACCACAGCGTGAGCGGACTTTCGCGCTCGGCTTCGCGCACGAAGAAGCGGTCCGAGCGTGCGTAGAGTTTCCAGTCGATCTGGCGCAGCGCATCGCCCGGTTCGTAGGCGCGGTATTGCGCGAATTCCAGCCCGGCGCCGCGGCTGCGGCTGGCATGTTGGCCGATGCCGTGCGCACCCTGCGCGTGGCGCGCACGCAGCTGCAGACCACGCAGGCGGCTGCGCACGTCGCTGGGAATCAATGCCGGCAGGTCTGCATTCACGCCGCGCGATGTCTCACGTCGGGAACGGCACGGCACGCAGCAATGCGGCGACCACGTCGTCGGCCGTGCGTTGTTCGGCTTCGGCGGCGAACGAGAGCAACAGGCGGTGGCGCATCACCGGCGCCGCAAGCGCCACCACGTCTTCGCGGGTGGCTGCAAAGCGGCCGTGCAGCAGTGCGCGCGCCTTGGACGCCAGCACCAGCGACTGCCCCGCACGTGGGCCGGCGCCCCATTTGATCCACTGGCGCACCTCGTCGCTGGCCTGCGGGCCGGGACGGCTGGCACGCACCAGGCGGTTGATCCAGGTCAGCAACTCCGCGCCCACATGCACTTGCCGCACGTGCTGCTGCAGCGCCTGCACGCTGGCCGCGTCCATCACCTTGGGCACCTGCGCGCTTGCGCTGCCGGTGGTCTGGCTGAGGATGTCGCGCTCTTCCTGTTCGCTGGGGTAACCCACGCGCACATGCAGCAGGAAGCGATCCAGCTGCGCTTCCGGCAACGGGTAGGTGCCGGCCTGTTCAATCGGGTTCTGCGTGGCCAGCACGAAGAACGGTGCCGGCAGCGCATAGGTGGTGCCGGCATAGCTGACGGTGCGTTCGCTCATCGCTTCCAGCAATGCGGCCTGCGTCTTGGGCGGGGTGCGGTTGAGTTCGTCGGCCAGCAGCAGGTTGGTAAAGATCGGCCCCTGCTGAAAACGGAAATGCCGATGCCCGGTGCCGTGGTCTTCTTCCAGCAACTCGGTGCCCAGGATGTCGCTGGGCATCAAGTCGGGCGTGAACTGCACGCGGCGAAACTGCAGTTCCAGCGCCTGCCCCAGCGAGCGCACCAGCAGCGTCTTGCCCAGGCCAGGCGCGCCTTCCAGCAGGCAATGGCCGCCGGCGAGCAGGCCGATCAGCAATTGCTCCACCACCGCGTCCTGGCCCACCACCGCCTGGGCCAGGGCCGCGCGCAACGTGCCCAGCTGGGCACGTTGCGCGGCGAGGATGTCGTGGTTGGGGGCGTTCATACGGGAGATCTCGTTGGATGGCTGCTGATGTAGGAGCGCGCCTGCGCGCGATGCTTCACAGATACATTTTCATCGCGTGCGAGCGTGCTCCTGCAGGGCGATCGACATGCCGCGATCAATTGGTCAACGCATACATCACGATGTTCACGGCGAACTTGGTGTTGTCTTCGGCCAGAAAACGCTTGTTGCGCCAGTCGTAATCCCATTCGCAGCCGTAATCCTTGTTGCTGTAGAGCACCCCCGAGGCGGCCATCGATGCTGATGCCCTTGAGATAGTCGTGCACCAGATCGTCGCCCCAGCCATTGAGCTCGAAACCGGTTGCCGGCGGGCCATCGGGGAAGGCGAAGAAGGCGCTGTAGAGCCGATGGTTCTTGGGCAGTTTCTGCAGCGCGCTCTTGCCGAAGATCGAGGTCATTTGCGCTTCGAACGAAGTGGCGAACAAACCATCGATATCGTGGTTGCAATCGTCCACGAACACGAAGCCGCCGTTGCGCACATAGCGCTCGAAATTGCGCCGCTCGGCCGGGTTGAACTCCACCAGCTTGTGCCCGGACAGATAGCAGAACGGCGCCTGCAACATGCGGGGGTCGGCCAGATCCAGCACATGTTCCTGCGGATCCACGCGCAGCTGGGTGTAGTCGATCAACGAGGTGATCAGGTTGGACGGCATGCGCGCATCCACATCCCAATCGCCGGAGTCGTAGCGCAACCGGGTAAACCAGAAATCGTAAGCCCCGGCCGCACGTGCTTGCCGCGGCAGCGCCAACGCCAACGTGGAGACGCTGCCGAGCAGCAGGCCAAGGAAACGACGGCGCGATGTCGTCGCTGGGAGGGAACCGGGAACCGGAAGCACTGGTGAACGCTCAGGTTGAGTGGAGCGGCTCCCGCTCTCCCATTCCCGATTCCCCACTCCCAATTCCCGGCCCTCAGTCACACCGCATCCGACAACGAGGTAAACGTGAAGTCGC
The DNA here is from genome assembly GCF_008639345.1 of Xanthomonas phaseoli pv. dieffenbachiae. Classification (NCBI taxonomy): domain Bacteria; kingdom Pseudomonadati; phylum Pseudomonadota; class Gammaproteobacteria; order Lysobacterales; family Lysobacteraceae; genus Xanthomonas; species Xanthomonas phaseoli. Next base: position 5,136,798 of record NZ_CP041380.1, on the reverse strand, counting down.
GTAGCCGCATCGGCGGAATCATCATCACGAAGTTGGATTCGTCGCCGGCCACGCGCACCGGCTTGCCCAACTCGTCGATGTTGTTGAGCATGATCACCGGCGATTCGTTGAAGCGGAAGTTCTTCACCGGGTACTTGATCTGGCCGTTCTCGATGTAGAAGGTGCCGTCGCGGGTGAGCCCGGTCAGCAGCACCGTCTGCGGGTCGACCATGCGGATGTACCAGGTCCGCGTGACCAGGATGCCCTTCTCGGTGCCGCGCACCAGCTCGGCGATGTTCTTCTCGCCACCGGCCATCAACAGATTGCCTGGTTCGCCGACCGCGCGCTTGCCGTTCTTCTGTGCCCAGAAGCGCGAATACTGCAGGTTGGCGATCTTGCCGTTTTCCACGATGGCCATCTTTTCGCGCGGCAGGCCTTCTTCGTCCCACGGCATCACCGCCGCACGCGGATCCCACGGATCGGCGGTGATGTTCACGCGCGGGTCGTAGACCTGCTCGCCCAGCTTGTTGCCGCCGCCTTTCTTGGACAGGAAGCTGCGCCCCTCATCGGCGCGGCGTGCGTCGAAGAAATTCATCATGAAGGAAATCAGCCCCGCTGCCGCGGCCGGCTCCAGGATCACGGTGTACTTGCCCGGCTCCAGCGCCTTGGCTTCGGCCGAATCGCTGGCCTTGCGCATCGCAATGCGGATGTCCTGCTCGGCCTTGAAGTCGGCGGCGTCTTTCAGATTGCGGCCCACCCAGCCCGAGCCGCGGCCGTCTTCGGTACGCACGGTGCAGGTGTAGTCGAAGCGCGCACCGCGCTGGTAACCGAAATTGCCCTTGCTGTTGGCGAATGCGGTAAAGCTCTGGCCATCTTCCAGGAAGCCTGCGGCGATCAGGCCCTTGCCCTTGCACGGGGCGATCGAATCGGCCGCCACCTGCGCGCGGAACGCCGGGTCCACCGCTGCGGTGGATTCGCTGAAGGTGGGGCTGGGTTTGTAGGTCTGCTTGTCGACCGCCGGCATGAATTCCGGATTTTCCGGAGCCAGCCGCGCCAGGTCTTCGGCGCGACGCACCACCCGTTCCAGCGAGGCGTCGTCGAACTCGTTGATCGTGGCAACGCCCACGCGCTTGCCGAACGCCACCTGCACCTGCAGGTCGGTGTTGTCGACGATGCCGCTGGTGGAGACGTTGTTGAGCGCAAAACGGATATTGCCGTCGATCGAGCCGGTGAGCGTGGCGGTGCACTCGTCGGCCTTGGACAGCTTGATGACCTTGTCCAGAATGACCTTGGCCTGCGCTTCGGTAAGGATGCTCATGTGGGTTTCTCCTGTCAGCCGAGCGAGCGGGCGGTGCTGATGACGTTGATGCCATCGAAGCGGGCGGTGGACGAACCATGCGAGACCGCCGAGACCTGGCTCGGCTGGCCCTTGCCGTCGAAGAACGAGCCGCCCAGGCGGTAGTCGCGTTGATCGGCCACGGCACTGCAGGCGTTCCAGAATTCCGGCGTGCGGATCTGGTAGGCCACGTCTTCGAGCATGCGGGTGATGGCGCCGTTCTTGATCTCGTAGAACAGCTGTCCACCGAACTGCGCGTTGTAGCGCTGCTGGTCGATGGAAAACGAGCCATCGCCGATGATGTAGATGCCGTTTTCCACGTTCTTGATCAGATCGCTCACGCTCAGCGGCGTCTTGCCGGCGGCCAGCGACACATTGGCCATGCGCTGGAACTGCACGCTCGACCACGAGTCTGCGTAGCAGCAACCATCGGAGGCGGTCTTGCCCAGGATATGCGCCTGATCGCGGATGGCCTGGTAGTCCACCAGCTTGCCGTCGCGGATCAGGTCCCACTGCTTGGTCTTGACGCCCTCATCGTCGTAGCCCACCGCGCCCAGGCTGCCTGCCTGCGTCTTGTCGGCGAGGATATGCACCTTGTCGCTGCCGTACTGGAAGCCGGCCTTGAGCTTGTCCAGCGTGGCGAAGCTGGTGCCGGCGTAGTTGGCTTCGTAGCCGAGCACGCGGTCCAGCTCCAGCGGATGGCCCACCGATTCGTGGATGGTGAGCCAGGTGTGCGAGGGGTCCAGCACCAGGTCGTACTTGCCCGGCTTCACCGACGGCGCCTTGAGCTTTTCCTGCGCCTGTTTGGCGGCGGCGATGGCGTCTTCCTTCATGTCGTAGGACAGGCCGTAGTTCACCACGCCGTTGGGCGAGACGAACTTGCCGGAGGCGGCGCCATCCAGATATTCGTAGCCCAGGCCCATCGGCGCGGACAGGCCATCGCGGGTGCGGAACTTGCCGCTGGCCTTGTCGATGGCGGTCACGCTCATCGGCGCCCAGATGCGGTGCACATCCTGGTCGATGTAGGAGCCGTCGGTGCTGGCGAAATACTTCTGCTCGTTGACCACGAACAGCATCGAGTTGACGAAGTTGGCGCCAGCCGCGGTGGCTGCGGCGTTGACGCCGAGCAGCAGGTCCACCTTGTCCTTGATCGGCACTTCCATGGCGTTCTTCTTGATCGGCGTCTTCCAGCTCACCTCGCCCACGCCCGGCGTCGGCGCCAGTTGCACCGGCGTGCCCTGCAACTTGGCGTTGGCCTTGGCGATCGCCGCCGCCTGCGCGGCAGCCTTGGCCACGCCTTGTTCGGTCAGCTCGTTGGTGGCGGCAAAGCCCCACGCGCCGCCCACGATGACGCGGATGCCGGCACCGATGGACTCGGTGTTGACCACGTTCTGCACCTTGTCCTCGCGGGTGATCACGAACTGGCGCAGATAGCGGCCGATGCGTACATCGCAATAGCTGGCGCCGGCCTGGCGCGCAGCGTTCAAGCCGGCATCGGCCAGGCGTTTCTTGCGGCCCACATCGAAGGGTGTCAACAACTGTTCGGCGGCAATTGCCTTGCCGAAATAGGCCGGCACGATCAGCCCGCCCATGGTCAGCCCGGTGAGGGCCAGGAAATCACGTCGCTGCACGGGCAACTCCCCAATAGTCCCGCGCGGCGCGCAGGTGGTGTGGTGACACGCACATGGCTCTGCGCGCGGTATCCACCGATTCTTGCCGGCCGATGAATGCTGCGTCAAATGACTTTCGGCAGGGGTGCGTGTGCAAACGTTGGCCCGTACGAAGCCAGTGGCACTCCCGGCTTGCGTTGATGTGTGGCGAGCGCGGCTGGCGGTGTGCGAGGACTGTTGCCGCGCGTTGGATACGCAGACTGGTCTCTTCTCAGCGAAAGCCGAGCAACAAAAGAGCTTTACCAGACCACCGACCAACTGCCTGGCGCGGTGAGGCACCGTGCCTTCGACTGACCAGGGTCGGCGCATGCCAAGCGATTGCAACAGATGAAATCGTGGCGTTTGGATGCGTGCGGAAACTCAGGTGCAGAGCGGAGGATCTGTGCGCTCGCTGCAGGACCCTTACCCGCCCACCCTCGCGGGACATGCTGCAAGTACGTCCATGCAAGCTCCGTGGCGGCATCCATGCCGCCACGGGTCCTGCGACGGTGGGCGGGCAAGGGCCAGTCGCGTTGATCGGTGCGCACAGGTTTGAACAAGCGATCAGCACATTAGCGACGCAGCGTCTTTGCTCTTCAACAAACCACCAGCCAACTGTCTGGCGCGGTGTCCTCACCGATTGCGGGACCGTTGGCGGTATGGATGCCGCCATCGAGCCCCATGGACGGGTTCACGGCGTGTCCCGCGAGCGGTGAGGACACCGCGCACTCGACCAACAGAGTTTGATCCAACAGGCAACCAAATAAAGCGACATTTTCGCGTGCTTCGAAGCGACAGGACGATGCGGATGCACCATCTGCACAAAAACCAAGCCAGTTTCAACCAAGCCACCTGCCATCCAACGGTTGGCTGGCCTCACCCCAACGAACGCGCGGTATTGATCACGTTGATGCCATCGAAACGCGCAGTAGACGCACCATGCGACACCGCCGAGACCTGGCTGGGCTGACCCTTGCCATCGAAGAACGAGCCGCCCAGGCGGAAATCGCGTTGATCGCACACCGCGCTGCAGGCATTCCAGAATTCCGGCGTGCGGATCTGGTAGGCGCCATCTTCCACCAGGCGGGTGACCTGGCCATTTTCGATCTCGTAGAACAGCTGTCCGCCGAACTGCGCGTTGTAGCGCTGCTGATCGATCGAATACGAACCGCGCCCATGGATGTACAAGCCGCGCTCCACGTTCTTTATCATGTCGGCAACTGCCAACGGCATCTTGCCTGGCGCCAAGGACACATTGGGCATGCGTTGGAATTGCACGTTCGACCATGAATCGGCGTAGCTACAACCATCGGACGCGGTCTTGCCGAGCAGGTGCGCCTGATCGCGCGTGCATTGGTAATCGACCAGGATGCCGTCCTTCACCAGTTCCCACTGCTTGGTCTTCACTCCTTCATCGTCGTAGCCCACCGCGCCCAGGCTGCCCGGCTGCGTCTTGTCGGCGACGAAGGTCACCGCATCGCTGCCCCAGCGGAACTTGGCATCGCGCTTGTCCAGGGTGGCGAAACTGGTGCCGGCGTAGTTGGCCTCGTAACCCAGCACGCGATCGAGCTCCAGCGGATGCCCCACCGATTCGTGGATGGTGAGGAACAGATTGCTCGGGTCGATCACCAGATCGTACTTGCCTGCTTTTACCGACGGCGCGGTGAGTTTGGCGCGTGCCTGCTTGGCCGCGGCGATCGCGTCCTCGCGCGCATCGTAGCTGTGCCCGTAACCGATCAGCCCGCCTGGCAGCGGGTGCTTCTGGCTGGCATCGCCATCCAGATATTCGTAGCCCATGCCCATCGGCGAGGACAGTCCGTCGCGGGTGCGGAACTTGCCGCTGGCCTTGTCCACTGCGGTAACGGTGAACGGCAGCCACAACCGGTGCACGTCCTGATCGATATAGGAGCCATCGCTGCTGGCAAAATATTTTTGCTCATTGATCGCAAACATGCGCGAGGCCACGAAGGTTGCACCGGCATTGAGCGCAGCGGCGTTGACGTCCATCAGCAGTGCCACCTTGTCCTGCAGCGGCACTTCCATGGCGTTCTTCCTGATCGGCGTCTTCCAGCTGACCTGTCCGGCCGGCGTCACCGGCGCCAGCTGCACCGGCGTGCCGCCCAAGCGCGCATTCGCCTTGGCAATGGCCACCGCCTGCCGCGTGGCGGTGGCCACACCATCGCTGGTCAGCGTGTTGGTGGCCGCGAACCCCCAGGCGCCATCGGCCAGCACGCGCACGCCCACGCCGCTGGATTCGGCATTGACCACGTTTTCCACCTGCGCCTCGCGGGTGATCACGAACTGACGCAGATAGCGCCCCACGCGCACATCGCAATAGCTGGCACCGGCGGCCTTGGCGGTGGTGAGCGCGGCATCGGAAAGGCGCCGGTTGCGTGCTGCATCCACTGGCGCAAGCAACTGCTCGGCGGCGATCAGCCGCGTATTGGGCAGCAGCAGCCCGGCGGCACCGATGCCGGACAGGGTGAGGAAGGTACGACGGTCCACGGCGGTTCTCCATTGAAGACGCGCGACACGGCCCCGCCGTGCCAGCCCTCGAGACTGGCCGTTGTGTGCGCTGGCGGTCAAGGGGCAATGGCAAGACGCCGAGAGGTGTGAGGCGAGCGCATCCGGTAGCGCGGCCGATGACCCACAACAACCTGCCCAGCAGGTGGCGATCGTCAAGCGTAGCGATGGCGCGTAGCACGCTCGTTGGCACGGTTGCCGATGCTGGCGACCGCGCTTTGCGCCCAACAAGATCTGCCTGATCAAGCGGGTGCCATGCCGATGTGCATTCCGGCATTTTGCGCCGCGCGAGCATCCGTCAGTCCCGCATGTTTGCCTTTGACGGTGCGCAGCAGGCAACACCACTACCCGCTGCGGCTAGGTGGTTTTAGGGTGTTTTCTGGCGCGCTGATACAGCCAGCCAGCGAAGGCCGCCCAGACAATGGTGGATCCGAAAAATAGCGGCGCAGATTTTGAAGAACGGGTCAGATCCGGGAAAAAGCCAGCCCAATAAATGTAGCAGTCGACGATAGCTGCACTGACTGCCCCCGCCAACGCCGCATCGCGAGGACGCGCGGACTTCAGCGCGGGAATCCCAGTGCAAGACGGGCACGCCCACCATCAAGAATGCAGGCAACTCCATCACGAATGACGTAACAAAAAAGATAAAAAGAACGACAAAACCGCCAAAAAAAAGGAACGGGATGAACAGGACGATGCCACTGAAAAATGAGGCGGCAAAGCACGCGTATATCGAGGCGGCGATAATCTTCAATCCCGCTTTCGTCAGCTGTGCCATGGCCAGCAGCAGCGTATTGCGCTGCAGCGGCTCCGTCATGCCTGCCGCACCGCAAACAAGGCCATGCTGGGAATCAATGTCAGCGCTCCACGGAGGAGGCGGTTGCTGCCATCAAGCCTGATTGTCTGGCGCGGTCTCACGCTGCCAGGTTGGAAGTTGCGATCAGGTCCCCTTTGCTGAAACGTTCCCGGCCGGGTCGAAAGAGCGCCGGGTGTGGCCAGGTAAATGCCGTTGTCGTGCTGACGAACACGAGTGGTTTGCCTTTCGGGCCGTATTCGATCACGAAACCGGCCAATTCCAACCCCAACGACGGCAGGACACCGCTGTTGTGACGCCAAAGGACGGCACGGGCTGCCTGTCCAGGTGTCCAATACACGTGTTTGGGATCGCCGCTGAATCGCGATATGTCCTGGAACCTGGCCGCGATGATGTCGGACGGCCCAATCGAGATAGCGCAAGCGCCCCCGGTGAAACGCACACAACGGCGCACCGCGATGACGGAACTGGTTGATTGCGAGGCTACCGGCAGGCAGCGAGTCTGCGGTGATTTCCTCGATAGGCCCCATGACCGCTTCGAACTCGGCAACTTGCGCTTGCGGCATGTCGAACTCGAGTGGTCCCACGCCGCCATTGGGAGTGCTAGTGCAGAGTGCCATCAGGGTCATCTTCCAGCCTCTTCACTGTCTGGAGCGCACAACGCGGCGTGGGAGGCGAGCCGTCGACCTACACCGGCGCCTCGAAAACCACGTCGCGCCGTGAATGGGCACGACGTGGTGTTGCTTACCTGCTCTGACTCGGCGCGCGCTTGAAATAGGCCGTGCGCATCATCGGGTTGCCATCTTTGAAATACGCTTCGATTTCGGTCATGACTTTGCCGTCGGCGCTGACCGTATAGGTGCGGGTGGAGGCGGGGACGCCTTGATACATCAGCTGCATCACCAGTACACCGGGCTCTGGCATTTTGACCGCGGCACGGTCCACCAGATATGTACCGGACGCCCGACCCGGTGTGCCATCCAGCAGTAGCGTGGATTGCGCTTGCAGCTTCGTATCGTCGTGTTCGACGATTTCGGCATGGGTTGCCCACTTGTTGCCCGAGACCTGCTTGAACTGCAAAACGACACGCTTGGGGCGTACAGCTTCCGGCATAGGAAGGCTGCTGGTGTCCAGCAGCCAGGTTCCGACCAGTGGCGATGCGGCGGTCGGCGCGGAGAAGGCGGGGGTGGCCTGCAACAGGACGGCAGCCACCAGTGCAACGCGTGCGGTTTTCATGAGAACTCCCTGATCCAGACGTGATCCTTGCGGGCAGTCGGCCGACTGTTGCAAGGCAGTGCGATGGGAATCGACTTCGCGTAGACCGTCCTACTCCTGCGCCGGCCCGAGGGCGATACTCACTGCTGCCACGTGTGGAGTCAAATGACGACCCGTGAAAACATATCGCGCCGGCGGCCCTCGTTTGCCATCGTCTGATGAGCGGTGCAATCAGCGGGCGCCATAAACCAAGACACCCGCACTAGGCGGGTGTCTTGTGGAATCCAGTGTGCATGCCTTGCAAGCTGCACCCGCAGCCTTACGCCTTATCGGCATCCAGGTGATACCGCGTGGCCTCGGCCACTTCGTTCTTCGAGCCCAGGAACACCGGTACGCGCTGGTGCAATTGTGTGGGCTGGATCTCCAGGATGCGTTCGCGCCCGGTGGTGGCCGCGCCGCCGGCCTGTTCCACCAGCATGCTCATCGGGTTGGCTTCGTACATCAGGCGCAGCTTGCCCGGCTTGGAGGCGTCCTTCTTGTCCCAGGGGTAGATGAAGATGCCGCCGCGGGTGAGGATGCGGTGCACGTCGGCCACCATGCTGGCGATCCAGCGCATGTTGAAATCCTTGCCGCGTGCGCCCTCCTTGCCGGCCAGCAGGTCGCCCGCGTAGGCCTGCATTGCCGGTTCCCAGTGGCGTTGGTTGGACATGTTGATGGCGTATTCGGCGGTGTCTTCGGGCACGCGCATGTTGGCCTGGGTCAGCAGGAAGCTGCCTTCCTCGCGCTCCAGCGTAAAGGCGTGGGTGCCGTGGCCGAGGGTGAGCACCAGCATGGTGCTGGGGCCGTAGATGCAGTAGCCGGCAGCGACCTGTTGGGTGCCCGGCTGCAGGAAGTGCTCATCGCCCGGCTTTTCCGTGCCCTTGGGCGCGCGCAGCACCGAGAAGATGGTGCCCACCGAGACATTGACGTCGATGTTGGAACTGCCGTCGAGCGGGTCGAACAACAGCAGGAAATCGCCGCTGGGGTATTGGTCGGGCACCGGCTGGCTGTGGTCCATTTCTTCGGACGCGCACGCGGCCAGATGGCCGCCCCAGGCATTGGCTTCGAGCAGGATGTCGTTGCTGAGCACATCGAGCTTTTTCTGTGCTTCGCCCTGCACGTTGCCGGTGCCGGCATCGCCGAGCACGCCGCCCAGGGCGCCCTTGCTCACGGCGATGGAGATGCGCTTGCAGGCGCGCGAGACGATGGTGATCAGCTGGCGCAATTCCGCATCGATACGGCCGGCGTGTTGCTCTTCGATCAGGAAGCGGGTCAGCGAGGGACGCGACATGAGAACGGGCAGCCTGTGTAGGAAGTGGGCCGCCATTGTCGCCATTGCCGCGTTAGATTTCGATCACTTGATGCGCGGTTTGCAGCGCCGCTGATCGAATATGCGCGGATGCGCTGAAGAGCGAGCTGTCCCCCTGCAGCTATCGTGCGTCGCCGACGACGCGCCGTCACGAGATAGAGTAGCGCAGTAGCTAGCGACCATCGCACTTTGGCAGGCGCCATGAATACAGTGGAGCCTCACCGAAAGGTACACTCCGGCCGGAGTGCGCAACCTGCTGCTGGTCCAGAAGCTCGCCAAAAAAACTCTAACCCGGCTGCCTCCAGGCCTGCACACCGGTGAGGCTAAGAGCGGCTAACAAAACGTAGCGAGCGGTCGTCAGGTGGGTGCGGACGGCACGCTCAGAATCGCAGTGTACGCACGCCTGACGGCCCGCAGTAGTTTTATTAGCCGCTCTAGTCATACCCCTAATAATTCATTATGTCTACAGAGTATAGTGCTGTAAGCCTAAGAAAATAGAAAGAGCAAGTATGCTTAGAGTTGCAACCATCTCAAAGTGGCGACCTATGCTTTTTTCTTGAGTTGTTAAGGTCGCAACCGTAGCGGCTGAAAAAATAATGGGGGCTAAATAATAACGATGGAACTGATTGAACTGCGTGAGCCATAGCGATGCAAGAGAAATCAAGATCGCGGCGATGCAGGCACTGTGTTTAATTTTCAATTGCGGTTGTCCTCATCTTGGCAGTCTTCAGCTTGGGCAGAGCTTAATGTTCCGTCCTCAAGAGTTGACATGAAAATTTTTTCGTAGTTTAGAGGGGCGGTCCAGCGTTTTGTTAAAGTGCCTGCCATAATTGCTGAATCGCGAATCGATGTCGCGCTCAAGCTGGATTCAAGTTTCTTGATGGATCTCGATGCAAGCTCCATTACTCGATTCTCAGAGGCAGAGTGCGTCGTCATGTGAGATGATGAGTTCTGAAGATAATAAAAGATAGCCAGTGCCTTGACTTGGTCTTTTTCTACCACTTGGGATAGCTTGGATCCGGCCGGCGTAGGTCCATTATTATAAGCGTGCGCTAATGCAATAATTGCATTGATGTCGCCCCGATCTGCTAGTTTCCATGCGAAGCCCTCGGCAGAGCGAGAGTATTCCCTGAGAGCATCACGGTACTTTGTGGCGTCCGAAATCCCCAAGAGAGAAGAGCCGCTGACGTAACCTCTCATGCCATTGGTGCTGCCCTTCTGTGCAGCATCTTTCCATTTGTCGATGGCGTCGTTTGTATTTATTGAGATGCCAGCACAATAATCGGAGCGCAATCGAAGTGCCTCAAAATAGCCAGAAGCGCCTTGGTTCTTCGTCTCGATCATCGCTAATATGTCGTCATATTGGCGGAGTAGCATCAGGCATTGCTCATAAATAGCCGCCACGTGGCACGCTGCCTTGGCATCGCCTCGGCTGGATTGCCTTTCCAAGTCGTCAAGGGACATCCGTGCGGGCACAGAAGTGGTTGGGATCGTATCAATGGATGGGCTGTTAAATTTCCCTTCCGAATGTAAAGCGACCACTTGATGGGATGAGGGCACTGTTTCTTTGCGCCCAGGAGCTCTCTCTGTCTTACAAAACAAGAAAAAGAAGAGTGCAGCAAGTGCACAGAACAAAATCAGCAAGGACCATCTGGTCCTTGCTGAGCTTTTCGAAAGGTTCATGTGGCTAATAAGCAACTATATGACAGACCACGCCATCTTCAGTGCTAATGCAAGTCACGCCCGTCCTCGATCCAGATCCCGTAGCTTGAGTGAACTTGATACCATTTTGATTGGCCCATGAATAAAATTTATCCATGTCAGTCTGACTATTGGTGAAGTCGTAAGTGCGCGTACTACCGGGACCCCCCGCGAAGTCAGACTTCGTTAGGGGCACGATATTGCCACTAGAATCGCGTTGGCTGTCTTTCACCCGCGCCCAGGACTTCGTTTGACTGTCAAAAGTATACGTTGCAGTGCTTCCGTCTTTAAAAAAGAATTTCACCGTTAAACCAACCGCGCCTGGATTGAAGCCAGGAAATGGGTTTATTACTTTTGCAGCCTCTGCCGCTCTTTGAAAAAAGTCCGCCTTTGAGTTCTCGATTGCGCTGACGACCTGCTGCTCACGAGACGGATTGTTTATGATGTCATAGACAGAGGTCGGGCCATTGGAGTCGGTAGGCCTATAGCGCTGCTAGTTAGTATCCTGTCGCCATATGCTGCAGCTAAAGTATTGACATAGCCCAGAATTTGACTCTCTACAGGGGTCATTGTGACATGTTGAACAATTGTTTCTCCATCCGACTCATAACTCCAACTATAAGTTCCCTTCAGGACAGTTTTTGACTGGGGATTTGCCACGTACGCGGGTTGACGGGGGTTTTTATATGCGCCCCCCTCGAAGATTAGTATCTGCCTAACCATTGTTTGCATTTGAGCGTCCGTGCACCCATCACAAGTCTTCGTCACTGCCATTGCAGTTGGTGCAGTAAAAAGGCACGAGAGAATCAAAAATACACCTAGCCGCATTGCCGTATCCTTACGTTAGGTGCCCGGTTCGGGCACCTAAACAAGGTATGAATGGCCGGGCATGAAGTCAAGTAACAAATAATTTCATTTAAATATTAAAAATTAGGAGAATATGGCTTGGGTGATTCTAAGGTTTAGCTGGACGGTCTGCCGGTCAGGTCCGGCTGACAGTGGCCACGGCCTGGGCCACGTAGTCCAGGTTGCGCTGGCTCAGTGCTGCCACGCAGATGCGGCCGGTGCCGACGGCGTAGATCGCGAATTCGTCGCGCAGGCGGTCCACCTGCGTGCGGGTCAGGCCCGAGTACGAAAACATGCCGGCCTGGCGCTGGATGAAGTCGAATTCCGGCGCACCCAGCGTGGCGAGTTTTTCCACCAGCCCGGCGCGCAGGGAATGGATACGCTCGCGCATTTCGGTCAGTTCCTGCTCCCACAGATCGCGCAGCTCCGGGCTGGTCAGCACGCCGGCCACCAGTGCGGCGCCGTGTGTGGACGGGCTGGAGTAGATCGTGCGAATGATGCGCTTGACCTGCGACTGCACGGCCTTGGCTTCGGCGGCGGTGGCCGAGACCACCGACAGCGCGCCCACGCGCTCGCCATACAGCGAGAACGACTTGGAGTAGGAGCTGGCCACCACGTAGCTGTCGATGCCTTCGGCCGCCAGCAGGCGCACCGCGTAGGCATCGGCCTCGATGCCCTGGTCGAAGCCCTGGTAGGCGATGTCGACGAACGGGAACAGGTTGCGTTCCTTCAGCAGCCCGGCCACCTGCTTCCACTGCTCGCGGCTCAGGTCCGCGCCGGTGGGGTTGTGGCAGCAGGCGTGCAGCAACACCACGGTGCCCGGCTCCAGCTTGGCCAGGTCGGCGAGCATGCCGTCGAAGTTCAGGCCATGGCTGGCGGCATCGAAGTAGGTGTAATCGACAACCTCGAAGCCGGCCGCGCCGAACACTGCGCGATGGTTTTCCCAGCTGGGGTTGCTGATGGCGATGGTGGCGGTGGGCAGCAGCTTCTTGAGCAGGTCGGCACCCACGCGCAATGCGCCGCTGCCGCCCACGGTCTGCGAGGTCGCCACGCGGCCGGAGGTCACCAGCGCAGAGTCGGCGCCGAACAGCAGTTCCTGGGTGGCCTTGTCGTATGCAGCCAGGCCGTCGATGGGCAAATAGCCGCGCGGTTTGGCGTCTTGCGCCAGCTGCTGCTCGATCTTGTGCACGGCGCGCAACAGCGGGATGCGCCCGTTCTCGTCGTAATAGATGCCCACGCCCAGGTTGACCTTGTTGGGGCGGCTGTCGGCGTTGTAGGCCTCGGTCAGGCCCAGGATGGGGTCGCCTGGAACCTGTTCCACGTTTGCAAAGAAGGACACGGCAAGACTCGCTGAAGGACGAAAGAGTGGGGTACTTCCGGATCGTTGGCCGCTGCTGGGCCAAACCACCTCATCGTAGCAGCCCATGGCCGGCGTAGCATGCTTCGTTCCGTACGCAACAATGCACTGACAGTACGGATGAGGGACACTAGGTGCATGTCCAGACTCACCTTGTTGGCCGCCGCCTGCGGCCTGTTCGCCACGGGCGCTACATCGCCCGTCCTGGCCGCCGATCCGGCGCCGCCCGCCGCCACCCCGATCCAGCGCTTGCCCACCGTGCAGGTGGACGCCGCGCGTGTGCGCGGGGTGGACGACTTCGACCTGCCGGCCTCGTTCACCGTGGTGGCGGCCGATGACGACAACCGCCGCGGCGCGCAGGTCTCCGAGTTGCTGGACGGCATCCCCGGGCTGGTGGCGCGCGACCGCCAGAACTACGCGCAGGACACCCAGCTGTCGATCCGCGGCTTCGGCGCGCGCTCCACCTTCGGCGTGCGCGGGGTGCGCCTGCTGGTGGACGGCATTCCGGCCAGCATGCCCGACGGCCAGGGCCAGCTATCGCACTTCAACGTGCTGGGCGCGCAGCGGGTGGAAGTGCTGCGCGGACCGTTTTCGGCGTTGTACGGCAATTCCTCCGGCGGCGTGCTGCAGCTGTGGAGTGCCGACGGCCAGCCGGACGACCCGTGGCGGCTGCGCGCCACCTATGGCAGCAACGCCACCGTCAATGTCGGTGCGCAATTGCTCGGCCAGCAGGGCGCGGTGCACTACAACGTGGCGGCCAATCATTTCGACACCGATGGCTTCCGCGCCCATAGCCGCGCCAGGCGCGAGTCGGTCAATGCCAAGCTGGGGTTCGATCTCGCCGCCGGCCGCCGGCTGGACCTGGTGCTCAATTATCTGGACGCACCCGATGCCCAGGATCCGCTTGGTCTGACCCGCGCCCAGTTCAACGCCGACCCGGCGCAAGCCACCTCGGTGGCCACCCAGTTCAACACCCGCAAATCGGTGCGTCAGTCGCAGGCCGGTGCGATCTTCACCCAGCAATGGGACAACCAGACGTTGCGCCTGATGGCCTATGGCGGGCAGCGCAGCGTGGAGCAGTTCCTGGCGATCCCGGTGGCGGTGCAGCGCAACCCGCTGCATTCGGGTGGCGTGATCGATCTGGACAGCAATTACGACGGTGCCGATGCGCGTTGGGCCTGGCAGGGCGACGCGCTGGGCCGGCCCCTGCAGCTGACCGTCGGCGCCAATGCCGACCGCCAGCGCCAGCATCGCACCGGTTACGAAAACTTCCTCGGCGATACGCTGGGCGTCAAGGGCGCACTGCGCCGCAACCAGCGCGACCAGGTCGAGAACGTGGACCAGTTTGCGCAACTGTGGTGGCAGTGGAGCGAGCGTTGGTCGGCACTGCTGGGCGTGCGCCATAGCCAGGTGCGCTTCGACTCGGACGACCACTACATCGTCGGGCGCAATCCCGACGACAGCGGCCGGCGCGATTATTCGGCGACCACGCCGGTCGCCGGCATCGTGTTCCGTGCCGCGGAGGATCTGCGTTTCTACGCCTCGGTCGGACGCGGCTTCGAAACGCCCACCTTCAACGAACTGGGCTACCGCAGCGATGGCGGCGCCGGCCTGGCGCTGGACCTGGGCGCGGCCACCAGCCGCAACTACGAAGTGGGCAGCAAGTGGCGCGCGCAAAGCGGCGCGGCGCTGGAATTTGCGGTCTTCCGCGCCGACACCGACGACGAGCTGGCGGTGGCCAGCAATACCAACGGGCGCAGCACCTATCGCAACATCGGCGCCACCCGGCGCCAGGGTGCAGAGCTCAGCTGGCAACAGCCAATCGGTGCCGCCCAGCAGCTGCAGCTGGCCTATACCTTCGTCGATGCCACCGTGCGCGATGGCTACCTCACCTGTGCCAGCAGCGGCTGCGCCACGCCTACCGCAGTGGTGGCCAGTGGTTCGCGCCTGCCGGGCGTGCCGCGCCAGCAGCTGTTTGCACGCTGGCAATGGCAGCCGGCGCAGTGGCAGTTCGCTGCCGAATCGGTGGCCTCCGGCGCCACCGTGGTCAACGACTTGGCGACCGAGCGCGCGCCGGGCTACGCGCTGGTGAACCTGGAAGCCTCGCGTCGCTGGACGACGACCTACGGCGCACTGCGCACCTTCGCACGCATCGACAATGTGCTGGACCGGCAGTACGTGGGCTCGGTCATCGTCAACGATGGCAACGGCCGCTATGACGAACCTGGCCCGGACCGCACCTACACGGTGGGCCTGCAGTGGGATTTCGCGCACTGAGTCCAGCCTGTCTGCGCCGCGCCACCGCGCCTTGCCGGCTACCGTTTTTCATACAGTAGTTCGCTGCGTGCCGCTCGCCAGGCAGGGCCAAGGCTAAGATCCCGGCAGACTGGTCCGGAAGCTGCGCCATGCGAACGACTGCGACGTCCTTGCCAAGTCGGCCGTCCGTGCAGTCGCCCGGCGCCGGCGCCAGCGTGCCTGTCTGCGTTGCCGTCTCTCCCTGCCGCGAGCGCGACCGCGCAGGGGTATTCGCCGGCCTCGGCGCTTCGCCGGTCAGGCGTGTGCGCCAGGCGCCGCGTTCGGTCGCGGCAAACGCGACACCGTCCTCTGGCGCGCGCCTGCTGCAGATCGATGCGCAAACCTGCGATCTCGCCGCTGCGATTGCGCAGGTAGATGGCACAGTGGCGCAGTCGCCCGGGCGGGATCGGCAATGGGAGATGCACTGCTGCGTGGTGCTCGAATGCATGCGCGCCTGCGCCAGCGAAGCGTACACGGCGGATCTGGCGGCGGTCGCCGATATCGGTGGGCTCCATCTCGATGCGCCGATGTCCACGCCGCGGTTGAAACTGTGGGAGGGCGCGACGGACGAGGCGATCGTCGTGGTGCTGGGCTGTTCCGGCACGCGCCTGGATGCTTCGGACGATGTGTTATGCGACTTGAAGAGCCAAATCGCACGGCCGCACGTCAATCTGTTGGACGAGCGCTTGCCGACGTTGGGCAATGTGGGCGCCGGCTGGCAGGAATGGTGGCAGTCCGAGGCGCAGCTGCCGCGCACCGACGGCGCTGTCATGAAGGACGTGCTGACACGCTATGCGGGCCGCGCGCGGGGCAGCGGCAAGGCGCTGTCGATCTCATTGACGGGGCATAGCCTGGGCGCGGCCGTGGCCACGGTCGCCGGCTTCGATATTGCGCACTTCCTGCGTGCGGACGGGGTCAGCGGCAATGTCAGCGTGTATGCCTTCAACCCGCCACGCCTGGGGCAGGCGGGCATCGAGACGGTCTATATGGAGACACTGAAATCCAAGGACAACGCACTGCGATTCGCGCTACGCCAGTTCGTCCGTGCGCTGGATCCGATCCAGTCCACGCCGTTGTTCATGCATCACCCGCACTGGCACCACGACAGCGATGCCGCAGCCGCTGCCGAGCGTGCCGGCAGCGGCTGCGGCGATCGCTTCGCGCAGTTCGTCACCTCCACCGACCAGCCGGCGAGCAGGATCAATCTGGCCGACAACCACGAATTGACGCTGTGGCGCCCCTATTTCCTGTCCACGATCCAACCGGCCGAGCTGCGGCGCATCTTCGCTCCCATGCAGGCGCAGCCAGCGATATCGAAAGGCTCGCGCATTTCCCGCAGGGACCTGCTCGCTCCGTTCCTGCCGCGCCCTCGGCCATCGATGGAGAACGGGACAGAGTGAGGCGGTGACGTCGTAGCCGATGCGTCGCCCAACATGCCTGATCTTGTTTGGGCGGTGAACGTCGCGACGGCATGCGTCGCGATGGGCGCGCTTCCCACGGCGTGCGTCTGCCAGCGCCGAACGGACAGGCGGTTGGCCGGGCATCTCGTCCGGGAACGGTACGCTGCCGTCGGCCTGGCGCAGCCGCTCGGCCAATCCGCCGCGGCGCACCGGCATGGCGCGACGCAACAGCGAAAATCCGACATCGCTGGCCTGGTGACGGTTGGCTTGCGCTAAACCACCCTGCTTGCAGCCAGATCGCTGCCAGGAACGCGTCTTCAGTCAGCTTCCCCCGTTGATGGCGCGCTTCCCGGCTTCTTGGCCGGCGTCTGGTCATCGGCGGGAATCAGGCGCCCGGGCGCATCGCCAGCGCCGCGGTCTTCGTAGTGTTCGGCATCGCGCTTGCCATGCTGTTCGCCCGGCTGGGCGGGTTGGTCGCGTAACGGGTCGCGGGACATGGTGGACTCCTGACAGCAAGACGGGCGAGCAGTTCACCGCGCCTGCGGTGAAGGGCACGCAAATCGCGTCGTGCAAGCGAATTTCTCACGCATGGCTCACGGCAGCGGCGTTACTGATGTCAGCCCCCCAATGCCGCACCGTGGAGCCGCCATGCGCCCCCAGGATCGCCGCCCCGACCGTCGCCTGTTCAGTGCCCATGTCGAGCCCGCTCCGCCCAGGCGCGCGCATCGCACTTCGCCCATGCCGGACACCGCGGGCGTGGCGCAGGACTTCCATTGCTACAGCCTGGCCGACTACCAGCGCCGCCGCCGGCGTGGCGGGCCTACCTGGCGCGATCTATCGCCGGCCTATGCGTTCGCGCGGTTCACCCATGCCGCCGACTGGCCGCGTGGGGCCGATATCGATTGCGAGCAGGCCCTGGCCGCGCAGTGGGACAGCATGCGTGGTGCCTCGCGACTGGACTGGCCGCATGTGCGCGACATCGTCGAAGATGCCTGGCTGGCCCTGGACCACATTCCCGAAGCGGCAATTCATGGAGCAGCGCACTGATGGCACGACCGATCTGGACCGGAACCCTTTCCTTCGGCTTGCTCAACGTGCCGGTGTCGTTGATGTCGGGCGAGCGCAAGGTGGATCTGCATTTCCGGATGCTGGATTCGCGCGACAAGAAACCGATCCGCTTCGAACGCGTCAATGCCGACACCGGCGACGAGGTGCCGTGGAAGGAGATCGTCAAGGCATTCGAATACGACAAGGGCAGCTACGTCATCGTCGAAGAACAGGATATCCGCTCTGCGGCGCCGGAAAGCCATGAAACGGTCGAGGTGGAAACCTTCGTCGATGCCGCCGACATCGATCCACGCTATTTCGAAAAGCCCTACATCCTGGTGCCGGGCAAGAAGGCCGAAAAGGGCTACGTGCTCCTGCGCGAAACCTTGCGCGACACCGGCAAGGTGGGCATTGCCAAGGTAGTGATCCGCACCCGCGAGTATCTGGCGGCGGTGATGCCGCAGGGCGATGCATTGATCTTGTTGCTGCTGCGTTATCAGCAGGAAGTGGTGGACCCGCAGGACTTCAAGCTGCCGGCCGGTGCGGTGGGCGAGTACCGCATCACGCCCAAGGAACAGGAGATGGCCAAGCAGCTGATCGAGTCGATGTCCGGCACCTGGCAGCCGGAGGATTACCACGACGAATTCCGCGGCAAGCTGGAAAAGATCCTGCGCAAGCGCATCCAGGAGAAGGGCGGCACGACCACCGTGGACGTCGAGCCCCCTCAGCATGAAGACGCCACCACCAACGTGGTGGACTTCATGTCGTTGCTGCAGAAGAGCCTGCAGGCCAACACGCGCACGCCAGCCAAGAAATCCAGCACGGCCGAAACGGCAAGCGCACCTGCGAAGAAAACGGCCAGCAAAAAAGCGGCGAAGAAGGCCGTCAAGAAGACCGCAGGCAAGGCGACCAAGAAGACTGCCGCCAAGAGCGCTGCACCCCGGCGCAAGGCCGGATAACCGGGCGCGCCAAGCGCACCATGCCTGGCGTGCAGCTGAGGTGGCGCACGTCCCGCAGCGATGCTGTGCACCTGGCGCCGCCAGGAGCAACGCTGGACTACCAGCGCCGTCCTCATCAGCCGGGCCGGTGGCGCCAGAGCAACAACACGCTGTATGAGCGTCGTTGAATTGCGAGAGATCGACACCCGTTTCCGGGCTACCTGCGCCGGCAAGCGATGAGGTCAGTGTCGTTCGCCGCGTCCAGAGCAACCAAGAAAGTGCCCTGCCGCCATGCGTGCCTGGCCGGTGCCTGGAATCGGCAGTACCGCGCTGGTCTGGGCGCGCCTTGCACACGTGCCGGGCGACGGTTGCGACATTGCCAGCCGCTTCAGGGCGAGATCGTCTCTGCCCGCTCGCGCGTGACCCGGCTCAACGCGTCGGCGCTGATGTCGGCGATGGACTGCGTGCCGGTCAGCGTCATCGCCACGCGCATTTCCTTTTCGATCAGGGTCAGCAGGTTTTCCACGCCGGCCTGGCCGCCAGCCGCCAGCGCGTAGACGAACGCGCGGCCCAGCAATACCGCATCGGCACCCAGGGCGAGCATGCGCACCACGTCCAGCCCGCTGCGGATGCCCGAATCGGCCAGGATCTTCAGCTCGCCCTTCACCGCATCGGCGATGGCCGGTAGCGCGCGTGCGCTGGACAGCACGCCGTCGAGCTGACGGCCGCCGTGACTGGAGACCACGATGCCGTCGGCGCCGAAGCGTACCGCATCGCGTGCATCCTCCGGGTCCAGGATGCCCTTGATCACCATCGGCCCGGTCCAGAATTCGCGGATCCATTCCAGGTCTTTCCAGGCAATGGACGGGTCGAAGTTGGCGCCCAGCCAGCCAATGTAATCCTGCAGGCCGGTGGGGCTGCCGCGGTAGGCGGAGATGTTGCCCAGATCGTGCGGCTTGCCCAGCAAGCCCACGTCCCAGGCCCAGCGCGGGTGCGTCACCGCCTGCAGCATGCGCCGCAGCGCCGCGTTGGGCCCGCTCATGCCCGAGTGCGCATCGCGGTAGCGCGCGCCGGGCGTGGGCATGTCCACGGTGAACACCAGCGTGGTCACGCCCGCGGCCCTGGCCCGTTCCAGCGCATTGCGCATGAAACCACGGTCCTTGAGCACATAGAGCTGGAACCACATTGGCCGTTCGATGGCCGGCGCCACTTCCTCGATCGGGCACACCGACACCGTGGACAGGGTGAACGGAATCCCGCGCGCGGCCGCCGCACGCGCGGCCTGCACTTCGCCGCGGCGTGCATACATGCCGGTGAGGCCGACCGGCGCCAATGCCACCGGCATCGCCAGGGTTTCGCCGAACAGCTCGGTGCTCAGGCGCAGATCCGACATATTGCGCAGCACCCGCTGGCGCAGCGCCACGTCGGCCAGGTCCGAGACATTGCGCCGCAAGGTGTGCTCGGCATACGCGCCGCCATCGATGTAATGGAACAGGAAGGGCGGCAGGCGTGCTTCGGCGGCGGCGCGGTAGTCGGAAGCGGCGGAAATGATCATCGAAGA
Source organism: Xanthomonas phaseoli pv. dieffenbachiae (assembly GCF_008639345.1). Classification (NCBI taxonomy): domain Bacteria; kingdom Pseudomonadati; phylum Pseudomonadota; class Gammaproteobacteria; order Lysobacterales; family Lysobacteraceae; genus Xanthomonas; species Xanthomonas phaseoli. The sequence continues at coordinate 5,116,789 of NZ_CP041380.1, read as the reverse complement.
CGGCACGGCGGCGGCGGGGGAGCCGCCGAGTGTAAGACGATCGGTGGGGCCGGTGGGTTGCCAGGCCCGCTGCGGCCGGGCGGCGAGATTGCGGGGCGTCTCGATGCCTGGCGTTGCCTGCCACACAGTCGCTGGCCTCACCACACCAGCGGCAGCAGGCGCCGGCTCTGTTTCGCATACGCCGGGTAAGCCACCGGGAAGGCGCGCCGCAACGCAGCCTCTTCGATGCAAATGCGGTGCAGGAACACCCAGGTCACCGGCACCACGATCGCCATCACCGACAACGCATTGCCCATGCCTAGCGCCAGCCCGTAAAAGGCCAGCAGCGCGCCGGTGTACGATGGATGCCGCAGCCAGCGATACGGGCCGCGACGCACTAACTGGTGATCGGGCTGGATGGTCACATCCACCGTGAACCAGCGCGCCAGCACCTGGATGGCCCATACGCGCAACGCCAGCCCGCTACCGATCAAGGCGCAGCCGGCCCACTGCAGCGGCGCATCCCAGCCCCGCGGCCAGTGCGCCAGGCCGCTATAGGCCAGCACCACCGCAACAGCGACTGCCGCAGACAACACCCGCCACAGGTGTTTCAGGGTGCCTTGATCGTGGGCGCCACCATCGCTGGCGCGGCGACGACGGCTGAGCAGCAGCTCATAGCCACCCCAGACCAGGTTGAGCGCAATAAACAGACTGGAAGCAGACATGGTGTGACTCCGTGGCAACGCGGTGAGTGGATGAGGCCAGTCTGCGCGCGCACCGCGCCCGTGCCAGGGGCCGCAGGTCATCGATCCCACCTGCCAGAAGTCACCTTCTGCCTGCGCACCATTGCCGAGCGCCTGCATGGCGGTCAGCATCGCCGCATGAACTCTTCCTTCCGCCACCTGTTACATCCCCTGCGTCTGGCCGCTGCGTTCACCATCGCCGCGGTCGCACTGTCGTTCATGCCCGATGCCTCTGCCCACGGTGCCTGGCGCTGGGGCGCGCTGGCCGGCTTCACCGCATTGTTCGTGTTGCACACCGTGTTGCCGCAAACGCATGCACTGCGCACGGTGGCCACCCTGCTGCAAGCGGTGTTGGCATTGCTGCTGGTCTGGATCGAGCCGCGTGCCGGCACCGCGCCGGTCCTGCTGGTGATGCTGGTGGCGCAGGCGGGCATGACCTGGCCGCCGTTGCGCGTGCTGCTGCTGGCGCTGGTGTTGAACGCCGGCATGTACGCGGTGCTGGTGCACGCAGGCTTTGATCGCGCCTTGTTGATCGTGAGCATCTATGCCGGCTTCCAGGCCTTTGCCGCACTCACCGCCCATTACGCCAGCAGTGCCGAGCGCGCACGCGACACCTTGGCCTATGTCAACGCCGATCTGCTGGCCACCCGCGCGTTGCTGGCCGACAGTGCGCGCGATGCCGAGCGTTTGCGGCTGGCGCGCGAGTTGCACGATGTGGCCGGGCACAAGCTCACCGCCATGCGCATCAACCTGCGCCTGCTCAGCGCCGACCCGGCCCTGGCACAGCGCGAGGAGGTGGCGGTGGTGGAGCAGTTGTCGGCCGAACTGCTGTCGGACATCCGCAACGTGGTGCAATCGCTGCGCGACGACCAGGGCCTGGACCTGCAGACCGCCTTGCGCGCGCTGGCCGCCCCCTTCCCGCGCCCGGCGCTGCGCCTGCAGATCGATGCCGACGTGCGTGTCACCGATGCGCGCGTGGCCGAGCTGCTGCTGCGGCTGGTGCAGGAGGCACTGACCAACGCCGCGCGGCATGCCGACGCCGATGAAGTGGCCGTGCACCTGCATTGCGCAGGCGCACAGTTGCACGTGGACATCTGCGACGATGGCCGCCGCGCCGAGCGCATCCGCGAAGGCAACGGCATTACCGGCATGCGCGAACGCCTGGCCGCATTGCACGGCCAGCTGGACCTTGGCCGCACGCCCACCGGCGGCATGCACCTGATCGCGAGACTACCGGTATGAGTTCACGTCGTATTGCCCTTGCCGACGACCAGATCCTGGTGCGCGCCGGCCTGCGCGCGCTGCTGCAGCAGCAGGGCGTGGAGGTGGTGTGCGAAGCCGACGACGGCCAGGGCCTGCTGGCTGCGCTGGCCATCCATACGGTGGACGTGGTGCTCAGCGACATCCGCATGCCCGGCCTGGACGGCATCCAGGCACTGGAGCACCTGCGCGCCCGCGGCGACCGCACCCCGGTGCTGCTGCTCACCACCTTCGACGACAGCGACCTGCTGCTCCGCGCCAGCGAGGCCGGCGCGCAGGGCTTCCTGCTCAAGGACGCCGCCCCGGAAGACCTGCGCGAGGCGATCGAGCGCGTTGCCGCAGGCGACACCTTGCTGCAACCGGTCAGTACCGACCCGGTGCGCGCCCGCTACCAGTTCCGCGACCAGCAGGCCCCGCGGGAGACCTTCAACGAACGCGAGGTGGCGATCCTGCGCCTGCTGGCCGGAGGCTATTCCAACAAGGAAATCGCCCGCACCCTGTTCCTGGCCGAAGGCACGGTGAAGAACTACGTCTCCACCATCCTGGAAAAGCTGGGCACCCGCGACCGCACGCGGGCGGTGTTGAAGGCGATCACGTTGCGGGTGATTTGAGGGCGGGGAATCGGGAATCGGGAATCGGGAATCGGGATTCGGGATTTGAGATTGGGGATTGGGGATTCGAGATTGGGGATTCGGAAAAGCGGGCAGGTGGGGATCGGATCGGAAAGCCCTAAAGCTAAATAGAACCTAAGCCCCTCTCCCCCTGGGAGAGGGGTTGGGGTGAGGGTACGGCGGAAGACAGCCAACTCGAACAAGCTCAGCCATCACCTGAACTTGCAGTCGGCCTCACCGGCCGCTTCTGCCTGGCATCCCAAAACAGTGCGCGGCCTTGCACCGTCATCCTGCAACTACGTGCCACCTTGTCCCGCCGCAGAACGACCGAAGTCTGCTGCTGCCCGACACGACGCAAGCCCCTCTCCCCTCGGGAGAGAGGTTGGGGTGAGGGTACGGCGGCAGACAGCCAACTCGAACAAAGCTCAGCCATCACCTGAACTTGCAGTCGGCCTCACTGGCCGCTTCCGCCTGGCATCCCAAAACAGTGCGCAGCCTTGCACCGTCATCCTGCAACTACGCGCCACCTTGTCCCACCGCAGAACGACCGAAGTCTGCTGCTGCCCGACACGACGCAAGCCCCTCTCCCCCGGGAGAGGGGTTGGGGCGAGGGTACGGCGGCAGACAGCCAACCCGGACAAGCTCAGCCATCACCTGAACTTGCAGTCGGCCTCACCGGCTGCTTCCGCCTGGCATCCCAGAACAGTGCGCAGCCTTGCACCGTCATCCTGCAACTACGTGCCACCTTGTCCCGCCGCAGAACGACCGAAGTCTGCTGCTGCCCGACACGACGCAAGCCCCTCTCCCCTCGGGAGAGGGGTTGGGGTGAGGGTACGGCCAATACCACTTGCTGCCATTTCGCCCCCAGACACGCTGTCCCGGGTGCCGAGCTTGTACAGGCCTACATTTCTATGTGACTGTTTTATAAGGATTTATAGCCAGCCGTCAGCTTCGGCAGGCAACCGTAAGGTTGCCGTCAGGTCTGGCGCGAGGCCACGCACGAAGGTGATCCGGCGGCCAGCGATGCCGCCCGGGGACGCGCCGCGCTCCGGTCTTTGCGGAGTCCGTCATGCGCCTGGCCCGGTCGTGGTTCGTGTTGATCGTCGCGCTGTCCACCAGCGCCTGGGGGGCGTCAACCCAGGCCGAATTGCCGGTCAGTTGGCCCCGCGCAGCCTTGCCGACCCAAGCGGTCGCCGAACGCGACATGCGGGTCGTCGTGGGATGCGCGTCGGCAGTGCAGGGAACCGCTGCCCATGCCTGCGATCGACTGATCAGGCGCTTCGATGGAGCAGGTTGCCGGCAAGGTCTGGCGAGTCGCCCACGCCAGGTCGGCCAAACCGATGACCCTGAACGCGCGGGCATCGGCACGGGCACGGCCGGCACGTGGTCGAGCCGTGGCCAGATCAAGCCGGCTTTCAGCAACGGAACCGAGCGCGACGAGCGGCTGCGCAAATCGGCCGACAGCTAGCCACGCTCCCAGGGTGACCTGGGATGCACCACGCTCGCAGCGGCGGCTAGGAGCAGGCGCCACGCAGTGCATGCGGCGCCAGATCGATGCCGCGGGCGGGCAGCAGCACGCCGTCAACCTGCAGGATCGGGCGACACGCGCGAGACGCGCAGCAACACGGTCGATGCGAAGGAACGTATAAAGACGCAAGGCCGCATGGAGCGGCCATGCTGGTGGGCCGCGTTGAGGAAGTGACACGATGGGCAGGTATCGGATTGGCTGCGCCGTTTTGGCTATCGCCTGTTTGCTCATGGCCGCCACCGGCTGTGCAAAACAGCCGACGTTATCGTCGCGACTGATCGTGACCGTCGACGCGCCGATGCTGGAACAGGGGGGCGCGGTCATCGTATCGGCGCGTCCGATTGCCGATCGCCAGTGGCGCCTGCTTGAGGGCGCCAGGTCAACCAAGGCCGCGTACGAGAAAGAATTTCAAGTCACCGTCGCCTCGCCGGCATCGATCATCGAGCTGCATTACCCTGAAAGCGGAACCTATAGCTTCAAGCTTCAGCCCGCAGCACGTGCCAAAACACATCAACTCCAATCGCGTCGGGTGCTGATCGGCCAGGCCGACCTGACGGATCCGCAGACAAAACGCCAAGTGCATTGGCCTTCGATGAGTGTTGTCCATGTCAGCGGCAGCACCTACCCGGAAGGGTGGGCGCGCATTCTCGCGTCCACGTTCGACGTGCCTTTCAAAAGCGATGCGCCAGACAACTATGTGATATCCAGTGTTCCTGCCGGTCGCGTGATTGCCCTGACGCCCAAGGCAATCGATACCTACGTTCGGGACACCAACTGAGCACCTGCCTGCAGGCGCATCGCGCGTGCAGGAAGTCCGCTGCGGCCGGGTCCCTTGTCGTGTGCGCCTGAGCCATCGCTTGATCGCGCGGCGGCTCCCGTCCGGCGGCGAACCGTCGGACGGAAATGGACGCAAGGATCAGTGACGCCCGAATTCGATCGGCGAAATTTCCGGGTCGTTGCCGACCTGGGGGTCGCAGCTGAAATGCGCGCCCGTGTGCGTGTCCTTCACCACGACGGTGAAAAAGATCAGTGTCGGATGTTTGTTGGCGTTCACCACCTTCACCCAACTGCCGTCATGGGCGATGTCCGGCGGGCCGATCTGCCCCGTCGAATCGGAATTCAGCAGGCTGATGATCTTGAAGCGGTGGGGCACCGATTCGCAGAACGCATAGCGCAGGGTCACATCCTGTTCGCCTTTGCCACAGATGAGCAGGTCCGGCGAGAAGCTGTAGAAGTAGGCGCCCCTGCCGGTATTGCCGCCGAACTCGACGTGCGCCACGGTCAGTGTGATGGTGATGATCTTGGGATCGGTCATGACGTTGGTGATTCCTTGAAGAGCGGGGCATAGAGGGAAACGAATCCCGGGTGGCGGTAGCCCGCTTGATACAGCCATCCGAGCTGTTGCGTCACGGCAGCGCGCCGACCCAGATGGATCTGTGCGCGAATCCAGGGATCGAGCAAGGTCTTGTCGCGACTATTGCCGATATCGGCGCCGAGCACTGCCACCGTGCGTTGCCAGGCGGCGCGTGCACCGACGTGATCGCCGCTGGCGTCCAGTTGTTCGCCATACCAAACCAGGGCATGCGCCAGCGCCGACACGCCGAGCAGATCGGTGGGCCTGGACCGATGCAAGGCGTCCAGCCGCGCCACGATCGCCGCCAGGCTGGAGGTCTGCTCGCTGCCATGCAGCCCCTGCACCCGGTTCAAGCGCAGAGCAATGATGGCATCCAGCCATTGCCATTCCGGCAGCGGTTGTCGCTGCAGCAAGCCTGCCAGCGTCTGACGCGCCTGGGTGAGTTGGCGGGTGGCAGCATCGGCGCGCCCATCCAGTGCGGCAACCCAACCGGCCTGCGCGTAGGCATGCGCCAGATCGCGTTGCCACGTCCGGTTGTCCGGCTGCAGCGCGACCAGCGGTTCCAGGATGTCCACGCTGGCCTGCGCGTCGGCCTGCGCCTGCGCAAGGTGGCCGCGCGCCAGCGCCAGATTGGAGGTGCGTAGCAACGAGGTGGCCATGCGCCGTCGCCACGCATTGGCATCCGGATCGTTCTTCACCAACACGCGCAGCACCGCGATCTGCTCGCGGTAGCCTTGTTCTGCTGGCGCCAGCAAGCCCTGATTTTCCTGCGCAAGGCTTAGCCAAGACAGGCTATCGACGAGTTCGTAGCGGACTGCCGCGTTATCCGGCGTGCGCGCCAATACCTGGCGCTTGAGTGCGATGGAACGTGCAAAGAACTCGATCGCCGCAGTGGTGTGACCTTCGCTTCTGGACAAGGTGCCCAGGTTGTTCAGCGCATACGACAACTCCAGTTGCCAGCGCGGATCCTGTGGAGCTGCGCGTACCAAGTGTTCGCAGGCCCCCAGATACTGCAACCAGTGCGTGCGCGCCAACGGCAGCTGCTTGGCCTGATACGCCAAATAGCCGAGCCAGTACGCGGCCTGGCCGGCTTCCGCCTGCGCTTCCAATGCATCTGGCGCCTGCATGCGCGCCTGTTCGGCGGTAGCGGCGGCACGCGTGAACGCAGCATGGGCCTCTTTCCCCTTGCCCTGGTTCATCAACACTTCGCCGGTGGTGCGCAGGGCACGGGCGTGGTTGATCAAATCACCGGTGTGCATCTCGGCACTGGGCAAATCTTCCAGATACCGCAGCGCACGGCTGCCCACGCTGTCGAGCAATTTCAGGTTGCCCACGGTGCGCAACTGCTCGGCCAGATCGCCCAGCATGTAGCCCACCAGTTGCTGCGCTTGATCGCGGCGTTGTTCGGCCACCTGCTGGGCCTGGCGCGCCCGCCAGCCGAGCAGCAGCGAGGCGCTGGCCAGCACCACCAGCAAGGCGGCGGCGGCGGCGTACAGGCCGCGGCGCTGGCGTTGCGAGCGTTCGCAGGCGCGCAGGAAGGCATGATCCAGTGCGTCCAGATCCTGCGGCATGCGCCGCGCAGCTTCGCGTGCTTCGCTCAGCGGGCGGCCGCTGTTGAGCAAGTGATCGCTGCGCCGGCCTTCGGCGGCCCAGCGTTGCGCCGCCAGTTGCAGCCGCTTGCGCGCCTGCAGCAGGCGGCGGTTTTCATGGATCCACTCGGCCGCACGCGGCCACTGCCGCAATAAGGCTTCGTGCGCGACCGCAAAGCCCGGCTCGCCGGCCACCAGCTCGCTGACGAACAAACGCGCATGCACGAACGCATCCACCAGCACGCGCGTTGGGCTGCTGGCCGGCAGGGCCGACCACAGCGCACGCCGCGCGGTGACGGCATCGCTGTCGGGGTGGATCACGCTCAGCAGCGCCAGCACCTGGCCCAGCGCGGCCTGCGCATCGGACGGCAATGCGCGAAAGGTCTGCTCGGCATGATGCGCCAGCGCGCCTTCCAGGCCGCCCAGGGCGCGATACGCGGCGAACGTCAGCACGCCGTCGTCGCTGCGCTGCGCATGCAGGGCATGCAGCAGATGTTGCAGCAACGGCAACGCATCGGGCTGGCGCGTGGTGGCATCGCGCAGTACATCGTCCAGGCGACCGGCGCCGCTGTGGTCTTCTTCGAAGCGCAGCCCGGCCATCGCTGCCGGCACGCGGATGATCTGGCCGATCTCGCCATCGCGTGGCGGCAGCAGATCCACGTGCCCATCGCCGCGTTTGAGCTCGACGATGTCCGGCAGTGCATCGATCAGGCGCGGATAAAAATCGCTGCGGGTGAGCATCAGCACGGCCACGTGCGCGCTGGCGCACAGCGCGTGCATCGCTGCCGCCAGCGCAGCGCGGTCGGCGGCGGTGATGCCGGGCGTGGCCACCATCGCTTCGGCATGGTCGATGACCAGCAGCAGATGGCGCTGGGTGTGCACGTTCTCGCGCGCTGGGCCGGTTTGGCGCATCGCCTCGTCGATGGCCGCGTGCAGCGGCGCAGGTTGCTGCAGCCATTCGGGCAGGCGTGCCATCTGCGCCGGCGACAACACCGCGCGTTCGCCTGGTGCCCATTGCCCCAGTGCACGTGCGAGCGTCTCCAGCACATCGCCGCCGCGGCATTGCGCCAGGTTGCAGTACGCCACCGCGATGGCCTCCAGCCCATCCAGGCCGCCGGGCTGGCACAACAACGGCACCACGCCGGCGCGCAGCAACGAGGTCTTGCCGCAGCCGCTGGCGCCGCTCACCAGCACCAGCCCGCGCTGGCTGTGCAATTGCGCACGCAACGCGCCCAGCACCTGCGCAATGGCGTGGCTGCGGCCGAAGAACACGTCTGCATGTGCCGGGTCGAATGCCTGCAGCCCCATGTACGGGTTGCCATGCGCCCACGCCTGCGTGCCGATCACCGCGCCGCGGTAATCGTCGGAAAACACCACCTTCGGCAACAGCCGGTAGCCACGCTTGCGGATGGTTTCGATAAAGCGCGGCTGGCGGCTGTCGTCGCCGAGCTTGCGGCGCAGCTGGGCGATGGTCTTGTGCACCGGGTTATCGCCGTAGAAGCTGCCGTGCCACACCTCGATCAACAACTGCTCGGCGCTGATGACCTCGCCGGCGCGCTCGGCCAGCGCGATCAGCACTTCCATCATGCGCGGTTCCAGCGTGATGGTCTGGCCGTCGTCGATCAGCGTCAGCCGCTCCGGCTCGACCAGCAATGGCCCAAGACGGAACCGCGGAACGGAGCCCAGCTGCGTGACGCGCTCGCTTCGAAGAGACATCGCTCAAATACCGGTCGCACAACTGGAAGGGGCCTCGACAATCGCCATCAGGCGCGGCCAGGCACGGCACGGCACGGCACGGCAGGCGAAAACGTAGCACAGCTCGCTGCCGCGAAAGTCGATTGTGGTCGCTGTTCGTTGCTGGGTGCGCGCAGGTGCTGGCGTCAGGTCGCCGTGCCGCGGACCTCATGCGCTTCCATACAGCGGCGTGTGTTTACGCATCAGGCTGTTTCGCGCGCGCCACACGCACTAAGATGCCGCCAGCATCTTGCTGACCAGGAGTCCACGTTGATCATCCATCCCAAAGTGCGCGGCTTCATCTGCACCACCACGCATCCGCTTGGCTGCGAGCGCAATGTGCTTGAGCAGATCGCCGCAACGCGTGCGCGCGGCGTACGCACTGACGGCCCCAAGAAGGTGCTGGTGATCGGCGCGTCCAGCGGCTACGGCCTGGCCTCGCGCATCACCGCTGCCTTCGGGTTCGGTGCGGACACGCTGGGCGTGTTCTTCGAAAAGCCCGGCACCGCGAGCAAGGCCGGCACCGCCGGCTGGTACAACTCGGCCGCCTTCGACAAACATGCCAAGGCCGCGGGGCTGTATAGCAAGTCGATCAATGGCGACGCGTTTTCCGATGCCGCGCGCGAGAAGGTGATCGAGCTGATCAAGACCGAGATGGGCGGGCAGGTCGACCTGGTGGTGTATTCGCTGGCCTCGCCGGTGCGCAAGCTGCCGGGCAGCGGCGAAGTGAAGCGTTCGGCGCTCAAGCCGATCGGGCAGACCTACACCGCCACCGCCATCGACACCAACAAGGACACCATCATCCAGGCTTCGATCGAGCCGGCCACCGAGCAGGAGATCGAAGATACCGTCACCGTGATGGGCGGGCAGGATTGGGAACTGTGGATCGATGCGCTGGACGGCGCCGGCGTGCTGGCCGATGGCGCACGCAGCGTGGCCTTCAGCTATATCGGCACCGAAATCACCTGGCCGATCTACTGGCATGGCGCACTCGGCAAGGCCAAGGTCGACCTGGACCAAACCGCGCAGCGCTTGAACGCGCGCCTGGCCAAGCACGGTGGCGGCGCCAATGTGGCGGTGCTCAAATCGGTGGTCACCCAGGCCAGCGCAGCCATTCCGGTGATGCCGCTGTACATCTCCATGGTCTACAAGATCATGAAGGAGAAGGGCTTGCACGAAGGCACCATCGAGCAGCTCGACCGCCTGTTCCGCGAGCGCCTGTACCGCGAAGACGGCCAGCCGGCGCAGATGGACGACGAAAATCGTCTGCGCCTGGACGACTGGGAATTGCGCGACGACGTGCAGGACGCCTGCAAGGCATTGTGGCCGCAGGTCACCACCGAGAACCTGTTCGAGCTCACCGACTATGCCGGCTACAAGCACGAGTTCCTCAAGCTGTTCGGCTTCGAGCGCGACGACGTGGATTACGACGCCGATGTGGCGACGGATGTCAGCTTCGATTGCATCGAGTTGGGGTGATTGCCGGGATTGGGGATTCGCAAGAGCGGTGTCTGCATCGCTGATCTTCAGCGGACCCGAACGTTTTTCGCAAGGACAACCGGCACGCGATGCTGGTTGTCCTTGCCGTGACGAATCCCAACTCCCTAATCCCAAATCACGGCACCCAATGGACAAATGCATCGCCCATCTCGTCCTGGCCTTTCTGGTCAGCGTGGCCTGCGCTGCATTGCTGGGCTCCGTCAGGTTGTACTGGTCATTGAAGGCGATCGCCAATCTGTTGATCACCACGGCGTCGTCTGCGCCGCGGTGATGCAGGACGACTCTGCACCGCCCTGGAACCACGCCTTGTTGGTCACGCTGTTCTTCAGCCTCCCGGCGGCGCTATGTGTGGTGTTGCTGAGCGCAGCACTCAGACGGATCACCAACAAACCTCGCACCCGTGCACTCGCCTGAAACACGTAAGCGCTGTCAGCCACGGGCGCATCATCCCTGAGCGCACCGCGCTGGGAGCAACGCGCCCGGCCAGAGCACCGAATCTCCGGCGCTGTTGCCAACCCCAATCCCGACTCCCCAATCCCGGTGCGTCAGCGCCGCACATCAAACCGCGCATCCCCCACGCACGCCTGCACGTCGGCCACCGAGAGCGGATTGAAATCGCCCGGGATCGAATGCTTCAAGCAGCCGGCGGCCAGGCCGAAGCGCACCGTATCCTCCAGCGACCAGCCTTCGATCAGGCCGTGCAGCACGCCGGCCGCAAACGCGTCGCCGCCGCCAATGCGGTCGATGATGGGGGTGAGTTCTTCGCTGGGTGCATGCGCCACGGCGCCGTCGCGCGGCACCAGCATCGCGCCCAGGCTGTGGTGGTCCACGTGATGCGCCACGCGTTGCGTGCAGGCCATCAACTGCAGCTGCGGGAATGCAGCGAAGGCCTGCTGCGCGGCCGCTTCCACGCGCGCTTCCAGCGTGTCCTGCGCGAACTCGCCGCCCAGCACCACGCCGATGTCGCGGTAATCGGCAAACACCACATCCGCGCAGGCAAACAGCTGATGCAGGATGCCGCGCGCATCGCCCTGCCAGCGTTGCCACAACTTGGGCCGGTAGTTGCCGTCGAACGACACCTTCACCCCGGCCGCACGCGCGGCACGTGCCGCCGCCAGCGTGGCCTGCGCCACCTCCGCGCCCAATGCCGGGCTCACCCCGGACAGGTGCAGCCACTGCACGCCTTCCAGCAGACGCGGCCAGTCGTAGGCATCGGCCGGTGCCAGTGCAAAGGCCGAGTCGGCGCGGTCGTAGATCACTTCGCTGGGGCGATGGATCGCACCGGTCGTCAGGAAATACAGACCCATGCGGCCGTCCACGCGCCGCACATGGCGGGTATCCACGTCGTGCCGGCGCAGTTCGCCCAGCACCGCGGCGCCCAACGGGTTGTCCGCCACCGTGCTGACCATGGCCACGGCATGGCCGAAATGCGCCAGCGAGACGCCGACGTTGGCCTCCGCGCCGCCGCAGTGCACGTCCAGCCGAGGCTGCTGCAGCAGCAGCGCATGGCCAGGCGCCCCCAGGCGCAGCAATAACTCACCAAAACACAGGATACGGGCACGGCTCATGCGGCAATTACCTCGGCTGGGTGGTACGTGACGGGTGGGGGCGCCGTCGCGCACTGAGATGACCATCGGTGTCATTCTAGCCGGCGCGAAATGCCGGCTGCTACGGCCATGATGCGACGTGAAGTGACCGCTTGCACCCGTTTTTCGGAAATTTGGTGGCGTTTTCTGCTGCGCTGCAAGATGTTACGGGACGATTCAGCTGGTAACGTCATTTTGACCAGCGGTGTCATTGCCGCTCTCAACCCGCTATTTCACATTGTTCATGGACCCTTGGGAGGGGAGGACATGCAATTTCGGACCACCAGCCGGAAGACACCGGTTACCTTGCTTGCGCTGTCGATCGGGATGGCGCTGAGCGGCCAGGCTGCCGCACAAGACGCCGCCCCATCGCCCGCCGAGCCCGCCGTCGACCTGGACACTGTCACGGTGACCGGTTACCGCGCCAGCGTCGAGAAGGCGCTGGACATCAAGCGCGGCGAAGCCGGCGTGGTCGATGCCATCGTTGCCGAGGACATCGGCAAGTTCCCCGACCTCAACCTGGCCGAGTCGCTGCAGCGAATTCCCGGCGTGGTGATCACCCGTGACGCCGGTGAAGGCCGCGCCATCACGGTGCGTGGCCTGGGCCCGGAATTCACCCGCGTCCGCATCAACGGCATGGAAGCGCTCACCACCGTGGGCGCCGGCGACCAGAGCGGTGGCACCAACCGCGGCCGCGGCTTCGACTTCAACGTCTTCGCCTCGGACCTGTTCTCGCAGCTGATCGCGCGCAAGACGGCCTCGGCCGATGTGGAAGAGGGCTCGCTGGGGGCCACCATCGACCTGCGCACCGCGCGCCCGTTCGACTACAGCGGCTTTACGTTTGCCGCCAGCGGCCAGGCGGCCTACAACGCCATGGCCGAGAAGGCCAACCCGCGTGTAGCGGCGCTGATCGCCAATACCTGGGCCGACAACACCTTCGGCGCCTTGCTGTCGGTGGCCTATACCGAACGGCAGGTGCTGGAAGAAGGCTCCAACACCGGCCGCTGGGCCAATGGGACGAGCAACGGCAACTTCAGTGCGGCATCGCCCTTTGCGGCCGCACGCTCGGCCGACGTGTACCACCCGCGCTTCCCGCGTTATGTGCAGATGGAACACGACCAGCAGCGCCTGGGCGTGACCGGGTCGTTGCAGTGGAAGCCCACCGACCGCACCACCATCTCGCTGGACGCGCTGTACTCCAAGATCGACGCCACGCGCGATGAGCATTACATCGAGGCCATCTCCTTCAGCCGCGGTCGCGACAGCGGCACGCCGCGGCGCGCCGACCGCGACGGCAAGCCGGCCACCATCGTGCGCAATGGTGAGATCCGCAACAACGCGCTGGTGTACGGCGAATTCGACAACGTCGATATCCGCTCGGAAAACCGCCACGACGAGTGGAACACCGAGTTCAAGCAGGTCAGCCTGGATCTGGAGCACCGCTTCAGCGATGCCTTCTCCGTGTCCGGCCGTGTCGGTACCTCGCGCTCGGCGCACGAGAACCCGGTGCAGACCACCATCATCATGGACAAGTACGACGTCGACGGCTACAGCTACGACTATCGCGGCAACAACCGTGCGCCGGTGCTGAACTACGGCATCGACCCGACCAATCCTGCCGGGTGGGAACTGGCCGAAATCCGCCTGCGTCCGCAGACGGTGGACAACGATTTCGATACGGCGCAGATCGACTTCAACTGGAACATCAGCCCCGGGTTCCGCCTCAAGGGTGGCGTGCTGGCCAAGGACTACACCTTCAGCACGGTTGAACTGCGTCGCGCCAGCGAAATTGCGGTGCCGACCTTCGCCGATGGCACCCGTATCGTGCCGACGGACCTGACCGAGCAGGCCGGCCTGAAGGGCATCAACGGCAGCCCGTCCAACTGGGTCGTTCCCAACCTGGATGCAGTGGCCAACCAGCTCGGCATCTACAGCAACGCCGGCACCTACGCCGTGGCGCCGCGTGCCAACAACACCCGCAGCGTCGAAGAAAAGGACCGCGGCGTCTGGTTGATGGGCGAGTTCTCCACCGACCTGGGCTCCATCCCGCTGTCGGGTAATTTCGGCGTGCGCTATGTGCGCACCGAGCAGGAATCCACCGGCTATGCGTTGATCAACAACGCGCCGGCGCTGACCACGGTGGGCCGCAAATACAACAACACGTTGCCCTCGTTCAACCTGGTGGCCGAGCTCGCGCCCGACCTGCTGCTGCGTCTGGGCGCGGCCAAGGTGATGTCGCGCCCCGGGCTGGGCAGCCTCACGCCCGGTGTGACCGTGGCCGTGGCCGGTGGCGCACGCACCGTGTCCGGCGGCAACCCGGATCTGGATCCGATCGAAGCCACCAATGTCGATCTTGGCCTGGAGTGGTACTTCAACGAAGGCGCGATGCTCGGTGTCGGCGTGTTCTACAAGGACATCGAAAGTTTCATCCAGACCGCACGCGAAGTGCGCCCGTATGCCAGCAGTGGCTTGCCGGCCTCCTTGCTGGATGGCACCGGCGCCAGCATCAACGACGACTTCACCTTCAGCATTCCATTGAATACACCCGGTGGCGAGTTGAAGGGCGTGGAAGCGAACTATGTCCAGCCATTTACGTTCCTGCCGGGCAAGTGGGCCAACCTGGGCGTGCAACTGAACTACACCTGGGTGGATTCGCAGATCCAGTACCTGTCCAGCACCGGCGCACCGGTGATGAAGAACGACCTGACCGGGCTGTCGCGCTCGTCGTGGAATGCGACCTTGTTCTACGAGGGCGAGTCTTTCGCCGGCCGCATCTCGGCCACCAATCGCGACGACTACCTGACCCAGGCCCCCGGCACCGAAGCGGGATTCAACGTCGATGGCGTGCACGGCATGACCGGTACCACCATGATCGACGCCTCGTTGCGCTACAAGATCAGCAAGCAACTGGAACTGAGCCTGGAGGGTATCAACCTCACCAACGAAGCGTCCGACGAATGGGTGTGGTCGCCGCAGACCGGCGAGTTGCCGCTGCAGTACACCGAAACCGGCCGCCAGTACTTGCTGGGCCTGCGCTACAAGTTCTAAGTGCAGCCAAGTCGCGCCAAAAGATATCTGCCCGCTACGCACATCGCGTAGCGGGCGTGATATGGACGTTGCAACGCATCTGTACGACGCACCGGTAGCCGTACATCGCTGCACGCAATGCAGTGGTGTGCACTGCACCCTTTCGCGCCGCGCACGACGACCGCCTGGGTCATCAGCGTGCATGCGGTGGTGGCCCAGGTGCGATGCAAGCGCAGCCTGGCACCGCGTAGTCTATGCAGGCCATCGCGGCGCCGGGCAGGACATGTGGCAGACCCGTGCCGGCGTGGGGCTGTCAACGCCATGCAGTATCGAATATTCGCCGCGCGGTGATCCCGTGCGGCGATGCGTTTTGAGGAGTCAGGCAGTGAGCGTGCAGAAGTGGTGGATGGGTGTGCTGTTGTTGGTTGCGCTGCCGGTGCGTGCGGCCGCTGCCGATGCACCGGAGCTGTTGTTCCGCGTCTCGGCCGACCAGGGTCTGCAAGCCGATGTCGCCCGCGGCGATGGCGTGCCCAACTTCCGCGACAAGATCGCGCTGGTGCCCACCGGCAAACGCGGCAACGCCATCGAATGGGCCGACGACGGCGTGCTGTCGTGGAATGCGCCCGGCAATCTCTACACCCAGCGCGGCACGCTCGGCTTTTTCTGGCGCGCGCGTTACCCGGTCGGCGAAGCGCCGTTCGTGATCTTCCGCGTCGGCTACGCCGACCACACCAGCTGGGACATGGCCTGGCTGCGCATCGACTGGAACGGCCACGGCTTCGATGCCTTCGTCACCGACGCCAACCTCGCGCGCACCCGTGTCTCCTTCAAGCTCGACACGCTGCCAAAGCCCA
This sequence comes from Xanthomonas phaseoli pv. dieffenbachiae, assembly GCF_008639345.1. Lineage (NCBI taxonomy): Bacteria > Pseudomonadati > Pseudomonadota > Gammaproteobacteria > Lysobacterales > Lysobacteraceae > Xanthomonas > Xanthomonas phaseoli. The sequence goes on along the minus strand of NZ_CP041380.1, from coordinate 5,101,024 downwards.
ATGACTGGACCCACATCGCCTTCGCCTGGGACGAAACCCGCGGCGTGCGCCTGTACGTGGACGGCAAGGAAGCCGCACGCGTGGACTGCGGTGCACCCTGCGCCAACGGTGGCGCGCTCGATTACGATGCCGCGCTCGACCAGTTCGGCCTGGCCGGCCGGGTGATGTCGCCGCACCAGGTGCAGAGCCGCTACAACTTCCTGCGCGGCAGCGACTTCGACGAGATCCGCATCTACGACCGCATGCTCGATGGCGCAGGCGCCAGTGCGCTCGCACGCCTGCAGGAACCCACCACCGCCCCGGCCATCGCTGCGGATGCGCAACACGCCGCCTTCCTGCACCGCTACGGCTGGGACAACGGCCACGCACCGCCTGCATTGACCGCACCGGTCACCCGCATCCGCAAGGTGGAATTCACCGACGCACGCGATCTCAAGCAATGGATGTGGAAGGCCACCGACGGCATCGCCGAAACCACCTGGCCCGGCGTCTACAACCGCTCGCGCCTGCCCGGCCGCAACGACTACTTCCAGTTGCCGGACTGGAACACCTATGTCGAAGGCGGAAAAGCGCTCGACCTCACCTTGCCGGACGAACCTTTCAACCGCATCGAGCTGCGCGGCGCCGCTTACGGCCAAGCCACGTACGCCGCGCCCAACGCACCACCGCAACCGCTGTTCGCACGCAGCCAAGGCGTGGTGCGCAGCGTGGACCAGTTCCCCGAGCGCCGCGGCGGCACGCTGCGCTTTGCCAACACCGCGCAGGAAACCCCCATCCAGGAAATTTGGGCCTACAACGTGCAACCAGGGCAGGTGCCCAAAGGCAGCGCGCAACTCAGCTACACCGTGCGCAGCGACATCCAGCCCGACTACGACAACCTTGCCGAGCTGCGCGATGTCATCGCCGGCCGCTACCCACCGGGCGAGCGCCAGACCGTGATCGCGCTGCCCACGAAGGCGCCCGCCCGCAAGCGCCCCAGCGACAAGGCCGCAGCAAGCGCGCAGCAACCCATCGTGCACATCCTGGTGCCGTCCAGCCTGGGCAACCCGCCGCCGGACCAGGCGCTGATGCGCAGCTGGTCCTACGGCTGGGAAAACATGCACGACGGCCTGGACGGCATCGCCATCACCCTGCCGGCGCTGAACCTGCCGGCCACCCACAACGGCAGCATCCCGCTCAACATCCGCATCAAGGACCCCATCTGGCCCGCACGCGACATGATCGACGTCTCGGTCGCCGTCGCCCCCGGCCAGGCCCGCACGCTGTGGCTGGACCTGCGCGACAGAATCCTCAGCAACGACAGCCTGATGCTCAGCATCGCCGCCGCCGCGCCCGGCTTCGATGCCAACGCGCTCGATGGCACCCAGCTGCAGCTGGTGTTCAAGTCGCGCGCCGAGGCCATCAAAGAGCACGTCGCCGACCGCTTCAACCAGGTCAAGGACAACTGGGGCTTTCTGGTGGAAGAACACACCACCTCCAAGCGCCAGCTGCTCTACAAACGCCTGGATGCCGACATCACCGATTTACTGCGCGTCGACCCGGACCACGCCCTCGGCCGCCAGTACTGGAACGACATCAGCTACGCCAACCAGGGCACCTTGCCCGTCGAGATGCCCAGCGTGCCCAAGGGCGTGCCGGCCTGGGCGTTCTGGCAGCTGGAAGACCTCAAAGCCACGCGCCGCTATATCCGCTGGTGGATCGAGCAGCGGCAGGTGGCCTACGGCGATTTCGGCGGCGGCATCTCCGACGATTCGGACCTGGTGCAGCAATGGCCCGGCGTCGCCCTGATGGGCGTGGACCCGGACATGCTCAACGCCTCCATGCTGGCGTTGTCCGATGCCAACTACCGCAACGGCATGTTCACCAACGGCCTGTCCACCATCGAAACCGACGAGCTGCATTCCTACGAGGAGGGCATCAACCTCAACAGCGCCCTGCTATACCTCAACTGGGGCGACCCGCGCACCGTCGAGCGCCTGATGCAAACCGTCAAGGCCTTCGACACCATCATCCAGGTCAACCCGCAAGGCCACCTGCTGTTTGCCAGCAACTGGTTCGGCGGCCGCACCGTCTACCGCGAACCCAACTGGCAATGGCAAAAACCGTACTCCTTCCCCATCGTGCACCCGGCCATCCTGCTGGGCGGCTATAACGCCGACCCCAACAGCCGCCGTATCGTCACCGGGTTAGCGGATGGCTATCTCGCCCACGCCTACACCAACGCCAAGGGCAACTGGGCCCTGCCCAACGAGATCAACTGGCAAACCGGCAAAACCCGCGGTGGCGAACTGTTCGAAGGCAGCGGCGGCGCCGACACCCTGCACACCTTCTGGGCCGCCTACCGCTTCACCGGCGAAGACCGCTATCTCAAAGCCATTAACTACCGCGTCGCCAACAGCGGCCCGAACGGTTTATCGCTGCTCAACGAAAACTTTCTCGATGTCATGGGCAAGCGCAATGACTGGGCCAGCAAGTTAATCGAGGCCGCAAACAAGGACGACGGCAGCGCCCCGGACTTCCCGCACCATGTGGCCTGGGAACAAACCGGCAATCTCGAATATCTCGCCGCCATTTACCGGAGCGAAGCACGCGAGAAACTGCAGAACTTCTACATGAACACCGAAGGTCACTGGTGGAGCGACCGCGTGGAATCCCCTACGGTCAACCTCCAACGCGCACGCTTAGGGGGTGTGGCGCTCAAGCGCAATCAAACCTACCCCGGCCATACCGTCAGCTGGCGCTTCAATGACCCGGAGGCCGCCACGCAAGTCGCCATCGCTATCCCCGCACCCCAGCAAGACCGCTTTACCGTCATCGCCTACAACACCTCCAGTAAACCTCAGCGCGCCAGCATGACCGGCTGGAACGTCGCCCCGGGCCAATGGCGCATCACCCAAGGCGTAAGCAAAGCCAACGACGGCAAGCTCGACAGCGCAAGCAAAACGCAAGAGTTTGCTTTCGAAAAAAGCGCGTCCATCGACATCGACTTCCCCGCAGGCCGCACCACCGTGCTGCAACTCGAACGCATTGCCGAAGCCACACCTGTCGAGCTGCGCCCGGACCTGGGTATCGGCCACGGCGACGTCCGCGTGACTGCCGATGCCATCGAAGTGACCGTGCACAGCCTCGGCCATGCCGATGCACCGGCCGGGTTTGTGGTGCTGGAAGATGCGCGTGGCAAGGAGTTGGCGCGGAGCGCGTTTCCGGCACTCGCGGCACCACGCAATCTGCAGCCAATCACCGCCCAGGTACGCCTGCCGCTCACCAACGCGGCAAATCTAAAAACCGCGCAGGTGCGTGTGGTGACCGAAAGCAACGCCCCAGAGATTACCGACCTCAACAATCATCTTGCTCTACCCACCCCAGCCAAGTCGGCAACCGCAAAAAACAGCCAATAACCCAACACACCAATCCCTTCTCCCGCACGCGGGAGAAGGGGCCCGAAGGGCGGATGAGGGCAAAGCCGATAAAGCCAACGACCACTCGCGCAACCGCATTGACGCAACCCAAAAACTCGGCGAGGATCAAGGCACGCAGTACTTAATGCAGCCGCAAAGCCACACATTTCTTCAGGGGAAGAAACAATGTTGAGCAAGGCATGGAGCATGGTGGCACTGACTGTGGCCGCACTAGGATTGTTTACCGCATCCGCGCAAGCGCGCACCAGAGCCGCCGGCTCGCACCATACCACCAGTCACGGCGGTCACTACAGCGCAGGCCACGGTGCCTCGCACAAGGGTGGCAGCTACCGCAGCACAAGCACCAATAACCACTATCGGCGTCACAAGTCCTAGCAGGCCTCAAGCCAACGCCACTCGGAAGTGCAGCGTAATGCAAAAACTAGGACGCGAAGAATGCATTATCAAAACCTACTGAAGCTGCTTGCCGGCCTTGCCGGCGTCATGCTCGCAACGACGGGCGATTTGCTGGTGGCGCTGGTTTTTGGCGGGAAAAGTACGCGAGGGTGAGGCCGGTACCCTGATCAGCGGCTTCGGATTTCTCTTAATGGCAGCTCTGCGTTGGCAATGCCGTTTTCCTTATGAGCTGCCAAATCGCTTCGCGGCGTCGCTCAATTAAAGTGTTAGATTGCTAAGGGAGTTTTCGGGATATGCACGATCCAATTAGAGATTTCATTGATCGATATAAGCAAGTGCGTGCCGAACATCTGAATTCTCAGTACTTATTCAAGCGCAAAAAAGGCAATTCAAAGCTCTCGGAGCTTGACTTTATTGCGCAGGATGAAGAGTTCTACAGAGCGTATCTATTGGACGCGCAAGGCGTTGCCAAACTGCGCAACGCCACTATTACGCCTGCTCGGTGGACAAGTCTTATCCTTGCTGTAAAGAATCGTTCCGAGATGATCAATGCTAAGATCGACTTCTTAAATTACATGCACACATTTCTCGCAATTTGCGTGCCTCTCTTTATTCTTGCTGGTCAGTTCTTGGATAAAGCAAATTGGGGCGCAGCGGCAATCTGTGTATTTTTTATCGTCTGGCTATTTAAATTGCGATCTGAGCTTCGGGTCGAGCTTTCAACAGCTAAAGAGCTATCAAACGTTTTTGAGCAGCTTTCAAAGGGCGCAGTCTAACAATTCATTCAAGTCGAACTGGCTTCGCCGGTCGGCTTAGTTTAGGCGTTAGAACTCATGGACACATTTGGTTTGCCGCCTAGGGTTATGGGAAGATTCGTACCTTGCTAGCGACTCAAGTAGCTTAGCCGGGGAAATTTGGAATGCTTTGCAAAACGAGGTGCAAAATGGGTGCATGGGGCAATGATTGCTAATAACTTAAGGCTGGTAATCATTCTTATGATCTCCTTGTCTGCTTGTGCTGCTCCTGGCCAAGGTATGAAAGCCAAGAAGACGAAGGAGGTCGGTAATGCTATAGTTCGTTCAATCGAAGCTTATCGTATTGAAAGGGCTGCTTATCCCAAGTCGATTGATGAGCTTGGCAATTATAAGGAAATCATGACGGATGTTGATTCCGCAAATATAAAGTTATTTTTTGTCTCAAATTCGCCTGATAATTACGAGTTGATAATCAAGTATTTTGGCCCAGGCAGTAACTTATGCGTCCATCGATCTACAGACGCCCAAAACGTCTGGAATTGCACGGGTAGCTACTGAACAGAGGTCACCACCCAGGTTTGCCACTAGCTGTGCTAATCATCAAAAATCCAAGCTGGGCCTAAGGTTTCCCCACGTGGCCCCCTGCGAGATTACACTGGTGCGCCACGATTTGAAGAAGTGCGCCCATGAGGGATGCTTTAAGAACGGAGTCAGGTTGGCTTGAAAGTCCAATCTGACTCCGTTTTTGGCTGCCTACATTACATCGGCGCACGGTTCAAATGGCGGAAAGAACTTGCCGTTTGCTCCACACGCTGATCCAATGCGCCTTAACTTTGGTATTAGAAAAAACTGGAAATTTGATTAAAATTTTCTTGGGTTCCACGTCCTACGGCCTGTTCGACTTGAGAGCTCACACTGTTTCAATTTTATGTGGAAACGGAGAAACGGAGAAACGGGGTCGGGTTTACTTCTTGAGATAAGGGCTCAAGGGTATCTTCCGCGGGACGCATCGGTACGGCGGCACTCTCACGTCCATATCAGCGCTGTGCTCTTCCCAGCAGTCGATATCCCGACAAACCTGCGGCCGGGCCCAACGCGCCGATCGTCACGCCGGGCTCGCTCACCTCTCGCCGCGCAGAGGAGCACACAGATTGAGTCGCCAGCTGTTGTATCGCATCTCACGCTAGACCACCTCGACCGCCTGCTACGCCCGCTCGTTGCTCATGTAAGAATGGGGTCAGGCTTATAAACCTGATCCATTAATCCACTCGGCCTACTCGCCATGAAATTCGTCTACATTTTTTGCATGCTGATTGCCGGTTTCTTGCTCGGCGCCGGTGGATTGATACGCTGGGGCGCGTTTCTTGTCGCGCCCGAGAAGCGGCCGTTTCGTTCGACTTGGGACCGGAGGGGATTTTTCATGGCGGCCGCCGGCATCGCCGGGATGATCGTAAGTACAGCAATCTATGAGGCTTCTCGCTGATCGCGGACCGACAGCCTGTGCACGAGCTCAGTTACAAGCCGCTCGTTTGGCTGCCAGGAAAGAGGTTCGCTAAAACGGTCGATAGTAGGAAGTTGCTCGCCTGCGACAACGCATGTACCAAACCCGAGTGTCGTCGCGGCGATGTGCACATCCCCATCGCGCTCGATGACGCATTACACGGAGCCAGGTAACCGCAGAGGAATTTCAGAGTTCCTCGTAGACATCGTGATGACGGGGAAAATCACGCATGCAATCCATTGCAGCTTCAGCACTCAAATATGAAACAGTCGCCATGACGGTGACAGACCGCCGCGACGGCAGCGCACCCGCAACGCTACGGTGTGCCATTGATGGGAAAGGCCACTGTGGCGGCGGCGCATTCACAGAATGTGCGATGGATGAGCAGGCATTTATCCTCCGCCCCCACTGGACTGGATTAGCGCCTAGCGTCCCTTCGCTTTGCGGCTAGCCGGCCGTGCCAAACCCTCACACCGCGCGCGGTCGGCATGCTACCCTGACCACCGCCATTCTGGCGAAGACGGAAAACCAGGTGACCAGCCGACGCCATAGCAAGCGGTGTCGAGAGCTGTCTCGTTGAGCCACGCCTAGCGCAATTCGCCCAGAGACACTCATGTCATTTCAACCATTACCAGGGAGGTATTCATCATGAAGCTACGTTCCATTGGCGCCACTTTTGCACTGGCTGCGGCTTTTGGCCTTGGCCTGGGCGCCCCAGCTAACGCCCAGGCGGCGGACCCTTGCTCGGTTTTTCTCTGCATGGCCGCCGTGTCCGGCTTCGGCAAACCGAGCGCCGAATGCGCAGCGCCGATCGCAGCCTTCCACGCCATCCAGATATGGGACCCGCACTTCGATTCGGGGGCCACAGCGGCGGCGCGTCGGACATATCTGATGACATGTCCAGGTGTGGTGCCGGTGAATCAAGCCACGCTGGAAGCCATCATCGGGCAGTGGGGCTACACACCTTGACGGGGTTGCCCGCTGACCCAGGATTTCGCTTCTGCCACCCCCCTGTTATGGACATCGCACAACACAACACACGCACCTTTATGCGCCATTGAGCTCCCACGCCTCGATCAGTGGGAGGTGAACGCAGTAGCGTTGTATGTTCGTGCACAGGGCGCACCGGGGGCACAGTCTGCCCTGTTTTGCTCGCTCAGGTGGCTGTGCTCCCAGTGAGCGTGGCAGACGCTGCGATTATCTAAAACGTAAAAGAAAGGGTGCCGGGTTCACCTAAAAAATTAACCTGACCCCGTTATCGCCGTTAGCACTACAGTAATTGGCCGCCGGCAAGGGCTCTATGAGGACTGATGGTGCGCGGTAATGCCGCGAGTGCTGAGCGATCTCCCGCAAAAAAAGCATTAGGCAAAGGCTCTGTCCACCAATTCAGGACTATCCTAGATAACTATGACTGCCAAACGAAACGCGGCTCGCATCCTGATCTGGTCCATCGCACTCACCGGGGTGCTTGCGGATTGCATGCTGTTTGCTAGTGGAAGGCCACCACGAGTACCGCCTGTTACCTGTGCACAGCTACCCGCAAACCTAAAGAAAATGGGCGATGCTCTTGCTCCTCAAGCGGCAGCTGCGGCGATGGCTACGCATGGCTTGGAGTCAGCTGCGCTGAAGCGCGCAATGCAGCCCGGGGACACGGTGCACGAGTTTGCGACCGATGTGACTGGTGGGTATCTGGTTCTGCGGGGAAACTGCTATGTCGGTGAAGCTGTAAATTGGATACGTTAAGACATTGATGCTATTCAAGTTCTCGATGCTTCGATGTGCAATTTAGGTTCAATGTGAGGCCGCACAACATGCATCGCTTCGATATCCTCGCAAACTCTGTGCTGATCGGGCATACCGCCTTTGAATCAGGCGATCCTCCTATGGGCGTTGCGTTCGGTAGATTTTTCCCAATAGCCGCCTATGAGACCGTGCAGCCGGCCATCATCCAACGAGAGGGAAGAGAAGTGGAGAGCATGGACTTTGCTGTACGAATCGCCAGCGACGGGCGAGTGATCGAGTGCCTAGCAGTTGGCATCACCGACTGTTCTGCGGATTTCGGAGCAGAAGGCTTAGAGGTCGCTGTGCTCGGAATTGGATATCCGCTGTACGCTGAGCTATTTCCTCAGCACGTTGCCGCGTACGAACAGCAGTTCAAGTAGCCGGACTGTGATGGATCGTACGGCAGTAAGATAGGCATCTCATCATCTCTCATCACGCTCCATCTTGCCGCTACGCGGACGCTCGCTGGAATAACTTGGCTTGACCATCGGCAGCAAAAATCACATCTGCCTACGTAACGGTGAGCTGGTAGTCAGCGGGGGCGACGGGGTCAGGTTCACTTCATAAGCCACCCAACTCGTTCCCAGCGGTCTCCTAACGACTAACCCACAAACGCCTGCCGATGATCGCGAACAAAATCATCGAAAGTGCGCGGCCGCTTACCGGTCAGCCGCTCGATCTCGAAGGTGGGGTAATCCCCCCGCTTTGAGCGTTCGCCAAAAGTGGAGCTAGGCGGCCATCGCCAATTTCATTGCTGGCGTGATACCGCCGAGCGCCATGTTGGGGCGCTCATGGTTGTACGTCCATAGCCAGCGCGTGGCCTTGTCCTGAACCTGCTCGATGGTGTCGAACAACGTTGTGGCCAGCCAGGCGTAGCGGACGGTGCGGTTGTAACGTTCGACATAGGCATTCTGCTGCGGCTTGCCTGGCTGGATGTGCTCGATCCGAATCCCGCGCTGCTGTGCCCAAGCTAGCAGCGCGCCGCTGATGTACTCCGGGCCGTTGTCGCAGCGAATGGCGTTTGGCTTGCCGCGCCAGTCAATGATCTGTTCCAACGAGCGGATCACCCGGGCCGATGGCAGCGATAAGTCGACCTCGATGCCCAGACCCTCACGGTTGAAGTCATCGAGCACATTGAACAACCGGAAGCTGCGGCCGTCGGCCAGCTGGTCGTGCATGAAATCCATCGACCAGACCTGGTTGATCGTCTCCGGCACCGCCAACGGCTCTGGCCGCTCGCGCACCAGCCGCTTCTTCGGCTTGATCCGCAGGTTCAACTCCAGCTCCCGATAGATGCGGTACACCCGCTTGTGATTCCAGCCAAAGCCCTTCACGTTGCGCAGGTGCAGAAAGCACAGGCCGAACCCCCAATCACGATAGGTTGTGGTCAACCGCACCAGCCAATCGGCAATCCGGGCGTTCTCCTCGCTGGCCTTGGCTTGATAGCGAAAGCAGGTCTCGCTCACCGCAAAGGTCCGGCAGGCATGCCGGATGTTCGTGTGGCCACCATCTACGGCCCATCGGGCCATCTCCCGGCGTTGAGATGGCCTCACCATTTTTTTGCCATCGCCTCCTTCAGCAGGTCGGCGCTGAGCTGGGCATCGGCGTACATCTTCTTCAGGCGCCGGTTCTCGTCCTGCAGCTCCCTGAGCTGGGACATCAGCGATGCGTCCATGCCGCCGAACTTGCTGCGCCACTTGTAGAACGTCGCCGAGCTGATGCCGTGTTCCCGGCACAACTCCGGCACGGGCGTGCCGGCCTCGGCCTGCTTGAGGACGGCAATGATCTGGCTGTCGGTGAAGCGGGATGTCTTCATGGAACCTCCTCGGAAAAGGGTACGAGAAAATTCCACTTCTGGCGTCAGCTAACCTGTGGGGGGATTACCCTTGATCAAGCGGTACTCGAGCTCCTTATTCCACTTGCGCGCAAGGAACTGCCGGGCTTGTTCCCGGCCGTTGGTGAACTCGGCACGGTTTCGCCATTGGGTGTCGAGCGAATAGGCAAGCGACACTTTATCGGCGTCGCGGGAATTCCAACCGTCTTCGGCAAGCCGTATCTTTTCGATCGCCGATTCGCGGGTGAACGGGGGAAGCGGCGGGCGAGCGTGAGCGTTGGACATGGCAAAGCCTCCAATCGAAGTGGATACATCGGTGTTTTGAGAGTGCGGCGGAGCGTCAGGCCGCTAGCCGGTGGCCTGTTTTAGCAACAACTGCGCGATATCCCTTGCGGTGTCTGCGGCGTCCTCGTCACCCATCACGCGCGAGACGGTGATTGCGCCTTCCATGAGAAGCAGCAGCTGGCGCGCCAGTGCGTCCGGCTGCGTGATACCCAGTTGCCCGGTCAGTTCCAGCGTGTAGTCGAGCAACTTTTGCTTGTGATGCCTGGCGATCTTGCGAACCGGATCGTCGGGGTCCCCGACCTCGCCTGCGGTGTTGATGAACGCACAGCCGCGGTAACCCTCCGACTGGAACCATTCCTTGAGCACCGTAAACATGCGCAGGATGCGCGCCTCGGGACGGTCGGCCTTGTCACATTGCTGCCTGAACCACGCGAGCCAACGGACGTCGCGCGCGTTCAATGCAGCGGCGGCCACCTCGTCCTTGTTATCGAAGTGGCGGTAGATGCTTTTCCGCGCCACGCCTGAGGTCTTCACCAGCAGGTCCATGCCGGTGGCATGGATGCCGTGCTGGTAGATCAGCGCCTCTGCCGTTGCCAGGATCTTCTGTTGGGTGTCGTTGGTTGGCTTGTCCACGGCGTCAAGGTAGAACGATCGTTCTCCCATGTCAACGCCTGCGCGTTGCGTGGGTTGCTCGCCATCACCCAAGACGACGATGAAGCACTCTAGGCGCCAGCGCGTTGGCGGCTGACTTACGCAGCCGCTCCCGCCCCTGGCGCTGCAATGCCGTCGACGAACAGCCCGATCAGGTGCGCGATGCGCGTCTTTGGGGAGCCAAGCTGTTCGGTGGCCAGCGAGGTCGCAATGGCGACGACGACGAGATCGTCGAAGGACACATCGCGGCGGACGACGCCGCGCTTCTGGGCGCTGCGCAACAGCTGCTGCCCTTGCTTGCTGACGGCCTCGCACCCTGGCGTGCCGCTCTGCAGCACTGCGCCCAGCGACGCAGCCAGCCCACGATAGACACTGGTATGCAGTGCCAGATCCTCGAGATACGCGCGCAGCGCAGCCAGCGCGTCGAGCGAACTGGCGCGCGCGTGACTGGCAGCAGCCAGCGACAAGAAACGCCCGCTATAGGCCGCGGCAAACAACGACTCGCGGGTGGGGAAGCGCCGATACAACGTGCCGATCCCGACGCCGGCGCGTTTTGCGACGTCTTCCATCGACGCTTCGGCACCGCGCTCCAGGAAGACCTGCTCAGCTGCGGCGAGCAGGCGTTCGCGGTTTCGCTGGGCATCGGCGCGCAAGGGCGTATCGGCGGTCAACGGGCTCTTCCGACGTGGCTTGTGGAAGTGGAGGCTACCTCCATATACTAAGTGGAGCAATCCTCCACTTATCAGGGAAGCACAATGGGCAAGCGATTCGGAGGCAAGGTGGTCGTGGTTACCGGCGGCACCGACGGTATCGGGCTGGTGACGGCGAAGGCGTTTTCGGCCGAGGGCGCGCAGGTCTACATCACCGGGCGGCGGCAGGACCGGCTGGACGCTGCGGTGGCGGAGATCGGCGGCGGCGCGGTGGGCGTGCAGGGCGATGTCGGCGTGCCCGAGGACATGGACCGGCTTTATGCGTGCATCCAGCAGGAGCACGGCCGGCTGGATGTCGTCTTCGCCAACGCGGGCGTTTCCGAGTCGGCCGCGCTGGGCGAGATCGACATCGCACACCTGGAGCGCCTGTTGGCGACCAACATCAAGGGCACGGTCTTCACCGTGCAGAATGCACTGCCGCTGATGGCCAGCGGTGGGGCTGTGATCCTGGCCGGCTCCGTGGCAGGCAGCAAGGGCATCGGCGCGCTCTCGGTCTACAGCGCCACCAAGGCGGCCATCCGCTCGTTCGCCCGCACCTGGACGAGCGACCTGAAACGCCGCGGCATCCGCGTGAACGTGATGTCGCCCGGCATGGTGCACACACCGGCCATGCAGACCTACCTGGACGCCAATGCAGGAGCCGAGGACGCGTTCAAGCAGATGATTCCGTTCGGGCGTTTGGGCGATGCCGAAGAGATCGCCGAGGCGGTGCTGTTCCTGGCCTCGGATGCGTCCAGCTTCATCGCGGGGCACGAGTTGTTTATCGATGGCGGGGTCATGGCGATTTAGGCCGCCTGCCAGAGCGCTGCATCAGCCAGAGCGACTGCGCGCTCGACCGCGCGCAGGTGACGGTTGTCGCCATGTTGGCGGGCAACGTCGCCGGGCTCACTTCTTCGGCGGCCTTGTCCAATGGTTGCCGCCGATCCGGGGGACTCCGGCACCGCGTCGCCACGCCATGTCGCCTTGCGCGCTGGCCGTGCGAAGCAACACCGAGAACCGATCGATCTGCTCCAGCGTGGCACCGAACCTGCAGCGCGATATTGGGTGACACCTGAGCGCGGTTTTTTTGCGGTTTCCTGCCTGTGCCATGTCGCGCGCTCCAGTCGCCTGACGAATGGTCGTCATCAGCGCTGGAGTGTCTTCCAACGATCGATCAGGACGCCGAACGCGCGACCGTGCAGTGCTGAACCACGCACATGATGGCGGTGATTGTGCCGCCTGCGCCCGCAGCCCCCGCGTCGCTCACAGTGCCAAGGCGTTGCATGTGCGCCACCATCGGGGCCAGGTTGTCGCCCCCGTTGTTGGTCCAGGTGCCAGAGAGTTCGCTGGCTTGGCTCGGAATCGATTGGCCCGCTGCTGTTCTTTCGCTACCGGGTTCGGATTTTCCGTTGGCCTGATTCACATCAACGATCACGCCGACATAGGAGCCGTCCTTGAAGACAACCCTGAAAAGCAGGTTTGCCCGATGCGGGTTGGCCAGCGACGCCGTGGTCCCGGAGCCTGTGACCTGTCGTATCAGCGAGCTGCTGCCCGTGGCAGATTCAACCATGGCCCTCAGATTTGCGTCGGTGACGTAATCGTATGCGCTTTTCTCGCGTGCATGAGAATTCAATCCCAGCATCTCGATCGGGATATTGTAGATAGGTCGAATGGTGCCCGCGCCGATCACGTGGAACGTGTGCGCATTCGCGACCTGTCGTGTCGCTCCCGTTGATGGCCTCTGCTGCGGCACGACGGGTGTCGGTGGAGTTTTCACCGCCGCCAGCACTGTGTCGCCGTCCGATCCAACGGACCACTGTTGAACCAGGTTATCTTTTACGTTGTAGACGATGTGGGTGCCAGGTCCCCTGCCCATCGCTTCAGCACGAAAATCGCTGTCTACTCGGCAAGTGTCGCACCGGATTGCAACGGCCTCGGCCCACGTCGAGACAACGGCACATCCTGTCGCCAGCACCGCTATCCATATGTGCTTCACGCTATCTCCGTACTTTTTGCGAAGGCAGTTCGACAGCGTATTTGAGCGGGTCTTCTGTCGCAACAGGTTCGCACGTGACGCGTTGTCGGGCTTGGCGGATAGACAAGCGCGACGGACCCTACATCAATGCCCATCTAGGTCATCAGCATGCATCGGTCGCATGCAGAAGTTGTTTGCAGTGACATGCGCTGGATGCACGGCCCAATTGATGAACTTCATCAACGCATCTTCCACGGCCTCCTCCATGGAACCCCCCGTCCCGGATAGCCAAAACGTGCTGCCATCTTCTTCGATCAAGCCAAGGCTACTTTCGACTTCTTTGTAGCCGGGCCAAACTTCTGCTGCGGGACATAATTCGAAGACACGGAATTCTGCAGGGAAGGCATCGCTCAAGGTAACTTCAAACCCTTTGCCGCAGCGGACGACGCGGACCAGATAGGGGTGCGAGATCTGGATATGGTCTACAAGCGACACGTTGGTACTCGTTGGTCGGAGAATCGCCAGGCGTCTGTTCCATCGCGTCGTCCCTTCAGACGCAGCACTACCAGAGCGATCAACCCAGCCAGAGGCGTTGTTATCTCGCTCAAAAGTACATCAGGGCGGTGCGCCATGCATCATGGCGGCTCCTTGACCTCCCATACATCCCCCACCCGCCATCCTCGCTGCAGCCTCAACTGGAGAATGCACGATGATGAAGTGGATGGGCACCGCGCTGGCCGCGGCACTGTTGATGAGCGGTTGCGCCAAGGTGGAAGGCGAGAAGTTCGTTGGGCACTGGGTCAACCTGCAGTCGCAGGACGAGACGATGGACATCGAGCGCAATGGCGAGACCTTCATGGTCCGCAGCACCACGCCCAAGTTCTTCAGCCGCCAGCCCAAGACCGAAAGCTACCCGGCGGTCTACAAGGACGGCGCGCTGCAGGTGACCAACGATGGCGAGACGGTGAACTTCGCCATCGACGAAAGCAACGGCCATCTCAACACCGGTGGAGAGCAGTACGAGCGCGTGCCGGCCAAATAAGGGCAGCGAACAAAACCACTGCGCAGCCGCCAGGCGGGCGCGGCCGGTGCTCGGAATCGGCATGTAGCACTCGTCCACTGCGGTTCTGAGCGCGCCGTCCGCACCCACCTGAGGACTGCTCGCCACGTGGTGTAAGCCGCTCCAAGGCCGCAGTTGTCACCGGCGCCCGCGTGCAGACCTTGACGGTCGCACGGGCGTTCGGGCTGTGGACACGTGTGTGTTCTTCGATGCGGGTGAACGCGCTAAAAGCGAGCTGGAGCAGCGCGCTGTTTTCGAGATGGCTGCAGGGTGTTGCAGGCGTATAGGATCACGGCCTTGTTCAAGGCCGTGCAATGCGCATCCATTCAAGCCACATCCCCCCTTTTTGCTTTGCGCGTGCGTCGGTCTTGGCGGTGGTGCTCGCACTGTTCGCAGGTCAAGGGTTCGCGCAATCCAGTCGCGGCCCGACCTACATTGCCCCGACACCGACGGTTGCGCCGCCGGTAGACCACGCCTTTGCCGGGGTGATGCGCGTGGACGTGGATGCCACCGACGTCGCGCGCCGCATCTTCACTGTGCACCAGCAGATACCGGTGGACGCGAGCGGTGCGGTGACGCTGCTGTATCCACGTTGGGAGGCTGCCAGCCATGGGCCGAGTCTGACGGTGACCGATCTTGCCGGCCTGGAGGTCAGCGCAGCGGGGCGCCGCCTGGCATGGCGGCGCGATGCCTACGAACCGCATGCCTTCCATGTAGAGGTGCCGGCTGGTGTGCAGCAACTCGACGTGCAGTTCCAGATGCTGGCCGGCGGCGAGTTGCTGACGCGCGACATCGTGTCTGTGCCCTGGCAGCGGTTGGTGCTGTATCCGGCCGGTTGGTATGCCCGCAACATTGCGGTGGCCGCCATGCTGACGCTGCCGGACGGGCTGCGACCGTTCAGTGCGTTGGACGTGGAGCGCGTGCGCGGCAAGCACTACGCCTTCAAGACGACATCGCTGGAAACGTTGCTGGACGCGCCGGTGCTTGCCGGCAGATTTGCCGCGCAGCTGCCGCTGACCGGGACGGTATCGCTGGATATCGTGGCGCAGCGGCCCGCCGACCTGCAGGTGCCGCCCGCACGCGTGGCCGAACTCCGTTCGCTGCTTGCGCAGCTAGGCGCGGTGTTCGGCCCGCCGCCGTTTGCGCGCTACGCCATCCTGGCGCGGCTGAGCGATGAGGGCGCTTCCGGCGGCACCGAGCATCGCGCCTCCAGCGAGAACGGTCTGGCGTCGTCGCATTTCCAGGACTGGCCGGGCCAACTCCTCGCGCGCGACCTGATTGCGCACGAAATCGTGCATGCCTGGAACGGCTTTTACCGGACGCCTGCCGATCTATGGGCACCGACGCCGAACGTGCCGGTCTCCGGAAGCCTGCTGTGGATGTACGAAGGACAGACCGAGTTCTGGGGACGGGTGCTGGCGACGCGTGCCGGCCAGTTCACGCCCGATGAGGTGCGCGACCGCCTGGCGCTGGAAGCGGCGGAGATCGCAACGCGGCCCGGGCGGGCATGGCGCTCTTTAGCCGACGACGTGCACTACCCGGCTTTCATGTTGCGCCAGCCGGTGGCGTGGCGCGACTGGCAGCGCCGGCGCGATTACTACGCCGAAGGCGTGATGCTGTGGCTGGCGGTGGATGCCGAACTGCGCGCGCGCAGCGGGGGCAAGCGCAGCATCGACGATTTCGCGCAGCGCTTCTTCGCCGGCGCCACCCCGGACGCGCCCACGCGCACCTATACGTTCGAGGACATCTGCGCCACCTTGCATACCGTGGCGCCAGCCAACTGGGCAGGCTTCCTTCGCGGATGGATCGATGCCCACGACGAACTGGACACCACACGCGGCCTGACCCAGCACGGTTGGTCGCTGGTCTACACCGACACGCCGACGGCGGCGTTCCGTGCCAGCGAAGACGAAGCGGGCGTTGCCGATCTCACCTACTCAATCGGATTGACGGCGCGCGCCGACGGCATGCTGCGCACGGTGGCCTGGAACGGCCCCGCCTTCGCCGCCGGGCTGCGGCCGGGCACGCGCGTGTCGACCGTCAATGGATCGCCGTTCTCGCAGGACGCGTTGCGCGATGCGGTGCGCGGCGCGGCACGCCGCCCCATCGTGTTGGGCATTGCGCAGGACGGGCAGCGCGCGGACGTGCAGATCCAGTACACCGGGCCGCTGCGCTACCCACGGCTGGAACGGCTGGCCGGGCGGCCCGATACCCTTGCCAGGCTGCTTGCGCCACGCTGAGGCGATGGGCGCCGGCGGCCGCCACCCGGTGTCACGTACTCCACTGCGCCAGACCCTCTGCCCTTCGATGGCGCACAAGCCTTACAGTGCGCTGGCACGCCGGGTCCGGCGCTGCCAGCGCGTTCAATCCAGCAACCACGAGGGTGTCATGAGCAAGGGGATGGACCAGAAGAAGAACCAGAAGAAAGAGCCGACCAAGACGCTGAAAGAAAAGCGCGCGGCCAAGCAGGAAAAGAAGGGCAAGTAAGCCGCCCGACCTGGTCGCAGGCGGACGAATTGGAGGGGATGCCCAACCTCGCGCTTCGCGGATGACGCCGGACGGCGCCACTCCGCGAATGCTGCCAACTGCTCAGCGCGCGTGTTGCCCCTGGTCCTGCTGGGCGAGCGCGGCCTTGACCAGCGCCGACAGCAACAACCTGGCTTTTTCCGGACGCACAACCTCGGCGTGTCCCACGTGCTCCACCGGGCTGGCTCCCTCGCGGTGCATGGGCGTTGGCTGGAACAGCAGGCGCGCGGTGCCGGGCAGCGCCGCCAGCAAGGTCAGCGGATCGTAGAGATTGAGCTTGGTCACCTGCGGCCAGATGGCGTCGAAGCTCATGGCAGCTTGCCGACCCGCTGCCGCAGCCTCTTGGGCTTCTGCTGTGACGAACGTACGGAAGAACCACGCCGAATCCAGGCCGGGGATCAGGTTGGCCTGGATGCCTTCCCACAGGCCTTTCAAGGCGTTTTTCTGGACATCGCGCAGGTACTCGCCCACGGGGTGGCCATTGCGTGCGATGCCTTCGTAGAACGCCGGCGGCACGGCGGCCCTGTAGGCAGCCTCCTTGCTCAGGATGCGCAGGGGAATGCCGAGTTGCTGCGCGCGGCGGTAGAGCGCACGGGCGGCGTGGATGTCGGTGGCGTTGTTGTAGGCACGCGTGTCCGGTTGCACGAGGCCATCGGCGTCTTTGGCCGGGTCGATGCCTCCCATGATGGTGATGGACGCGACCTTGTCCCGCACCAGATCGCCCGCCTCGGCAAGCAGGGCGCTGGCATCGGTCATTCCGGCGATGACCACCATGCCGAGCTTGTGGGGCGAGCTCGCCAGGCGCTGACGCATCGCACCGACGCCATCGGTGTGCACCGCGTCCGGCGCCGCACGCAGCGCGGCTCCCTCGGCGAGGAACTTGGAATGCTCCCGGGCCTGCGTGGGCGTCATGGGATAGTCCTGGCCGCGCGCGACGCGCACATCCGGCAAAGCCAGGCGATCGAAGACACCTTTTGCCAGCTGCGCGCGTTGCGATCGCATGGTGGCATCGCCCAGGGTGACGACGACATCGGTCAGACGCAAAAAGCCTTCGACCTGCAGCTGCTTGGCGATGGTGTAGGTCACGACATCGTCGGGGTCCTTGTTCGGGTCGGTGAACAGCAGCGTGTCCAGCGGGAGCTGCGGCCGGTGCAGACGCAGCTCCCGCAGCACGGCCGCCTCGGTGGGCGTCAGCACGGGCGTGTCGGCGACGCCGAGTTCGGCCAGCATGCTGCGCTGGGCAGGCGTCAATCGCGCGGGCAGGCTCTGCGTGCGTCGGTGCCGTGGCGCGTCCGGGCGGGGAGCACGGCCAATCATCGCCTGCAAGGCATCCGGCGGCGCCGCGGCTGCGGAGGACTGTGCCTGCGCGGAGACGGGTGGAGGATCGCGCAGGTCAGCCGTCATGTCTGCGCTGGGCAAGCCGGCGGTGGAACGGATTGCGGTGGGCTGCATGGGAGGACCTCTGAGAGTGAACGGCGGTGCTGGCAGCGCCTGTTGGCAACACGACAGACCGGGCTCACGGTCATGCAGGCGCAACGCCGCGCGAAACAGTCGCGTGTCAGCGCTGACGCGTGCGTCAGTGGGCCGCGGCCCTGCGTACGGCGCGATCACGCGATCCAGCGGACGGCCAGGCGCGCAACGTTACCCACGTCCATGCCAGCGCCATGGCGGCGTGGTGAATTCCTGTGTGCGGTGACGAAGAATCACCGGTCGGCACGCCGCCGCATCGACCCAACCCGACGCCGGTGTTGGCGAGCAGCGCAGACGCTGCGCCGACTTAGCAGCATGTGCTGGAAGCCGCCCGGATCATGCCGCCAGCCGCTTGATCCGCGCCGGCAAGTCGCCCAGCGCGCGATGCGCCTGCTCCAGCTCGTAGTCGGCCTGCAGGCCAAGCCAGAAGCGCTCGGAGGTTCCCAACGCGGCGGCCAGACGCACGGCAGTGTCGGCAGTGATGCCGCGCTTGCCCAGCACGATTTCGTTGATACGGCGCGGCGGGACGCCGGTGGCGCGTGCCAGTGCGTTCTGGCTGATGCCCAGAGGCTCGAAAAACTCCTCAAGCAGAATTGCGCCAGGGTGGATATTGGGTAGGACCGTCATCGACAGATGCCTCGTGCTCAGTGGTAATCGACGATTTCGACCTGCACCACATCGCCTTCCATCCATCGGAAGCAGATGCCCCATTGATCGTTGATCCGGATGCTGTACTGGCCGCGCCGCTCGCCCTTCAACGCTTCCAGCCGGTTGGCGGGCGGGATCCGTAGATCGTCGAGATGGGCTCGGCGGCATTGAGCATGCGCAACTTGCGGCGCGCGACCAATTGGATGCCGGCAGGCAACCGGCGGGAACGCGCACCCAGCCAGATCTTTCGGCTTCCTTGTCGATAAAGCTCCTGATCATGTGACAGCCATAACGGCCTGCGTTATATGACGCAACCCGTTACGAACGTGCAGCCTGCCATTGCGGGACAAGCGCCGGCACCGACTGGATTGGATCAGAACAGCGCACCTTGCACAGGCGCACTAGGCGGCGGTTGTGGAAGCGGCGCTGGCGTGGGTGCTGGAACTGGCGGTGGCTTGTCGTCTTTTGCACCCAAGCGCCACGCCAACCCCGAGATGCGTGCGGCGTGCCGCGCCAGCGCGGCGCGCATGACCGCTTCGCTGCCGGCCAAGTGCAGGGCGCGGCGGGCGCGGGTGAGGCCGGTATAGAGCAGTTCGCGGCTGAGTACGCGGGCGTCGCGGGTGGGCAGTTGCAGCCAGACCTCGTCGAATTCGCTGCCTTGGGCCTTGTGCACGGTCATGGCGAAGGCGCTTTCGTGCGCGGGAAGTGCGGCGGGATGGAAGCCGCGCACCTGGCCGTCGCCGTCGCCTTCGAACCAGGCGACCAAGGGGCCTTGGGCACGGCTGTCGGTGGCGGGGGTGTCATGGTGTGCGCGGTCGCCGGCGTGGCCCGGCCTTGGCGACGGTGGCACGTGGCCACGCGTGGTCACGGCACTTGCATCGCCCTGCCCGGGGGACGGGCGCGCGTCGCTGCGGCCAGGCAAGGCGCCCGGGTCGCTGCGCAGGCAGATACCGACGTCGCCGTTGAACAGGCCGTGGCGGTAGCTGTTTTCGGTGATCAGCAGCAGGCGGCCCTGGAACCAGGGCGAGGCGCCGCCCAGACGACGGGCGCCGGCGCCGGTGTCGGCCAGCAGTTGTTCGATGCGGGCGTTGAGGCCGCGCGCGCCTTGCGGGCCGGCGCGCACCGCGGTGAGCAGGCGCAGGCGGGCGGCATCGCGCAGGGCGGCGGCGGGGTCTTGCGCGTTGGCCAGCGCGCGCCAGTGGGCGAGCAGCGCATCGCGGCCGAGTGTCAGCGGGTCTTCGCCGTCTTCGTGGAAGTACACGCCGGGCAGTTCGCCGCTGCGTAGCAGGGCCAAGGCGGTGTCGGCATCGCCGGCGCGGATGGCGTCGGCCAGTGGCGCCAGTGCGAAATCCTCCGCCTGGCGATAGCCGCGCAGCAGGTGCACGCGGTGGCCGGCCAGGCCGCCGTTGCGGGTGGCGGAGGTGACCGCAGGCGGATCGACAGGCGCGCTGCCGAGCAGCGGTTGCAGGGCCTGGGCATCCTCGGGCTGCAGGGCATCGCCCGGGCCGGCGGCCTGCAGGATGGCGGCCAGCACATCGCCGGCTTCCACCGAAGGCAGCTGGTCGGCATCGCCGAGCAGGATCAGCTGGGTGCCATCGGCGACGGCTTCGACCAGTTTGCACATCAGCGGCAGGTCGACCATGGACGCTTCGTCGACCACGATCAGGTCGAACGGCAGCGGGTTGTCGGCATTGTGGTGGAAGTGTGGGGAATCCGGGATGACGCCGAGCAGACGATGCAGGGTGCTGGCGCCGCTGGGCAGGGCGGAGTTCCCGTACGGGTCGATGGGCGCACTGCCCTCACCCGCCCTGCGGGCACCCTCTCCCGCGGGCGGGAGAGGGAAAGCGTCTGGGTGCGGTGCGGTAGGCGGGAGATCGGTGGGGGGGCTGCCTTCACCCGCCCTGCGGGCGCCCTCTCCCGCAGGCGGAAGAGGGAAAGCGTCTGGGTGCGGTGCGGTAGGCGGGAGATCGGTGGGGGGGCTGCCTTCACCCGCCCTGCGGGCGCCCTCTCCCGCAGGCGGAAGAGGGAAAACGCCTGGGTCCGGTGCGGTGGACGGGAGATCGGTAGGGGCGCTGCCCTCACCCGCCCTGCGGGCACCCTCTCCCGCAGGCAGGAGAGGGAAAGCGTCTTCCGGTGCGGTGGACGGGAAATCGGTGGGGGGGCTGCCCTCACCCGCCCTGCGGGCACCCTCTCCCGCAGGCGGGAGAGGGAAAGCGTCTGGGTGCGGTGCGGTGGACGGGAGAGGGGACATCTCCGGGGTCGGTGTGTCGCAGGGAGGCGGCAGCCCTTGCTCCATGGCGCGGGCCACGGCCAGGCGCAGGCTCTCGGCCATGCGCTCGGCGGCGCGGCCGGTGGGCGCGGCCAGGGCGATGCGCGGCGGCGATGTGCCGGCGGCCCGGGCCTGGGCGATGCGCAGCAGCAGCATGCGGGCGATGGTGGTGGTCTTGCCGGTGCCGGGGCCGCCGGTGACCAGCAGCAGCATGCGGCGCAGCGCGAGGGCCGCGGCCTGGGCTTGGCGGTCGGGGCTGCGGGCTGGCGCTGCCTGGTTCGACCCTGTGATGGACGGCGCAGGCGGATTTGTGCCCTCTTGCCGGAGGGAGGGCGCGGGCAGGCCCGACCCCTCACCCGCCCCGCGGGCACCCTCTGCCGGGGGGAGAGGGGTTGGGGCCGCGCTGCGAGGCGTTGCGGTGGCGTTCGGGAACAACTGCGCGAACAGCGGCGCCAGCGTGGCGGCGTCGACCGGCGGCGGCGCTTGCGCGGCGATGCGTTGCAGGCCCAGGGCCAGGCGGCGTTCGTACTCGCGATAGCGGCGCAGGTAGAGCAGGCCGCGTTCGAGGACGAGCGGGCAATCGGCGGCCGCCGGGGCCTCGGGCTGCGGTTGATCGACCCAACGCGAGGCGGCCAGGCTGCGTTGCCAGTCGGCGGGATCCGGGAAGGTCGGCGGCGGGCCGTCGCGCGCGTCCAGCACCATGGCGGCGCGGGCCGGGTCCAGCCCGGCGTGGCCGCTGGTCACTGCCAGCGAGGCGAGCGCGGCGCCGGCCAGCACCTGTGGATCGGTGTCCGGTTCCAGGCGTTGCAGGCTTTGCGCGAAGGCCAGATCCAGGGTGCGCAGGGCGCCGCTCTGGTTGAGGGCGGCGAACAGGTTTGGGGGGTTCATGGCGTTGGCATTCCGTTGGCGGATACGCGCTCGCGCCCGGTCATGCTGCGCCCACCTGTGTTGGCGTGCAGTGCGGGCGCGCAGCAGCGTTGACGCCGATGACGCGCGGGCGGTGCGTGCTCGGCGCGATCGCTGAGAGGCGCGAACGCGGTGCGGGCCGGCCATGCGACTGGCGCGGTGCATTGGTTCATGGGGTGGGTGTCCCTGGTGCGGACGTACCCTCACCCCACCCCTTCTCCCGGGGGGAGAGGGGCTCAGGGTGGTTGGCGCCACCTTGCGCTGGCGCGTCATTGGACAGCGCATCTGCAGGCTTGCCGGCGAACAAGGCGTCCACGGCGTGCACCAGCGCTGGTTCGAAGCGCCAGGCGTGGATGCCCGGTGCCGGATCGCCAAGCGGCGCGCGCGGAACGCCGGCGGTCGTGGCGACGGCGTTCGGAGCGGAGTCGGGTCTGTCGCCGGTGGAATCGCGCGTGGGTGCGGACGTACGCTGGCCCGCGATGGAATGGCCATGGGTTTCGTCAGCGGCTTCCGACCCGGCAGCCTCCGCAGGGCGCCCGGCATCCAGGCCGCGACAGAACAGATAGCGCACGCCGCCGAAGTCGCGGGCGTAGTCGTAGGCATCGCCCAGGCGGAAGCGCAGCCAGCGGTGCAACGCCACGGTGTAGATCAGCGCCTGCAGTTCGTACTCGCTGTGCGCCATGGCCCGCGCCAGGGCGTCGGCGTCGTAGCTGGGCAGGCGGTTGGATTTGTAGTCCAGCACATACCAGCGCCCGTCCACGCTGTAGGTGAGGTCGATCAGGCCGGTCATCAGGCCTTCCAGGCGCTGGCGCGCGCCGAAGGCCTGGCGGTCGCCGACCACGCCAAACCGATGCAGCAGGGCCAGCAACGCATCGACGCGGGTGGGCCGCATGGCGAAATGGAATTCCATTTCGTTGCGGCGCTGCGGTTCGGGCACGTCGGCCAGGCAGGTGCCTTCGGGCAAGGCCACGGTGAGCGTGTGGCCGATCAGCGCGGTGAGCATGCGCAGGCCGTCGTCGAGGTCGTCCTGGGCGTAGCCGCCGCGTTGCAGGGCCTCGTGGATGGGTGCGGCCTGGCCGTCAGGCGCAGGTTGGCCCGGCCGCCAGGCCTGCCAGGCGGCGAAGTCGCAACGTTCGAACACGTCGTGCATCACCACGCCGAAGCGGTTGCCGGCAAAGCGGGGATCGAACGGTTCGGCGTCGCTGGCAACGGCCACGGCAACCGCCTCGCTGCCGGACGGTTCATCGCTGCCGCCGCTGCCGACGACGGTGGCGCTGGCCATCGGGTCGGTGACCGCGCCGGCGTCGGCGTTGGCCAGTTGGGTGAAGCTGTACACCCACCATTCCGGGGCGATGTGCCGTTGCGCGCTGCGCGCAGGCGGCACCTGCGCCTCGCTCGGCGCCGGCAGCCGCGGCAGGTGGGCCGGCGGCGTGCGGGTGTCCACCGCCACGGTGCCCTCGCCCGCCGCGCCCTGCAGCGCATCGAGCGCACGCAGCATGGGCGACAACGCGGTGCGTTCGTGCTGATGGAACGGGCCGCTGGCGATCCACAGCGCGTGCTCGGCGCGGGTGAGACCGACATACAGCAGGCGCGCATCTTCGGCGCGTTGTTCCTGCTTCCAGGCGGCTTCGGCGGCGCTCCAGCTCGGGTCGTCGCGCTCTGTCTTCCAGTGCAGCTGACGGCCCAGGTCCGGCGCATGCACCACGCAATGGCGGCCGGCGCCCTTGTCGCTGCGGCCGATGCCGACATACGGCAGGAACACCAGCGGATATTCCAGGCCCTTGCTCTTGTGCAGGGTGACGATCTGCACGCGGCGCGCGTCCGATTCCAGCCGCAATTGCTGGGTTTCGTCGTTGTCGTCGGCATTGGCGATGCGCCGCGCCAGCCAGTCGACCAGGCCATGCGGGCCGAGTGCGCGCGCGTCGGCTTCCTGCAGCAGTTCGGCCAGTTGCAGATAGTTGGTGAGGCGCCGCTCGCCATCGACCAGGGCGAGCAGGCGCTGCCCGTGCGTGGCGCCGAGCTCGCCGAGCAGGGCGAGCGGGCCGCCGCGCTGCCAGCGTTCGCGCCAGTCCAGCGCCTGTTGCTGCCAGCGGCGGTGACGCTCGCCGTCGCGCTCAAGTGCGGCGATGGCGATGGCGTCTTCGCCGATCAACACCGTGGCCAAGGCGGCGCGCAGGCGGCTGTCGTCGCCCGGGTCGAGCAAGGCCTGCAGCAAGGCAAGCACTTCCAGCGCCTGTTCGGTGGCGAACAGGCTTTGCTTGCCGGCGGCCACCGCCGGGATGCCCACCGCGCCGAGCGCCTGCTGGATGCGCGTGGCCTCGCCGTGGCTGCGCACCAGCACGGCGATATCGCCGGCCTGCACCGGGCGTCCGCACACCGTGGCCGTGCTGTCGCGGGCAGCGGCCAACCAGCCGCGGATCGCGGCAACGCAGGCGGCGGTGGCCAGCTCGCGCGCGCGGCCGGCGCTCCAGGGCCTGGGCTTGCCTTTCGCAGGCGGCGGCGGTTCCGGCGCGCGCCACAGCGTCAACGCCGGCGCAGCGACGCCATCGCGTTGCAGGTCTTCATCCACCCGCTTGGTCCCGGCCTGCACCGGGTGGAAGGCGATGCCGTCGGTGAGGAAGGCATCGGTGTAGCCGGCCTGCGCGTAGAGCGCGTCGATGGCGGCCAGTACGCCCGGGCGCGAGCGGAAATTGTGGCTCAGCGGCGGCGCCAGTTCGGCGGTCATTGCAGCGGCCAGATAGGTGCGCACATCGCCGCCACGGAAGCCGTAGATGGCCTGCTTGGGGTCGCCGATCAGAAACAGCGCCGGCTCCAGCCCTGCTGCTTGTGCGAGCGGGCCTTCGCCGAACACGTTGGAAAAGATCGACCACTGACGGTCGTCGGTGTCCTGGAATTCGTCCGCCAGCGCGATGGCGTATTGCGTGCGCAAGCGTTTGACCAAGGCGTCGGCCTGTGCGCCTTGCAATGCGTGCGCGACCCCATCGACCAGGTCGTCGTAGGTCTGCACGCGGCGTTGCCGCTTGAGCAGCGCCAGCCGTGCGATGGCATCGTCGCGTAGCGCGTGCAGCAGGGCGATACGGCGCCGGCTGCGCCACGCTTCGACGTGCACCAGCGCGGTGAGATAGCCATCGATCTGGTGGCTCATCGGCGAAGACGGCGTGCGATCGAGAAACTTCTTGTTGGTGCCGGCGGCCAGTTCCGCCGCGGTCAACTTGAGCAGTTTGGCGTGTGGCGCGGTGTTGGACGATGGCGCGGCAGCGAAGCTTTCGAACCACTGCCACAGCGATGCCAGCCATTCCGGCTTGTAGCTGACCTTGCTCAGGATGCCGCCCTCGATGGCCGACATGATGGCCTCGAAAAATGCGGTGCCATGCGTGTTGAATGCGTCAGCCAGTGCGTTGGCCGCCGCGTGCACGGCCTGCAACAAGGCGGGCGCATCGTCGGTGGTCGTGGCGACTGCCGGCAACAGCGTCGGATGCCGCACCAGCGTGCGCAGATCGCTGGCCAAGGCCTCGGGGCCGCCCGACCACAGCGCGATGAGATCTTCGGCCATCACCGCATCGGCGGCGCGCTGCCGCCACAGGTCGACCGCGACTTCGCCGAGCAATTGGCGATCGTTGGCGAGCAATTCCGGCGCAGCTAACGCCTGGCCGCTTTCCAGCGCGTGCTCGCGCAGCACGCGCGCACAAAAGCCGTGGATGGTGAACACCGCGGCCAGATCGATTTCTTCCACCGCCTGCTGCAGGCGGCGACGCAATGCGGCGGGCGTTTCGCTGCCGCCGGCCAGGTGCGTGACCAGGATGGCGCGGGTGAGCAGCACGTCGGGGGGGTCGCGTAGGAGCGGACCTGGCTGCGACGGGTCGTCGGCGAGGTCGGTCACGGCCTGGGCCGCTGCTACGACAAGCGATGGCGCATCGGGGACCAGGCTTGCGGCCAGCACCAGGCGTTCGCGGATGCGGCGGCGCAGCTCCTGGGTGGCGGCTTCGGTGAAGGTCATCGCGAGGATCTGGCCGATGCGCAGGCCGCGTTCGACCACCAGCCGGGTGAACAGCGTGGCCAGCGTAAAGGTCTTGCCGGTGCCGGCGCTGGCCTCGATCAGGCGCACGCCGTGCAGCGGCAACTGCAGGTATGGGTCGGTGACGGAACTGACGCTCATTCGGCGTCTTCCTGCGCGCCGTGCCAATGCCGCCAGCTGTCGATCACGCGCTCGGTCTCGAGCGGCGCGCCGGTGTGTCCCTGTTCGAGCAATGCATACACACGGTGGCTGGTGGCGGCGAACTCGGCAAAGCGTTGCGCGTCGCCAAACGGGTCGCGGCCGCGGGTGACCAGGCGCAGTTCCGGACTGTGCGATTCGCTCCAGCCAAAACCCGATTGCCACTGCCCGGCCGCCTCCTTGATGGCCTTGTCCAGGTCGCCGCTGCGTGCGGCCTGGTGATACTTCCAGCTGCTGTACGGCGCGAACGCCAGCGGCGCCTGCAAGCCGTGGCGATACAGCTGCAGCAGTTCGGCCAATGCGGCGCGCGCCTGTGTCTGCGACAGCGGCTGCGCATCGATGGGATGCGGGCCCAGGCCGTCGTCGTGTTCGAAGAAACGCACGTACGGGGCGTGCTCGCCGGCGGCGCGCAGCAGCAGCCATTCCAGCCCATGACGGATGGCGCTGCGGCCGCTGAGCGCGCCGACCTGCACGCGCCCCACGCCGCTGGCGTACCAGCCCGGCACACGGCCGTGGATTTCGATCTCGTCCATCTGCACCTGCAACCGGCGCGACTGGGCCGGGGACTCGCCGCGCCACTGGCGGAACGCGTCGGCATACGGGCGCAATTGCGCCACGCGCTCGTCGAGCTGGCGCTGCCCCAGCGGGCCGGACGGCAGCAGCGCGCGGGCACGCAGACGCGCGTACAGGTGCTCGGTGTCGCCTGCCAGTGCAGCGTCGAATATCTGCTGCTGCAAACCGTATTGATCCAGCCCGCGCGTGGGAGCGAGCAAAGGTTCCAGATCGCTGTCCTGCCCGGCCGGATCGGGCAGGCGCATGCCCAACCGATGACGCAGGAACTGCCCGGCCGGGTCGGTCAGCAGCCGGCGCAACGCGTCGATGGAGACGCTGGCCGGCAACACGATCTCGTCAGCCGGCAATGCACCGGCCACCCACGGCGCCAGCGGCTGCCGCTGGCCGACCAGGCTGTCCACCGCCGGGCGCCATTGCCGGCGATAACTGAAACGGCGCGGGTCGGCGCCGTCGTCGCCCAGCGCACCGAACGCAGCGGCGGCGAAGGGCTGCAACGGGTGCCGCACCACCAGCGTGTCGAGCGCGTTGCTGGCGGCGTGGTACTGCGCGGCGCTTGCCAGCAATTCGCTGACCAGCACCGACGGCTCGCGCACGCTGCCATCGCGCGCATCGGCGCCGAGATAGCTGAGGTAGAACACGTCCTGCGCGGAGGCGAACAACTGCAGGAACAAAAAGCGGTCGTCCTCGCGCGTGGAGCGGTCGCCGTGCCGGCGACGTTCGGTCCCCAGTTCCGCGGTGAGGCGATTGAGCCCGGCGGCCGGGTCGCGCCGCGGGAAATCGCCATCGTTCATGCCGAGCAGGCAGATCACGCGGAACGGCAGCAAGCGCATCGGCACCATGCGCCCGAAACTGATGCCGCCGGTGAGCAGCGGCGCGCGCGTATCCGATTCGCCCAGCACCGCCGCGAAATGCGCACGCACCACCTCGGCCGGCACCACGCCGGCGTACTCGGCGCGTACCGCGTCGCGGGCGAATTGGTCGATCAAGGTGCGCAAGCGATCCAGCGCGCGCGGCGCGCGCGGCGCCGTTGGCGTGGTCGGAATCAATGCCTCGAGCAGGCCCAGCAAACGCTCGCGCCACTCGACCGGTGTCATCGCCTCGGCCAGCGCAGCTTGATGCCGTTCGAGCACGCGCAACAGCCGCAACAACGTGTCGAGTGCGGCCAGCGCGCTGCCTTCCAGCTGCGGCCACGGCGCTACCCCCTCGATGTCCTCGTCGGCGCCGCTGGCATGGCCGAGCAGCAGCCGGTCCAGCGCAAAACGCCAGGTATAGGCGTCGTCGCCCGGTGCCTGGTGCTGGCGCCGGTGCGCCGCATCCAGGCCCCAGCGCGCGCCGGCCGCGTGCAGCCAGCTGCGCAGGCGTTCCAGCCCGGCTTCGTCCAGGCCGGCGGCTTCGGCGATCGGCGCGCTGGCCAGCAGGTCGAGGATTTCATGCAGCCCGAAACGCGCGATCGGCAAACCGAGCAAGGTGAGGAACACCTCGGCCAGCGGCTCGCTCGCCAACGGGCTGGCATCGGCCAGCGCATAGGGCAGCGCGTCGTCGTTGCCATGGCTGCCGAACACCGCATCCAGATACGGCACGTACGGGTCGATATTGGGCGACAGCACCGCGATCTCGCGCGGCTGCAGGGGCGGGTCGAAGCGTGGGTCGTCGAGCAGCGCGCGCAGTTGGTCGTGCAACACCTGCAACTCGCGCAGCCGCGTGTGGCAGGCGTGCACCTGCAGGCTGGGGTCGTGCAGATTCACCGCCGGCAATACCGCTTCCGCCGCGGGCGCGCGGCGATGGAACAGATCGCTCTGCATGCGCCGCAACAGGCTGTCGCCCAGCCCGCCATTGGCCAGCGTGCGGCGACCGGAATCCAGCGGGTCGGCGTAGGCGGCAATTTCCGCCAGTGGGTGCACCACTTCGTAGTCGCCTACCAATGCCATGAAATCGCGCCCGGCTGCGCCCCAGGCCTGCAACAAGGGGTTTTCCTGCACCTGCTCGGCGAACAGCTGCACGGCGCCATCTTCGCGCCGACGTTGCCACACGCTCTGCAGGTCGCCCCAGTACCCCTGCGTCGGTGTGGGCAGATAGAAATGCAGCGTGCCCACGCGCGCCTGCGTGGCCAGCACGCGCAAGACGTCCGGCGAGATGTTCAAGATGGCGAACGCGAACACGCGCGGCGGCAAACCCTGCGGCAACGGGCCATCGGCACGCGCGTAGCGATCCAGATACTGGCCGATGCGCCGTGCGCGGTATTGCCGGCCGGTGGCGATGCTGCGCCACAACCGGGCCTGCGGATCGTCCGGGTCGGCGCCCGCTTCCCAGCGCAGCAGCCAGTCGCGGCGCCAGGCCTGGTATTTCTCGAACACGCTGCCCAATTCGCCGGCCAGCGTCCACGGCTTGAGCGCATCGCCATCGGCCAGATAGCCGGCCAGCGGCGCCAACGCCGCATCGCGGCCCAGGTCCGATTGCAGGGCCGCATACAACCGCCACTGCGTGGTGGCCATGTCCAGGTCGTCGTCGGCCGCGCCGAGGTTGCGCTCCAGCGCACGCGCGACGAATTCGCCGGGCGTGAGAAATTCCAGATTCGCCGCAACACCGTGCTCGGCCGCAAGCGTGGACTGCAACCAGCGCCGCATCGCCACCTGCGGAATCAGCACCACCTCCGGCTGCAGCAACGGTTGCCCCGGCATCGGCCGGCGCAACTCCTGCGCGAGCAAGGCGGCCAGGGTATCCAGCGCATTGGATGGATAAAGACGGAAATCGGGCGCGGAAGTGGCGTGCATGCGTGGCGCATTGTGCCGGATGCGCGCGTGAGGCGTTATTTGCCGCCGTGTCGGCGCCCGGTGGCCGCGCTGAAACGCAAGGCCGCACGACACCGTGTAACAGCGCTACGCGAAAGATGCCGAGCAACGGCGCGCCACACACCGTGCATCGACAACTGCAATCAGGCCTCACGCCGCAGACGACGTGCTGCCGTGGTTACGCGCAACCTTCCAATGCCCGATGCAGCCAGTGGCGCCGTACCCAAGCGTCAGCGCAACCACGCCAGCAACACGCCGACATCACAAACGCGATGGGCCGGGGTGTTCGCCCGGCCCATCGCATTGCATGACTGCACGGCGTGCAACCCGATCAGTATTTCTTTTCCAGATTGATCATCCAGGTCTGGTCGTTGTTGCTGTCGCCGTCGGTGATGCCGCGGTATTCCAGCCGCGTCGACAGGCCTTGTTCGGTCAGCAGCGCCGCACCGATGCCCACCATCAACCGGTTGCGGTCGAACGCGCTCTGCGCCGTGCGATAGAACGGACCACCGGTGAGGTCGGCATAGCTCAGGATCGCATCGCCACGGCCCTGGAAGTCGCGCTGATATTCCACGCGCAACTGCGGGCTCAGCCGTCCCCAGGCAACCTCGCGGCGCCATTCCAGACGCAGGCCGAGATTTCCGGTGGTGGTGGCCACGTCCATGTCGGCATAGCGCAGTGCGAACGGGGCCACGCCTTGTTCCGCATAACCGTCCAAGGTGGCGCGCGCCACATCCACCCGTGCGTACGGGGTGATCTGCAGCGTGCCGCGTTGCAGATCGGCGCCGGTGGACAGCGAGGCGATCCACTGCTTGCCGTCGCGGTTGCCCTCGGCCAGCGAGCTGTCATCGGTGACGAAGCGGCGCAGGTCGTACGACAGCATCTGGTAGCCGACCAAGGTGTCGAAGAAGAACGCCTTGCCCGGATGGAAGCTGGCGTACAACGCCATCGTGTAGGCGGTGGCCTTGCTATGGCTGCCGTTGTTGCCCACATCGCTGTCGTCGCGGCCCCAACCCAGGCCCGCACCGATCGCCAGCGACGAGGCAACACGGTAGTCGGCACCCACGCTCAACCCATCGGTCTGGAAATCCACCCCGTTGCTGTTGGTCTGCCGGTTCAGGCTGCCCGAGCGGATCGCGCCGCCCACCCACAGACCCAGGTCGCCCTGCGTCTGCGCGCTGCTGCCGGTGCTGCTGGCAACTGCGGGCGCGTCGCGGAAGTCGTTGTCGGCGTCCTGCGTGTCCGGGCTGCACGGCTGCGCACTGATGCCGCGCTCGGCCTGGCGGCAGTGCGAGGTCGGCTGGAAGCTCACTGCGTTGGTGAAGCTGCCACCGCCGCGATGCGTGGCCTCCAGACGGCGCTGGAAGTTGTCGATCTGCGCCCGCGCAAAACGCCGCGTGGACTCGGACTGCGCATCGATCAGGCCACGCACTTCCGCATCCACGCTCGGGTCGCGCCGTGGTGCGATGTTGAACACCACACTGGCCGGGGCCGAGGTGGCGAATGCGTTGGACAAGGTGAACTGCACCGTGGCCTGGCCGACGAAGGCCGGGTTGGGCGTAAAGGTCAGGGTAAAGCTCGGCGCTTCGGCCATTGCAGTGGCTGCCGGCGACAGGCCGGAGGTACGCGCCGCCGCCGCAGTGGCAGTGCCGCCCACGCGGGTGATGGTGGCGGTACCGGCCGAGGCCGGCAGGACCGCAACCACCGCAGCGGCCACGAACGGCCCGCCGGTGGCGTTACGGGTGATATCCACCTGTTGCGCTTCGCCCGGCACTGCCGCTGCAGTCACCGACACCGCCACCGGCCGCACGTTGACCGTGATGGTCAACGTCACCGCAGCCGAGGTGCCGCCTGCGCCTGTGGCGGTGTAGCTCAGCACGTCGGTGCCGGTAAAGCCGGCATTCGGCGTATAGACCACTTCCAACCCGCTGACCACGGCCGTGCCGTTGGTGGGTGCGCTGGCAATGGCGATCGCGGTGATGCTGCCGGTGTCGTTGGCGGTGACCGCTGCGGTCACGGCGGTGTCGGTCATGGTGGCGGCAACATCGGCCACCGCCACCGGCGCCGCATCGTTCACCGTGAAGGTGTAGGCCTGCGTGGCGGTGGCATTGCCCGCATCGGCCACCGCAATGGTGAACGACGAGGTGCCCTGTACCGTTGGCGTGCCCGACAACGTGCCGTCGCTGGCCAGCGTCAATCCGGCCGGCAACGTGCCGCTGGCGATGCTGTAGCGGTACGGCGCAATGCCGCCGCTGGCGGTGAGCACCTGGCTGTAGGCGCTGCCACGCACGGCCGCCGGCAAGGTGGGCTGCCTCAGCACCAGCGTTGCGGCGTTGACGGTCAGCGCGTAGCTCCGGCTGGCCTGCGCGGCGGGGCTGGGCGTGCTGTCGGTGACCGTCAGGGTGAAGGTGAAGGTCCCCGATACGGTCGGCGTCCCGCTGAGGCCGCCGGTTGCAGCGTCCAGTACCACGCCACCCGGCAGCGCGCC
This sequence comes from Xanthomonas phaseoli pv. dieffenbachiae, assembly GCF_008639345.1. Lineage (NCBI taxonomy): Bacteria > Pseudomonadati > Pseudomonadota > Gammaproteobacteria > Lysobacterales > Lysobacteraceae > Xanthomonas > Xanthomonas phaseoli. The sequence continues at coordinate 5,068,795 of NZ_CP041380.1, read as the reverse complement.
GGCAGTGACTGCATAACTGTACGGCGCCGTGCCGCCGGTGGCCGGGGCGATCGCAGCCGCATAGGCCTGCCCGGCGGTCCCTGCCGGCAAGGTCGACGCCGGCAACACCAGGTTCGGGCCAGCCACGGTCAGGCTGTATGCCTGCGTGCCGGTGAAGCTGTTGGCGTCGGTGGCCTGCACGGTGAAGTTGAACGTGCCCTCCAGCGTGGCCGTGCCCGACAAGGTGCCGTTGCTGGCCAAGGTGATGCCGGCCGGCAATGCACCGCTGGTGATCGCATAGGTGTAGGCCGCGGTGCCGCCGCTGGCGGTCAGCGTCTGGCTGTAGGCGGTGCCACGTGTTGCGGTGGGGACCGTGGCCGGCGCCAGCGCAATCGTCGGCGCGGCGATGTTCAACGTGTAGCCGCGCGTGCCTTGGGAGGGCGTGCCGCTGGTACTGTCGGTCGCAGTGACGCTGAAGTTGAAGCTGCCCACGCTGGTGGTGGTGCCGGTCAACGTCCCGCTGCTGCTGTTGAGCGTGATGCCGGCGGGCAACGCGCCGGCGGTGAGCGCGTAGCTGTAGGGCGCAATGCCGCCGGTGGCCGGAGTGATCGCACTCGAATAGGCCTGGCCCGCGGTGCCGGCCGGCAAGGTGGTGGCCGGCAAGGTCACGTTGGCGCCGGCCACGGTCAGGGTGTAGGCGCGGCTGCCGCTGGTCGGCACCCCGCTGTCGGTCGCGGTGACGGTGAAGTTGAAGCTGCCGCTGGCGGTCGGCGTACCGGACAGCACCCCGGCGGCATTCAATGTCATTCCGGCCGGCAACGTCCCGGCACTGATCACGAAGCTGTAGCCCGGGGTGCCACCGCTGGCGGTCAGCGTCTGGCTGTACGCAGTGCCTGCGGTTGCTGCGGGCAGCGACGTGGGCGAGATCGTCACCACCGCATCGTCGTTGAGGATGGTGCCGGTGCCGGTGGCGCGGGCGATGGTCGCATTGCTGGCCCCGGACAGGCCGACACTGAAGGTCTCGTTGGGCTCGACCGCGGTGTCGCCATTGACCGTAACGGCCACGCCTTGCGCGGTCACGCCCGGCGCAAAGCTCAGCGTGCCGGAGCGCGCGACATAGTCGCTGCCGGCGGTGGCGGTCCCGTCGGCGGTGGCGTAGTTGACCGTAACCGTCTGGCCGCTGGCCGCGCTCAGGCTCACCGTGAAGGTGGCCGTGGTGGTGCCGCTGTTGCCTTCGTTGACGCTCACATCGTCGATCGACAGGGCCGGCTGCGCATCGTCGTTGACGATCGTGCCCAGGCCCTGCCCGTCGCTCACGGTGGCACCGGTGACGTTGCTGACGTTGACGAAAAACGTTTCGTCCGGCTCGGCCAGCGTGTCGCCGTTGACCAGCACGGTGAAGGTGGCGCTGCTGCTGCCGGCGGGGATGGTCCTGGTCAGACTGGAGGCGGCGTAATCCACGCCCGCCGTGGCGGTGCCATCGGCCGTGGCGAGATCGAAGCTGACGCCGCCGGCGCCGGCCGGCGCGCTCAGCGACACGGTGAAGGCGGCATTGGTGGTGCCGGCATTGCCTTCGTTCACCGAGACATCGTTGATCGACAGCCCCGGCAGGTCGTCGTTGAGAATGGTGCCGGTGGCGCTGTTCGGCGAACCAACCGTGTAACCGCTGCCGGCATTGAGGCTGATCACCACTGTCTCATCGGGTTCGACCGTGGTGTCGGGCGTTGGGTTGACGGTGATGGTGCCGCTGGTCTGGCCGGCCGCGATCACCAAGGGCGAATTGATCGTGGCGTAGTCGGTGCCGTTGGTGGCGGTCCCGCCGACGTTGAAGCCGATCGACAGCGCCGACGGCGATGGCTGGCTCAGCGCGACGGTGTAGACCAGGTTGGGTGCACCGTCTTCGTACACGCTGGCCGGCGAGACGGTGATGGTGGCGACCGGGAAGTCGTCGTTGACGATGGTGGCGGTGGCGCTGGACGGATTGCCGACCGAATAGTCGGTGCCGCTGGCGACGCTGAAGATCGCCGTCTCATCGGGTTCCACCGTCGTGTCGGCGACCGGGGTGATGCTGAAACTGACGGAGGTGGCGTTGGCCGGCACCACCACGCTGCTGACCGCGCCGGTGTAGTCGGTGCCGCTGGTGGCGGTACCGCTGCGGGTCAGGTTCACCGTGGTCGGCGAACTGTTGGTCTGGCTCAGCGTCACCGTGTAGACCAAGGAGGTACCGCTGTCCTCGTTGGCGGCGGACGGGCTGACCGCGATGCTGGCGGTGCGCGAGGGGTTGATGGTGATGTTGAAGACGACCTGGTTATTGTCCTCGTCCAGCAGATAGAACGAGTCCGAGGTCGCGCCATCCCCGTTGTTGGTGTAGGTCACCCGCTCGGTTCCGGCGCTGTCGAGTTGGCCGGTGAGGGAGTAGCTGCCATGCGATGGTTGCGCACCGTCGGCCATGCCGGCATTGAACGGGCCATCGCAGTCGCTGACGTCGAACGTCACCGAACCGCCGGAGCTGACGGTGGCACTCTTGGGGGCCGGGCAATAGGCTGCCAAGGCGGTATGAGAGCTCGCTAATAGCAGCAGTGCCATCAGCCAACGCAGGGCCAAGTGCACGCCACCGACGGCATGGCAATTCGTAGACATCGCTAATCCCCTAGAAACACGCCGTCCCACGGCGCCGGCAGCAGTCCTGGTGCCTCAGATCAGCGCGCTGCTCATGCCTGTCGGCACATATCCGCGCTGCGGCGCCATTGAAGCAGGAACTGACTGCCAGTTAAAGAACAAAAAATTAATACTTCATCCCACTTTTGGTGCGTGGCGGCTTGCTGCGCGCAGGCGCGACAGGTATGTGTAGACCACTTTCCGACATGCAGTCGGGCGGTCACCTACTCAGGGAGGGCTTGGATGAGCGAGTTTTTCGTTGGTCAGATCATGCTGACCGGTTTCGCGTTCGCGCCAAAGTTTTTTGCGCAGTGCAACGGGCAGTTGTTGCCGATCAATCAGAACCAGGCCCTGTTCAGCCTGCTTAACACGCGCTATGGCGGCGATGGCAGGACGACGTTCGGCCTTCCCGACCTGCGCGGCCGCACGCCCATCGGCTACAGCCCCTCTGTCGATCCAGCCTGGCAACCGCCTGCGGTGCCGATGGGGCAGGCCGCCGGTGCGGAGACGGTGACGCTGGTCGGCGACAACCTGCCGGCACATCTGCACCTCATGGATTGCAGCAGCGCCAATGGCGACAACCGCGTGCCGACCGGGCGCCTGTTTGCCAACAATGTCGTCAGTCCAGGTCCGGGCACGCCGCACCCACTGTATGCCGCGCCCGGCACGATGGTGCCGCTGGCCCAGTCCACGATCGCCAACAGCGGCGGCGGCCAGGCGCACCCGAACCTGCAGCCGTACACCACGCTGAATTTCTGCATCGCGCTGTCCGGCATTTTCCCCTCGCGCAACTAGCCGTTTCCGCACTCGCGCGCGGCGCGTCATCGACCAGGAAGGACCACATGGGCACTCCATTCATCGGCGAAATCCGCATGTTCGGCTTCGGCCGCACCCCCCAGGGCTGGCAGGCATGCGACGGCACGCTGCTGCAGATCTCCGAATACGAGCCGTTGTACCTACTGCTCGGCACCACCTACGGCGGCAATGGCACCAGCACCTTCGGCGTGCCGGACCTGCGCGGGCGTCTGCCGATCCACCAGGGCCAGGGGCCTGGATTGAACAACTACGTCCTGGGCCAGCGCGCCGGCACCGAGACGGTGACCCTGGTCGACCTGCAGATGCCGGCGCACACGCACACCGCACAGGCCACCACCGCGGCGGCCACGTCGGCGGCGCCCGCCGGGCTAGTGCCGGGCGCCGTCAACGGCGGTCTGTTCTACGCCAGCGATGTGACCGGTGCCAGCCAGGTCGCGATGTCCGGGCAGAGCACCTCGTACGCCGGCGGCAGCCAGCCACACGACAACCTGATGCCGACGCTGACGGTGCAGTACTGCATCGCCACCACCGGCATCTTTCCGCAGCAGGCCTGATCCATGCGCCGCGCCGATCCGGCTGCGGCACGCATCCGTTCCATCCGAGGAATCCGCGCATGACCGAACCCTACATCGGCGAAATCCAGCTGTTCGGCTTCGACTACAACCCCTATGGCTGGGCCCTGTGCAACGGCGCCGTACTGCCCATCGCGCAGAACACCACGCTGTATTCGCTCCTGGGCGTGGTCTATGGCGGCAACGGCAGCAGCACGTTCCAGTTGCCGAACTTCTGCGCGCGCGCCGGTTGCCAGCAGGGCCAGGGCCCGGGCCTGTCTCCGCATACGCTGGGCAGCAGCGTCGGCTCCGCCTCGGTGAGCCTGCAGAGTTCGCAGATCCCGCTGCACCAGCACGGCGTCACTGCATACTCGCAATCGGACCCTACCAAACGGACCGGCACACCCGCCAGCGGCGTGACCCTGTCGTCGCTGAGCATCAACAGCGAGCGGCCGTTCCTGACGGTCGCGCCGGACAAGCAGTTCTCCCCGACCATGTTGATGCCAACCGGTATCGGCCAGGCGCACGAGAACCGGCAGCCGTATCTGGCGGTGAACTTCTGCATCGCGCTGCAGGGCGACTACCCTGTGTTCGATTAGGCGATGCCAATGCCCGAACGCGTGACGCAGGCCGGAGCACACGCGCGCCTCTGCGCTGACGCGCCTGCCGCAGCGGATCTTGCGCTGCGGCCGGAGCAACCCGACGATCTGGCCTGGTTGCAGGAGCTCTATGCCAGCACGCGCAGCGACGAGCTCGCACCGGTACCGTGGCCAGAGGCTGCCAAGCGCGCCTTCCTGCTGCAGCAGTTCGCATTGCAGCGCACGCATTACCGGCAACAGTTTGCCGACGCGGACTTTCTGATCGTGCAGGCCAACGGTCTATCGATCGGCCGGCTCTATCTGCACCGCGCCGCCGCGCACCACACGCTGGTCGATATCAGCTTGCTGCCGGACTGGCGTGGCAAAGGCATCGGCTCGCACCTGATCGCGCATGCGCAGGCGTGCGCCCGCGATGCTGGATGTGTTTTGTCATTGCATGTGCTGCACGCCAACCCCGCTGCGCGACGCCTGTATGCCCGCCACGAATTCGTTGCAGGCGACAGCACCCAGACCCATCTGCAGATGCACTGGCATCCGCGCGATCACCTGCTCAGTTGAACGCGCAGCTGGCCGTGTTCAATTGAAGACGGCCTGATACAGGAACCCGTCGCGCTCGCGCGCCACCGGCACCAGGAAGATACCGATCTCGCCGAGCCGCGCATGCCGCATCTGATAGGTCTGCTGGGGAAACAGAAAGGCCGAGCCGTTACGAAACAACAGGGAGAACGGCGCACGTTGCGAAGGGCGCGCGTGCTGCAAGGGCCGCGCTTCCACCAGCACGAACGGCACCTCGCCCTCATTCAATGCGGCAGCAAAGGTCTCGTTGACGCTACCGGCGAAGTGTTCAAGCGTCAGCAACTCCATGGAAGATTCCTGCAGCGACGAAGTAGCGTGGATCGTCACGTTTTGTGGCCGGTTCGACAAGCTGCCGCTGCCGACAACGCGACGTGCTCGGCAGATCGTGGCGCGACAGCGACAGGCAAGACAGCACAACACACGTGCCAAGCTGCAGGGAGACACGGCGCGCTGGGGAAACTGTCGCCGACGTCCCTACTGCAGCGTACGTTTCTCGATTCCGCTCGCATGCGTGTGGGCTGGTTACGCTGCAGGACACGCTGTTACGCAGACAGCGACACGCAACCCGCACATCGCCACTGGGTGAATGCGACAATACTGCACGCGCCAGTCTGGTTATGTTCAGCGCTGTGCGGGCTACTCTATCGCGTTGTAATTTTGTTAAAGGCACCGATGACGGCTTCCGCTTCCCCTGTCGTGCAGTTGTCCGGTGTCCGCATCGACCGCGGCGGGCGCACGATCCTGCGCGATGTGTCGCTGCAGGTGCCACGCGGCAGCATCACGGCCGTGCTCGGTCCGTCCGGTAGCGGCAAGTCCACCATGCTGGCGGCGCTGACTGGCGAGCTGCGCCCGGTTGCCGGCACGGTCACGTTGTTCGGCAATGCGATTCCCACCGGCAGCCGCGCGCTGCTGGAGATGCGGCGCAACGTCGGTGTGCTGCTGCAGGGCAATGGCCTGCTCACCGACCTCAGCGTGGCCGAGAACGTCGCGCTGCCACTGCGCACCCACACGCGCTTGCCGGCAGCGGTGCTGCAGCGCCTGGTCCAGATGAAGCTGCATGCAGTCGGCCTGCTGGCCGCCGCCGATGCCTGGCCGCGCGAGTTATCCGGCGGCATGGCGCGGCGCGTGGCGCTGGCGCGCGCGCTGGCACTGGACCCACCGCTGATGATCTACGACGAGCCGCTGACCGGGCTGGACCCGATCGCCTCGGGCGTGATCATGAGCCTGATCCAGCGCCTCAACGACAGCCTGGGCCTGACCAGCATCATCGTCAGCCACCATGTGCACGAGACGCTGCCGATCTGCGACCAGGCGGTGGTGATCGCCAATGGCGGCATCGTGTTCGCCGGCACCCCTACGCAGTTGCAGGACAGCACCGACCCGCTGGTGCAGCAGTTCCTGCATGGCCAGCCGGATGGTCCGATCGCCTTCGATGCCGCCCCGCGCCGCGACCGGAGTGCTGCCTGATGGCCTTCGCCGATTCCATTCGCGCCTTCGGCCGCGCCGGCCTGTTTTCGCTGACGGTGCTGCGCGGCTCGTTGCCCACGCGCGATTTCATTGCCGAACTGGTGCGCGAGATCTACAAGGTCGGCGCGCGCTCGCTGCCGATCATTGCGGTGGGCGGCGCCTTCGTCGGCCTGGTGCTGACCTTGCAGGGCTATCGCACGCTCACCACCTACGGTGCATCGGATGCGTTGTCCACGCTGTTGGGCCTGTCGCTGTATCGCGAACTGGCGCCGGTGCTGACCGCGCTGTTGTTCATCGGCCGCGCCGGCAGTTCGATCGCCGCCGAGCTCGGTTTGATGCGCGCCACCGACCAGATCAAGGCGCTGGAGCTGATGGCCATCGACCCGGTGGCCAAGGCGGTGGCGCCGCGCTTCTGGGCGGCGGTGCTGACGGTGCCGCTGTTGACGGGCGTGTTCTGCTCGCTGGCCATTACCGGTGGCTATTTCGAAGCGGTGCATGTGCTGGGGATCGACAACGGCACCTTCTGGTCCGGGCTGAGCAATAGCGTGGACGTCTGGGACGACTTCGGCGTGGCGATGCTCAAGTCGGCGATTTTCGGCGGCACCGCCGCACTGGTTGCCGCCTACGTGGGCTTCCGTGCCGAACCGACCATCGAAGGCACCTCGGTCGCCACCACCCGCGCGGTGGTGAATGCCTCGTTGCTGGTGCTGATGTTCAACTTCGTCCTTTCTGCAATGTTGTTTAGGTGAGTGGAATAACTATGGCCATGCGTGGACCACGACTCGAATTCGCCGTCGGCGCCTTTTTGCTGCTGACCCTGGCCTCGCTGCTGGTGCTGGCGGTGGCCTCGACCAACCAGCGCTGGGGTTTTGGCTCCAGCCAGTACACGCTGACCGCCCGCTTCAGCCAGATCGGCCAGCTGCGCGCGCAGGCGCCGGTAAAGATCGGCGGCGTGACCATCGGCAAGGTGGCCGACATCAGCCTGGACCCGACCAAGTTCGATTCGATCGTGACCTTGTCGCTGGATACCAAATACAAGGACCTGCCCGCCGACACCTCGGCTGGCATCTTCACCAGCGGCTTGCTCGGTGAGAGTTATATCGGGCTGCAGCCGGGCGGCGACCCGGACACCCTCAAGCCGGGCGACGAAATCGGCTTCACCCAGCCGGCGGTGGATCTGCTGCAGCTGGTCGGCAAATACATGTTCAGTGGTGGCGGTGGCGGCAGCAATGCCCCGGCCGCCGCCAACGGCCAGGCGCCTGCGCCTGCGCAAACCGCTCCTCCCTCTACGGAACCACATCAATGAAGACCACTGTGCTTTCTGCCGTCCTGGCCTCGACCCTGCTGGTGTGCGCACCGGCAACCGTGCTGGCGCAGCCGGCCGCTGCCAGCGCGCCTGCGCAGGGCGCGGCGACCAAGACCGTCATCGACAGCAGCACTCGCATCCTGAGCACGCTGGACCAGCGCCGCGCCGAGTTCCGCAGCAATCCGGCGGCGCTGCGTCAGTTCATCAACGGCGAATTGAACAAGGCCTTCGACCGCGATTACTCGGCCCGCCTGGTGCTGGGCGTGCATGGTCGCGGCGCCTCCGATGCCGACGTCAAGCTGTTTGCCGATGCGCTGGCCGACAACCTGATGCAGCGTTATGGCACCGCGCTGCTGAATTTCGAAGGCAAGCCGACCTTCCGCGCCAAGTCCGAAAGCGCGCTGCCGGGCAACCGTGGCGTCAAGGTGTCCACCGACCTGCTGCGTGCCGGCAACGACCCGACCCCAGTCGATTACCTGATGCGCAATACCGGCGGCCAGTGGAAGATCTTCGACGTGATGATCGAAGGCATTTCCTACGTGCAGACCTTCAAGACCCAGTTCGACGGCCCGCTGCGCGAGAAGGGCATTGCCAAGGTGGCCGCCGAGCTGCGTAGCGGCAACCTGCAGGTCGGTACGGCACCGGCCAATGGCAACTAATACCGTGCAACGCACGGGCGAGGCGCTGGTCATCGCCGGCGTGCTCGACCGTGCGGCAGTCACCGCGGCCTGGCCGCAGGCGATCGCACAGCTGGATGGCGCGCGCACGCTGGACCTGTCGGGTGTACAACGCCTGGACAGCGCCGGCGTGGCAATGCTGGCCGAACTGGCTGCCCGGTTGCGCCAAGCCGGCAGCGGCGCGGTGGTGGGCGAGGCGTCCGGTCTGGACGAATTGCGCGCTGCCTACCGGTTGTCTCCCACTCTCGATTTTCAGGCCTGAGCGCCAGCCCATGACCCAGTTCCGTTCTCTTCCGTTGTTGGCCAGCCTGCTGCTGGGTGCCTGCGCCAGCCAGGCGCCCAAGTCCGCGCCGCCGTCGGGCGGTACCGCAACCGCCATCACGCCTGCAGCCGATGCGCCGGTCCGCGACGATGCCGCAGTGACCGCGCAGCCGGCCGCCGCCGGCATGGCCGCCCCGGACGCGCTGCCGGCCAGCGCTGCTGCTCCTGCCGATCCGCAGGCCGCGGCGGGCACCGGCACCACCGCTGCAGGCGCGCCCACCGATGCCGAAAGCGACTTCGACGCGCTGTACGGCACGACCACCCCGCAGGGTGCCAACGGCGCGCCGGCACAACCGGGCGCGGCGCCGGCATACGACCCGTGGGAGCGCTACAACCGCGGCATGCACCGCTTCAACATGGCGGTGGACCGCGGCGTGGCGCGTCCGTTGGCGACGGCCTACACCAAGGTGGTGCCGAGTCCGGCGCGCCTGGGCGTGACCAACTTCTTCGACAACCTGGGCACGCCGCTGACCATGGTCAACCAGCTGCTGCAAGGCCACCCGGTCCATGCAATGCAGTCGCTGGGGCGCTTTGTGATGAACAGCACGCTGGGTGTGGCCGGCTTGTTCGACCCCGCTTCGGCGGCCGGCATCCCGCGGCGCAGCGAAGACTTCGGCCAGACGCTGGGCGCGTGGGGCTGGCGCAACTCGCGCTACTTCGAACTGCCGTTGTTCGGGCCGCGCACCGTGCGCGACACCTTCGGGCTGGCGGGCGATATTCCGCTGTCGTGGATTCGCCAGGTGGACGACGGCGGTACGCGCTTCGCCCTGCAGGGCTTGCAGCTGGTGGATACGCGCGCGCAGCTGATGTCGCTGGATTCGCTGCGCGACCAGGCGCCGGACGAATACGCGCTGACCCGCGATGCATGGATGCAGCGCCGCAATTACCAGATCACCCGCGATCTGCGCAGCCATCGCGAGAAGAACAACGAGCTGCCGGACTACCTGCGCGACGACAAGGACAATACCGTGCCGGGTAACGCCATGCCGATCCCGAACTGGGTGCGTTGAGCGGTTGGATGTTTGGTGAGTGATGAACGAAAAAGCCCGGGAGCGATCCCGGGCTTTTTTGTGTGTTGGCCACCAGGCAGACCCGTTGCGACGCAACTGCGTACCCCGCATTGCCAAGCGCCTCGGTGTGACGGCGCTGCTAGATGCCGTCGTTGCGAGCCGGTGTCGGTACCGGTACCGACGCCGCCGCATCTTGCGCCGCGATGATTTGCCACCGACCGCTCCGCTTGATCCAGATATCGGTCCAGACATACCGGCCCGTAGACCCGTCTTTACGGGTCCATGTTTCACTCCCATGCGCGATCGCGGTATCTCCGAAGAACCTGACGTTTATCTCGTCCAGTGTGTTGGACATGATCTGCTTGGCCGGACCGGTCTCGCGGGTGACCTGGAATTTATCGTATCTGCGGCCCTTGGTATCGGTACCGATGAAGTCGTCGGCAAAGTAAATCCTGCGCTTTGACCGATTTCCTGTAACGACAGACTCTGCCCAGTCGCGAGAACAGTCGACGATGTACCGCTCCGCCTGCGCGTCGGGGGCGGACGCCGTGCCGGGCATGTGCGAGCAGCCAGCCACCATCGACAACGCGAGCATTGAAGCGCTGAAGACGTGATTGAAGGTCATTGCCTGTTCCCTTGCTGCCGACAGGGACATGACGCGTTAGCGCAATGCCGACAGCGCACTATGCGTGGGTGGCCAGCGCCGCATCCACTGCGTCGCGCAGGCGCGCATCGTCGGCGGGGATGTCCGGAGCGAAGCGGTCGATGATCGTGCCGTCGCGGCCGATCAGGAATTTTTCGAAGTTCCACAGCACACCGGGTGCGGGATTGGGGGCGATGCCGTAGCCGGCCAGTTTTTCGCGCATCGGGCCGTCGCCGGTGGTGTGCGGGTGCGTGCTGGTCAGCGCCCGATACAGCGGATGCGCCTGGTCGCCGGTGACGGCGATCTTGGCAAACATCGGGAAGGTGACGTCGTAGGTGAGCTGGCAGAACTGCGCGATCTCCGCTTCGCTGCCCGGCTCCTGGCCGTTGAAGTCGTTGGCCGGAAATGCCAGCACTTCCAGACCTTGCGTGCGCTTGTCGCGATACAGCGCTTCCAGTCCTTCGTACTGCGGGGTCAGGCCGCACTTGGAGGCGACGTTGACCACCAGCAGCACCTTGCCGCGATAGTCCGCCAACGTGGCGAGCTGGCCGTCGATGCGGGTCACGGGGATGTCGTAAAGCGTCTGGCTCATCGATGCGTCCTGGGCAGGGAGAGCCCAGAGCATAAACGGCCAACGTGGCGCGAGCGATGCCACCGGCTCACGCTGCCGGCCGTTGTCTGCGGCCAGGCCATCAATCGATGCACAACGCCGCCTGGCCCTTGCCGCCGACCACCTCCTGGCGGCAACCGAAACGATCGCTGTCGCGCTGACAGGTCCCGCCGGCCGCCGCGCCGGTCGGCACGATGCTGGTGGCCAGGCAGTCGCCGCTGCAATCGCTGTTGTCGGTGCAGGTCTTGCCGGCATCGGCATACGGCACGATGCAGCGCGGAATCTGCATGCGGCCGACCGGGCGCAGTTGGCCACCCTTTGCGGTGCAGGCAGCGGCGTCGGCGCTCGTTTGTGCAGCAGGGGCCTGCGCGGCTGGCGAGGCAGGAGAGGCGGTTGGCGCATTGCTGCAGGCAGTCAGCAGCAGCGCGCAGAGCCCTGCGTGGATCCATCGGGTCGCCATATTGAAACTCTCGTCTTGAATCGTGTGGGTGCAAGCATCGCGGTGGCGATGTCTGCGCGATGTGCTGGCTATCGGCACAAGCACATGCCGCAAACCTGCATGCGTAGGAGCGCACCCGGGCGCGACCAGCTCTACCGATAACGCTTCATCGCGCCCGGGTGCGCTTTTACGTGTGCTGTCACCTGCGGACGCCGTGCTTCGCCATCTGCAGCCGGATCACGCCTGCTCGTCGTTGCTGTCGTCTTCGCTGCTGGTTCCGGTGTCGTCGCTGCCATCGTCCAGCAAGGCCTGCGACTGCTCGCCGGCCAGGGTTTCCACCCCGCGCAGGCGGCGTTCGATGGTGCGGGTCTTGCGGCTGGCTTCGCCCAGGCTCTTGCCGACGGTGCTGATCTGCCGCTCGGCCTTTTCGAGAATGCCGGCGAACTTGCCGAACTCGCTCTTCACCGCGCCCAGCACCTGCCAGACCTCGCTGGAGCGCTTTTCGATGGCCAAGGTGCGAAAGCCCATCTGCAGGCTGTTGAGCAAGGCGGTGAACGTGGTGGGGCCGGCCAGCACCACGCGATGCTCGCGCTGCAGCAGATCGACCAGGCCGGCGCGGCGGATCACTTCGGCATACAGCCCTTCGGTGGGCAGAAACATCACCGCGAAGTCGGTGGTGTGCGGCGGGCAGACGTACTTGTCGCTGATCGATTTGGCCTGGATGCGGATGGCGCGTTCCAGTTGTGCGGTCGACTGCTTGATCGCGTCGAGATCGCCCTTTTCCTGCGCGTCGATCAGGCGTTCGTAATCTTCGCGCGGGAACTTGGCATCGACCGGCAGCCACACCACCTGCGCGTCGCCGCGTCCGGGCAGGCGGATGGCGAAATCCACCGCTTCGGCACTGTCGGGCTTGACCCGCACGCCGCGCGCGTATTGCTCCATCGTCAGCGTTTGCTCGAGGATGTTGTCCAGCTGCACTTCGCCCCAGCCGCCGCGGTCCTTGACGTTGCTGAGCACGCGCTTGAGGTCGCCCACGCCGGTGGCCAGCTGCTGCATTTCGCCCAGACCGCGCTGCACCTGTTCCAGCCGTTCGGAGACCAGCTTGAAGGAGGCATCCAGACGCGTGTTGAGCGTGGTCTGCAGTTTTTCGTCGACGGTGGCGCGCATCAATTCGAGCTTGCTGGCGTTGTCGTGTTGCAGGCTGGCCAGCTGCTGCTCGAGCGTGGCGCGCATCTCGCCCAGGCGCAATTCGTTGCGCTGGGTGAGTTCGTTCAAGCGCTGGCCCAGCGCTTCGGTGAAGCGTTGTTGCGATTGGCCGGCTTCGGCGCGGCCCTTGCGTGCGTCTTCGGCCAACGCTTCGCGCAGCGCGGCCATGTGGGTGTCGGTGCGCGCGATCAGTTCGGTCAGTTGCTGGCCGAACACGTGGATGCGGGTTTCTTGTTGCTGGCCGAAGCCTTCGAGCTGGGTGCGCAATTCGGTGAGCCGCAGGGTCAGCAGCTCGCCGGTGCGTTGTTGTGCAAGGCCGCTTTCTTCGCGCGCCTTGCGGGCATCTTCGCCGAGCGCGTCGCGCAGCAGGTCCAGGCGTTGGTCGGTGCGCGTGGACAGCTCGGTGAGGTTGCGCGCAAAGGTTTCCAGGCGGGCGTCCTGCTGCCGCGCCAGGCCTTCGAGTTGCTCGCGCAATTCGCCACGGCCGTCGCGTTGCTCGGCGCGCAGTGCATGCTCCAGCGCGGTGGTGGACGGACGTCGCAGCAGCGCCAGCAGCTGCAACACGAGGACTGCGACAAGCAGCCCGAGAAGGATCAGGGATTGGGATGACATGCGCGCAGTGTAGCGGCGCCGGTCGCAACAGCTGCGTCAGTGCGATGCCGGTTGCGTGGTCGGTGCTCACCGTCGCAGGCGCGTGGAACGTTGCGCCTGCGGCACTGCGCACCGGCGCGGCCGATGCAACAGCCAGACAGCGGCGATGCGCGCCGCTGCCTGGTCTTGAGGCGTTTAGTCAGAACCCTTCCAGCACCAGCTTGCCGCGGGTACGGTGCGATTCCAGCGCGGCGTGGGCGCGGCGCAGGTTGTCGGCGGTGATGCGGCCGTAGTGCTCGCCCAGCGTGCTGCGCAGCGTGCCGCTGTCCACCAGCGCGGCGACGCGGTTGAGCAAGTGGTGCTGGGCAATCATGTCATCGGTCTCGAACAGCGAGCGGGTGAACATGAATTCCCAGTGCAGCGACGCGCTCTTGCGCTTGAGCGGCAACGCGTCGAGCGTGGCCGGGTCGTCGATGAGGGCCAGCTGGCCCTGCGGCGCGAGCACGTCGACCAGCTGGGAAAAGTGCTGGTCGGTGTGGGTGAGGCTGGCGACGTGCTGCACTTGCGCGATGCCGATGCGCTGCAGGCCTTCGCTCAGCGGCTGGCTGTGGTCGATCACGTGATGCGCGCCGAGTGCGCGCACCCAGTCCTGGGTTTCCGGACGCGAGGCGGTACCGATCACGGTCAGCTGGGTCAGCGAGCGCGCCAGCTGCACCAGGATCGAGCCGACGCCACCGGCCGCACCGACCACCAGCAACGTCTGGCCCTGTCCGCCGCCTTCGGCGATGCGCAGGCGGTCGAACAACAGTTCCCAGGCAGTGATGGCCGTGAGCGGCAATGCGGCGGCCGCAGCGTCGTCGAGCGTGGCCGGTTTGCGCCCGACCAGGCGTTCGTCCACCAGGTGGTATTCGGCATTGGTGCCCGGACGATTCAAGGTGCCGGCGTAGTACACCGCATCGCCGGGCTGGAACAGGCTGACATCGCTGCCTACTGCATCGACCACGCCGCTGGCGTCCCAGCCAAGCACGCGCGGGGTGTCCACCGCGGCGTTGCTGCGTATCTTGGTGTCGACCGGGTTGACCGAGACAGCGTGGATGCGCACGCGCAGATCGCGCGGACCGGGTTTTGGCAGCGGCAGCTCGAGTTCGACCAGCGCGCGCGCATCGTCGATGGGCAGGCCGTGTTGCGGATAGGCGATGGCTTTCATGGCAGGGGCGTCGTGCGGGAGGGAGCTACATGGTCGGTCACCCGGATTCACGGAAAAACCGGCAAACTGCGCAAGCACTTTCACGATTGGAGTGAAGATGGTCCGCTTCGACGATCTGGCGCTATTCGTCCGTACCGCGGCGCTGGGCAGCTTCTCCAGCGCGGCGCGCGAGGCCGATCTGCTGCCGGGACAGGCCAGCGCGGCAGTGGCCCGGCTGGAACGCGCGCTGGATCTGCGCCTGTTTGCCCGGTCCACGCGCAGCCTGCGGCTGACCGCCGAGGGCGAGCAGTACCTGCCGTACGCGCGTCAGGTGCTGGAGTTGCTGCGCGACGGGCGCGAGCATGTGCGGGGCGCCGACAGTGCGCTGCACGGCGTGCTGCAGGTGACGGCGCCGTCGGACCTGGGCCGCAACGTGCTGCTGCCGTGGCTGACCGAATTCCGCGCTGCACATCCGAAGCTGACCCTGCGCCTGCACCTGTCGGACCAGGTGGCCGACCTGTATCGCGCGCCGGTGGATGTGGCATTTCGGCTCGGCCGTATCGACGATGCAGACCATGTGGCACTGCCGGTGGCAGCGGACAACCGCCGCGTGCTGGTGGCCGCACCGGCCTACCTGCAGCGCCACGGGCGCCCCGCCACGCTGGATGCGCTGCGCGAGCACGCCTGCCTGCTGTACGTGCTGGCCGGGCGCGCCTACGACCGTTGGCAATTCGACCTGGAAGGGCGCCGCCACGTGGTGCCGGTGCGCGGCACGATGCTGTGCGACGACGCCGATGTGGTGCGGCGTTGGGCAGTCGCCGGCGAAGGCATTGCCTACAAGTCGTGGCTGGATGTGTGCGCCGACGTGCAGGCCGGGCGGCTGGAGGCGCTGTTGCCCGAGTGTGGCGATCGGCTGCCGCTGCAGCTGGTGTGCCCGCACCGAAAGCAGTTTTCGCCGGCGATCCGGCAATTGCATGCGCTGTTTGCGCAGCGTTGCCAGGCGCTGACGGCGTTGTACCCGCTGCAGGCCGATGCAGTGGATGCGGGGTGATGCGGTGGAGAACGCAGCGGCGTCATCGGTACGGCCTCTTTGCTGGGCCGCGTGGAGGTGGTTGAGGGGTTGTAGGTTCAATGCCTGCCATCCGCACGCCGCAACGCTTGAGGTGCGGCGTATTCCGCGCTCGCGGCACGTGCGACCGGCTGTTTTCCTATTCCCTGCGCTTGAATGCAATGTGCCTGCTACACCGCGATGCCAAGGGTGTGCACACCGGTTTCGATTGCGCGTGGGGTGCGGCGCAGCTGCGCACGCTATTGCCGCGTTCGTTGAAGCGCCCATCACTGCAGCGGTTCTAGCCTGCCGGCATGACCACACCCCGCCCGGTTCGCATGCAGCGCTATGGCAATCGCAACGGCCACTCGGGCGTGGTGGCCTACGCGCTGGCCGATGACGCCATCGCGGTGCGTTTTCGCAGCGGCGAGACCTATGTGTATACGGCCGACAGTGCGGGTGCCGACGTGGTCGCGACCATGCAGCGGCTTGCCGCGGCCGGGCGCGGGCTGAGCACCTATATCAGCCAGAGCGTGCGCGATGCATATGCGGGCAAGCGCGCGCTGTAGCGGCGCAAGAGTGCAGCGGTGAGAATGCACTGCTCCCTGCGATTGGCCGCCGCGTGCGTGGATGCACGCGGCGTCGCATGCAGCGCATGTCACCGCCGCCAATCGCCGGCCATCACGCATAGCACCGAGGAACACATGCTGGAGATCTACGGCAAGCCGGGCTCGATCAATGTGCGCAAGGTGTTGTGGCTGTGCGACGAGCTGGCGCTGGACTACACGCTGCATGCCTATGGCAGCGGCGTTGCGTCGGTGCAGACGCCGGAATTTCGCGCACTCAACCCGAATGCGCTGGTGCCGGTCATCCGCGTAGGCGAACTGGTGCTGTGGGAATCGAACACGATCTGCCGCTACCTGGCCGCGCGCAGCCAACGCCACGATCTGCTGCCGGCCGCGCCCGCCGCACGCGCATTGGTCGAGCAATGGATGGATTGGCAGGCTACCGAACTCAATACAGCCTGGCGCTACGCGTTCATGGCCACTGTCCGTGGCAGTGCAGCGCATGCCGATGCGCAGGCGATTGCGGCGAGCGTGGAGCAGTGGAACCGGCACATGGCGATCCTGGATGCACAACTACAACGCGGCGGTCCGTTCGTCCTCGGCGCACGCTTTACGCTTGCCGACATCGTGCTGGGGTTGTCGACACAGCGCTGGGTTGCCAGCCCCATCGCGCATGCGGCGTTGCCTGCGGTGGCGGCGTATTACGCACACTTGAAGACACGCGCCGGATTCCAGCGCCATGGTTGCACGGCACCGTGATGCTGCGCGTCGCCTTTGTGCGAAGCGAACCAGACCACCGACGCGATGCATGCCGCACGCTCGCACTGCATTGACCTGGGCATAGGTAGGGTGAGGGTCTGCTTTTGCGAGGCTTGCCGATGACCACTGCCACCCACCAAACCCGCCTGCTGGCCCTTGGACTGTTCGTCTTTCTGGGCACGTTCGCAGCGATCGTCTGGTATCTGATGCGGCCCTACGGCACGGCGTATTTTTTCCCGGTGCATTTTCTGATCGGAGCGGCATTGCCGTTTTTGATCTATGCGATCGGCGGTACCCGCCTGTGGTTCTGGATGGGCATGGGCATCACCGCGTTGGTGCTGCTGTGGTTCAACCTGTGGGGCCATGAAGCCAATGGCGCGGCGCCGCGGGTGCTGGACTGGAGCCACTTCGCTGCCGGCGTGGTCGGGCTTGCCGGGGCCTGGGCAGTGCAGCTGATCTATCGCAACGCGCGCCCGCCGCATCGCCCGTCGGTTGAGTGAGCGATAAAGCCGGATTGGTGCGTCGGGATTTGGGATTCGTACAAGCGCTGGACGGCAGACGTTCTAGGTTGTCGAAGGACTGGTTAGGGCATGCGCGCGCCACGGTGATGCGGGTGGCGCGTCTACTCTGCCCGACCAGCGCCGCCGCATGACCTTGGACCGATAGCTTTGCTGCGCTGCGTTGGGCGACACTCGCGCATTCTTTTGATCCCCGCGAGGTCCGCATGTCGTCTTGGCTCAGGCGCAAATCCATCGATCAGGTCACCGTGCACGAGGCCGGTCGGCAACTGGTCCGCAGCCTGAGTTGGCCGCATCTGATCGCGCTGGGCATCGGCGCCATCGTCGGTACCGGTATCTACACGCTGATCGGCGTGGGCGCCGACAAGGCCGGACCGGCGGTGCTGCTGTCGTTCGTGGCCGCCGGCATCGTGTGCGCCTGCGCGGCGCTGGCGTATGCGGAGATGGCCACGATGATGCCGGCTGCCGGCAGCGCGTATACCTACAGCTACACCGCGCTGGGCGAGAGCATTGCCTGGGTGGTGGGCTGGAGCCTGGTGCTGGAATATTCGCTGGTGGTCAGCACGGTGGCGGTCGGCTGGTCGGGCTATTTCGTCGGCTTCCTGCAATGGCTGGGCGTGGGATTGCCGCATGAACTCATTGCCGGGCCGCATGCCGGCGGTATCGTGAACCTGCCGGCGGTGGTGATCACCTTCCTGGTGGCTGGCCTGCTGATGGCCGGCACCAAGGAAAGCGCCACGCTCAATGCCGTGCTGGTGGTGTTGAAGATCATCGCGCTGGGCGTATTCGTGGCCATTGCGCTGCCGGCCTTCAACAGCGCGAATCTGCAGCCGTTCATGCCGTACGGTTTCTCCAAGGCGGTGGGTCCCGACGGCGTGGAGCGCGGCGTGATGGCCGCGGCGGCCATCATCTTCTTCGCGTTCTATGGCTTCGATGCGATTTCCACCGCCGCCGAAGAAACCAAGAACCCGGGACGCGATCTGTCGATCGGCATCGTCGGTTCGATGATTGGCTGCACGTTGATCTATGTGCTGGTGGCGCTGGCGGCGGTCGGCGCGATGAGCTTTACCGTGTTCGGCAAGAGCCCGGAACCGCTGGCGCTGATCCTGCGCGAACTCGGCCACGGCAAGGCGGCGCTGGTGATCGGCGCGGTGGCGATCATTGCGTTGCCGACGGTATTGCTGGCGTTCTTGTATGGGCAGAGCCGCATCTTCTTCGTGATGTCGCGCGATGGCTTGTTGCCGCGCGGCTTGTCCAAGGTCAACGCACGCACTGGCACGCCGGTGGCGATCACACTGTTCACCGCGGTGCTGGTGGCAGCACTGGCGGGCGTGGCCCGGTTGGACGAAATCGCCGCGTTGGCCAATGCCGGCACGCTGGCCGCATTCACCGCGGTGGCGGCCTGCCTGTTGGTGTTGCGCGTGCGCGAACCCGGCCGCGCGCGCGCCTTCCGCACGCCGCTGGCGTGGGTGGTGGGACCGGTGGCGATCGGCGGCTGCCTGTATCTGTTCTGGAGCTTGCCGAGCAAGACGCAGGGCTGGTTCCTGCTGTGGAATGCGCTGGGTGTTGTGGTGTACCTGGCCTATGGGCGACGCAATAGCCGGTTGAATCAGGCGGGGTGAGCCGCCCTTCTCCCGTCGGGACACTGTCCTCGTTTATGGGGGAGAAGGTGCCCGCAGGGCGGATGAGGGGCGCCGCACATCCAGCGAATGCCAGCAATGACGAACGCGTCGCCACGCGCCTTCAAGAATGAATCGATATAGGCGAGCTGTACCCTTCTCCCGTCGGGAGAAAGTGGCCCGAAGGGCCGGATGAGGGTGCGGGCGAAGCCTCGTGTCATCCAATTCGTCAGGCGCTTTGCCCCCGTACCCTCACCCCTCTCCCGAGGGGAGAGGGGCTCTAGCGCTGCTGCGACGTTGCCCTTCTCCCACTGGGAGAAGGTGGCCCGAAGGGCCGGATGAGGGTACGGGCGAAGCCTCGTGTCATCCAATTCGTCAGGGGCTTTGCCCCCGTACCCTCACCCCAACCCCTCTCCCGGGGGGAGAGGGGCTCTAGCGCTGCTGCTCTTTAGCGCTACTGCGCTATTACCCTTCGCTCGTCGGGAGAAGGTGGCCCGAAGGGCCGGATGAGGGTACGGGCGAAGCCACGTGTCATCCAATTCGTCAGGCGCTTCGCCCCCGTACCCTCACCCCAACCCCTCTCCCGAGGGGAGAGGGGCTCTAGCGCTGCTGCTCTTTAGCGCTACTGCGCTACTGCGCTATTACCCTTCGTTCGTCGGGAGAAGGTGGCCCGAAGGGCCGGATGAGGGTACGGGCGAAGCCACGTGTCATCCAATTCGTCAGGCGCTTTGCCCCGTACCCTCACCCCAACCCCTCTCCCGGTGGAGAGGGGCTTTTGAGCGGCGTGCCGCTGGTCAGTGCTTGCGGCGTCTGGGCTTGCAGTGACTGGGTGGCTGCAGCCGGTTGTTACTGCGATGCTGCTGGCGTGGCGCAGAACGAGATCGGCAACGCATCCGCTTGCGTACCCCAACCTTGCGTGGGTGCCTGCTTGGTAAGGGCAAACGATAGCGTGCCGCCCTGCTGCAGCTGCGCCCAATCCAGGAAGACCTGCGGCTGCGGCTTGCCGTTCCAGCGCACGCTGTCCACGTATTGCAGCGCGCGGCCGTCGGCGCCGGGGGCGTCGATGCGCAGGCGCTTGCCGTTGCCCAGATTCAGCGTGACCCGCTTGAAGCGCGGCGCATGCAGCAGAAATTCGCCGCTGCCCGGCACTGCCGGATACAGGCCGAGCGCGCTGAACAGATACCAGGCCGACATGGTGCCGAGGTCGTCGTTGCCGGTGACGCCGTTGGGCGCATTGGTGAACAACTGCTGCGCGGCGCGCACCACGGTGGCGGTCTTCCACGGTTGCCCGATCAGCGTGTACATCCACGGTGCGTGCAGGTCCGGTTCGTTGTTGGGGTTGTAGCGGTACTGGTTGTAATAGCTGTACGGGCCAACCACCCAGTGCGTGCGTGCGGCAGTGAGCGGATCTTTCAGCAGGTCGTCGTAGGCGAAGAAGGCGTCCAGCCGCTTGCCGGTTTGTTCGCGGCCATGCATGGCCTGCAACATGCCGGGAATGTCCTGCTGCACCAGCCACTGATACTGCCAGGCGGTACCTTCGTGGAAGCCGTGCTCGGAGCGTGGGCTGTAGCGATCGTCGGAGGGCGCATACCAACTGCCGTCTTCCAGCCGCGGACGCGGGAAGCCGGTAAAGCCGGTCTCGGTATCGCGCACATCCGCGTCCCAAACGCGGTGCCAGTTGCCGCCGCGTGTGCGCAGTTGCGCGCTGTCCTCGCCATGGCCCAGTGCTTGCGCCATTTGTGCCAGCGCGCAATCGGCCAACGCGTATTCCAGCGTGGCCGAGCCGCCGTGGTGCGGGTCCACGTCCATGCCCTTGGAGGGAAACGCACGGTCGTATTGCACGAAGCCATTGGCCAGATAGTTGGCATTGCCCGAGCGCCCGGCGTGGCGCGAATTGATCGGCGGCTGGCCGAACGCATTCTGGCGCAGCGCTGCATACGCCTGCGCTTCATTGCCCTGCAGCGCGCCGAAGCGCCACAGATCCACCAGGAACGGGGTCACCGGGTCGCCGGTCATGATGTTGGTGTCGTAGTTGGCATAGCCCCAACGTGGCAGCCAGCCGCCTTGCTGATGGATCGCCAGCAGCGAGCGGCCGATGTCGCGCGCGCGCGCTGGCTGCAGCAGGGCGAGCAGCTGGTTTTGCGAGCGATAGGTATCCCACAGCGAAAAATACTCGTAGTAGGTCCAGCCATCGGCGCGATGGATCGCGTCGTCGTAGCCGCGATAGCGGCCATCGGCATCGCTGCCGGTCAGCGGCTGCAGCAAGGCGTGATACAGCGCGGTATAGGCCACGGAACGGTCGTCGTTGCTGGCGCCTTCCACCTGCATGCTGGCCAACGCATTGCGCCAGGCCTGCTGCGCGCGCTGGCGCATCTGTTCAAGACTCAGCAGTTTGTCGCCCTGCATGCCATCGGCACGCAGGTTGCTGCGGGCGCCTTGCGCATCCACGTGCGAGATGGCGCTGACCACGGTCACCGCACGCGCGTTCTTGTCCTTGCCCAGTGGGAAGCTGAGCCAGGCGCCGTTGGGCTTGAGTTCGCCGCCCATGCTGTGACGCGCGCCGGGCACGCCCCCCTCTTCGCCCCAGACGCCATGCGCGGTGAACGGGCGATCGAATTCCAGCCGAAACCACGTGGTGTATTCGTGACCGCCGCAGAAACTCTGCGTGGTCAGTTTGCCCTCGACCACGCGGTCGCCGACGATCTGCACCTGGCTGCCGATCACCACATGGCGGTCGTTGGCCTGCGCCACATTGACCAGCACATGGCCGGTGTCGGCGCCCGGTGCGAAGGTATAGCGCTCGGTCGCGGCGCGGGTGAGCGCGCTGGCTTCGGCATCGATGCCGCCGTAATCGGTGAGCCGCACCTTGTAGTAGCCGGCCTGGCCGACTTCGCCATCATGCGTGTAACGCGCGGCGTAGCGTTTCTGGTCGAAGGCCTTGGCATCGGTGGTGTCGAAGTCGCCGCCGGGGCCGATGCTGCCGGTGACCGGCAGCACCGACACCTGGCCGCCCTGCTCCCAGCAGCCGGCGCCGGACAGGAACGAATGGCCGAACCCCCGAATGCTGGGGTCGTCGTAGCGCCAGCCAGCGTAGTGCGCGCCGATCGGGCTGACCTGGATCAGGCCGAATGGCGCCGAGGCGCCCGGATACGTATTGCCGTCGTCCTTGCTGCCGATGAAGGTGTTGACCTGCGCCGGGTCCTGCGCGGCCAGCGGCCCGGACATGGCCACGCCAAGCAGGCACAGACCCACGGCGGCGCGGCGCCAGAACGGTGTGCGCGCAGCACGTGCGGTAAAACGATTGGGCGAGACGACTGACAGCATGCAGGACACCTTGGGGGAGAGGGCGGACAAAGCCGCAGGTGGAAGGCGCGTGCCCGCCGCCGCGCGACGCAGCAACCGACGCACCACGCGCGTGTGCGCAAGACGATGACACCGCGCGCCGACATGGTCGTGCGGTTTGGCCGTGTCCGGAATCGGCAGGCAGCTTGCGTGCCTGGACGATGCCGGGCGCACGACCCGTCCGCATCCGACCCGCGCCCAGCCAATTGCACGCCTCAAGAATCGAGCACGGCTTCTGCCGCGAGCGCGCGCCGGGCCGGGCCCAGCCCAGCCACGGGCGACAGCGATGCGAGCAGCAGCGCCTGCTGCAGGCGGGTGTGGCGACAATGGCGGGAGTCGGTCATTCAAGCGTCTCGTCGAAGGTGGCGGTGCAACGGGCACACCACGTCTTTCAAGCACTGCGGATGGTTGGCGCGTTTGGATCGATCTAAATTTGGATCTGGCAGGTCACCTGTTGGAACAGATTAAGCACGCGGCAGCATCTGCACCACGCCGCGACGCAACAATCCGGGCGGACTCAAGCGGATCTTCAAGAGAGATAGGTCTTTTTGATCAATGGGTTAAAATTTCATTCCAACTGCTTATCTGCTGCGCTAAGCAATGCGTCCGGGCTGTGTCCCAGGTGCCGCCTAGATGGCAGTCGGTCCGGTGCCGGTCTCCAGGCCCAGCGCCGCTGGGCAGCAGTCGCGCTGCCGGACCTGCAAGAGAAGGGAGGTGCATCGGCAACACGCTCGCAGCGCATGCACGAGAGACCTGCCTCAGGACGCATGCAATTGCAGCGAGGCCTGTTTTCGAATCCTGGCGTTGCGGCGACGACGTCACCGCCAGCGGGATGCGAGGGCGGCGAGGAATGAAGCGCTTCTACTGCGATCGTCTGCCATCTGGCTGGCAATGATGCTAAGACATTGAAGTCGGGTCGCTGACGCTGCGGGTACCGACACCGCGCCCACAAAAAAGCCCGGTCATGCGACCGGGCTTGGAGGAGGACGTCGGTGGGAGGGTCCGGCGCCCGGATGCGCCACTTACCAGCGCATGCCTTCGAACGGGTTGAAGCTGGTGCTGCCCTTCACCTTGTCCAGGTAGTAGGCGTAGTTGGCGCTCATGCCGGCCAGCAGGGCCAGTGGAATGCTCAGCGCGTTACCGATCGATGCGGGCAGGAACGAGGCCACGATGCCGACCACCAGGCCGACGCCGATCAGGCCCAGCGCCTTGCGCCACAGGCCCAGGATGAAGAAATAGATGAAGCCGAAGAACAACGCGTAGAAGTTCATGCCCACCTTGAGCTTCTCCCCGAACGGCAGGGTCTTGAGCGCCTCCTTGTAGGCAGGGTCCCTGGGGCCGCCGTGACGGTCGAAGAAGGCGAAGCGGAACTGCCACTTGGGGCTGAGCTGGGTGCGATCGAAGGTATCCATTCCAATCCATGTAGTTGTAAACGTTTACATGATAGGCGATCGCGTATTCATCGGCACGTGCCCCCGCAGCCGGTCACATGGGTTCGGTGCAGCTTTAGGTGGCGCGCAGGCTCAGCGCTGGTCGCTGGTGCCCGTGCCGCGGCGGGCGCGACGCAGCGAGTACAGCGAGTGGTCGGCGCGATCGACCACCGCCGCCAGCGCCTCGCCGTCCTGGCGCAGGGCCGTGCCCAGGGTGAAGCGGATCGGCGCGTCGTCGATGGCCCCCACGTAGTCGCGCTTCAACGCATCCAGCTGTGCCTGGGTGGCCTGGTGCAGCAATACCAGGAATTCGTCGCCGCCCAGGCGGACCAGGCGGTCCTGGGTGCGCAGCGGCTGGTTGAGGAACCACGCCATCTGCACCAACACCTCGTCGCCACGTTGGTGGCCATGGGTGTCGTTGACCAGTTTGAACTTGTCCAGATCCACCACGATGCAGCCCCAGCGCACGCTGGGATCGCGCTTGTCCAGCTCGTCCAGGAAGCGGCGGTTGTAGCAGTTGGTGAGCGGGTCGGTGAACGACCATTCCAGCAGCTGCTTTTCCTGCCGGTACTGGTTGGTGATGTCCTGGGCATGCGCCAGCACCACCGTGGCGTCCGATTCCACGTCCAGCACGTTGTGGTATTGCCAGTGACGCAGGCTGCCGTCGCCGGCCACCAGTTCGATCACTCCCGAATCCTGGCCATCGAGCACCATCCGCGAGAGGTACCCGCGCAAGGCGGCGTGGCGCTCGGGGCGCACGAATTCCACCAGCGAGCGGCCTTCCATCTGCTCGACGCTGCGGCCGAGCGAGCGTGCGGCGGCCGGATTGATGCTGACCAGCCGGCCATGCATGTCGTGGGTGCAGATCAGGCCCAGGCTGTACTGGAACATCTTGCGGAACTTGCGCTCGCTGGCGGCCAGCGCGTCCACCGCCCGGTGCCGGTCGGTCACGTCCTGGACCGCACCGATCAGGCGCTTGCGCCCATCCACATGTTCCACCGAGCCGGTGCTGTGCACCCAGAGCCTCCGCCCGGTGGCGCTGGTCAGCGGCAGCTCCAGATCCCAGGACGTGCCGTCCCGCACGCAGGCGTCGACCGCTTCGGTGATGACCGCGCGCGCTTCCAGCGGATAGAAGCCGATCGCCTCGGTCAGGCTGGGCCGGTAACCGGGCGGAACATCGTGCAGGCGGCAGGTCTGGTCCGACCAGATCAGCGTGCCGCTGGCCACATCCACCTCCCAGCCGCCGACCCCGGCCACCCGCCCGGTGCGCTCCAGGAACGCCTCGCTCTCGCGTAGCCGCTGCTGCAGCTGGGCGTTGGCGGTCTCGCGCTCGAGCATCACGCGGCGTTGCTCCAGGCCTTCGGCCGCCACCCTGGCCAGTTGCTGCAAGGCCTGCAACTGCGCCGGCTCCAGCGCGCGCGGGCGCTGGTCGATCACGCATACCGTGCCCATGCGTAGGCCATCCGGCAGCACGATGGGGGCGCCGGCGTAATAGCGGATACCGGGCGCATCGGTGACCAGGGCGTTGTCGTGGAAGCGTGGGTCGGCCGGCGCGTCGCGCACTTCCATCACCGCATCGCCCTGGATGGTGTAGGCGCAGAACGCCAGCTCGCGTGGGGTTTCCGAAACCCCCGGCAGGCCGATGTTGGCCTTCCACCACTGCCGATGTTCGTCCACCAGCGAGACCAGCGCGATGGGGGTACCGGCGATCGCCTGCGCGGCAGCGGCCAAGGCGTCGAAGAACGGCTCGGCGGCGGTGTCGACCACCTGCAACAACGCCAGACGTGCCAGGCGCTGGGCCTCGCTGGACGCAGATGACACGACGGTATCGCACTGGTTCAACGGAGCGCTCGCAGCCGGGCAATCCGCGCAGTCTAGCGGACTGCGCATACCAGCCAAGGCGGCATTGCGTGCGCCACCGCACAGCGCAGCATGAGGGGCGGTTGTGGCTCGCTCAGTCGGGGGCGTGCGCGTCGGTATTGGCCACGGTCGCGGCGCTGTCGTCGCGCATCTGCAGCGTCAGGTACAGGCGCATGCAGTCGTCGGTATTGCCCAGGTCCACCGCGCACAGTTCCTGGATGCGCTGCATGCGGTAATCCAGGGTGTTGCGATGAATGCCCAGCGCCTTGGCGGTGGGGGCCATGCGCATGCCGGCGCCGAACCAGACCGACAAGGTCTTCAGCAACTGACAGCGACGGTCCTGCGCCAGCAGTGCCTGCAGCGGCTTGCGCAGTTCCTCGGCCTGCCAGGCCTGGCGCAGGTCGTCCACCAGCACCGGCAGGCGGTAATCGTCGTAGAAGAACGCGTCCGCCTGCGGGGTGCGCGCCTTGCCGATGCGCATGGTGGTGCGCGCGATCTGGTGCGACAACGCCAGGCCGTTGGACTGCGGAAAATACTGGCCCAGGGCCAGCCGGATGCGCAGCCGGCTGCTGGCGCGCATGCGCTCGAGCAGGCTGTGCGCGCGACGGCGCTGCTCCTCCACGTCCCAGTGGCCACGCCGGTCCAGTGCCGGCTTGAGCACCACTAGCTCGTTGAGAGCGGTAGCGGCGATCAGGTTGCCGCGCTCGGGCGTGGACAGCAGAGTGTGCAGGCGCTGCAGTTCCACCAGCGTCGCGTCCAGGTCCAGGCTATCGCTTTCCACTTCGATCACCGCCGCCACACGCGGCAGGTCCAGCGCGATGCCGAGCCGCTCGGCCCAGCCGGCCAGCGCCGGGGTCGGACCGTCGGGACGGATCAGGCCCAGCGTGACTTCTTCGCGCAGGCGCGCGTCGCGCGCCAGCAGGCGCAGCAGCCCGGCCTGTTCCAGCATCGCTTCGGCGGCCATGCGCACCAGCTCGGCCTGTTGCCCGATCCGCTGCGGGTCGCCGGTCAGCCCGACGCAGCCGACGATGCGGCCATCGGCGATCAGCGGCAGGTTGACGCCGGGGCGCACCGCATCCAGCTGCTGCGCCAGCGCCGCATCGATCTCCACCCGGCCCTGCCGGGACAGCACCAGCAGCGCGCCTTCGTGCAGCTGGCCGATGCGCGCCGGTTCGCCGCTGGCGATGATGACGCCGGCGTGGTCCATCACATTGACGTTGCCGTCGATGATGGTCATCGCGCGGTCGACGATGGACTGCGCCAGGGTGCGGTCGAGCGTGAGCATGGGCGTGGGGTCTGTTGCCGCGATCGGGGGCGGTTACGGTGGCATGTTCGCGTCGCACGTGTTCCGTACGCGTGTGACGGTGGAGGCACAGCGGCCGATGCCCGGGGTCGGTGCGAAGACTGCCGGCAGCCTTCGCGCGGTTGGGTTGTACATGCAGTGGGCGCGCCCGCCGTCCAGGAGGGCGGACTCGAACGCGAGCGCACGCGCCCCGCCCGTCCGAGCCATCCGGGCGCTGCCGTCAGCCCCGCCCGCTCCCCGATCCGAGCTGTGCCAATGCCCCGCCCAGCTGCAGCGTTGCCGCCACGTTGCGCGCGGCGATGCGCACATTGCTGGCGGCCTCGGCCAATGCCTGTTCCACCGTGCAGGCACGATGCACCACCGCGAACATGGCCTCGATGCCGTGGCCATGCAGCAGCGCAGCACCGTTGCCCAGGCAACCGGCAATGGCGATCACCGGTTTGGCATGCCGTTGCGCCACCCGCGCCACGCCGACCGGGGTCTTGCCATGCAGGCTCTGACTGTCCAGGCGGCCTTCGCCGGTGATGACCAGATCGGCCTGGGCGACCAGCGCGTCCAACCCGAGCGCCTGGGCGACGATCTCCACTCCGGGCCGCAGCTGCGCGCCCAGATACGCCACCAAGGCCGCGCCCAGCCCGCCGGCCGCGCCGCCGCCGGGCAGCGCGTGCAACCGTACGCCCAGGTCGCGCTGCAGCAGGTCGGCGTAGTGCTGCAGGTTGCGATCGAGCTGGCGCACCATGCTGGGGGTGGCACCCTTCTGCGGGCCGAACACCGCCGAGGCACCGGTCGGCCCGATCAGCGGGTTGTCCACGTCGCAGGCCACTTCGAACTGGCAATCCTGCAGCCGCACATCCATGCCTTCGGTGTCGATGCGCGCCAGCGTGGCCAGCGCGCCGCCGCCCGGACCGATCGCCTCGCCCTGGCGATCCAGCAGCCGCACGCCCAAGGCCTGCGCCAGGCCGGCGCCGCCGTCGTTGGTGGCGCTGCCGCCGATGCCGATGATGAAACGCCGTGCGCCAGCGTCCAAGGCGGCGAGGATCAGCTCGCCCACGCCCGCGGTGCTGGTGCGCAGCGGCGCGCGCTCGGCCGGCGGCAACAGCGCCAGGCCGCTGGCGGCGGCCATTTCGATCACCGCGGTGCGGCCGTCGCCGGTCAGGCCGAAGAACGCCTGCACCGGGGTGCCGAGCGGGCCGCTGACGGTGCAGGCGACCACCCGCCCGCCGGTGGCGGCCACCAGCGCGTCGACGGTGCCTTCGCCGCCGTCGGCAACCGGCACCTTGTGGTACTGCCAGTCGGGGAAGACCTCGCGAAAGCCCGCCTCGATCTGCGTGGCCACTTCCAGCGCAGACAGGCTTTCCTTGTACGAATCGGGGGCAATGACGATCTTCATGGGCACACTCGCTGGGACGGACGCATCACCGGTTCACCGCGCGCGCCGGCACCCGCAGCACCAGCGCGGCACCCAGCAGCATGGCGCCGGCCAGCACGTACAGCGCCACCTCGGTGCTGTGGGTGGCGTCCTTGATCCAGCCCACCAGATACGGGCTGAGGAAACCGGCCACCTGGCCGGTGGAATTGATCAGCGCCAGCCCGCCGGCCGCCGCCGCGGCGGTGAGAAAGCCGTTGGTCAGCGGCCAGAACAGCGGCAAGCCGCTGACCGCCCCCATCGTGGCCAGGGTCATGCCGAACAAGGCCAAACCCAGGTTGTCGGTGACGCTGGCGGCGATGCACAGGCCGGCCGCGCCCATCAGCAGCGGAACCACCAGATGCCAGCGCCGCTCGCCGCGGCGGTCGGCCGAGCGGCCCATCAACACCATGAACACCGCAGCAGCCAGGTACGGGATGGCGCTCATCAGACCGATGCGGATCGGGTCGGTGACGCCGCTGCCCTGGATGATCGACGGCAGCCAGAAGTTGATCGCATACACCCCGCTCTGGATGCAGAAGTACACCGTGCCCAGCAGCCACACCGCCCGATTGCGCAGTACCGCGCCCAGCGAGGTGGACGCGCCGGCCGGCTTGCCTGCTTCGTCCTCGGCCAGCACGCCTGCCAGGTCCTGTTTTTCCTGCGGGGTGAGCCAGCTGGCCTGTTGCACGCCGTCGCTGAGCAGGAACCACACCCCGATGCCCAGCAGCACGGTCGGCAGGCCCTGCAGCAGGAACATCCACTGCCAGCCGGCCAACCCGCCCTGCCCGGCCGAGAAGTGACCCAGGATCCAACCGGACAACGGCCCGCCCAGCACCCCGGAGATCGGGATCGCCGACATGAAGACGGTCATGACCCGACCATGCCGGGCACGCGGGAACCAGCGCGTCAGGTACAGCACGATGCCGGGGAAGAAGCCCGCCTCGGCCGCACCGGTGAGCAGGCGCAGGGTGTAGAACCCGGCCGGGGTGCGCACGAACAGCAGGCAGGTGGAGAGCAGGCCCCAGCTGACCATCATGATCGCCACCCAGCGCCGGGCACCGATGCGCTGCAGGATCAGGTTGCTCGGTACTCCACAGGCCAGGTAACCGATGAAGAAGATCCCCGCGCCCAGCCCGTACACGGTCTCGCTCATGCCCAGATCGCCCAGCATCTGCAGCTTGGCGAAGCCGACATTGACCCGGTCCAGGTAATTGAACAGGTAGCAGACGAACAGGAACGGGATCAGCCGCCACAGGATCTTGCGGTAGGTCGGGCCCATGCCATCGGGGGGCGGCAGGGGCCGGGTAGCTTGGGTCATCGCACGCTCCAGCAGTCGGTCGGCCAGCCGGTGCACAGTGCGGCAGCGCCGACACCGGGTAGGCGGTCGACGCATTCTAGATTGAGCGTTTTTACGGAATCTTCGTCAGGGTGCTGCCGGTTTAGACGCCTGCACGGCCCACTTTTTGTGCAAATGCCTAAGGACTGCGTCAGGCGGCCGGTGCACACTGTGGCATGTACCACCCGCACTCACCCGACGCCTGCGCGCGACGTGGTGGAGTCGCGCTCGATTTCGGACCAGGCACGCGCGGCATCGGCCGAACCGGAACGCGCCTGAGGATCGGCGCTAGGTGCACGGCTGGCGAATCGTTCGAGACGCCGCACCGGCAACGCGCGGACTTCCCCATCCCGGCGGGTCCGATGCAGCAGCCGGCACCACATCCGCGCGCACCGCCAGCCGTGCGACTCCCGAATCCCGAATCACCACCACCGAATCCCGGCAGCCTGCTTCACCGATTCCCCCTTCCCGATTCCCGATTCCCCGCCGCATACGCCTGCGCCTGGCCCATCACCCGCAACAGGTTGCCGCCCCAGATGCCGGCGATCTGCTGTTCGCTGTAGCCCTTGCGCAGCAGCCATGCGGTGATACGCGGCAGGTCGGAGACGTCTTCCAGGCCCACCACGCCGCCACCGCCGTCCCAATCCATGCCGATGCCCACGTGCTCGGGCCCGACCACGGCCAAGATGTGCTCAAGATGCGCGAAGAAGTCTTCTTCGGTGGCGCGCTTGATCGGGTAGCGTGCATCCAGGTCCTTCAGCGCGGCGCTGAGTTTGGTGCCGTCGGCGATCTTGACGTGCTCCCAGCCGCCGTACTGGTCGGTAAGCGCCTTCTCGGCCGCCTTGCGCTCGGGGCTGGCGCCGCTGTCCACCAGATAGCCGCCGTAGGAATTGACCTGGATCACCCCGCCATGCGCGGCCAGCACCTTCAGGCGTGCATCGTCGATGTTGCGCGGGTGGTTGTAGACCGCACGCGCGCCGCTGTGCGAGAGCACGATCGGCACCGGCGACAGCGCAATCAACTGGTCGAACACCGCATCGGAGGCATGCGATTGATCGATCACGATGCCCAGCGCCTGTGCCTGTTGCACCAGCTGTTTGCCGGCCGGGCTCAGGCCGTTCCATTCGGCACCCTTGGGGTCGGTGGCCGAATCGGCGAACTCGTTGTTGAGAAAGTGCACGGTGCTCATCAAGCGCAGCCCCTGCGCGTAATAGAAGCGCAGCAAGCTGGGATCGGCCACCAGCGGGCTGGCGTTTTCCATGCTGATGTACACCACGCGCTTGCCGTCGGCCTTGATGCGCGCGGCATCGGCCGGCGTGGTGGCCAACGCAAAACGCTGCGGTTGCGCGGCCACCAATGTGTGGATCTTCAGCAGACGCTGCAGGCCGGCATCGCGGTCGTCCAGGTGCGCGGCTGCACTGCGATTGCCCTGGCCGGTGTAGACCGCCCAAAAACCGCCATCGAGCGCGCCTTCGACCATGCGCGGGTAATCCACCTGCGACAGGCGGTTGCCGGCATGCGCCTGCAGCACATCGAAGTCGGCGCGCTCCAGATTGGCCGGCGTGTCCAGATGCGAATCCAGCGTGACCAGGCGTTTCTGCAGGGCAGTCGCGCGCGCCAGTTCGGCCTTGGAAAATTCCAGTGCATGTGCAGGCGGCGCGGCGGCCAGCAACAACGCGACAGACAGGCACAGCGGACGCAGGTGCATGCGATCTCTCAGGCAGTGGGGGTGAGCCGATCATAGCGGCTTGCTGCATGCGCACTGCGGCACACATGGGACGCTGCAGCGCTGCGGTCAAT
This sequence comes from Xanthomonas phaseoli pv. dieffenbachiae, assembly GCF_008639345.1. Lineage (NCBI taxonomy): Bacteria > Pseudomonadati > Pseudomonadota > Gammaproteobacteria > Lysobacterales > Lysobacteraceae > Xanthomonas > Xanthomonas phaseoli. Next base: position 5,037,171 of record NZ_CP041380.1, on the reverse strand, counting down.
CCGCGCGGCATAGCGTGCGATGTGCAAGTTGCAACGCCGATGAGGTGGCGATGCCGACGGCGCGACCACGCGCCACCGTGTCAAGCAAGGCCCCGCAATACCGGCAATGACGGCGCCACCCGCCGACGGTAGTTGCGCAGCGGTGGGATACGTCCGCCAGCCCAGCGCGCGTGGATCGCTACGCGCGCTGCCGCGTCAGTCCTCCAGTTCCGCCAGCCGCGCGCGCACGCTGTCCACATCGATGTGCTCGCGCACATGCGGCCACTGCCGCGCCCACACCGAACGGAACACGATCCACGCACCGAACACGCCCAGACAGGTCGAGCCCAGCGCCAGCAGCAACGGGTGCAGCGGCGAACCGTCGCCGGTCTGGAACAGGTACATGAAGGCCCCGGAAAACAGCAGCCACACGCCGAACACCGGCCAGTTGCTGGCCAGCAGGCTGGCATTAGGCCGCTCAATCTCACGCAGCAACCGGCGCAGGGCCTTGCGTTCGTCTTCGTCGCTGGAGGTCATCGCCGGCTCCTGGTTGCATGTCTGCTTCGACCTACTGCTGGCCGGCGATGCGATGGCATCGCGGCGCGGAAGACGCTGCCTGCAACGCGGCAGACCGTCTTCCGCCGCAACGCGCTGCTACATCACCCGGCAGAACACCGCCTTCAAATAGCGCGATTCCTGCACATGCGCCATGAACGGATGATCGGAACCGGCGCCGGCCACTTTCAGGATCTGGATGGTGCGGCCGGAGAAATACGAGGCGCGCCGCAGCATGTCCAGAAACTCCTGCTCGGCCACCAGGCCGGTGCACGAGAAGGTGGCGAACAGGCCGCCGGGCTTGACCACGCCCAGCGCCAATTTATTCATGTCCAGGTACTTCTTCAGCGCGGGGATCACCTGGTCGCGGTCGCGGGTCATCTTGGCCGGGTCCAGGATCACCACATCGAACTGTTCGCCGCGATTGGCCGCGTCGCGCAGCCACGGAAAGATGTCGGCCTGCACGAACTTGGGCCGCACGTTATTGAGCTTGGCGTTGCCCTTGGCGATGGCGATGACGTCTTCGTCGATGTCCACGCCCAGCACCTCGGCTGCCCCACGGGCGGCCGCATACACCGCAAAGCCGCCGGTGTTGCAGCACAGGTCCAGCACGGTCTTGCCGTCCACCTGCTCGCTCAGCCACTGCCGGTTGTCGCGCTGGTCGGCGAAGAAGCCGGTCTTGTGCGCACCGGCCGGGTCGGCGCGGAACTTGATGCCGTGCTCGGTGATCACCGCAGCTTCCGTGGTGGTGTTGCTGTGGAAGTCGAAGCTTTCCTGCTTCTGCACGTGCTCGTCGGCAAAGCTGTGGAAGCGGCAGCCGGGGAACTGTTCGCGCAGCGCCTCGTAGATCCATTCGCGGTGGCGGAACATGCCGGCGGCGAAGAACTCCACCACCACCAGGTCGCCGTAGCGGTCCACCACCAGGCCGGACAGGCCGTCGCCTTCGCTGTGCACCACGCGCCAGGCATCGGACACGCCATCGAGCTTGAGCCAGTCGCGGCGCAGGCTCACTGCCGCGGCGATCTTGCGCGAGAACCAGCCCGCATCCACCGGTACCGACCGGTCGGTTTCCAGGATGCGCACGGCAATGCGCGAATGGCCGTTGTAGAAGCCGCGCCCGACCCACTCCCCGTCCACGCCGACCACATCGACGATGGTGCCGGGCTTGGGCTTGGCGGCAGGCTTTTCCACCAACTTCTGGAAGATCCACGGGTGGCTGGAGCGCCAGGCATTCTTGAGACGGACGAGGGGGACTGGAATATTCATCGGCCCATTGTATCCGGCTGGATTGACGTGCCTGCGCCGGGCACGCAGAATCGGGCGCAGAAGGGGAGTAGCTCCCAGCGTTGTCGCCGTCATGACGAGCCCTGGCATCAGGCGCTCCGGTGCAACGGCAACCGGCCCAGCCGGTTGCGAGCGAGACCTTCGCCGCGCAGGCGAAGGTCCGTCACCCGGAATCCACGATTTCCGTGTCACAAGGCCTCAGCCCAACCGGCTGTCCAGGCCGCTTTCACTTTTTCGGGATTCTTATGCAAACCATTGGCAACGTCTGGTTATGGGGTGGCTTCGCGGTGGTGGTGGTCGCCGCGCTGCTGATCGATCTGGTGCTGATGCGCCACGGGGGCGCCCACAAGGTGACCTTCAAGGAAGCCACCTGGTGGAGCATCGGTTGGGTGCTGCTGGCGCTGGCCTTCGATGCCGGGCTGTGGTGGTACCTGCAAGGCAGCGTCGGGGACGCGCAGGCCGACCAGATCGGGCTGCAGTTCCTCACCGGCTACCTGGTGGAAAAATCCCTGGCGGTCGACAACATCTTCGTGTTCCTGATGGTGATGACCTACTTCGGCGTGCCCGAAGAACAGCGCCAGCGCGTGCTGATCATCGGTGTGCTGGGCGCGATCGTGCTGCGCGCGATCATGATCTTTGCCGGCTCGATGCTGCTGGCCAAGTTCCATTGGCTGCTCTACGTGTTCGGCGCGTTCCTGCTGCTGACCGGCATCAAGATGTGGTTCTCCGCCGGCAAGGAGCCGGATCTGGAAGCCAACCCGGTGCTGCGCTGGATGCGCCGGCACCTGCGCCTGAGCCCGCAGTACCACGGCAACCTGCTCAGCGTGATCAAGGACGGCAAGCGCTGGTTTACGCCGCTGTTCGTGGTGCTGATCCTGATCGCGGTGATCGACGTGATCTTCGCGGTGGACAGCATCCCGGCGATCTTCGCGATCACCACCGACCCGTTCATCGTGCTCACCTCCAACGTGTTCGCGGTGCTGGGCCTGCGCGCGATGTTCTTCCTGCTGGCCGGCATGGCCGACCGCTTCCACCTGCTGCCCTACGGCCTGGCGGTGATCCTGGTGTTCATCGGCATCAAGATGATGATCATCGATCTGTACAAGATCCCGGTGCTGGTGTCGCTGGGCGTGGTGGTGGCGATCCTGGTGGGCACCATCGTGCTGAGCCTGCTGCGCCCACCCAAGCCTGCCGGGCACTGAGGGGCCGGGATTGGGCAGTCGGGATTCGGGATTGGTGGCGCAGCCTGCACTGCTGGCAACCATGCGCGTCGACCATCTCGACAGGTCCTTGCCCGCTCACCGGCGCGGGACCTTATGTGGCATGGACGCTGCGTAAGCGCCTACAAGGACGTACGTGCAGCGTGTCCCGCGATGGTGGGCGGGCAAGGGCCCTGCAGCCAAGCGACGATCAACAATCAAAAGCTAGGTGAGTCGAGGGCGCGGTACCCTCACCGCTCGCGGGACACACCGTGAACCCGTCCCTGGGGACTCGATGCCGGCATCCATGCCGCCAACGGTCTCGCAAGCGGCGAGGACACCGCACCAAAGAGTTGTAGGTGGCTTTGTTGAAAACAGGCGCACCGACCATCTCCACTGGTCCTTGCCCGCTCACCGTCGCGGGACCTTGCGCGGCATGGATGCCGCGCCAGAGCTCACAAGGACGTACTTGTAGCGTGTCCGGCGATGGTGGGCGGGCAAGGACCCTGCAGCCAAGCAACAGATCATCCGTGATGTGGCGCAGGCGGATGCGCCAACGATCGGCGCCGGGATTGGATTATCCCGTCGCCGGGCCTGCTTATCCCGCGCCGGGCAGGCTTGTAAAACCCCCGTGCGACGCCATCCGTGAAGGTATGACACCGCATCCTGTTGCCGCCGCAGAAACCACCACCCAAGCTCGCCTGGATCGTTCCCGGATCTTGCGTGCCTTCAACATCAGCCTGGCCGCCGTGTTGTTGCTGGTGGCGGTATTCACCGCCCAGGGCATGTTCGACTGGCGCGCCTGGGCGGTGGCGCCGCTACAGGCCGACGGCCTGCTCGGCATCCTTACCGCACCGCTGCTGCACGGCTCGCTGGCGCACCTGGGCGCCAATGCCGCCGCGCTGCTGATCCTGGGCACGCTGGCCGGCAGCGTGTATCCGCGTGCCACCGTGATGGCGCTGCCGCTGTTGTGGCTGGGCTCGGGCCTGGGCGCGTGGCTGCTGGGCGAACCCGGCAGCCGGCACCTGGGTGCCAGCGGCGTGACCCACGGGCTGATGTTCCTGGTGTTCGTGCTGGGCTTGCTACGCCGCGACCGCCCCGCGATCGCCACCAGCATGATCGCCTTCCTGTTCTACGGCGGCATGCTGATGACCATCCTGCCGCACGAAGCCGGCGTGTCCTGGCAATCGCATCTGGGCGGTGCGGTGGCCGGGTTGATCGCCGCCCTGCTGCTGCGCCTGCGCGACCCGCAACAGGCCAGGCCGCGCTACAGCTGGGAAGACGAGGACGAAGACGCTGCCTGGGAAGTGAGCAACCCCGAGCACGCGATGCTGGAACCGCCACCGCCGCGTCAGGTGCCCGTGCTGTGGCAGCGCCAGGACGATGGCTCAGACAACGTGGTGCTGCATTTCCCGCCGCGCGAACGCCCGCCGGGAACCTGAGACGTATCAGGCAACTACGAGTGGGTCGATCGCGTTGCCATGCCATGCGTAGGAGCGCGCCCGGGCGCGATGGAGCTTCCCCGGTAACGCTTCGTCGTGCCCGGGTGCGCTCCTACAGGCGCTACCTGACGCGACGGTGCCCGCTCAATGCGCGCCACGCCATGCTAAGGTCATCGGCGAAAACGCATCGATACCGGCGTTCAGATCACGTCTCAACTTTGCCCGCGCGATCGATGGCGTTGCTCTGCTCTGCGTAGGAGCGTGCCCGCGCGCGATGGGCTTTACCGGCAGAGCTCGTCGCGCGCTGGCACGCTCCTACGGCTGCTGGCTAGCGCAAGGAATGCCCGCTCAACGCGCGCCGCGCCAGGCCCGGATCGTCGGCGAAGAACGCATCGATCCCGGCATCCAGATACGCCTGCAACTCGACCAATGCACCGGCGTCGTTGCGCTCGGTCACCGCGCCACTGCTGCGGTTGTTGGCGGCCAGAAAGTAGTTCTCCGGTCGGAAGGTGTAGGGCTGCACCTGCAAACCGGCCGCATGCGCATCGTGCACCAGGCGGGTGGGCGTCCCCAGGCGTTGCTGCGCATCCAGCGGGATGATGCTACGGATGTCGGGGCCGATTGCGTCGGCATAGCGTGCGACCTGCTTGAGGCCGTCGGGCGTGATCATCTGCCCGTAGGTCTTCGGCGCACCGTCCGCGCCGGCATCGGGCAGCGCCACCTGCGCGCCACCGAGCAACTGCAGCAGGCTGATGTTGCTGGTGCGGCCGATCTTGCTGCGCAGATAGCGCAGGTTGCCGGTCTCGAACGACTGGATGATCACCGGCGCAGTCCGGGTATAGGCATGCGCCTGCAAGGTGGCCAGCACATTGTCTTCCATCGGCAGGCCAAGCGCCTTGAAATAGCTCGGGTGCTTGATCTCCGGAATGAGCCCGATGGCGCGCCCGGTCGCTGCCGATTCTGCAGCGACGAAATCGATGATTTCATCGAAGGTCACGACCTGGAATTGCCCGTCCCAGCGCGTGCCGCGCAGCTGCGGCAGTCGCTCGCGCGCACGTAGCGTCTTCAACTCGGCCAGGCTGAAATCTTCGGTAAACCAGCCTTCCATCGCCTGGCCATCGATGGTTTTGCGCGTCTTGCGCGCCGCGAACTCCGGATGGCTCGCCACATCGGTGGTGCCGCCGATCTCGTTCTCGTGCCGCGCGATCAGCACGCCATCCTTCGTCGACACCAGATCCGGCTCGACAAAATCGGCGCCATCGACAATGGCTTTGGCATAAGAGGCCAGGGTGTGTTCCGGACGCAGCGCACTGGCGCCGCGGTGCGCAAAGATCTGCACCGTCTTGGCCAGCGGCGCTTCGGCAACTGCAGGGCCGCTCGTGCCAACCATCATCGCTCCCACCAACCAGATACGACCGAACTGCGTCATGCATCTCTCCAACGAAAAACAGGTACCGAATCGACGTATGGCCGCCAGGCGAGTCCACTCGATGGGCGGCGCGGGAGGTACGACTGTACATCCCGCTTCCGCTGCATCGTCCGCACCCGCCGGAAAATCGCTTGCGACGTCTTGTGAGCCAGCCTAAAACCGTCTGCGTCGATCGAAACCGAAATCGGTAAGCAACCGCAAGACCGGCTCTTACGATTCCCCACTCCCGATTCCCGATTCGCGTCCTCAGAACTTGGCATCCAGCGTCAAGAACACTTGCCGCGGCGCACTGGCATGGAAGGCCAGCTGACGCCCGTTCGGGTCGGTGTTGGCGAACGCGGTGAGATTGGAGGCGTAACGCTTGTCGGTGAGGTTGGTGACATTGAGCGAGAGCTTGAGACCCTGCAGCACACCGACCTGGCCGAAGTCATAACCGCCGCCCGCATCGAAGGCGGTGTAGCCGCCAAAGCCCTGGTCGTTGGTATAGGTGTAATAGCGCTGGCCGGTGTACTTCCCGCGCAGGTTGAGATTCCAAGGCCCGTAATTGAAGGCCAGTTCGCTGGCGAACATGCGCTTGGGCGTGTCGACGGTGTACTTGCCGGCGGTGGGAATCACCACCCCGTTCTGCACGTAGTTGTCGTCGTAGGTGGAGCGATTGATCGAGGCCGAGTTGTACCATTGCAGGTAGCTGGTCGGCTTCCAGATCACCGTCAGTTCGCCGCCGCGGCTGCTCACCGAGCCGACGTTGAAGAAGCGCGTGGTGCATGCCGGCGTCGTGCCCTGCTGGATGCTGGCGCAGGGGTTGAGCGAAAGCAGGCGGTTATCGAAGGTCACGTCGTAGCCGACCAGCGAGGCTTCGAAGCGGTCGCGCACGAAGCGATAGCCCGCTTCCAGCGTGCGCGATTTCTCCGGCTCCAATGCGCCGACGCTGGCATCGAACGAGGCCTGGGTCACCAGCAACGGGCCGCCGGCGCCGCCGCCCTGGAATGCGGCGATGTTTTCCGCGTACGAGGTGAACACTTCCTGGCCTTCGGCCAGGCGATAGCCCAAGCCGATCTGCGGCAACACCGATTCGCTGGCCTTGAGCGAGCCGGTGGCCACCGGCGCTTCCACCGCCACGCCCGGCGTCTCGCGCGCGGTCATTTCCGTGCTCGGGCTCTTGATGCCCAGGTCCAGGCTCAGACGCTCATCGAAGAACTTGAAATTGCCCTGCACATAGAACTGGCGCGTGGTGATGACGTAGTTCTGCGAGAACAGGCGACGGTTGGGATTCTGCAGGAACTTATCGTCGCTGACCGGCCCGGTGATCCAGTAGAAGTTGCGCTCCACATCATGGTGATTGCGCTCATACCACAGGCCCGCTTCCAGGTGATGCGGGCCCAACTCCCACCCGAGCGAGGCGATGCCGCCGGTGCGGTTGATCCAGTAATTGGTGCTGCGGATGGAGATCGGCAATGCCTGCGGCGTGCCGGGGTTGGAGGCCTGGCCCGGCGACCACCAGTGGCCCTGGCCCTTGTTTTCGTGGTGATAGACCTGCGTGTGCAGGCTGATCGCATCGTTGGGCTGGAAGTCGCCGGCGACATAGAACAGGTCGTCGTCGCGCAAGGCGCGGCTCTGGTAATACGCATCGTCGATGTTGTCCACGCCGCCACTGAAGCCGCAACGCGCGGCGTTGCGCGTGGCCGGTGCGCAATACGCTGCGGCCAAGGCGCGGTTCCAGTCCGGCGCGTACAGATTCCAGTCCCAGCCCAGGCCACGCGCCATGCCGCTCTTGGACAGATACGCATAGTCGGCCTGCGAGGTCCGCGAGGTATCGGCGAATGCGGTCAGCTTGCCGCCATCGAACTGGTACACGCCCTTGGCATTGAACTGCCGCGTGGTGGTCGGCGATTCCGGGCGCGCCCACATGTCCGCTTCGGCATTGATGCCGGACACATACGCCGAAAACCCGTTGTAGTCGCCGGTATCCACGCGCAGGAAGGTGCGGCGGTTGGCGTCGGAGCCCACCGTCTGCGAGACCTGGCCGCCGAATACGCTGGACGGATCGGCCGAGTAATACTGGATGGTGCCGCCCAGGTTGCTGGTCGACGCCGTGCCCAACGCACCGATGCCCGAGGCCAGCTCCACGCCGCCGAAGTTTTCTGCGATCAATGCGCGGCTGATGTTGAGGCCGTTGTAGTTGCCATACGCGTTATCGCCCAGCGGCAGACCGTCGAGCGTATAGCCCAGGCGCGTGCCGTTGAAACCGCGCAGGCTGATCGTCTGCGACTCTTCGTTGGCACCGAATGCATCGTTGGATTGCACATTGACGCCCGGCATGCGGTTGAGCAGCTTCTGGATGCTGGTACCTGGCGGCAATACCGGGATGTCCTGCTGGGTGATGCGCTGCACCTGGCGCGTTTCGCCCTGACCGATCACCGACACCGCATCGAGTTGCTGCACCGTCGCACCGGTATCGGCAGACACCTCAAGGTCGGCGGCGTAAACGGCAGGTGCGAGCACGAGCGCGGCGAGAACGGCGGCACTTAATTGATGGGTCTTGGGCATGAGCGGCGTTGGGGACGAGTCAAAAGATGGCGGCAAGCGTGCGACAGTTGTCTTGCGTCGATGCGACCGAAACATGACAGTGCAACGACAACCGTTTCGCATCCCTCGCCGTTGCTGCGTTGCCTTGGCATGCAGCTGTCATCGAGCCGTCGTAATCTGCGGGCTCTTCCATTCGTGTTGTCTGAGGTTGCTATGTCCCAGCGCAGTGCTCGCCACTTTCATCGGACGCTGGTCAGCGTTGCCGTCGCCGCACTGTTGATCGGCAGCGGCATCGCAAGTGCACGCGACAAGCCAGCCTCGAAAGATTCGGTGCTCGCCACCGACGCGCATGGGTATCTAGAACAACAACAACTGCCCGACAGCGTGCAGCTGGTACCACCGCCACCGCAGGAGGGCAGCGCTGCGCTCGCCAACGACGAGGCAGTCGCCAAGGCCATGCTCGCCCTGCGCGGGACACCGCGCTGGGAGCTGGCCGCGCAGGACGCGGTCCTGAGCTTTCCGGCTGCCGCCACGCACTTCAGCTGCGCGCTGGGCATCCAGATCGACCAGACCAGCACCCCGCATCTGATCGGTCTGCTCGAACGCAGCATGCGCGATGCCAGCACCGCGACCAGCGCCGCCAAGGCACGCTACCAACGCCCGCGTCCTTTCATGCGCAACGCCCAACCGATGTGCACCCCGGCCGATGACGCGGCGCTGCGCAAGAACGGCTCCTACCCCTCCGGCCACACCGCCATCGGCTGGACCTGGGGCCTGATCCTGTCGGAAATCGCCCCTGCCCGCCGCGATGCCCTGCTCGCGCGCGGCCGCGCCTTCGGCGACAGCCGCCTAGTCTGCAACGTGCACTGGCAGAGCGATGTCACCCAGGGCCGCGTGGTGGGCGCCGCCACGGTCGCCGCATTGCACGCCAATCCTGCGTTCGAAAAAGACCTGGCCGCCGCACGCCGCGAGATCGAACAGGCGCAGGCCAAGCAGCCGGCTGCGTCCGCGGTGGCTGCGTGCAACGCCGAAGGCCAGGCGCTGAAGACCGTATTGCCTGGGGTGATGTAGTCCACGGCAAGCGCACGGCCGCTGCGCCTGCTGGGCTCGGACGAGGTGCGAGCGTTTGCGCCCGCATCGCCGTCCACGCCGATGATGTGCGGCGGCAGATGCGTTTGACCGCGGCCGGTTCAACGGTTCCCGCCCGCCCCAGCGCGCTGCACACCACGCATCACTTGCCGATGCAAAAACTCGAGAAGATCTTGCCGAGCAGGTCATCGGCACTGAGCTTTCCGGTGATCTCGCCGAGCGCTTCATGTGCCAGGCGCAGTTCTTCGGCAGCCAGTTCCAGCTGCTCGAAACCCAGTTCCAGATCGGCAGCGTCCACGTGGCGTTCGGCGCGACGCAGCGCTTGGACATGCCGGGTGCGGGCGGAGAATTCGCCATCGACGCTGTCCACGCCATCGCCCAGTGCAAGCTCGCGCAGGCGGGTGTGCAATTGCTCAAGTCCCTGCCCGGTCACGGCCGAAACGGCGATCGCGTTGGCATCGATCTGCGCGGCATCGGCAAGCAGATCACACTTGTTGTGGATCCACAGCTGACGCGGCACCGCATCGATGGCATCGCCGATGGCATCGCCGATGGCATCGCCGATGGCATCGCGGGCGGCCTGCGGGTCGCGTGCATCCAGCACCACCAGCGCCAGGTCGGCGCGTTCCAGCTCGGCACGTGCGCGGCGCATGCCTTCGCGTTCGATCGCATCGCCGCCATCGCGCAGGCCGGCGGTATCGACCAGGGTCAACTCGAACCCGTCGAGCTGGATGGCTTCGCGTAAGGTGTCGCGGGTGGTGCCGGCAACATCGGTGACGATCGCACGGTCGCTACCGGCCAGCGCATTGAGCAGGGAACTCTTGCCGGCGTTGGGCGGACCGATCAACACCGCATGCAGGCCGTCGCGCAACTTGCGTCCGCGTTCGGCATCGCGCAGCAGCTGCGCGAGTACGTTGCGCGCCTGGCCCAGACCATCGCGTAGCTGGTTCCCGCCCAAGGTATCGAGGGGCTCGTCGGCAAAGTCGATGGCGGCCTCGACATGGATGCGCAGGCGGGTCAGGGTTTCGGCCAATGCATCGACCCGTTGCGAAAACACCCCGTCCAGTGCGCGCCGCGCTGCGCGTGCCGCCCGCAGGTCGCCGGCTGCGATCAGGTCGGCGATCGCCTCGGCCTGCGCAAGATCGAGCTTGCCGTTGAGAAAGGCACGTTCGCTGAACTCACCGGCGCGTGCCTGGCGTGCCCCCAGTTCGATGCAGCGGGCAACCAGTTGCCGCAACAGCACCGGGCTGCCATGGCCTTGCAGCTCGACGACGTCTTCGCCGGTAAAGCTGTGCGGCGCGTTGAACCACAGCGCAATGCCATCGTCGATGACGGCGCCCTGCCCGTCGCGAAAACGCGCGTAGTGCGCATGCCGCGGCTGCAGCACCGCGATTCCAAGCTGCGCTGCGATCTGCACCGACTGCGGCCCGGACAGGCGCACGATCCCCACACCGCCGATTCCGGCAGCACTGGCAATGGCAACGATGGTAGAGGTGGAAGACGCCATGGGCACTGCTCTAACGAGGATTGAAAAGGGACACAGAGATTTTAAACGGCGCGGCCACCAGTGCCGATCCGCGTGTGTGCGGGTTCCTTTGAATCACCTGCCGTGGCGACATTCGCGCTGACTGGCGTCTGCACGCCGTGTCGTGTCGCGACGTCCGGTCACAACGATTGCAGCTGCGCGCGCGCCTGCTCGGCACCACTGCCTTGCGGCTGCAATTCCAGGTACGTGGAATAGGCCTTGCGCGCCTTGTCGCGATCACCTGCCTTCGCATATGCATCGCCGAGATTGAGATAGGCCACCGCGCGCGAGGGATCGATCTTCAAGGTGTTTTCCAGCCAGCGCGCCGATTCGGCAAAGCGCCCCTGACGGTAATACACAAAGCCCAGGTTGTTGGCCGCCAGCGCAAAATCCGGGCGCAGCTTCAGTGCCTCGGCAAATTGCTCGGCCGCGTCGGCATAGCGCTGTTCCTTGTACAACTGCAGGCCGCGTTCGTTGGCCAGCTGTGCGCGTTGGCGATCGCTGCTCTTCACTGCGGTGGGCAACACCAGCGTGGCCTGACCACCTTGCAGGGTCTTCACCGTCACCGGCGCTGCAGCCGCTGTCGCACCGGCTGCGGCCGGCACAGGGCGCGCTGCGTCCACGCGTGAGTTGAGCGCAATCGCATCGGCCGACAGCTGCGCGGTCTGCGCAGTGAGAAATTCTTCGCCGCTGGGAACCTGGAACACGAATTCGCCGCCTTGCGAACCGGGCAGGCTGCCGAAGGCCGGCGTCTGCGCCGAGACTGCCGAGACTGCAGGCGCCACGTACGCGGCCAGTTCGGTTCCGGTGATCAAGCCATCGCCATTGAGGTCGCCCTTGCCGGCCAATGCCTGCAACAGCACCCAGGTGAACACCGAATGCCCATTGGGCCCGCTGTCGGCCACCTGTTGATCGGCGCCGCCGGCGGTGAGCATCTGGCGCGCAATACGCCGCGCGTTCTCGCGCAGGTACGCGCTGGACGTCGGCCCGCCACGCGTCAATCCCAGCCCGCTGTAGCACGCATCCATCACGAAGAAGACGTGCTTGGCCTGCAGGCTTTCGGCGATGTTCTGCAAATCGCTCATTGCGATCGCATCGCTGGCCAGATGCTGCGGGTCCGAGTCGACCGGAATGATGTAACCAAGATCGCGACCGGAAGCGAGCCGTCGTGTGGCGCCATGCCCGGCAAAGAACACGAACACGCGGTCGTTGGTTTGTGCACGGCCTTCGCCGAGGCGGTCGTGGAATGCGGCCAGGATATTGTTGCGCGTGGCCTGCCCGTCCTTGAGCACGATCACTTGCGAGGACGGAAATCCCAACGGCCCAGTCAGGGTACTGGCAATTGCCTGCGCATCGTTGGCCGCATATTCCAGCTTGGGCCACTGCGCGTAGTCGTCGATACCGATCACGATCGCCCACGATTTCGCATAGCCGGTGGTCACCGTGGCATCGGCCATTGCGTTGGGTGCACGCGCGACCGAAAACTCACGGCCATTCCAGCCGGCGAACTGGTACCCGTCGGCGATGAGCCGATCCAGAATCTGAGGCAGCGCTTTCACTGCGCGATCGTGGATGTCATGGAACAGCACGATGCCCCGCTGCTCCTTGTTCACTTGATCGAGCACGCGCTGCACGATGGATTCGGGCACCGGGTCGGCCCAGTCCAGCGAGTCGATGTTCCACATGATCGATTTCAGGCCGGCCTCGCCCAGCAGCTGCAAGCCTTCCGCATTGCGTGCGCCATACGGAAACCGGAACAGCGGCGCGCGTTTGTCGTCCACCGCACGCAGCAACATGTCGGTATCCAGCACTTGGCGACGCATTGCATCGCCAGTGGTTTTGGACAACTGTGCGTGGGTCAGGCTGTGGTTCCCCACGGCGTAGCCTTCTTCCATCAGCGTGTGGCTGATCTTGGACAGCGGCGCAAGTTGCGCTTTGCCGGCGGCATCCACACTGCCGAGATTGCGCCCCACTTCGAAGAACACGCCTGGCACATCGTAGCGCTTGAGAATCGCCACGACCTCCTCGGTGTAGGCCTTGTGCGGGCCATCGTCGAAGGTGAGCACCACCGTCTTGGGCGGCAGGTCGCGGCCGAACACTTCGCTGTCGCTGTCGCGCGCGGACAACGGGTACGGCTCGACCACGCCATGGTCGCGCAGGATGTTCTCGCGCGTGTAGAGCGTGCGCAGATGCGCCACGTAGTCGCCCCATTTCTCGCGCTTGGGCACGATGGCGCGGCTGCGATCGAAACGACTGAAGATCTGCGTCAACTCTTTGTCGTAGCTGCGCTCGATCTCGTCCAGCGCTTCCAGATCCTCGCCGATGCGCTGATGCAGTTTCACCGCCGGCAATGCAGAGTCGCGGCCGATGCGTGCATGCAGATCGCGCAGCACCTCGGCAAATGCCAGGCGGTCGGCATCGAACAGATCCGGCGCAGATTCCACTTCGTCCAGCACCGCGGCAATCGTCGCGAACCGGCGTGCGTCTTGGGAGATCAGCACGCTGTCGAACGATGCGGCAATGCGCTCGCGCTGCTCCAGGTTTTCGTGAAACAACTGCTGGCCCACGCTGCTGGAGGTGGCGCGATCGCGTGGTGTTTGCGTGTCCTCATCGGCCAGCAGCACGATGATGCGGCGGTGCCGGTCCAGATGTTGGCGCAGTTGCGCGATCAATGCACCGGTGGCGTTCCCGGTCTTGTCCGCCTGCGTGTCAGCACGCGTTGCAGCAGTGGGCTTCGCGGCGGCGGCAGCGTCGCTGGCGTCCTGCGTGCCGCAGCCGGCCAACGCCAGCACTCCCACGCAACTTGCGCACAGCAACAGGCGATGCAACGGCGATGTGGTCACGACGGCGTCCTTGGCGAAACAGACAACAGGCAATACATGCGGGCTGACATGCAGAAAGCCCGCCTTGCGGCGGGCCTTGGTGAACTTACTTGGCGTTGGCCTGGATGATCTTGCTCGGCTTCTCGCCGTGCTGGCGGATCATCCACCACTGGATCAACAGACCCAGGCCGCCGTTGACCACCCAGTACAGCACCAGGCCGGCCGGCATGAAGGCCATCATGACGCCGAACACCAGCGGCATGAACTGCATCATCTTGGCCTGCATCGGGTCCATACCCGGGGTCGGGGTCAGCTTCTGCGTGGCCCACATGATCGAGATGTTGAGCAGCGGCAGGATGAAGTACGGGTCGCGCGCAGTCAGATCCTGGATCCAGCCCAGCCACGGCGCCTGGCGCAGTTCCACCGACTCCACCAGCACCCAGTACAGCGCGAAGAAGATCGGCATCTGGATCAGCAGCGGCAGGCAGCCGCCCATCGGGTTGATCTTTTCCTTCTTGAACAGCTCCATCGTCGCCTGCTGGTACTTGACGCGATCGTCGCCGTAGCGCTCCTTGAGTTGCGCCAGGCGGGGCTGGAAGCGACGCATCTTGGCACCGGACTTGTACTGCGCAGCCGACAGCGGATACAGCGCCAGACGCAGCAGCACCACCAGGCCGATGATGGCCCAGCCCCAGTTGTGCAGGAAGCTGTGCAGATGGCTCAGCACCCAGAACAGGCCCTGGCCGATGATGGCCATGATCGAGAAGCGGCTGTAATCGACCACGCGGTCCAGGCCCTTGACGTCTTCCTTGGCGATCAGGCTGACCAGCTTCGGGCCCACCCACAGGCGCGCTTCGGTGCTGGCGGTCTGGCCCGGCGCCACGGTGAAGGCCGGTCCACGCAGCTCGGCCACGTCGCGTGGGCCGTCCTGGGCCAGCACGTACAGCGAGGCCTGGTCCTTCTGCGGAATCCAGGCGGTGAAGAAGTGGTGCTGCAGCAGCGCCACCCAGCCGCCGGTGATCTGGCGATTCAGGCCACCGTCGTCCATGTAGTCCTTGAACGCGCGGCGCTCATAGCCTTCCTGCGGGCTGTACCAGGTCGCGCCATTGAAGCTGAATGAGTCCGGATTGGTCATGCCGCGGCTGAGGATGGTCGGCACCCGGCTCAGCTTGCGGAACACGTAGCCGTTCCACGGCGCGCCACTCTTGTTGATCACCTCGTCCTTGATCGAGATCGCATAGCGGCCGCGCTCCAGGGTGAAGGTGCGACGGATCGAGACGCCGTCGGGGCCATTCCAGACGAACGGCACCACCAGCGTGTTCTGGCCCTTGGCCAGTTCGAACGTCGTGCCCGGCTGCTCGGCGCGGAAGCCGCCCACACCCGGCACCGGCGAATGCTCGCTGGCCCAGCCGCTGGTGGCGTTATAGGGGTGCGCCGGATCTTCGGTCAGCAGGCTGACCGGCGCGGTGCCGTCCTTGGTCTGCGGGAACTGCAGCAGCTCGGCATCGAGCACGCTGCGGCCATCCAGCTTCAGGCGCAGCACGTCCGAGGTCAGGGTCACCACCGGCGCAGCGCCGGCAGCAGCCGGTGTCGCCGCAGTGCTGCTGGTCGCCGGCACGGTGCCCAGCGCGCCGGCCTGCGGAATGGCCTGGGCCGAAGGTACATTGGCCGCGCTCGGCGCTGCCGCATCCAGGTCGCGCGCCGCCGGCACCGACTGCGTCGCCGCGACCACCGGCGCATTGGCAGCCGCCTTGTCCTTGCCCCACTCCATCCACAGCAACGCCGCGACCATCAGCCAGGCAAAAATCAGGAAAACACGGGTCTGGTTCATCGGGCAGCACTCGCTCAGTCGGAACTACAGTTCCGGCTCTGTCGGGGAAGGGGAGGATGGGCGCACCGTCCTGGCGGGCGGCATTGTGCCGGGCGCAGCAGGCAGGGGCAATGCGCCGGCACGGCGCAGCAGACGCACGAAGGCATCGCGAATCTGTGGATTGGTCGCTTTTGCCGCCGCCGAGCGCGCCACGATGACGTAATCACCACCGGCCAGCTCGGGCAGCAGATGCCGCATGGCATCGCGCAGCACACGTTTGATGCGGTTACGTCCGACCGCGCGCGTATCGACCTTGCGCGACACCGCCATGCCCAGGCGCGGCGGCGTATCGCCGGTGCGCCAGTGCAGGCTCAGGAGTGGGTCCGAGGTGCGACGTGCAGCGTCGAAAACGATCGTATATTGCGCACGCGTACGAACCCGCGCAGAGCGAGGAAATCGCCTGCGCGGGTTCGATGCGTTCACGGTAGGGACTGCCTCGGCCGCAGGGAGCGGCGCGGCAATCAAGCGCTCAGGCGCTTGCGGCCCTTGGCGCGGCGGCGAGCCAGGATCTTGCGGCCGTCGGCGGTTGCCATACGTGCGCGGAAGCCATGATCGCGTGCTCGCTTGAGATTGCTGGGTTGGAAAGTACGCTTGGTGGCCATGGGGCCCTCTGCATGGATGGAGACGAATAGAACCGGCAATTCTATAGCCTGCCGCGGCTCCGGTCAACACCCTGCTTGCTTTACCGCAGATGAGGACGGCGGCGCCCTGTGGATGGCCCTGTGAATAACTCTGGGAAAACCCTGCCCTCGGTGCTAGGCTGGTCCATCCTCTTTTCACTACCGGGCTGCGAGCACGGCGCTTTTCTGCGCGCCGCAGCCGGCAACAGATGATCACACTTTGATGGATGCTTGGCCCCGCTGTCTGGAACGTCTCGAAGCCGAATTCCCGCCCGAAGATGTCCATACCTGGTTGAAACCCCTGCAAGCCGAAGATCGCGGCGACAGCATCGTGCTGTACGCCCCGAACGCCTTCATCGTCGACCAGGTTCGCGAACGGTACCTGCCGCGCATTCGCGAATTGCTGGCGTATTTCGCCGGTAATGGCGAAGTCGCGCTGGCGGTTGGTTCGCGTCCGCGTGCGCCGGAGCCGGCTCCGGCACCCGTGGCGACGCCGAGTGCGCCGCAGGCTGCACCGATCGTGCCGTTCGCCGGCAACCTGGATTCGCATTACACCTTCGCCAACTTCGTCGAAGGCCGCAGCAACCAGCTGGGTCTGGCGGCGGCGATCCAGGCGGCGCAGAAACCCGGCGACCGCGCGCACAACCCGTTGCTGCTGTACGGCAGCACCGGCCTGGGCAAGACCCACCTGATGTTCGCGGCCGGCAATGCGCTGCGCCAGGCCAACCCGGCCGCCAAGGTGATGTACCTGCGTTCGGAACAGTTCTTCAGCGCGATGATCCGGGCGCTGCAGGACAAGGCGATGGACCAGTTCAAGCGCCAGTTCCAGCAGATCGATGCGCTGCTGATCGACGACATCCAGTTCTTCGCCGGCAAGGACCGCACGCAGGAAGAGTTCTTCCACACCTTCAACGCGCTGTTCGATGGCCGCCAGCAGATCATCCTGACCTGCGACCGCTATCCGCGCGAAGTGGAAGGCCTGGAGCCGCGGCTGAAGTCGCGCCTGGCCTGGGGCCTGTCGGTGGCGATCGACCCCCCGGACTTCGAGACCCGCGCGGCGATCGTGCTGGCCAAGGCGCGCGAGCGCGGCGCCGAGATTCCCGACGATGTGGCCTTCCTGATCGCCAAGAAGATGCGCTCCAACGTGCGCGACCTGGAAGGGGCGCTCAACACCCTGGTGGCGCGTGCCAACTTCACCGGCCGCGCGATCACGGTGGAATTTGCCCAGGAGACGCTGCGTGACCTGCTGCGCGCCCAGCAACAGGCGATCGGCATCCCCAACATCCAGAAGACCGTGGCCGACTACTACGGCTTGCAGATGAAGGATTTGCTGTCCAAGCGGCGCACCCGCTCGTTGGCGCGCCCGCGCCAGGTGGCGATGGCGCTGGCCAAGGAGCTCACCGAGCACAGCCTGCCGGAGATCGGAGACGCCTTCGCCGGCCGCGACCACACCACGGTGCTGCATGCCTGCCGACAGATCCGCACGCTGATGGAGGCCGACGGCAAGCTCCGAGAGGACTGGGAAAAGCTGATTCGCAAGCTCAGCGAGTAGGCCATCGGCTGCCATCGGCGCCAGGCTGGAAAAAAGCGTGGAAACGTTGGGGTCAAATGCGGGAGAATCTGTGGATAACGTTGTGCCGCAGTCCGGCGCGGAAACTATCCACAGGTTTTCCGACCAGCTCAGGCGCACTAGTCCAACGCGTTTCAGATGCTGAAATGTCTTTGGAAACAAACAGTTATGGTGGTTATCCGCTGAAAACGGCCCTACCATCACCACCAAGCTTTTGATTTATTCCATATCTTTTAAAGCATAGGGGCACGGAACCACATGCGTTTTACACTGCAGCGCGAAGCCTTCCTCAAACCATTGGCACAAGTGGTCAATGTGGTCGAACGCCGTCAAACCCTGCCCGTCCTGGCCAACTTGCTGGTACAGGTCAAGGATGGACAGGTGTCGTTGACCGGCACCGACCTGGAAGTGGAAATGATCTCGCGCACGCTGGTGGAGGACGCGCAGGACGGCGAAACCACGATTCCGGCGCGCAAGCTGTTCGACATCCTGCGCGCCCTGCCCGACGGCAGCCGCGTGACCATTTCGCAGACCGGCGACAAGGTCACCGTGCAGGCCGGGCGGAGCCGTTTCACCTTGGCGACGTTGCCCTCCAACGACTTCCCGTCCGTGGACGAAGTCGAGGCGACCGAGCGCGTTGTGGTGCCCGAAGCCGGGCTCAAGGAGCTGATCGAGCGCACCGCGTTCGCCATGGCCCAGCAGGACGTGCGCTACTACCTCAATGGCCTGTTGTTCGACCTGCGCGACGGCTTGCTGCGCTGCGTGGCCACTGACGGACATCGTCTGGCGCTGTGCGAGATGGAATTGGAGAAGGCCGGTGGCGCCAAGCGCCAGATCATCGTGCCGCGCAAGGGCGTGACCGAGCTGCAGCGCCTGCTGGAAGGTGCCGATCGCGAGGTCGAGCTGGAAGTGGGCCGGAGCCATATCCGCGTCAAGCGCGGCGATGTGACCTTCACGTCGAAGCTCATCGACGGGCGGTTCCCGGACTACGAGGCAGTGATTCCGATTGGCGCCGATCGCGAGGTCAAGGTGGATCGTGAAGCGCTGCGCGCGTCGCTGCAGCGTGCGGCCATTCTGTCCAACGAAAAGTATCGCGGTGTCCGCGTGGAAGTGTCGCCGGGTCAGTTGAAGATCAGCGCGCATAACCCCGAGCAGGAAGAGGCGCAGGAAGAGATCGAGGCCGATACCAAGGTCGACGATCTGGCCATTGGCTTCAACGTCAACTATTTGCTCGACGCGCTTTCGGCGTTGCGCGATGAGCACGTGGTGATCCAGCTGCGTGACGCCAACTCATCCGCATTGGTGCGTGAGGCCAGCAGCGAAAAGTCGCGTCATGTGGTGATGCCGTTGCGTCTCTGACGCTCCGTTCCACGTGGAACACGGGAAGCCCGGCGGATGCCGGGCTTTTTGTTTGCGCTGTGCAAAGGCTTGCTGTGTTTATCTCAGGCAGGTCTGGCTGTCGCCACCAAGTCCATCGCAGCCTGCGCCATTGCTATGGCTAGTGTTCTGAAGCGATGTGCTCCCCGATGCAATCGTGGGTGCTATGCGTTCACTGCGTTTGATCGACCAAACGCGCTCCGCGCTCCCGCTCAGTGTTCTTGTGTTCGCCGGACATCGGAACCAACCTTGAGACCAATACACATCGCATTACAGAATTCTAGGGTGCCGGTTGGCGACAGCGTCGAGCTGGTCATAAGCAAGACCCAACTCCCCACCACGAGTACACGCCCGGCACTTGGAGGAAGGGGCACCAGGCACGCATGCCCGGCATCACGAGTTCGCAACTTTCCTCACACACACGCGCGGGCTAAGCACCTAGCGACTTTAGTCAGTCCCGACCAGTCTCGACCCAGCCCGATCCAATCCGGTTTCTTTGCCCGGCTTTCGATCTCCCTACCGGCTAAGCTGTAGATATGCGAGAGCAAGTCTAGAAAAGGAATGTCGTCTCTAAAGAGAACTTTTGTTTGAGGATGCCGGCTTATCCGAGATGTGTTGAGGACCGAGTCTGGCCGCCAGCGTCTACGTCGCGCATCTCATCCGGATGAAGTTAACGTGTTCAGCTTTCCGCGTTTTTGACTTATGCACATCGCACTTTGCTTTTAAATCTATAAATAACTTAAGAGCTTTGTGGTGATGGTAGACGCAGATTTCGCGGGAAAATAGGTTAAGTTGCTGTTTTGAAAAGAGATTGATAGGGCGAAACCCTGTGCTTATCGTCCCGATTTGTGGCTCACAAGCTGTGGATAAGCAAGATTGTTTCCATGGAGCCTGTTTTTATCCACATGTTATCCCCTGCCTGTGCAGCCCTTCCGCGCGGCTCTGTCTGCACAGGTTTCATGCCGATCCCGTATCCTTCGACCCGACCGGCATGCCGGATTACAGCCCAGAGCACACCGATCGATGCATGTAGTGCGGTTGTCCATTCATCGGCTTCGCCGGTTTCAAACCGTCGAGCTTCATCCGTCCAGTGCCCTGAATCTGCTGACTGGCGACAACGGTGCGGGCAAGACCAGTGTGCTGGAAGCGCTGCATCTGATGGCCTACGGCCGCAGCTTCCGCGGGCGCGTTCGTGACGGCCTGATCCGGCAAGGCGCCGACGACCTCGAAGTCTTTGTGGAGTGGAAAGAAGGCGACAGCGCGGCGGGCGAACGGACGCGTCGAGCTGGCCTGCGTCATAGCGGACAGGAGTGGACGGGACGTCTGGACGGTGAGGACGTGGCGCAGCTGGGCTCTCTTTGCGCTGCGCTTGCGGTGGTGACGTTCGAGCCAGGCAGCCACGTGTTGATCAGTGGCGGGGGCGAACCCCGCCGTCGCTTCCTGGATTGGGGTCTGTTCCACGTGGAACCCGATTTTCTAACCCTGTGGCGCCGCTACGCCCGGGCGCTCAAGCAACGCAATGCGTTGCTGAAACAGGGCGCGCAGACGCGCATGCTCGACGCGTGGGACCACGAACTCGCCGAGTCCGGCGAAAGCTTGACCTCCCGGCGTACGCGCTACCTGGAACGCCTGCAGGAACGGCTGGTTCCAGTGGCAGACGCGATCGCGCCGGCGCTGGGGCTGACGGCGCTGGCCTTCGCTCCAGGCTGGAAGCGCCACGAGCTTTCGCTGGCGGATGCTCTCTTGCTCGCTCGCGAGCGCGACCGTCAGAACGGTTACACCTCGCAAGGCCCGCACCGCGCAGATTGGATGCCCAGCTTTCAGGCACTTCCGGGCAGGGACGCGCTTTCCCGGGGACAGGCCAAGCTCACCGCCCTTGCCTGCCTGCTCGCACAGGCCGAAGACTTCGCCTTCGAACGCGGCGAATGGCCGGTCATCGCCCTGGATGATCTGGGCTCGGAGCTGGACCGGCACCATCAGGGGCGCGTGCTGCAGCGGCTGGCGTCCGCCCCGGCGCAGGTGCTCATCACCGCAACGGAAACCCCGCCTGGCCTTGCAGATGCTGGCACGATCTTGCAGCAGTTCCACGTGGAACACGGCCAGATTGCGCCACAGGCAGTGCCCGACTAAGCCACAACGGCCGGCACGGGCCGGCTGGTATAATTCGTCCGCTATCCCCCTTTTCTCACGGCGCGGAGCGGCTATCGCCGCCTTCGCCCGTGTTGTGGAGCCAACGGCACGCGCATGACCGACGAACAAAACACCCCGCCAACACCCAACGGCACCTACGACTCCAGCAAGATCACCGTGTTGCGTGGCCTGGAAGCCGTCCGCAAGCGCCCCGGCATGTATATCGGCGATGTCCATGACGGCACCGGTCTGCATCACATGGTGTTCGAGGTGGTCGACAACTCGGTGGACGAAGCCCTCGCCGGGCATGCCGACGACATCGTGGTGAAGATCCTGGCCGATGGCTCGGTGGCGGTCTCCGACAACGGGCGCGGCGTGCCGGTCGACATCCACAAGGAAGAAGGCGTCTCGGCGGCCGAGGTGATCCTCACCGTACTGCACGCCGGCGGCAAGTTCGACGACAACAGCTACAAGGTGTCCGGTGGCCTGCACGGCGTGGGCGTTTCGGTGGTCAACGCGTTGTCCGAGCACTTGTGGCTGGATATCTGGCGCGACGGTTTCCACTACCAGCAGGAATACGCGCTGGGCGAGCCGCAATACCCGCTCAAGCAGCTGGAAGCCTCGACCAAGCGCGGCACCACGCTGCGCTTCAAGCCGTCCGTGGCCATCTTCAGCGACGTCGAGTTCCATTACGACATCCTGGCGCGGCGCCTGCGTGAGCTGTCCTTCCTGAATTCCGGCGTCAAGATCACCTTGATCGACGAGCGGGGCGAAGGCCGTCGCGACGATTTCCATTACGAAGGCGGCATCCGCAGCTTCGTGGAGCATCTGGCGCAGCTGAAGTCGCCACTGCACCCGAATGTGATCTCGGTGACCGGCGAGCACAACGGCATCATGGTGGACGTGGCCCTGCAGTGGACCGACGCCTACCAGGAAACCATGTATTGCTTCACCAACAATATTCCGCAGAAGGACGGCGGCACCCACTTGGCCGGTTTCCGTGCGGCGCTGACGCGTGTGCTCAGCACCTACATCGAACAGAACGGCATCGCCAAGCAGGCCAAGGTCGCGCTCACCGGCGACGACATGCGCGAAGGCATGATCGCGGTGCTTTCGGTCAAGGTGCCCGACCCCAGCTTCTCTTCGCAGACCAAGGAAAAGTTGGTCAGCTCTGACGTGCGCCCGGCCGTGGAGAACGCCTTCGGCGCGCGCCTGCAGGAGTTCCTGCAGGAGAACCCGAACGAAGCCAAGGCCATCACCGGCAAGATCGTCGATGCCGCGCGCGCACGCGAAGCCGCGCGCAAGGCGCGCGACCTGACCCGCCGCAAGGGTGCGCTGGACATCGCCGGCCTGCCGGGCAAGCTGGCCGACTGCCAGGAAAAGGATCCGGCCCTGTCGGAACTGTTCATCGTCGAGGGTGACTCGGCAGGTGGCTCGGCCAAGCAGGGTCGCAACCGCAAGAACCAAGCGGTACTGCCGCTGCGCGGCAAGATCCTCAATGTGGAACGTGCCCGCTTCGACCGCATGCTGGCCTCCGACCAGGTCGGCACGCTGATCACCGCGCTGGGCACCGGCATCGGCCGCGACGAGTACAACCCGGACAAGCTGCGCTACCACCGCATCATCCTGATGACCGACGCCGACGTCGACGGCTCGCACATCCGTACCCTGCTGCTGACATTCTTCTACCGGCAGATGCCTGAGTTGATCGAGCGCGGCTACATCTACATCGGCCTGCCGCCGCTGTACAAGCTCAAGCAGGGCAAGAGCGAGCTGTATCTGAAGGACGACGCGGCCCTCAACGCCTACCTGGCCAGCAATGCGGTCGAAGGTGCCGCGCTGATTCCGGCCACCGACGAGCCGCCGATCACCGGCGAAGCGCTGGAAAAATTGTTGATGCTGTTCACCAGCGCCAACGAGGCGATCGCGCGCAACGCCCACCGCTACGACCCGGCTCTGCTCACCGCGCTGATCGACCTGCCGCCATTGGATGTGGAAAAGCTGCAGGCCGAAGGCGACCAGCACCCGACCCTGGATGCACTCCAGGCAGTGCTCAACCGCGGCACCCTGGGTACCGCGCGCTATCAGTTGCGCTTCGACCCGGGCAGCGACAACGCACCTGCCACCCTGGTGGCCATCCGCCGCCACATGGGCGAAGAGTTCACCCAGGTGCTGCCGATGGCTGCGTTCGAAAGCGGCGAGCTACGTCCGCTGCGTGAGGTCTCGCTGGCCTTGCACGACCTGGTGCGCGAAGGCGCCCAGATCGTGCGCGGCAACAAGAGCCACCCGATCACCAGCTTCGCGCAGGCCCACGCCTGGTTGCTGGACGAGGCCAAGAAGGGCCGCCAGGTACAGCGCTTCAAGGGCCTGGGCGAAATGAATGCCGAGCAGCTGTGGGAAACCACGGTCAACCCCGACACGCGTCGTCTGTTGCAGGTGCGCATCGAGGACGCGGTGGCCGCCGACCAGATCTTCAGCACCTTGATGGGCGATGTGGTCGAACTGCGCCGCGACTTCATCGAGGACAACGCGCTGAAGGTGTCCAACCTGGATATCTGATTCACCAGCACCGGCCAGCACGTCGCAACCGCGGCGTGGCGGCCGGTGCGGTGTTCGCAGGACGACGATGCGCATCGATCTTCCACCGCCCCCGGCGCCACGCACGGTTGCCGGCACGCCGCCGCTGCTGCCCGTACTCGTGGGTTTCTGGGTCGACGTACTCATCGCCGCCGGCCTGCTGTTGACCCTCAGCATTGCCGGCTTTGCGTTGTGGGGCGCGGTGCGTGGCTTCGGCCATGTACAGGCGGCCAAGGCGCAGGGCCTGACCCCCTCGCCCACCGAGGTCATGGCCGCCATCGGCCAACCCGGCGTGATGGTGCAACTGCTCACCGCGCTGGTCAGCACAGCCACGCCCGCGCTGCTGCTGTACTACTGGCGTCGCCGCGCCACCGCTGCCGAACGGACCGCTTCACGGGCTGCTGCACGCCGCGCCTCCACCTGGGGCTGGACCGCGCTGATCGCCGCGGCCGTGTTCCTGCTCAGCAACCTGGTCAGCGTGGCGGCCTCGGCGCTGGGCATCAAGCCGGTGCCCACCAACCTGCCATTGATGGAAGAAGCGCTCCAGCAATGGCCGCTGGCACTGACGGTGTTCGCGGTGGTCATCGCACCGGCTTACGAAGAACTGCTGTTCCGTCGCGTGCTGTTCGGGCGCCTGCTCGCTGCCGGCCGCCCGTGGCTGGGCATCGTGCTGAGCGGGGCGACGTTCGCGCTGGTGCACGAAGTACCCGGCATCAGCGGTAACGGCCCGGCCGCGATCGCGCAGCTTTGGCTGGTGTACGGCAGCATGGGGGCCGCGTTCGCATGGCTGTACTGGCGCACCGGCACGTTGTGGGCGCCCATTGCCGCCCATGGCATCAACAACGCCACGGCCCTGGCAGCGCTGTACTTTTTCGGGCTCGGCTGAGCCCAAAGCGGTCAACTACGAGACTCCAGCCGCAGCGGGGCGGCGCCTGGGCAACCAATGGATCCGTACGCTCTGGACGACCGATCGCTCCGGCCAGGCATGCGCGATCGGCTGCACGGAACCGTTTGACGAAAAGTTAAGACGAGCCTGCCAGAATGCCCCCATGGTTCTAGGGGGATCGAATGAAAGCTAGGCTGTTGATCGTTGTTGCCGTGCTTGCACTGACGGCGTGCGCCACCACAACTTCGCCCACCGGCCGCCGACAGGTGGTGGGCGGCGTATCGCAACAGCAATTGGACCAGTTGGGCGCGCAATCCTTTGCGCAGACCAAGGCCAAGGAAAAAGTCAGCACCGACGGCAAGCAGAACGCCTACGTGCAGTGCGTGGTCAACGCACTGGTAGCGCAGTTGCCGCCGCAATGGCGCCAAACCAAGTGGGAAACCGCGCTGTTCGTGGATAACGAAGCCAATGCCTTCGCCCTGCCTGGCGGCAAGGTCGGTGTCAACACCGGCATCTTCACCGTCGCCAAGACGCAGGATCAGCTCGCCGCCGTGCTCGGACATGAGATCGGCCATGTGATTTCGCGCCATCACGAAGAGCGCATCACCCGTCAGCTCGGCGCGCAGACGGGCCTGGGCATCATCGGCGCACTCGCCGGCGCCGCCTATGGCGATGGGGCGGCCAGCGCAGTCAATCAGGTTGGCGGTATGACCGCCCAGACAGTGTTCCTGCTGCCCGGCTCGCGTACCCAGGAAAGCGAAGCCGATGTGGTCGGCCAACGTCTGATGGCCCAGGCCGGGTTCGATCCGGCGCAGGCGGTGACGCTGTGGCAGAACATGATGGCCGCCAGCGGCAATCGCCAACCGCAATGGCTGTCGACCCACCCCGACCCTGCCAACCGCATCCGCGAGCTGCAGGCCGACGTCGCCCAGCTCGAACCGGTGTACCAGCAGGCCAAGCAAAGCGGGCGCATACCGCGTTGTGGCTAGAGCTGCTAACGACATCCGTACGGCCACCGCTAACCCGTACGAACACCGGTTCCATGCAACGCGTGGCTGCCTATCCTGGTGGCACGGGCGCTGCCACACTGGTCACGGTCTGTTAGCGACGCTAAGACATCCGTTCCCGCTTCTGATTGCCGCAACACAACATGGAAACCGTTTTCGGGAACTGAGACTTTCTGCTAAGTTTGCCGGCTCAGATTTTTCGTACAGCGCCCATTCCGCTTTTCGTACCGCCCGACGGCGGATCGTCCGAGGTGAAACATGAAACTGCTCAACCGCAAGCAAGCCCTGTTGTCCCTGTTCATTGCCGCGTCGCTGGGTGGGGCTGTCGTCACCGATGCGGTCGCGCAGTCGGACCGTTCCTCCGAGCGTGCCAGCCGCAAGTCCAAGAGCGGTAAGGCCGAGGAGCTGTACCCGCAGTCGACCCGCCAGGCACCGACGATCAAGCCGTCCTCGAAGTTGAGCAGCAAGCTGCAGAAGCTGATCGAAACCTTCAACAAGGGCGAAGACTACCCAGGCGTGCCCACCCAGGCCGATGAGATCCTGGCCAACAGCGCTGCCAACGACGCCGACAAGGCGCTGGCCGCGCAGCTGGCCGCGCAGGCTGCCTACAATCTGGACGACACCGCCGGTGCCAAGAAGTACCTGCAGCAGGCCATCGGCCTGAACGCGCTGGACAACAACGGCCAGTTCCAGTCGATGCTGATGCTGGCGCAGTTGCAGATGCAGGACGACCAGCAGGCCGAGGGTCTGGCCACGCTGGACAAGTATCTGGAAGAGAGCAAGTCGCAGCGTCCGGAAGATCTGATCCTCAAGGGCCAGGCGCTGTACCAGACCGAGCGCTACAAGGAAGCGATCCCGGTGCTGAAGCAGGCCATCGCCGCCTCGCCCGAGCCCAAGGACAGCTGGAACCAGCTGCTGATGGCGTCCTACGCCGAAGCTGGCCAGACCGGCGAAGCCGTTGCTGCCGCCGAGGCGCTGGCCGCCAAGACGCCCAACGACAAGAAGGCTCAGCTCAACCTGGCCAACATGTACATGCAGGCCGACCAGATGGACAAGGCCGCAGGGGTGATGGACAAGCTGCGTGCCTCCGGTCAGTTGACCGAAGAGAAGGAATACAAGCAGCTGTATTCCATCTACGCCAACACCGAGAACAAAGAAAAGGACGTCATCGCCGTCATCAATGAGGGTATGCAAAAAGGCATCCTCAAGCCGGATTATCAGACATACCTTGCCCTGGCCCAGTCGTATTACTACAGCGACGATGTACCGAAGGCGATCGAAAACTGGCAGAAGGCCGCACCGCTTTCCAAGGATGGCGAGACCTATTTGAATCTGGCCAAGGTGCTGCATTCGGAAGGTCGCATCCCGGAGGCCAAGCAGGCCGCACAGCAGGCGATCGCCAAGGGTGTTAAAAAACCCGAAGACGCCAAGAAGATCATCAACCTGAAGTAAAAAAAAAAATAAACCCCCGAAATCCCTGTGTTTTTAGTGGTTACAGGACTCGGGATTGGTATAAGCTTGGGAGTTCCTGCGGTGTCAAAGCCGTCCGAAAACCTGGGGATCATCACAGTGATCCGGGCCCCCACTGAAAGAGCCATTGGCGCATGACGGAACAACTCGTTATCCACAGGCATGACTACGATGCCGGGAACCAGGGTCTGAGCTGGGCCCGCATTATCGGCATTGCTTTTGTAATTGCTTTGCACCTCACTGCACTGATGATGTTGCTGATCCCTGCAGTGGCGCCGAAGGCTCCGGCAGAGAAGGAGCGCACCACCATGGTCACCTTGGTGGATGCACCGCCTCCTCCCCCGCCGCCGCCGCCGCCGCCGCCGCCGGAAGACAAGCCGCCGCCGCCGGTCAAGAATCTGTCGCCGCCGAAGCCGTCACCGGTTCCGCCGCCGCCGGAAGCTCCGGTGGTCGACGTTCCCGAACCGCGTCCGAGCGATATCGTCACGCCGCCGAGCCCGCCGAGCCCGCCGGCTCCGCCGAGCGACATTGGCGCCAGCGTCGATATCTCGTCCAAGAACATGAACCCGCCGAAGTACCCGCCGGCTGCATTCCGTGCCGGTGTCCAAGGTGAGGTCATCCTGATCGTGGATGTGGATGCCAGCGGCAACGTGACCAACGTGTCGGTCGAAAAGTCCAGCCGCAACCGCGACCTTGACCGTGCCGCGATGGACGCAGCACGCAAGTGGAAGTTCAACGCCTCCACCGTCAACGGGCAGAAAGCCGCCGGACGCGTCCGCGTCCCGGTCAACTTTGCTCTGAACTGATCCCACGGGCCGGCCACGGTCGGCCCAGGATCCTGTCTTCCTTTCGCTCCACCCTTCATCACCACACACAACAAAGGTAAGCGTCATGCTGCAGGAATTCTTTATCGCCGCCGCTGCAGGGGGCTCCAATCCGTCGGCCGCTCTGTCGCAGATGGGCTTCGAGCACTTGATCACCGAAATGACTTCCAGCCCCGGCGACTTCGCCGTGTCCTGGGTCGTGTTGATCACCCTGATCGCCATGTCCGCTGCCTCCTGGTACTGGACCGTCATCAACATCTTCCGCGCCACCCGCCTGAAGAGCGCGGCTGACCGCGTCACCACCGCGTTCTGGGATGCCCCGAATGCACAGGACGCCATCCGCGCCATGGAAGAGCAGCCGGCTTCCGAGCCGTTCTCGAAGATCGCGCTGGACGCTGCCCAGGCGGCTGCGCACCACCAGCGTGCCGAAGGCAGCACCGGTGGCCTGGGCGAGAGCCTGAGCCGTTCGGAGTTCGTCGACCGCGCCCTGCGTCAGGCCGTGACCCGCGAAAGCACCAAGCTGCAGTCGGGCATGACCCTGCTGGCCACCGTCGGTGCGACCGCGCCGTTCGTCGGTCTGCTCGGTACCGTGTGGGGCATCTACGGCGCGCTGATCAAGATCGGTGCAACCGGTTCGGCCTCCATCGACGCCGTTGCCGGCCCGGTGGGTGAAGCGCTGATCATGACCGCGATCGGCTTGTTCGTCGCTATCCCGGCCGTGTTCGCGTTCAACTTCTTCTCCAAGGTCAACAGCTCGGTGATCGCCAAGTTCGACACCTTCGCTCACGACCTGCACGACTTCTTCGCCACCGGTTCGCGCGTTCGCTAATCCGGTCGTCAAGAACGCCTTCGCAACGATTTAGACGGAGCCCGTTATGGCCTTCAGTAGTGGAAACAGCGGTGGCCCGATGGCCGACATCAACGTGACGCCCCTGGTGGACGTCATGCTGGTGCTGCTGATCATCTTCATCATTACGGCACCGCTGATGTCCCATAAGGTCAAGGTGGAGCTGCCAGAGGCCAACTTGATCCAGAAGGAAGATGCGGAGAAACGCGCCGCGCCGATCACTCTGGCCGTCAAGGAAGATGGGTCGCTGTACTGGAACGACGAGCCGATCTCCAAGGAAGCCCTGGAGTCGCGCCTGTCCACCGCTGCACAGCAGACCCCGCAGCCGCCGCTCAACCTGCGTGGCGACCGCACGACCAAGATGCGTACGATCAACGAGATCACCAAGATCGCGCAGGGTCAGGGCATGCTGGACGTCGGTTTCGTTGCAACCAAAGTGAAGGGGCAGTAAGCCATGGCATTTAGTACTGGTGGAAGCCGTGGGCCGATGGCCGACATCAACGTCACGCCCCTCGTGGACGTGATGCTGGTGCTGCTGATCATCTTCATCGTGACCGCGCCGATCATGACCTACCCGATCGCCGTGGATCTGCCGCAGCGGGTGCTCAACCCGCCACCGCAGACAACCGAACCGCCGCCGCCGATCGAGTTGCGTATCGACGCCAGCAACCAGGTGTTCTGGAACAACAGCCCGACTCCGGTCGACGTGTTGCAACAGAAGATGGAAGAAGTGGTGCAGGCCGATCCGACCAATCAGCCGGAACTGCGCATCGATGCAAATCCGGATGCGGAGTACGAGGTGATGGCCAAGGTGCTGGCCGCTGCGAAGAACTCGCAGATGAAGAAAATCGGCTTCATGCAGCAGTAAACGTATCTGCAAGACCGCTACACAACAGTCATGACGCGACTGCAACGCCACCGGAAACGGTGGCGTTTTTTTATGCGTGTCATCTGGCGATCGGGCTGCGATATCGGCGGCAGCCATGGGATGGATGGCGAGGATGAAGAAGAAGCCGTTGTGGGCGTGCGGCCTATCGCGCGCGCCGGGCCCATCGCACATCAGTCCGATGCCGCTGCCATATCAAAGCAGGCGATGACTCTTGCCCCACGTGTCCCGAGGTAATGCCGAGCCCGTACGATCTGCCAGCGACGGCAAATTACCAGTGACCTGTTTGCGATCGCAGCAAACGAAGCCAACGCAATCTGCCTTCGACACACATACAAGCCGATGCGCGAATGCTGGTTGGGCACGGTGGATCTTCATCGCAAGTCGCTGTGGCCCAAGACCTCGCATTGCCATCTGTCCCTTTCCGCATGCATGGATTTTCTACGCGGACATCGATGGGTGCCGCATGCCGGAATGCGCAAGCTGCGGGCGCCCGTCTTGTCGGCTGGTGAATTGCGGGAGACCACTGTGTATCTGTTCGACCAAAGACGGGCAATTCGAACTCTTCTTACAGACACACGCCACCACCAGCGGAGGTGTCCGCACTTGTGGTGGCCGCTCCAGCCTCTTCCCTATTGCCGCAGCGAGCGTATGCTCGGTCGTGCAGCACCCACGATCACAGAACCGGAGGCAGTCATGGCTTTCAGTACGACAGGGAATCGGGGACCGTTGGCGGACATCAATGTCACCCCGCTGGTGGATGTCATGTTGGTGTTGTTGATCATCTTTATCGTCACCGCACCGATGGTGACGCGGACAATCGCGGTGGATCTGCCGCAAGCCACCCACCAACCGC
Organism: Xanthomonas phaseoli pv. dieffenbachiae; assembly: GCF_008639345.1. Taxonomy (NCBI): domain Bacteria; kingdom Pseudomonadati; phylum Pseudomonadota; class Gammaproteobacteria; order Lysobacterales; family Lysobacteraceae; genus Xanthomonas; species Xanthomonas phaseoli. The sequence goes on along the minus strand of NZ_CP041380.1, from coordinate 5,006,401 downwards.
GCGTGCCCCTCGAGCCGCCTGCACCGATCGCAGTGCGGCTGGATGCCGACGGACAGTTGTTCTGGAACGCCAGCCCGGTGACGTTGCAGCAACTTCAGTCCAGGTTGATCGAGCAGATGCAGGCAACTGCAGGAAATCAACCGGAACTGCGCATCGCCGCCAGTGCGGACGCCGAGTATGCCGTGATGGCCAGCGTGCTGGCGGCTGCAAAGAACGCGCAAGTGCAGCGCATCGCCTTCGTGCAGTAGTGTTCCTGCAGGCGCGTACTGCGCTTGGCCACGTGCACTGCATGCAACATCGCGCGATGCGGTTGCCCAGGCGCCTATCGCGTCTTCGGACGCGATAGGCATGGGAGTTCATCAAGGGTGTTCCTCACCGGCAGCAATTGACCATCGCGACCCAAGTGCTCGTCGTGACGTTCCTGCGCAGCATCCACTTACGCGATGGTCGTTGTCGCCAACCCAGGCATCGATCACCGATGCCGACGTTACCGCATGAACTCAAGCGCTAACGTGACCGCTACGCAGAATGTCCACGTACGCGCGCACGCTTGCATCCAGTCCCTGATACAGGGCTTCGCTGATCAAGGCGTGGCCGATCGACACTTCCAGCACGCCCGGCACAGCGGCGAGAAAATCGCCCAGGTTGGCTTGCGACAAATCGTGCCCGGCATTGATGCCCAGGCCTGCGGCATTGGCACGCTGGGCGGCGTTGGCGAACAGCGCCAATGCGGTATCGGCTTGGCCGTTGGCGTGCGCGTGGGCATAGGGGCCGGTGTACAACTCGATACGGTCTGCACCGAGCGTGGCTGCGCGGGCGATGTCCGGGTTACCCGCATCGACGAACAGGCTGACCCGGCTGCCCAGCCGCTTGAACGTTGTGATCAGCTCGGCCAGCTGCGTGATGTCCTGCGCAAAATCGAAGCCGTGATCGGAGGTCAGCTGCCCGTCGCCGTCCGGCACCAGGGTGATCTGCTGCGGGCGCGTGGCACGGCACAATTCCAGCAACCCCGGGTAGCCTGCGCGCGGTGGCGCGAACGGATTGCCTTCGATATTGAATTCCACCGCTTGCGCGCGCGTGAGCGCACCGAGCGCCAGCACGTCGTCGGCGCGGATATGCCGCTGATCCGGGCGCGGATGCACGGTGATGCCGTGCGCGCCTGCGGCAATGCAGGCGCGTGCGGCCTGCACCACGTCCGGGTCGGCGCCGCCGCGCGAGTTGCGCAGAACGGCGATCTTGTTGACGTTGACGCTGAGCTGGGTGGTCATGCGCTGATCAGGCCTGCGGCTCGCTGTCGCGTGCGGCGGCCAGGGCGGCCGACTTGCGTGCTTCTGCCAGCTCGCGCAGGCGGCGCAGCTCGGCCGGGTCGATCATGCTGCTGGTATCGCGCTGGGTGTCGCCCATGCGCGAGGCGAACCAGCCGCGCGTCCACAACAGCAGCAGCAACAACGCCACCAGCAGCGAAACCACCAGCAACCACACGTGCGGCGTGCTGAAAGCCAGCACCAGCGCACCCAGTGCCATAAGCAGAAACAGCCAGTGCATGACGAGCTCCCCGTTGAGTGGCGGCAGTGTAGCGCCGCACCCGGCGCGGTTCCACGTGGGCACCGCGCCGTTGGTCAGAGCAGCGGCGACAGCAGCCTGGCGAAGGCTTCCGGCAGGCGCGAGCGCCATAACGGCCGGTGCCGCGCGAATTGCACCTCCTGCGCCTGCTGCAGATCGGTGCCGATCAGCCCGGCCATCTCTGCCGCCACTGCCTGGTCGCGGAACAGCATCGACAACTCGAAATTCAGCCGGAAGCTGCGGCTGTCGAAATTGGCGCTGCCGACGATGCAGACATCGTCGTCGGCCAGCAGCGCCTTGGTGTGCAGCATGCGCGGGCCGTACTCGTAGATGCGGACACCGGCTTCCAGCAACTCGTCGAAATACGAGCGCGCCGCGTAGGTGACCAGGCGCGAATCGCTCACGCGCGGCACCAGCAGGCGCACGTCCAGCCCGCCGAGCGCGGCCGAGGTCAGCGCCATGCGCGCCGCTTCGCCGGGCACGAAGTAAGGAGTGACCAGCCACACGCGATGCTTGGCTTCATGGATGGCGGCGACCATCAGGCGGTGGATCGCTTCCCACGACGAATCCGGGCCGGACACCAGCACCTGCGCATCCACCGTGTCCTGCGCGCGGGTGGGCATATCGTCCGGCCATAGCTGCTGGCCGTGGAAGGCCGCGCGGCCCTGGCCGGTGGCGTAAAGCCAGTCCTCCAGGAACACCAGCTGCAGACTGCGCACCACATGGCCTTGTAGGCGCACGTGCAGATCGCGATACGCCTGCTTGCGTACCTGCTCGTTTTCGTCGTCGGTGACGTTGATGCCGCCGGTGAAGCCGATGCGGCCATCGATGACGATCACCTTGCGGTGGGTGCGCAGGTTCAACCACGGCCGCTTGAACGGCTTGAGCAATTGCGAGGGATGGAACCAGGCGGTTTCCACCCCGGCTTCGCGCAGCGTGCGCAAGGCGCGTCGGGTCATTGCCGAGGAGCCGATCGCATCCAGCAGCAGCCGCACCTTGACCCCGGCACGGGCACGTTCCATCAGCGCATCGCAAATCGCAGTGCCGCTGTGGTCGGGCTGGAAGATGTAGTACTCCAGATGGATATGGTCGCGTGCGCTCCGGATCGCTTGGATGATGGCGGCGTACGTGGCAGCACCATCCACCAACCAGTGCACTTCGGTGGCGCTGCTGGGCGCCAGCCCGGTGGTGGACTGGGCGATCTTGGCCAGCTCGGTGCAATCGGCATCCGGCGGACAGACGCTGCTGTAGCTCTCCATGCCCGAGCGCGAGCGCCCGCGCCGCAGCCGCTGCCGCTTGACCTTCTGCGGGCCCAGCCAGTAGTAGATCAGCAGCCCCAGGTACGGCAGTGCCGCCAGCGACAACACCCAGCTCAGCGTGGCCACCGGTTCGCGCTTCTGCAGCACGATCCAGCCGGCGATCCACAGCAGGTACAGCACATAGGCGGCCAGGAGGAGCGCTTCGAGGTGGGGAATGGTGGCCAGCCACTCCCACGCGCCCTGTGCAAGTGCGGGCATGCGCGGATTCTACGGGGCGCACGCGGCGTTGCGATGATCGCAGGCGGCCCATGTGCCCGACGCGGCGACGGCCCACTGCCCCCATTGCCGCGACTAGCGCCTTGCACATCCTGCGCCCACCAGGCAGGAACGGCAGCCCCTGCGCTGTTGACGTCGGCACCTTGCCCCTGCCCGTCGCACCTGCCTGGCACCCACTGGCCTTCGATAGCTCACGCTACATCGAAGAGCGATAAAGCGCGCTGCGCTGCGGTGACAGCGCAAGCCGGCCGTGCCGACACGCTAGGATGAGCGCCGGAATGCAAGGCTGCCGCGCGAAGGCTGATGGATGTCCAGGACAACTCGCCTGTTTGAACTGCTCGGCCTGCTGCGCGCACATCGATTGCCGGTGTCGGCAGCTGCGCTGGCGTGCGAGTTGGGTGTATCGCAGCGAAGCGTCTACCGGGATATCGACACCTTGCGCGCGCTCGGTGCGCCGTTGGAGGGCCAAGCCGGCGTTGGCTATTGCCTGAAGCCGGGCTTCTTCCTGCCATCGCTGGCGTTTTCGCAGGAGGAACTGGATGCGGTCATGCTTGGCCTGGATTGGGTCAAAAAACGGGCCGATCCTGCCTTGGCCAGAAATGGTGAAAGCGCCCTGGCGAAGATCCTGTCTGCCAGAAAGCACGGCGATGGCGCCGGCACGGACATCGCGCCGTCGGCGATTCTCACCGCCGCTTCCACATCCGAGTCGGTCGATCATCCGCAGACCGCCATGTTGCGCGACGCCATTCGGCGGCAATGCAAACTGGCGATCGACTATGTCGATGCGCACGACACGCCGTCCGAGCGCATCGTCTGGCCGATCGCCCTGGTGTATTTCGACGACGTGCGCGTCTTGGCAGCCTGGTGCGAGCGCCGCTGCGCGTTCCGGCATTTTCGTGTCGATCGGTTGCAGGTACAGGCACTGCTGGAAACGCGTTACCCGCAGTCGCGCCAGGCGTTGGTGAAGCAATGGCGACAACAGGACCGCGACTGGCGTTCGTTACTGACAGTTTCTGACACGGCGCAACGCTAGCGTGTTGGCCGCTTCCCTTGCGCGGAAGCCAGACCAAGGAGACTGACATGGTTGCGTTTTCACCCGATGCGCTCGCTGCATTCCTGGACAACGAGGACACCTCGGCGATCGTCATGTTGAACCTGATTCGCTTCCAGCCCGATGGCGGACGGCAGCGCTATCACCAGTACCTGCGGCTGGCCGAGCCGATCCTGGCCCGGTTCGGCGCGCAGATTGTCTTCAGCGGCGACGGCCTGCCGGTACTGACCGCGGGCCAGGCACATCCGTGGGATGCGGTCACGCTGGTGCGGTATCCGGATCGATCCGCCTTCAAGCAGATGATTGCCGATGCGGCGTATCAGCAAGCCTTCGAGGTTGGACGTTCGGCCATTGCGCAGATCGTGCTGCAACCCTTCCACGGCATCACGCTGTAGCCATCTGCCGGACGTGCTGCAGCGCGTGGCCGGCGCTGGCGCCATGGTTAGGTGCTGCTGCCGGGCGCGTTGCATGCGCGTCGGTGGTCGAGGCCGCTGCGGGTGGTGCAGACAGATCCGGCAGGATCAAAACAAGTCCAGCTGCGGCGTGTCCGGTTTGGGTGGACGGAACTGCGTGGTATCGAGCCTGGGCAGCCGACCGAATCCAAGCCGCCGATACGCGATGGAAAAATGCTGCGCAATCAGTTCTGCAAACGGGCCCTCGCCAACCATGCGCTTGCCGAAGCGGCTGTCGTAGTCCTTGCCGCCGCGCATCTGCTGGATCAGGCTCATGACATGCCTGGCACGATCGGGATAGTGCAGCTCAAGCCACTCGCGCCATAACTGGGTGAGTTCGTGCGGCAGGCGCAGCAACACGTAGCCGGCCGAACGTGCGCCGTGGGCTGCGGCCGCGTCCAGAATGCGCTCCAGTTCCTTGTCGTTGATCATCGGGATGACCGGAGCGACCAGCACGCCCACCGGTACGCCGGCAGCGTGCAGTGCCTGCATCGCGCGCAGTCGTGCATGCGGCGCGGCGGCGCGCGGCTCCATCTTCGCCGCAAGGCGATTGTCGAGCGTGGTGACCGAGAAATACACCGACACCAGGTTGTGCTGCGCCATCTCGGCCAGCACATCGATGTCGCGTTCGATCAACGCCGCCTTGGTCACGAAGCTGACCGGGTGGCGGGCCTGCGCAAGCACTTCCAGGCATTGCCGGGAAATGTGCAGGCGCCGCTCGGCGGGCTGATAGGCGTCGGTATTGATCCCCAGCGCGATCGGCGAGCACTGGTAGGACGGGCGTGCGATCTCGGCGCGCAGCAGGGCCGCCGCATTCGGCTTGGCGAAGATCCGCGTTTCGAAATCCAGCCCTGGCGACAGATCCAGATACGCGTGCGAGGGCCTGGCAAAGCAGTACACGCAGCAACATTGTATGGAACCTACAAATTTCGTTCACTTGCTCGAGCGAGCTTGGAACGGGGAACTGAGCTCGAATCGGTCAAAGTGCGCAAGATTGGCCTAGCTTGCGGCTAGCCTAGAGGTGCCATGGGAGACCTGTAAGGTAGGTTGGGGGGATTTGAAAATTGCCCTGAAGCAGCGGCCGGATAAATCAGCTGCACGTGCGAAAACAGGTTTCTGAAGAGGTAGCCGCATTTTTCCTAGGCGACGGCCAGGCTTAGGCCATGATTGCCTAGCCACCGCTCGTGTACACCGCCGAAATCTTGAATAACGATAAGTTTCTGAATTTATTGAGTTTGATGATTGCAGGACTTGCTTCTTTTACCTCCTAAAGCGTCGACTTTTCCGTCGTCAGATGTACGACGAAGATAAATTTGGCTTCAATTGAACACCATGCTGAAAAAAGCGAGGTTCGACAACCGGTCCGTTGCCGGCCTGATCACGTAAGGACATGCCCAACTGACTCGGCAGGCCAAATTTCGTGAAGCTGGCTACAACCCAGTCGCGGAGGGATCAGGTAACGCACTCCTTCGTTTTCCTGAGATACAGGGATTTGCACCCGTTCGCCACATGTTTGAGGCGCGAGTGTCACGAGGGGTCTAGGACTGGGGCCAGACGAGATGGGGTGGCTGGTCCAAGGGGGACAGACCACTTGCGGTCCCGCCAAGCGCTTCGGCAAGCTAAACTGCCAGAGGTCAGCGCAGGCCCCACTATTCGATTCAACAAAGCACCACGATTCTCACAGCCGGCTACGTTCGCCATTGGGCTATGTGATAGCTCGGTTTCCCGGCAGTGCTCCACTCTCGAACGGACCTGACTGTCAGTTCTTCGGTCTGCTCCAGCCTATAAATCGAAGTGGCCGTGTACCAAAGGCAGTCGTCCCATCCGCCGTCATCCCCCTGAAATGAAAGATGGTGAAGGAAACGGCGATCTTCACGATCATCATCGGCATTGATATCCAGCTGGCGTGTCGCTGCGGCCGCGATGCGTTTTGCATCCACCCGTGTTGTCACCAGCACCACGAAGCCCCGCTTTCTGAGGTCCTCGACGACTGCATCGATGGCAATCGAAAAAGCAAAGACGGGGATATGGTGATAGGCCATCGAAGATAGGGCGTGAGAAAAAGGCGCTAGTGGATGCAGCCAAGTAAAGCGGACTTCGTCGAGACGAGGGCGCAGCCCGAGTTGGATCCTAACTCTATCGCGATTGTATGCAACGCCTCAAATCAAACGGAGTCGCTACGTTGTAACGATCACCCACCCAAGTCAGCACAATCAACCGCGCAGGCGCTTGGGACGCGTATTGCTCTTCTTTGCATCGTGTGTCCTGCGTGCCTTTTGTTGCCCCTGATCGGCCAGTTCAATGCTGGTCCACGACCGACGTTTTAATCATGCAATTTTCACGCTCAAAGCCCTGATACGCCCAGGGTTCCGTAGACACTCAAGACCCTCGTTGCGCGTAGCGCCGTTCAAACTCTACAGGGGATAGGTTGCCCGTTGAACCATGGCGGCGTTTTGGGTTGTAAAACATCTCGATGTAGTCGAACGCCTCGGCGCGTGCGGCGTCCTTGGTAGGATAGATCCGCCGCCTGATCCGCTCGCGTTTGAGCAGGCCGAAGAAGCTCTCCACCGGGGCATTGTCGTGACAGTTGCCGCGCCGACTCATGCTGCACACCAAGCCATGGGATGCCAGGAAATTCTGCCAATCATCGCTGGTGTAGACCGATCCTTGGTCTGAGTGAATCAGGCAACCCGATCTGGGTTTGCGCCGCCACACCGCCAACAGCAGGGCCTGCACGACCAACTCGGTGTCGGCCCGATCACGCATCGCCCAGCCGATGACTTGTCTGGAAAACAGGTCGAGCACAACGGCCAGGTACATCCAGCCTTCATGCGTGCGGATGAACGTGAAATCGCTTGCCCACACCGTGTCCGGCGCGGTTACCTCGAACTGCCGATCAAGCAGGCTGGCCGCCGCTGTGCATTCGGCCCCGCCGTGGAAGCGGGGTTTGCGAGCATAGCCCACCTGCGCTCGCAATCCTTCCGAGCACATCAGCCGATGCACGCGATGTCGACTGCAACGCTCGGCCAGATCCCGTAGATCCTTGGTGATCTTGCGATGCCCATGAACACTGCCACTGGCCAGCCATTGGTGCTTGATTAATCCCAGCAGGCGTTCGTCTTCCTTGGCGCGCTCACTCTTGGGCGACTTTAGCCAAACGTAGTAACCGGCCCGGTTCACCCGCAACACCCGGCACATCGCGCACAGCCTAAATTTCCCGCGATGGGTTTGCATGAAGGCGTACTTTGCCTTTACCCCTTGGCAAAGTACGCGGCGGCCTTTTTTAGAATGTCGCGCTCCTCGGTCACTCGGCGCAACTCGGCCTTCAGACGCCGAACCTCGGCGCTCTGGTCCACCTCGGCGCGCTGCACGACGCCGGGCTTGCCGAACTTGCGCAGCCAGGCATACAGGCTGTGCGTGGCGACACCCAGGCGCTCGCCGACTTCTGCCACTTTGGACCCACGATCGGTCACTTGGCGGACCGCCTCGACCTTGAACTCATCTGTATACCGCTTGTGGTGATAACGCTGGAATACTGGAAAAGCCTATTTGCAATCTCTTACATGCGAAGCTGAACGTTTCTGGAGCTAGCCAGCCTCGTCGCTAGTTTGAAATTGTCTAACGCTAGACTGGCCTTATACGCTCTTGGCCATCATGAACCGCATAGTCCGCCAACTTGGTCGCCTGCTTCGGCTCCCCGCGCTCGCGGTGTTGCTGATAGCTGTGATTGCCAATCCGGTGCTGGCTGCGGTGGGTGACGTTCACGAGGCGGCGCGCGGTACCGCAGATCATCTTCACAATGCTGACCAGCACACGCTGGCAGACGAATCTTCCCGCGACGGCAGTCCTCAGGGCGGTGATCTGCTCGATGCGCTAATGCACGCCGCGCACTGCTGCGGCCACCTGACTGCGGTTACGCCTGCGTTTGTTGGTGCTCCGAAGACGGCGGCGACTGCACTCGTACCCCAGACCGCTGCGACGCTCGCAATTGCGTATCCGGCCACGTCCGAGATCCGTCCTCCGATAGCGCTGTAACGACTTCGCCGCCAGTGCTGGCGGGTTTCGTTACACAACATCTATCGGAGAATTCCCATGTGGTTGCGATTGGTGGCATTGGCCGCCTTCGCGGTCGTGCCTGTGCTTCATGCGCAGGAACGACCGCTGTCTCAAACATTGACGTTGGACGATGCCGTCCAACGTGTTGCCCAAACACACCCCGATTTACGCCTGGTCGATGGCCAAGGCAGTGTTCTGCAGGCCAACTTGGCTGGCGCGAGCCTGCGACCGGCGATGGTGCTCGGGGCTACGATCGAGAACGTCGGGGGTACCGGCCAGTACCGCACGTTCAACCAAGCTGAAGTGACCGTCACGCTTTCGGGTGTCCTTGAGCGCGGCGGCAAGCTAGATGCGCGCCGGACATTGGCACTGGCGCGTATCGATAGCCTTGCACCTCAGCGCGAGATCGCACGTCTAGATCTGCTGGCTGAAACCGCTCGGCGTTACCTAGCCATCACGGCTGCCATCCGCCAGCGTGAGATCGCGGAACTAGATATCGAGCAGCGCAAGCGCACGGTCGATGCGGCACGCCGTCGTCTGGAGGCTGGCGCTTCGCCGGAGTCGGTGGTACTGACTGCGAAGGCGGCGCTTGCCGAAGCTGAGCTTGATCGCGACCGGGCAGCGCAGGCAGAGCGAACCGCACGGCTGAACTTGGCAGCCTTGTGGAACCAGCGCGAGGGCGTCGCTGGAACGGTCTCCGGGGATCCGATGGTCATGCCGGCCTTGAGTGCGTTTCAGCAGCTCAGCGACTACCTGGAGTCGAATCCGGAGGTCGCACAGGTAGCCAGCGAGGCCCGCATTTTGGAAGCGCAGGTACGTCTGGCGCGGACCGAGGCGACGCCAGACCTGCAATGGCAAGTTGGCGGCCGGCTGTTGCGCCAAACCAACGATGCGGGCGTGATGGGCAGCCTGAGTATTCCGCTTGGCGCACAGCGTCGTGCCGAACCCGGCATCCGCGCCGCTGAAGCCCAGCTTGCGCTCAACGGTGTCGAACGACAGGCGCTATTGGTGCGCCTACTGTCGACGCTATCGGCGGCACACGGAGACTACGCCACATCGCGCCTGGAAGTCGAACGGCTCAGCTCCGATGTCCTGCCTCGCCTCGCCGATGCAGAGCGAGCCGCCGATCGCGCATGGCGTGCCGGCGCGATCAGTTACATGGAGTGGGCAATGCTGCAGGACCAGCGCATCCAGGCGCGTAGGCGTCAGCTGCAAGCAGCCATCGCTGCCCAATCCTCCCTCATCGAAATCCAGCGCCTGACCGGCCAGCCCCTGGTGGCGGCCGCAGGTTCGACTGCCAAGGACACCTCGCAGCCATGACCACGCACCGCACCACTATCGCCACCACGCTCATAGTGTTGGCCGTCACCACACTGTTGACCGCCTGCGGTGGCAAACCGCCTGAAGTAGGCGCTGAAGGCGCGGCTGCACCACAGACCGAAGCCGCGCAGAAGGACGGCGAGGGTCACGAGGAGGTGTCGGAAGCGACCACCATCCCGCGCGACGAGGCCGACTCCAACGGTGTCAAGGTCGTCACCGTCGGCGCGGGCACCATCGCAGTCGAACTCGAAGTGCAAGGCCAGATCGCAGCGATCGATGGCAGCAACGCTCGTGTCACCGCACGCTATCCCGGCCGCATTCGGTCGCTTCGGGCCAATGTGGGTGATCGTGTCCGCGCAGATCAGGGGCTTGCCAGCATCGAAAGCAATCTGAGTCTCTCGACGTATTCGGTATCCACGCCAATCAGTGGCGTGGTGCTGTCGCGACAGGCCCAGGTTGGTGGCGGTGCGGCAGAGGGGCAGATGCTGTTCGAGGTGGTCGACCTGAGCAAGGTCTGGGTCGACCTCAGCGTGTTCGGTGCACAAATGGCCTCGGTGCAGCCGGGAGCAGAAGTGGTGGTGACGCGCTTGTATGACAGCTTCAGCGCCACGACACGCATCGACAACGTACTTCCCGGCGCCAGCGCCGCGAGCCAGAGCGCGATCGCACGCGCCACCCTGAACAACCAGGACGGCCAGTGGCGCCCTGGCGTCGCGGTGACCGCCACGGTGGCCATTAGTCGCCGCGACGTCGCGCTGGTCGTGCCGCGTTCCGCATTGCAGAGGATGGATGGCAAGGATGCGGTATTTGTGCGTAACGGTGAGACCTATACCGCGCATCCGGTCAAGCTCGGCCAGAGCGATACGCAGCGTGTCGAAATCCTTGAAGGTCTGAAACCCGGCGACGAGGTCGTCGCGGAACAGAGCTATCTGATCAAGGCGGACATCGAGAAGTCCGGCGCTGCGCACGAAGACTGAGGAGACCACCATGCTCGAGCGCATCATTCGAACCTCGATCGCCAACCGCTGGCTTGTCATGACCATGACGGTCGTGCTGATCGCCATCGGTGTCTGGAGCTTCAACCAGCTCCCGATCGACGCCACACCCGATATCACCAATGTCCAGGTACAGGTCAATACGGCCGCGCCTGGCTACTCGCCCCTGGAGGCCGAACAGCGCGTCACCTATCCCATCGAAACGGCAATGGCCGGCTTGCCGAAGATGGAGAACTTCCGCTCCATCTCGCGCTACGGCCTGTCGCAGATCACCGTGGTGTTCAAGGATGGCACTGACATCTACTTTGCCAGGCAGCAGGTCGCCGAACGCTTGCAGCAGGTGAAGTCGCAGATTCCTGCCAATATCGAACCCACGCTGGGGCCGATCGCCACCGGCATGGGGGAGATCTTCTCCTACACCATCGATGCAGACCCCAAGGCGAAGAAGACCGACGGGACGCCCTACACCGCAACTGATCTGCGAACACTGCAAGACTGGGTGATCCGTCCGCAGTTGCGCAATATTCCGGGCGTGACCGAGGTGAACACGTTGGGTGGTTACAAGCGTGAGGTGCATATCACTCCGGATCCATCGCGACTGAGGTCGTTGGGCCTGACTCTGGACGATGTGGTCAAAGCCTTGCAGCTTAATAACCAGAATGTCGGTGCCGGATACATCGAACGCAATGGACAGCAGTTCCTTGTGCGTATTCCAGGCCAGGTTGCAGACATCTCGCAGATCGAGCAGGTCGTACTCGCCAGACGCGAGGGAGCAGTCATCCGGATGCGTGACGTCGCAAAGGTCGCCGATGGTGCCGAGCTGAGAACCGGTGCAGCGACCCAGAACGGACATGAAGTCGTGCTAGGCACGGTAGTGATGCTGATCGGCTCCAATAGCCGCGACGTGTCGCAAGCCGCGGCGGCCAAGCTCAAAGATGCTGCCAAGAGCCTGCCTGCGGGCGTTACCGCCACACCTGTCTACGACCGAACCAAACTGGTCGATCGCACCATCGCCACAGTTGCAAAGAACCTGACCGAAGGTGCAGTGCTGGTCATCGTCATCCTGTTCCTGCTGCTGGGCAACTTCCGCGCAGCGCTGATCACTGCGCTGGTTATTCCGTTGGCGATGCTGTTCACGCTAACCGGCATGGCGCGCGGCGGCATCTCCGCCAATCTGATGAGTCTCGGTGCACTGGACTTCGGCCTGATCGTCGACGGCGCGGTGATCATCATCGAGAACTGCCTGAGTCGCTTCGGGCATCGCCAGCACGAATTAGGGCGCCAGATGACGCTGGCAGAGCGCTTCGAGACCACCGCCAGCGCGACAGCCGAGGTGATTCGTCCCAGCCTGTTCGGCCTGGGCATCATCACCGCAGTATATCTGCCAATCTTTGCGCTTACTGGCGTGGAAGGGAAGATGTTCCACCCCATGGCGATCACCGTGGTCCTCGCACTCACCGGTGCGATGGTGCTGGCGTTGACCTTCGTGCCTGCGGCAATCGCCCTGATGCTGGGCGGCAAGGTCGAGGAGAAAGAAAATTGGTTGATGGGCTGGCTGCGCCGTCGCTACGAGCCGCTGCTCGACATGAGCCTGCGGCGAGGCAAGTGGGTGGCGGTCGGCGCGATCCTGCTTCTAGCCTGCAGCGGCGTGCTGTTCACTCGGTTGGGCAGCGAGTTCGTGCCTAACCTGGACGAGGGCGATTTCGCGATGCAGGCGATGCGCATCCCCGGCACCAGCTTGACCCAGTCAGTGAATATGCAGCGCCTGCTGGAGCAGCGGCTGCTCAAGGTGCCGGAGATCGAGAGAGTATTCTCGAAAATCGGCACCGCCGAAGTGGCCTCCGATCCAATGCCACCGTCGATCGGCGACACCTTTGTGATGGTCAAGCCGCGTGATCAGTGGCCGGACCCTGACAAGCCCAAGGCCGAGTTGGTGGCGCAAGTCGAGCAACTCGTCGCCAGGGTGCCGGGCAACAACTACGAGTTCACCCAGCCGATCCAGATGCGCACCAATGAGCTGATTTCCGGCGTGCGTGCGGACGTTGCCATCAACGTCTACGGCGACGATCTGGCGACATTGCTCAAGATTGGGCAGCAGATCGAAGCGGTCGCCAAGAAGGTCACGGGCGCGGCTGACGTACGCGTCGAGCAGGCCAGTGGGCTTCCCCTGCTCGAGGTAGTACCGAACCGGCTGGCGCTAGCCAGTTATGGGTTGACCACCGACGACGTGCAGAGCACGGTGGCGACCGCGGTCGGCGGTGAGGTCGCCGGGAAGCTGTTCGAAGGTGACCGTCGCTTCGACGTCGTGGTGCGCCTGCCGGAGTCCTTGCGTCAGGATCCGGCGGCACTCGAGTCGCTGCCGATCCCGCTTGGCCCGGCGAGCGATCCGCAAGCTTCTGGGGTATCGGGTCCAAGAACGATCCCGCTGAGTTCGGTCGCCAAGGTGGTCGCCAGCGAAGGGGCCAACCAGATCAATCGTTACAACGGCAAGCGCCGTATTGCGGTGACGGCCAATGTGCGTGACCGCGATCTGGGTGGTTTCGTGTCTGAGCTGCAGGGCGTGATCAATGCCAATGTGCAGCCACCATCGGGCTATTGGATCGAATATGGCGGCAGCTTCGAGCAGTTGATCTCTGCGAGCAAGCGTCTGGCAATCGTTGTACCGGCCACTCTGGTGATCATCTTCGCGTTGTTGTTCTGGGCATTTCGCTCGGTCAAGGACTCGGCCATCGTCTTCAGCGGCGTCCCATTGGCACTGACGGGCGGCATTCTCGCGCTCACGGTCCGCGGAATTCCGCTGTCGATCTCGGCGGGCATCGGATTCATCGCGCTCTCCGGCGTTGCTGTGCTCAACGGCCTGGTACTGATCAGCTTCATTCGTGGACTTCGTGAGCAGGGGGAACCTCTGGAAAGCGCCGTACGTGAGGGTGCGCTCAGTCGACTACGACCGGTGTTGATGACCGCGTTCGTCGCCTCACTCGGGTTTGTCCCGATGGCGCTCAACGTTGGTGCCGGTTCGGAGGTCCAGCGACCGCTGGCCACCGTGGTCATTGGCGGAATTGTGTCATCGACGCTGCTGACCCTGGTCGTGCTGCCGGTGCTGTACCGATGGGCACACGACCGTACATCGCGGCGTAAAGCCGAAGCCGCCTAAACCTCTGGTGTATGCCACCCGTCATGAAACTCCATGACGGGTGGTCCACGCTGCGCAACGGCCGTCCAAACTGGCGGCCAGGAGACAACTCATGAGTGGTAATCACGACCACGTCGGCTCCGATGTCCGTTTCGAGCGGCCGCTGTGGTGGGCGCTAGCGCTCACCACAACCCTCCTCGTCGCGGAAGTGATAGGCGGGCTGATGACCAACAGTCTGGCTCTGCTGTCCGACGCCGCTCACATGCTGACCGATGCTATTGCGCTAGGCGTGTCATTGATAGCGGTACGCATCTCGAAGCGACCGGCCGATGCCAGGCGCAGCTACGGCTATGGGCGCATGGAATCCCTTGGCGCGCTGGTCAATGGCTCGCTGCTGTTCGTCGTCGCAGGCTACATCCTCTGGGAGGCAATAGGCCGTTTCACTCAGCCGCCAGAAGTAGCCTCGACCGGCATGCTCATCGTCGCCGTCGTGGGACTCGTGGTCAATGTGATCGCGATGCGATTGCTAAAGGCTGGCAGCGGCGATTCGCTGAACCTCAAGGGCGCGTATCTCGAAGTGTGGAGCGATATGCTCGGGTCGGTGGGCGTGATCGTTGGCGCAGTAGTGATCAAGTGGACCGGATGGACGGTGCTTGATTCGATCGTCGCAGTCCTGATCGGGCTATGGGTGCTGCCGCGCACCTGGGTGCTGCTGCGCTCGGCGCTGCACGTGCTGATGCAGGGCGTGCCACAAAATCTGGACATGGGTGTGCTGAAACGGACAATGCTTGAGCACCCGCAGGTGATGGATGTGCACGATCTGCATGCGTGGTCGTTGGCGTCGCGGCAGGCGATCGTCACGGCGCACCTTTTAGTCGCGCCGAACCCGGTGGACCTTGACCAGGTCCGGCGTGAGGTCGCCAGCGCTGTGTACGCGAAAGCAGATGTTCATGAGCTGACGCTGCAAGCGGAACGCGTCCCGTGCAGTGAGGAGGACCAAGGCCATGGCCCGGTTCATTGACTCGCTCCGAAGCGTATGGATGACAAGACATGGAACGGCTGAGGGCGGATGGCGCCCATTGATTGGCAGTGATTGGCTGGTCTGGGGCGTTGCGATCTATGTGTCGCTCGCGCTGAACCAGGCATTCTGGCGTGCGACCGCAGCAACCGGGGCGTTCGACGACGCTGGTGGCTGGCGCAGTGCCGCAAGCCTGGCCCTGCTGATGGTCGGTCTCAACGTGGTGCTGGTGCGGCTGATCTGCTGGCGCCCGATCACCAAGCCAGTGCTCAGTTCTTTCGTGCTGATCGCCGTCGCCACCTCCTACTTCTCCGATCGTTACTCGGTTTATTTCGACGTCAGCATGGCGCGGAACATCCTCAAAACCGATGCAGCCGAGTCCAGGAAGCTGCTCACCTTCGCATTGCTATGCCATGTGTTGCTCTATGGGCTGCTCCCGCTGGCATTGATCTGGACCGTACGCCTTAAACGCACGACGCGATTGCGCGCCATTTCCCTAGCGTTGGGCTCGACAGCGCTCGCAATGCTATTGGTGGTGGTTGCGGCGCTGATCAGCTTCAAGGACATCAGCGCATTGATGCGCAATAACCGCGAACTGCGCCATTTGGTGACACCGGGTAACGTGATCGTTTCCATGGGTCGCATCGCCGCGAAGGATTTTTCGCCGGGTGCGTCCGGCCCGCGAAAGGTGATTGCACCAGATGCACGTCAGACCGGGCACGAGGCCGAGTCAAAGCCACACGTCCTGGTGCTGGTGGTGGGGGAGACCGTACGCGCAGCCAACTGGGGGTTGAACGGTTATGCCCGCCAGACGACACCTGAGCTGGCTACGCTCGACGTCATGAACTATCCGGACGTGCGCGCTTGCGGTTCGAGTACCGAAGTCTCGTTGCCCTGCATGTTCTCAGCCAGAGGACGAGCAAGCTACGATGAGGATGAGATCAAACGCTCAGAGTCGCTGCTGCACGTTCTGGCGCGCGCGGGTGTCGAAGTTTTTTGGCGTGACAACCAGGGTGGATGTAAAGGCGTCTGCGAGGGGCTACCGTTCGAGAAGGTGAGCCGCAGCGATGTATCCGAAGCTTGCGCCGACGATGCCTGCGGTGATCGACTGCTTCTGGAAGGGCTGGATAAGCGCGTGCGTTCGGCGCGCGAAGACATGGTGATCGTCCTGCACCAGTTGGGCAATCACGGACCGAGCTACTACCTGCGGTACCCGGAGCGCCTTCGCCGCTTTCGCCCCGATTGCCGCAATGCCGACCTCGGCGAATGCACGCAGCAGGAAGTGGTTAACTCCTACGACAACGCCATCCTGGCGACCGATGAACTCGTCGCGCAGGCCATTAAGACATTGGCGTCCATCGATGAAGTCGACAGTGCACTCTTATACGTGTCAGATCATGGCGAATCATTAGGCGAGCGTAACCTCTATCTACATGGGTTGCCTTATGCGATTGCGCCCGACACCCAGATGAAGATCCCGATGGTGGCCTGGCTGTCCCCAGGTCTCACCAAGTGGCGTGGTTTGGAGATGCAATGCGTGAGGCAGCGAGCGCTTAAGCCGGCGACGCACGACAACTTGTTTCATTCGGTGCTCGGCGTGATGGACGTCTCGACTAACGTGTATTCCAAGGATCTGGATCTGTTCGGTGGTTGTACGGCTCCGAGGGCAGCTGGTGTTGCGCCATGACCCCCTCTTACACACAACATCCAGCCCTTCGACTCACATGGAGGTGGTGGGCCGTTGTTGCGCTGATCGCGACGACACTCGTCGCAGGCATTGGCATGCGTCGTCCGTAGCCGCCGGACGAGCCACGGTTCGTGCTTGCGGCTCGAACCATGGTGGAAAGCGGCGCATGGCTTTTGCCGATGCGAGGCAGCCAGTTGTACGCGGAGAAGCCGCCGCCGTTCATGTGGCTGCAGGCGGCCGCCTTTAAGGTAGTCGGCTCGTGGGACGTCGCATTCCTGCTGCCATCGCTGATCGCCGCGCTACTGACGCTCTGGTTCACTTACGATATCGCTAGGCGTTCGTGGGGACGCGAGGTGGCAGGCTACGCCGCGCTGGCATTGTTCGCCACGGTGCAGTTCGGGCTGATGGCCAAACGGGCCAAGATCGACATGGTACTGGTGGCAATGACTACCGGAGCACGGTGGGGACTGTTGAGCCACCTGCTGAAGGTACCGGACTGGACGGGGTGATACGCCCAGGCTTTCCTAGACATCCTGTATGCCTGGCTGCGCAAGTTCGGCAAGCCCGGCGTCGTGCAGCGCGCCGAGGTGGACCAGAGCGCCGAGGTTCGGCGTCTGAAGGCCGAGTTGCGCCGAGTGACCGAGGAGCGCGACATTCTAAAAAAGGCCGCCGCGTACTTTGCCAAGGGGTAAAGGCAAAGTACGCCTTCATGCAAACCCATCGCGGGAAATTTAGGCTGTGCGCGATGTGCCGGGTGTTGCGGGTGAACCGGGCCGGTTACTACGTTTGGCTAAAGTCGCCCAAGAGTGAGCGCGCCAAGGAAGACGAACGCCTGCTGGGATTAATCAAGCACCAATGGCTGGCCAGTGGCAGTGTTCATGGGCATCGCAAGATCACCAAGGATCTACGGGATCTGGCCGAGCGTTGCAGTCGACATCGCGTGCATCGGCTGATGTGCTCGGAAGGATTGCGAGCGCAGGTGGGCTATGCTCGCAAACCCCGCTTCCACGGCGGGGCCGAATGCACAGCGGCGGCCAGCCTGCTTGATCGGCAGTTCGAGGTAACCGCGCCGGACACGGTGTGGGCAAGCGATTTCACGTTCATCCGCACGCATGAAGGCTGGATGTACCTGGCCGTTGTGCTCGACCTGTTTTCCAGACAAGTCATCGGCTGGGCGATGCGTGATCGGGCCGACACCGAGTTGGTCGTGCAGGCCCTGCTGTTGGCGGTGTGGCGGCGCAAACCCAGATCGGGTTGCCTGATTCACTCAGACCAAGGATCGGTCTACACCAGCGATGATTGGCAGAATTTCCTGGCATCCCATGGCTTGGTGTGCAGCATGAGTCGGCGCGGCAACTGTCACGACAATGCCCCGGTGGAGAGCTTCTTCGGCCTGCTCAAACGCGAGCGGATCAGGCGGCGGATCTATCCTACCAAGGACGCCGCACGCGCCGAGGCGTTCGACTACATCGAGATGTTTTACAACCCAAAACGCCGCCATGGTTCAACGGGCAACCTATCCCCTGTAGAGTTTGAACGGCGCTACGCGCAACGAGGGTCTTGAGTGTCTACGGAACCCTGGGCGTATCAGCGGCAGTATTAATCTCGACGCAACATTTGGGTCGCGTTGTTGTTCAGGAGGTCCCTAGGTTTGGATTACCGCCCTATCCCCGATAGACGAAGGGGTCCGCCGTCAATATCCTCAGGCGGGCGGAAAGACGAGTTTGACGGCTTGCGACGCAGTCAGGCACAGGACTGAGGTCAACTGGAAGAACTCGATGACATCCAGCCGGCGAGCTCCGGCCTCAACCGCAGAGATACGCTGCTGTGGCCAGCCTAATGCGCGGGCCACCTCACTCTGCGACAGCCCCAACGTCTCGCGGCGGTCCCGTAGCCGTTCCACCAGCTTTCGATAGTCATCGCGATAAATGGTTTTGGACGCCACTGTCGTCACCGGGCTTGGACGACTGAGGAATCTATGACCCACCTACCGATTACATGAAAAACATGTAGCCAACTCAGGAGGCCACTGGTAGCATCATCGGCTTACTCGCGAGAGGTGCGATGGTATGTGCAGCCACTCAACCGACTCTGCCGCCCGCCGCCTGCGATTTGGTGCCCTATGCACAGTCGCTGGGCTTGGTACGCCTTGCCGCCTGGTATGCGCTTGAACTGTCCACCTCAACCGTGGCGCCCTTCAGCACCGGGACGGCGCTAAGCCAATCGCTGTTAGGGCGCTTAGAGGATGCAGGAGCGATACGGGTCTCCCATAGCCCAGGACCGGGCATTCGGCGCTCGCTGTACGAGCCGCTGGCCTGGTTCTACCCCACCGACTGGGGCAGCCCGCACGATCTCCAAGTCAAACTCCATTCCACTTTGATCGATCTGGCTGCACGCCCCAATGCCTTGCACGCCAAGTTGGAGCTATGGGGCGAACTTGCTCATGCCGAGATCGAAACCTACCTAACCCACTTACTACGCCGCCACACGCTAGAGCCAGCCGGTGCGCGCTTGATCATGCATGTAATGGCCGATGAGTGGGCCAATCACAGTTTGGCGCGAAAGCGCTACCTGGCCTGGTACGGAGCCCGGGGTGCGGCCGCCGCATTCTTGCGAACGGGCATGAATCAAGAAGCGGCACGTAACGCGATGATAGAGGAGATGCGCCGCCGAGCGCGTTGGCTCACTTCTCGATCGGCCAGTAACACACTGGCACGTGATGATTACTGCTTTGTACCGGATCCGAATTGGAAGCGGCCTATCCTTTTGGACGTCTTTCTGAGCATGTTGCTGCCAGAGGGGACGTCATATTGGTCCGACGTGCCACAGCACAGGCATGGGCCTACGTCCACCGCAGACCAGACACTGCTCTGATCGAGGTTCGGATGTGGGACGAGAAATCCAACGTAGGTCCGCATATCCGCAAGGGGCAGCAGCGTACCTTAGAGAGAAAAAATGACGATGCCAATTGAACGCACGCGCAACCTTATCCAGGCTGGGGCGTTTCTTAAAGAACTTTCGGCTAACGCCACCGTACCTAGAGCGATCCGAACTGAGGCCTATAGACTACTGCGTCACTTCCCTTCAGTGTCGGACGTTGAAGCGATTGCGGCCAATGAAGCGCATCTGCTACAACTCTCAGGGTCAAGGCTGATAAGGAACTATCTAGTTACCGCGTTCGATCCTGACTGGATTCGCGGGTATAAACATGGTCCACACATAGGAGGCTAGAGATGATCTGATCAATGGGGTCGGAGGATGAGACAAGCCATATCGGCTCCGCTGGCGGTATTCAAAAATACGTCGTGGTTTGCCATTTTTGAAGTATTGCCCGAGTTACGACGCCCCCTCTCTCTATCCGTCTGACGCAGGGCCGGGTTTTTTTACTTCCCCCAATGTACTCGCGCTCCTATTGATACTACTAGATACGAAACTTGGCGGATTTGACTCGGCGTAGAATCCGATCCAGTATCAGATCCGCTTCATGGAGGAGGTCTTCTTCATGAGCCAATTGCCAGGCGACTCTGCTTGCCTGCGGACCATAAAACGCCAAGGAGGGGGCCATGGCGACATTTCCGATGTACCCGCAGTACGTACCAATTATTAAACGGCAGAAATATGAGCAACGTGCACTATTGGAGCTCACTGCAGCGGTAATTCCAAGAGCACTGCCATGTGTGGAGGTTCGCGACTCAAAGCAGCATGAGTCCATGCTCGATTGCTATGCCAAGGTCTGGAGGTACCCTGCACTGGTCGACTATGCCAGTCCGGAAGGCGTGTTAACAAAGACCCGACTAAAGGAATTGAATCAATTCCTGAAGCAGGTTCATGGCTCAGGCAAGCTTGCAATGCCAGTACTGAATCCAGTGACGGCCGCACATGACCTGACTGTAATTGCGCCGAACCTGGGCGATCGCAAGGTCGCGCTCCGCCTGCGGGCAGATCTGCCGGGGCTGGGTTTGGGCGTCGCCTTGGTGCGCAATGCACTCGCCGTGCCTGGCTTAGCGGCAAAGGTGGACCGCCTCATTGTTGATCTTGGCCGAACCCCGGCGACCAGCGTGGCGGACCGCACGACCCTGGCAGCGACTTTGAATGCTCTCAAGGGGCTGGGTCTCGCACACCTTCACCTGGCGTCGGGCTCCTTCCCCGGCTCACTCGCCAACATCGTCGGCGCCGGCGAGGTCGACCGCAAAGACTGGGAGCTTTGGCAACAGGTGCAAGCGCTTGCTCCCTTGGCCCTAGTCGGCTTTTCGGACTACGGCCCGCTCAACCCGGACTGGACGGAAGAAGTCCTTCAGCGCCGCGGCAGCCGTGTCACCATCCGCTATGCTCTGGACGACAAGTGGCGCATTGTTCGAGGAACCAAGGCAACCCGGCAGGAGTCAATTTCCATCTCTGAAATCCTCGTCAACATGTACCCGCATGAATTCCAAGGGGCAGCCTTCTCTTTCGGCGACAGGCTTATCGCGGACCGAGTTGACCCGGCGATCCCGGAGAAGAAGAAGAGCAGTGGCCATCTACACATTACCGAGTACTGGACACACCACATCAGCTACGTGCTGAAGAAACAGTATTAGTGCAGTGATGAGACGCTGCCCGCGCGGGCGAGCAGCGCTGCGCGAATGTGCTCTCTGATCTCATCCAACTCAAATGTTTGGACGATATGCTGCTGTATCAAATACAAGCTTTTGCTACGCCAGCCCTTGATCAGCCCTTCTCTACGCAGGACCTCTAGTGCCTCCTCCCTGTTCAGGATGGAGGCCAACGATGTAGCTTTGTGCCGAACATTCAGGCCTGCCTCGCGCAGACGCCTGAAAGTACCGGTCTGCGAATCAACTACCATCGCACCCCACCAAGGCGGAAGGAGCTCCATCGCCCTCGCAACATGGCAAGGCGCCATGACCAAGGTGACTCGGTCGAAGACCCAGCCATAGCGAGAACCCTGGTTGATCAAGCGAGCAAGACTGTCCGCCTCACTTTTGATCTCAAAGCAGTGCATCTGCTCGACCAGTACTAGATCGGCCCGCACTTCTCCGCCGTGCAGACGCAACTCCTCAATCAGTGACACCTGATTGATTTCGGCCTCCTTGGCCAGATGGCCTGCCAAGGCCTGCTTGATCTGAAGCTCTCTCATCGTTGGTTAGGCGAGAATGTACAGCGGGAGCATAGCATGGCTATACTTATATGCAATTAGCATGGCACTATCTGCATGAAACGGCTAAAGCAACCGCACGTCCTGGCTGGGGCGCTGAAAGAAAAACTTGCTCTGGGCGGGCTTACCAGTAGTTCTGCTATTGCTAGGGCATCCAACCTGGGTCAGCCACAGGTGTACCGAAACCTTTTTGGCAAGCCCAAGAAGGTCAGCAGGACAATGCGGCAGCTATGCGAATATGCAGAAGTTGATGCATACGAGGGAACGGCAGACCCTAGCGATTCCAGGGTGCTGATGGAAGCCTTAGCGACCGTCTGGGACGGCACTGACGCTCATGCAAAGCGTTTGGCGAAGCTGCTCTTTGCCCACCAGCAAGCCCATATGTAACAATCTGCCGCGGCCCAACGGAGGCCAAGGATGAATAAGAACACGCCAACAGTGACAGTGAAGAGTGCGTACGACGCGCTCTGTGCGGCCGGGTTTCCCAAGAGCTTTGTCGCACGCCTGTTGCCAGAGTGGTGGGACAACGCACTTTTCAAGACAAGCACTGGAGCGATCCAGTTCGCCTCGATTCTCAAGCAGCGGCTTGGCCTGGACGTACGCTTTGCCGAAAGCGGCGAGCTGGAGGTTGTTGCCAAGAGTAAGCCAGTTCGCTACAAGAAGCGCGTAGCAACTCAGGAATCTGAGTTGCACGTATGCGCCAGCTTGGCCATGGCGTTGGGCAGGCTGGCTCGGTTCTGCATGGATGAGCCGAGTGACTATCTCCCCAAAGATCCCACCAAGCTAGCAAAGCAAATCCAGATCAAGAGCGGTGCCAACGCCATCACCTTTTCGGTTTTACTTGAGTTCTGCTGGGCGCAGGGCGTCCCTGTTTTGTTCCTGAAGGATCTTCCCCGCGGAAGCAAGCGCGTTACTGGAATGGCGCTCCAGATTGATGGCAATCCGGTGATCGTCCTGGGCTACCAATCCGATCAGAACGCTCGCCAACTGTTTGTTCTTGCACATGAACTTGCCCACCTTTGCCTCGGGCACGTGGCTAGCAGTGGCGTCTTGGTCGACGAGGGGATGGATCCCATTACAGACGCCATTGAAAGAGACGCCTACCGCACAGAAGACGCTGAGGAGCGCCAGGCCGACCAGTTCGCCCTTTGCCTGTTGCGCAATGGACACTCGCGACTATCTATTGAAAATTCTGGCCCCGTATCTGCCGCTCAGTTAGCCAACTTGGCCGTCAAGAGAGGCAAAGAGCTGGGTGTGGATCCGGGACACATCATTCTCAGCTATGGGCGCGAGCACGACGACTGGATGCTTGCTACCACAGCACTTGGCTACTTCCCCGACCAGTCCGATGCAACCAAGCAGATCAAGCGGCAGTTCATGGCGCACTGTCAGGTTGACCGGTTGTCTGACGACAACCGGACGTACCTGCTCAGCATGCAAGGATTCTGATGAGCGCAACCCACTATCTGATTGACAGCGATGCTGCCAAGGCTCTGTGCCAGTACGGATTGATGGAGGACCTGGCGACGGCACTAGGTCTGACTCTGGCGGACTTCTGCATCTTGGCCCAGTTGCGTTATCAGCTCCACTTGGCCAAACCGACCAAAGCACTGCACAAGCTCGGTAGCCAGATGGCTATGGAACAGGCAGTCCGCCTCGCTGCTGAAGCTAGTGAGGTAGTCGTGCTGCTTGAGTCGGCAAACTATGCGCTCCTGGAGGGCACTCCAGACATTGACGGTGGTGAGCTGGCACTGTTTGCGGCGATCTGCGATGACAACAATGCAGGTCTTGTTACAGGTGACAAGCGTTCCTTGATCGCACTGTGCAAGGTTGAGGGGCAGGTCCAAAGCAACTTCAGCTGGGCGCAAATTATGTGCCTGGAAGAGGCAGTGGCGATTCTGATCAGACACTTTGGGTGGGAGTATGTTTCTGAGCGAGTCAGGCGACAACCTGACGTCAACATCGCCATTTCAAACATCTTCGGAAGATCCGTACCAGCAGGTGAGGCGGCCATCTCCGAGGGACTCCATAGCTACCTCAATGAACTTCGAGTCAATACCTCGGGCAAATACGAATCGCCCTACCTTGCAGGACTATCTCTCTAATACCTATCTCGATCACGATGACGTTCAAGTTTCCAGTGGGCCCGGCTTTAGGGCATTGGCAACATCTGCGGAAAGCAAGCAGATCTGACCGTCAACGGTAATCCCGCCACTTCTAGCGTTCGCCAAAAGTGGAGCTACGCGGCCATCGCCAATTTCATTGCTGGGGTGATGCCGCCGAGTGCCATGTTGGGGCGCTCATGGTTGTACGTCCATAGCCAGCGCGTGGCCTTGTCCTGAACCTGCTCGATGGTGTCGAATAATGTTGTGGCCAGCTAGGCGTAGCGGAAGGTGCGGTTGAAACGTTCGATGAAGGCGTTCTGGTTCGGTTTGCCGGGTTTGATGTAGTTGATCGTCACGCCATTGACTTTCAGCCAGCTGGTAAGTGCTTCGCCCAGAAAATCGGGCCCGTAGTCGGAACGCACGACCTGCGGCAGGCCATGATCGTGCTTGATCTGCTCGAACACGCGCACCAGACGATGCGAGTTGATCGACGTATCCACCTCGATGTGAAGCATCTCGCGGTTGAAGTCGTCGACCACGTTGAAGGTGCGAAAGTGCTGGCCACACGCCAAAGCGTCGCTCATGAAGTCGACCGACCAGACGGTATCAGGCAACCTTGGGACATACAGCGCGACATGCTCGCGCTTGGGAAGTCGCCGCTTCGCAGCGCGGCGCAGGTTGAGCCGCATGGCCTTATACACGCGACAAATTCTCTTCGGGTTCCAGTCAGAGCGCGTCCTGCGCAGCACGTCGCTGCATTTCCAAAAGCCGCGAGTCGGCCGATCTTCGACCACACGTGCGATCGCCGAGATCAACTCGGCATCGCGTACTGTCCAGTCGAGCGGTAGCACTTACCACGCCGCACGTGCAAGCCCGACGCATGCACAGGACCGACGCAGCGGCCGCGCATGCACCTCGATCAGGTACCGCACGGCCTCGCGCTTGCGCGCCGGCCCTAGAGTTTTTTGCAATGAGATCCTTCATGGCTGCGTTTTCGAGCGCCAACTCGGCGTACATCCGTTTGAGCTTGGCGTTTTCGGGCTCAAGCTCCTTGACCCGCAGCAGCTCCGAAGCCCCCCAGGCTTCCGTACTTGCTCTTCCACTGGCAGTAGGTCGCTGTGCTGATACCGACCTGGCGACAGATGTCCTTGACGGCCACGCCGGCGTCGGCCTGCTTGAGCGTCGCGACGCTCTACGTCCCGGTGACTTTTGAGGTGCGCATAGAAACTCCTGGCTGAGGTAACGATGCCAGAAATATCTACTTATGCGGTGTCTGCCAGGCTGGGAAGCTCACGGGTGTATAGAACGCTCGAAGCATCAAACCCTCTGGAAGCGATTTCACTGATTAAAGAGCACCCGAGATATTCTTGATATTCACGGACCTTCAGATATCAGGCGAACTGGATGGCTACGGACTAATTTCTTTTCTCCGTTCTAGAGGCAACAACTTGCCAGCCATGTTAACGTCTGGGCTGGGGTGATCACCTAGAGGCCTTCCTCCAAGAACAATATTTATCAGCAAGCCCCATTTTTTCAATGATCTACTACACAAGATTGCCCATCTTACGGCTGCGCGCTGATTTTTATTTCAAATCTCCTTTAGTTGGTTCGTTAATCTGTACTTAAGATACGTTTTATTTCAAGGATGGCTCCAGGTGTTTCTTGTACGCTGTGCCCGGAGAAGATGATCTTCTCCGACACGGCGCCTGGCAGGTGCGCGCTGCTGTAAGGAACAAAGCCATCGTCGGCAAGCGACAGGTCACCCTGCTCCGAGCGCCGGGCAATGATGGAGTGATAAGGGACCTGCGGGCTGATGGGCAGGTCTACGGCAGCCTGGATGAACGGATCGCTCTCGCGCAGGTTGTCCATGCTGGTGGGCAGACGGTTGGGGATATCGCTGGCGACATCCATGACATCGGCAAAGCGATGCAGGAATGCTTTAGGAATACCGACCATGCGACGCACGACGCCGGCCATCATGCCGCTGGCTGCCACCGTCCCGCGCTGTGGGGCAGCGATGAACACCGCCCGCCCGATCTCCGGCATCGGTTCGAACTGCAGCAACGGCCCCAACTTGCTGCGCGCGCGTACGCTGCGCTCCTGCTGGAGTTCACCGAGCAGGCGTTGCCATAATAGGTCGCCGTCACTGGAAGAAATCATCAGCCTCGCCAACACTCCGCCCATGCTGTGGCCAACCAGCACCATGTGCCCGGATGCTGGGTTGCGGCGTTGGGGGTCGAAGGCGTTCAACGCGCGCTCGATGGTACGGCGGATAGCGATATGGTTGTAGGCCAGCGGCAGATTGGTAGGGTAGTACATCATCCAGATCTGATAGCGCTGGCGCAGGGAGGCGTCGCCAACCACTTCATTGGCCAGATTCACCCAGGCTTCGGGGCTGCTGCCAAGTCCGTGCATGAGGAGTAGGACCCGTCTATTCGGGTCGTAGGGTTGCAGCATGATCAGGCGTGGCTGGGTCAAGCCTTTGCGCATCCCGAACAAAGTGCGCAGTGATTGTCCGGCAAAGCCCGAGCGTGCCAACCAAACCCCATAGCCGGCCGTGTAGTTCGCTGCCAGCGGGACCTGGTAACCGCCGAACCGCGCGCTGTCGCTCTGCAATGGATCGTAACCTTCCAGGATGAGTCGGGAGGTCGCAAGCACCTCGGCGAGCGAGTCGCCTTTGAAGCGCAGCACGGCAGTGATGTTGGGCGTGTGCATTTCGCTGAAGTCACCAGGCATCACCACATTGTCGGAGGCAGCTGGAGCCTGGTGTTCCTGATCTGGCAGCACCGCTACCATTTCCGTACCAAATCCATCACGCCGGTACACGCTGCGTAGCCCCTTGAACTGCATCTTCGAGGCCGGAATCAATGCCTCGGGCATGGGAATCTGCTCTAGCGGCCCTAGCGCGCTGACATCCAGATCAATCTGCCAGGGCGCGGGTGCGGGCAGATGGGTGGAGGTGCCACCCTCCGGTGTCAGCTGCCGGTAACGCTGGAACAGTCCCGCCACGATCTGCTCGGTCGCATAGTTGTAGTAATCGCGGACCTGGGTTTGGCGATCCTCGAAAGCACGCTTGTCCGGTGCGCGCTCACTGAAGAACAGATAGGCGTAGGCATACCGGGCCGTTTCCAGCCAACCGGAAAGTGTAGTGTCGGACATGGCATCGCTGGCACCGGATGTTTGCTTGAGCGCATGCAGCAAAGACACCTCCGCCGCCGCCGACAAGCCCCGCTCCGAGGTCAGCGCCCCCTCGTGCAGAAGCGCCTGGATACACTGGTTGCGGGCATGCATGCAGCGGGCGCGATCCAATCCGAGCAGACGCAGGCTTTCGGTCGTGCTGTCGCCCAGTTGACCGGTCGTGAGTGCATCGCCGCGGCGCATCTCTAGATAGGCGCGTGGCTTGACAGGCTTGAGCGTCACCGCCGCGCAGCCACTGGCCGTAATCACGACCAGCAGCCACAGCAGGCAGGACAGACGACACACACTGGAACGTCGCGGCAACAGTCTCATGTCATGGGACACTCTTGTCGCGTTCCAGCAAGCGCAGTCCAAACAGCACGTCGTACAGGATCGGGATCATCCCCAGGGTGACCAGGGTTCCCAATGCCAAGCCGCCGATCATGGTGATGGCCATACCGGTCCACAACGGGCCGGCAAATAGCATCAACGGGATCAGGCCGACGATGCACGTGAGCTTGGTCATCACGATGGGGCGTAGCCGCTTGACTGCCGCAGAGATCACCGCCTCGCGTCGCGGCAGACCTTCGGCCAGTTCGGCTTCGATGCGCTCCAGCAACAGTACTGCGTTGTTGACGATGATACCGGCTAAGGCAAGCAGGCCGAAGGTAGCCATGAAGCCGAACGGATAGCCGGTGACCAGCAAGGCAAGGGCAGCGCCAATCAGTACGAAGGGGATCGCCGACACCACGATGAACAACTTGCGGAAAGAGTTGAATTGCCAGATGAACAGCAGCAGGATCGCTCCCAATGCGTGCGGCATGTACTCCAGCAGGGCCTGGTTGGCTTCGGCCGAGTCTTCGATCTCTCCACCCAGTTCGATACGGTAACCGGGTGGCAACGTGATCTTGGCGATCTTGTCAGCCAGCGCGGCAACCATTTCGCTGGTGGTGGAGTCCGGATTGCGGCCGGTGACGGTGATAGCACGCTCCAGGTTGCGCCGCATCAGGGTGGAAGGCTCGCTGTCATGCTGGATGCTGGCGATTGCCGAAAGTGGCAATGGCTTGCCGCCGCTCTGCGGGTACACCAGGGTGTCGGCTGGGCTCCCGT
Organism: Xanthomonas phaseoli pv. dieffenbachiae; assembly: GCF_008639345.1. NCBI lineage: Bacteria > Pseudomonadati > Pseudomonadota > Gammaproteobacteria > Lysobacterales > Lysobacteraceae > Xanthomonas > Xanthomonas phaseoli. The sequence goes on along the minus strand of NZ_CP041380.1, from coordinate 4,978,047 downwards.
TGCCCGCACGCTCGCCCGCATCGCCACGCAGCAGGATCGGCACGTCGACACCATCGTCGCGTATCTGCGAGGCCGGCACGCCGCTATAGCGCAGTTGCAGTGCCTGTGCGATGTCGTCGCTGCTGACCCCTGCACGGCGTGCCTTCAACTGGTCCACCTGCACTATGTAACGTGGGATGCGTGCCTGCCAGTCATCGGTGACATCCAGGGTTCCCGGCAAGCTGCGCAATGCATCGGCAATCTGGTCGGCGGCCGTTCGCAGCACCTGCTCATCGGCACCAGTCACCCGATACACCGCCACGCCGGCTTCGGTGGCACCGAGGGAGAAACGCTTGGGTTCGGCGCGTACGTCCGGCAGGGTCTTGCGCACGTACTGGCGGACACGGTCGATGACCTGGTCGATATCGGTCTTAGGCTTCACGCTCACGGTGAAGTAGGCGATGTTGGAGCCAGGCAGCGGAGGGTTAAGACCGAGAACGATGCGGGGACCGCCGTCGGCCACGTAGCCGATGCTGTCGACAATCTCCGGATTAGCGCGTTTGTCGGCCAACCAGCGGCTCATGGTCTCCACCGACTGCAGGGTCTGGCGTGAGTCCGCGCCGGCGCGCAGGGTGACCGGGATCTGAAATTGCAGCCGGTCAGACTTGGGCAAGAAGTCATAGGGAATCGAAGACAGGACCACGACCGCGCCGCCCAGCGCCAGCAGCATCGTGCTGATGAACAGCAACTTGAACTCGAGCAGACGCTCGATCACTGCACGGTAGGCGCGATAGAACTTGGAGTTGTAGTTGTCCTCGTTGTGCTCACCGGCATGCGCGCGCGCAAAGTACAGACACAGCAGCGGGGTGACGGTAATGCTGAGCAGCCACGAGCCGAGCAGGGTGATGGCCAGCACGACTGCCAGCGAACGCATATATTCGTTGGTGCTTGTCTGCCCGAAAAAGAACGGCGAGAAGGCCAGCACGATCACCAACGAAGATGTCAGCAGCGGGATCGCCAGCGTACGCCCGGCCTCCACGCAGGCATGGAAGCGTTCTTCACCGGCCATGAGGCGTCGCTCGATGTCCTCGGCAATCACGATGCCGTTGTCCACCAGCAACCCCAGGGCCAGGATGATGGCCGCGATCGATACGGTCTGCAGTTCAACGTTCAATACGCGCATCAGGATCAGCGAGCCGAGGATGGTCAGGGGCACGATCGCACCGACGATCAATCCTGTGCGCCAGCCCAGGAACAGCATGACCACGGCCATGACGATCACCACCGTCTCGCCCATCACTTGGTGCATCTTGCTCATTTCGCGGTCGACAACGTCAGCCTGGAAGGTCACCACATGCTGTTGGAAGCCGGTGGGCAGCAGGCTGGCGGTTTCCACCAATTTCTCGCGCAGCGCCTTGCCGAAACTCACCACGTTGTAGCCACTGGCCATCGATACGGCCACCACTACTGCCGGCTGTCCTTGGTAGATAGCTGCCGTTTCCGGGGGATCGGCAGGCATGACCTGCACCTGGGCCAGTGCACCCAGCGCGATCTCGCGCGCACCACCGCTGCCCTGCGTGTTGATCAGCACCTGCTTCAGGGCCTGTACGTTGCCGACCTCGCCGGAGGTGGCCACCGTCATCGCCATCCCGGAGGCCGATACCAGCCCACCGGGGACAACGACGTTCTGGCGGCGCAGCTGGTCGATCACCGATGCCGGACTCAGGCCGGCTTCGACTAGGCGCACACGATCAAAGGCAATGTAGATGCGGTCTTCCTGCAAGCCATACAGCGATACGCGCTCCACGCCGGGCAGCGTGTAGAGCTGTTCGCGCATCTTGCGCAGCGGCCCGCGCATTTCGCTCATACTGAAACCCGGTGCGGTCACGGCGATTGAGGCCACCGATACGCGCCCGAAGTCGTCATCCACGAAGGGCCCCATCGTGCCGGCCGGCAGGGCGCCCCCTACCTCCGCGGCCTTGGCGCGGACACGCAACCATAGCGCGGGCAGATCGGCCACCGAATCGTGGGCGGTGATTTGCAAGATGGCGCTGCCCGGGCGCACGGTCGTCACGATCTTCTTGATGCCCGCTAGACTGCGCAGGTTTTCTTCCACCGGACGCGCAAGCAGGGTTTCCACCTTCTCTGTCGGCATGCCCGGATAGGCCAACTGCACGACTGCATCGCGGATGGTGACCGAGGGTTCCTCCTGCGATGGAAAATTGAGAAACGTCAGCACACCGCCCACCAGTACCAGCAGTGCGGTGAACAGGGTCAGGCGGCTCGATGCAAGCGCCGATCGGGTGAGATTCACAGCGCACCTCCCGCAGTGAGCTTGCTACTGGAAGCGAAGGGCACCACCGGCTGGCCATCGGTGAGGAACGCCGCGCCTGCGCTGACCACTTGCTCACCAGCACGCAGGCCCGCACGGATCTGCACCCGATCACCCTCGATCGCTCCGATGGTCACTTTGCGGCGCTCCACCCGCCCCTTGCCCGAAACGTAGACGAAGACCGTGCCGCTGCGGTTATCGCGATGAGGCAAAAGCGCGGCAAGCGGCAGCGATGGCTGCGCCTCGTGCGCACCGGGCAGAGACAGCAGCATGCTCTCGCCGCTGCGCAGGGTGCCGCCACCGGATTGCACATCAAAGATCGCCTGTACGGTGGCGGCGTTATCCAGGCCGGCGGCCACGCTGCGCAGGCGCAGCATCACAGGCTCCTTGGCCACGTCGGTGCGTGTCGCGGCAACCGTGCTTCCGGGGCTGAGGTCGGCTACCTGCGGCGGCAACAAAGCCACCACCTGGGTCCGGCCCTGCCCTTCCAATTGCAGTACCCCCTGGCCGGCCGGCACATCCACGTGCGGCTGCTGCAGGCGGGCAACTACGTTGCCATCGAACGGCGCACGGATATCGGCCTGACGCAGCGCGCGCTGAGCCAGAGCACGATCGGACTCGGCCACCTGCAGCCGCGCCCGGGCGGCATCGGCTGCCACGGTGGCGGTGGTCAAGGTGGCCTGCGAGGTGGCGCCATCGGTGAACATGGCAGTCTGCTGGTCTAGCTGAATCTTGCGCTCGCGCAGGTCGGCGGCGGCCGATGCCGCATTGGCCTGGGCTTGCTGCAAGCGAAGACGCGCCGGCTCCAGGTCCAGTTGCGCCAGCAGTTGCCCCTCGCGCACGCGGTCACCCACATCCACATAGATGGCCTTGATGCGCCCGCCGTTTTCGAATGCCAGCTCGCTGCGCTGCTCCTGCCGGACGGTGGCCGTGAAGCGCGTCGGACCGGCGATGTCGGTCCCGATGGGGGTCAGCTTGACCGCGCGCGGAGCATCCTGTGCAGGCTTGGCATCGTTGGAACAACCCGGCAGCGCCAGTAGTGCGGCAAGCAGGGCAGTGGTGAGAATGGAGGATTGCATGGTCACGAGAAGTCCTGTCCGAGTGTTTGATGATCAAAAGAAGTGGGCACCATCAGTGCGTTGGAAAACGCTGTTGCCGAAGGCTGGCTGTCACGATGCGGCGGGAAGCCGGACGCCGTAGAACGCGCGGAACACGGCGATCCGGTTCAGCGCGACATCGCGCTCGACCGCCAGGTTGTCCAGCTCCGCGCGTCCGAGCTGCACCCGTTCCTCCAGCAACGCACTACGGTCCTGCAGGCCGTGCTCTACCCGCACCCTCATGCGCTCCACTCGTGCTTGCTCGCGCTGCACGTAGGCCTGGCTGCGCTGGCGTGCATCGCCCAGCGTGGCATGCGCATCGAGTGCATCGGCCACCTCGCGGAACGCCGACTCGATGGTGCGCTCGTACTCGACGATGCCGGCCTGCTTGCGCACCTGCGCCAGATCCAGATTGGAACGGTTGCGGCCGAAGTCGAAGATCGGCAGCGTGATCTGCGGGATGAAGGACCAGGTCCGGCTACCGCTGTCGAACAGGCCGCTGAGCGCACTGCTTGCCGTTCCAAGCCCCGTGCTCAGGCGGATGGAGGGGAAGAAGGCCGCGCGGGCTGCACCAATATCGGCATTGCGCGCCCGCAATTCGGCCTCGGCCTGTTGCACATCCGGACGTTGAAGCAACACCTCCGAGTTCAGCCCACGCAATGCGGTAGTCGCGACCTGGTCGCTAACCAAGGCGTTCAGTTCGCCCCCCGTCTGGCCGGCATCGAAGCCGGCCAGAACGCGCAAGGCGCGTTGTGCGGCGCGATGGTCGTCCGCAGCCTGGCGCGTGCGCACATGCACTAGATCGGCCTCGGCGCGCTGCCGGCCAAGGTCATCCTGCGACAGCAGGCCCACCGCATGCTGGCGGGCGGCATAGCCCAGTAAAATAGTGGCGTCCGCCTCGATGGACCGTTGGATCGCCAGCGATTGCGCGGCGGTACGCTCCAGCGTGTAGGCGCGCACTACCTCGGCGATCAGAGCCCCACGCGCAGCCTGTTGGCCGTGCGTGGAGGCCAGGTAGCGTGCACGTGCGGCGTCGGACAGGGACTTCAGCTTGCCGAAGAAATCCAGCTCGAAATCGCCAATACCGACCGTGGTCACCGACAGTTCCTGCTGGAAACGCAGTTGCAGGTCCGGGTCATCGTAGATCTGGCGAATGCGCTGCGCATCCACTCCCACCGTCGGCAGGCGCGCCGAGCGCTCGATGCGGTACTGCGCGCGCGCCTGTTCGACCTGCAGTGCTGCCAGGCGGTAATCGGCATTGTGAGCCAGCGCGGCCTTCACCAGCGGCGCCAGGTCGGTGCGGGGAGCGAAGGACCGCAAGAACTCCAGTTCCTGAGCGGTCAATTCCTGGGCCTGCGCCGTCGCATCTGGTGCACCGGCGGCAGGTGCCTGCGCGGCAGCAAAACTGGCCGGCAACGCCACCGAGGGGCGTTCATAGGTAGGCGCAAGTGAACAGCCACCCAATACGGCGGCCAATGCCAGCGCCAGGGCCGCATGTCTGACGGGGTTGCCTGCTGCAATCTGTGGAATCATGGGATATGCCTGTGGACCGACCGAGGCATAGCATCGGGGCCGATATTCAAGGTTCCCTCGGGACTTCATCAAGATTTCATCAAGACAAGAACACCGGAGGACGCATGGCAGCAAAGAAGGTCCTGGTCGTCGAGGACGACGCTGATAGCGCCAGCGTTCTGGAGGCATACCTGCGCAGGGAAGGTTTCGATGTCGCGATTGCCGCAGACGGGATTCGCGCGGTGCAATTGCATGCGCAGTGGAAGCCTGACCTTGTCCTGCTGGACATGATGCTGCCCGCCTTGAGTGGCATCGAAGTGTTGTCGGCGATCCGCCGAGTGGGCGACACCCCTGTCATCATGGTGACTGCCATTGGTGATGAGCCGGAAAAGCTCGGCGCCTTGCGCTACGGCGCCGATGATTACGTCGTCAAGCCTTACAGCCCCAAGGAAGTGGTAGCACGGGTCTTTGCCGTCATGCGCCGCACGATGACAACGCGCAACATCGAAGAAGTACTCCGCTATGAGCGCCTGCGTGTAGATCCCGCCAGCTTCGCGGCGCACATCGAGTCCGCAGACGGCAGCCTCGTGCCATTGGAGCTGACTCGCACCGAATTCACGCTCCTGATGACCCTTCTGCGGACCCCCTCCAAGGCCTTTACGCGTAGCGAGTTACTGGAGGCCTGTCTGCCCGATAGCGATGCGTTGGAGCGGGTTCTGGATACTCACGTCCTGAATCTACGACGCAAGCTCGATCAACACGGCATCACCGGCGTGCTGATTACAGTCCGCTCTGTCGGATACCGGTTCAAGTGAGAATGATGCGGAAACTACGCAGATGGCTCATGGCACACCGCAACGCGCCGCTTTCGTTGTGGATCGGGATGCGAATCAGTGGCCTGGCGATCACCACGGTCTGCTTGATCGCATTCAGCATGTGGACGTACTTCAATATCCGAGATTACCTATGGACGTACTTCAATATCCGAGATTACCTAATCCTGCGCGATGTTCCACCAGACGTTCAGGCAGAGATCCAGTTGTTGCGGGCACAGCCCGACGTAAACGAGGCGCGCTTGTGGCAATTGCTCGAACGTTACTACGACATCCATCTGGTGCTTCCTGGAATGAGCAATCCGGACTGGGTTGTGTTGAGTAGCATGGTGGTGGTGTTTATTCCGTTGATCCTGCTCTGTGGATTATTGATTGCCCGGCCGCTTTCACGGCAGCTGCTGCATGTCGCTCGCGTCGCACATCGGGTCAGTGAGGGTCAGTTCGGCGGGAGCGTCCCCGTCGTGGATGGCGCCCCCAGGGAACTCACCGGACTCGCGGTTGACTTCAATGGAATGAGCTCCAAGCTTCAGCAGTATGAGCGGGAGTTGCGCGAATCCAGTGCCATGCTTGCGCATGAACTGCGTACCCCGCTCACCGCAGCGATGGGTCGCGTACAAGGGATGTTGGACGAGGTATTCCCACGTGCGCCGGAGCAATTGGCACTGGTGCATGCACAGCTGGAACAGATCAACCGGCTGGTGAGCGAGCTACATCTGGTTTCGCTTGCGCGTGCCGGACAGTTGGTCCTGGAGATAGATAACTTCTCGTTGACCGATTTGATCAACGAGCGGCTGGAATGGGCTACTCCTGCACTGAGCCGGGCAGGTATGGCCATCAGCTGCAACATTCCATCCGATCTGGACGTGCCGGGCGACCGCGCTCGCCTGGGTCAGGTGGTGTCGATCCTGATCGACAATGCCATCCGCTACGGCAGCTCTGGCCAGGTGCTGGAGCTGTCCGTCGCGGCCGAGCCAGAGCTGTACCACATTCTTGTCGGCGACCGAGGTCCCGGCGTGGATCCTGGCGATCTTCCGCGCTTGATGGATCGCTTCTGGCGCGCAGAACACTCACGCGCGCGACAGTCCGGTGGAAGTGGACTGGGGCTGGCGATCGCTTCGGCGATCTGCCAGACCCACGGTGGGCAGCTGAGCTTCAGCAACCGGGATGGAGGCGGACTCCTTGCCGCCATCCAGTTGCCTCGCAAGGCGATCCCTCCCCAGTCCGACGGCCGGTAACCCAGCCGGGCGGCTGCCACCCCGGCGCACTCTCTGACAGGCTGCCGCAGGCACTCCGCCGTGCTCGCAGACATGGGCATGCACCCGGCATCACCATGCCACTGGCACGCTGGTGTCCGTTGGCCTCAATGGCCAAGCGACAGCGTCGCACCTTCCCGGCGATGGGTTCCCAGCCGATCGATGAGCGTATCGCTGGCCTCGTTCAAGCCGATGACATCGACTTGTACCCCATGGGATCGCAGCTTCAGCACCACGCGATCTAGCGCCCCCACCGCGCTGATGTCCCAGAAGTGGGCATGGGTGAGATCGACGATCACTTTCTTCGGACTGCTCAGGAAATCGAAGCTGGACGCGAATTGTCCAGCAGAGGCGAAGAACACCTGGCCACGCACCTCGTACACGCGCGTGTCCGAATCCACATCCCGCTCCAAGACATTCAACATGCGCCCAACCTTGCGGGCAAAAAACAAGGCAGACAGCAGCACGCCCGCCAGCACTCCCCTGGCCAGGTCGTGTGTCAGCACAGTGACGACCACCGTCCCGATCATCACCACCGACGAGCTCTTGGGGTGAGTCTTCAGGTCGCCAAACGACCTCCAGTTGAAAGTGCCGATGCTCACCATGATCATCACCGCCACCAGCGCGGCCATCGGAATCTGGCTAACCCATGGCGCGCCGTAGACCACCATAAGCAGCAGCACCACGCCCGACACCAGGCAGGACAGGCGTCCGCGCCCGCCTGAACTTACGTTGATCACCGACTGGCCGACCATCGCGCACCCTGCCATGCCGCCAAAACACCCAGCAATCATGTTGGCCACGCCCTGGCCGATACATTCGCGATTGCGTTGCGAAGGCGTGTCGGTCATGTCTTCCACAATCTGCGCTGTCATTAGCGACTCCAGTACACCCACCATCGCCAACGTCGCCGAAACCGGAAACAGGATGCGAAAGGTATCCGAGGTCAAAGGAACATCGGGCAGGAAAAATGTCGGCAGGCTATCGGGCAATCTGCCCATGTCGCCGACAGTACGGATATCGATGCCCCAAAACATGCATACGGCCGTCATCGCCACGATCGCGACCAAGGGCGAGGGAATCGTCCTGGTAAACAGCGGCAGCAAATAGATGATGGCCAGGGCCACCGCACAGACTGCGTAGACCTGCCAAGGCATGCCGACCAACTCGGGCAACTGAGCCAGAAAAATCAGGATTGCTGGCGCGTTGACGAAGCCGTAAGCTGTGCCGTCAGTAAGGGCGGTCTCTCACTCTACGAAAACGCGAAAGCCGCTCGGTCAACGTCAACCATGACTTGTTGAAGCCGCCCTAAAACTACCCAACAACTTCACGTCCCATCGCCCCTGACTTCGCGAAAAAAAAAAGCCAGTACTTAGCTGATCTGTCACCAGCGATTACATGTGGCCCTCATCCCTTTTATGTTGTGCCATGTTCCACATCAAATTTCCTGCTTTAGTCCTCCCTATATACCGACTGGGCCGGCCTTCCACAGCAAGGGCATCAGCGCCTTGCCGGCTGCCATCCTGCCTTCAGGGCCTCGGTGGGCGTACAGAACATTCGCTTGCCCCGTGCGGGAGTTGTGTAAGTGCGTTCGTAGTCACGTTGCCCAGGCATGTGAAAGATCCTCTTTCCGTTGCGGGAGAGGTTGCCTTTGATGTTGCAGCCAGTAGCGACTGGGAGCGTAGTAGAAAATGAGGTCTTAACTGATGAAGCGCGCTTTGCGCGTCTGAAGTCTGCTGGCAACTGAAAAGAGCCGCTCCAGATGTTGAGCTTGTGTTGCTGAGCAATGCTCTCGTCAGCAACGAAGGACGTGGAATATTGTCGATACGCAACTGCCCAACCAGAACTCACCATCCAGCGGTTGACCGACTCCCCGTGGAGAAAGCACTCGGCTACCACTCGGCCGTAGTGGTCCGTGTCCTTGGGCTGGCAGCGAACGGTCTTGTCCAGCAGATAGTCGTCTAGCGCGGCTGCGGACCGCCGGCCACATGGCCAGGAGCGTCCGTTGCTCCTGATGCATAGCTGGTTACTTTCCGGGGCGTCGATCCCCCATAGGCGAATGCGTTGCTTCGACACGGTGAGGGTATCGCCGTCCGTGACCGTGGCGCGGCCTACCAATTCTGCTGCGATGCCAGCAACCGAAGCAAAAACCAAAAGCAGACCCACCAGAACCTTCGACACCATCGACAACCACTTCCTTCCAGACACTTTCAGCCGTGTGCGCAACTTCCGTACTGCATGAAACGCAGCACTGCCAGAGCAGCGGGAGTCGAATCTTGTAAGGCACGGGCACGCTGCCGCTCAGGCGTCGCACGGGTTGGCTCAGGCGTCGCACGGGTTGAGCGACCGTGAGCCCTTGTGCCAGCACCAGCTAGGGTGCTGCGAAGTCCCGATCTTCATCAGGGACGTCAGTCGGTTAAGGGCATGACTCTTTGATCCGCCTACGGCCGCGGGGGGAGCTCGGAGTTCATCTCACGCTGTTGGGTTGAACCAGTAAAGACATCAGACAAAAAAAGCACGCTGCAGCGGCAGCAAGCCCGCCCCAAGCATGACGGCATCGCCACGCACGCCTGCGACACGGAGCTCAGGTAGCGGCGGCGACAGGCCGTGACGGTTCGGCGCCCGTGGGACATGCAAACGCGCCACCAAGGCCTCTGTCAATGGGGCTGGGAGCCGCCCGCCAATGATAACCATTTGGGGGTCTAGGCCATAGGACAGGATGCTGCAGAGTCGGGCGAACGGCTCTTGGGCCATAGCGAGCCATGCTTCCACACCAGGCGTTGCAATGGTCAGGTTTGGAAGCAATTGCTCGACGGTTTCCATCTTCCCTTCCGCGGCCTGCACATAGCGCAGTAAGGAGTCAAGATTGGGATACTCCAGACCGGACACAGTCCAGATGCCGCCGAACTCGCCTGCATTGCCTCGATGACCACGGAGCAGGCGGCCGTTGCTGATGATGCCGCCGCCGAATCCATTAGTCAGATGGAGATAGACGAAGTCGGCGCAGTCACGACCGATGCCGTAAAGGCTCTCGGCGACCGCGGCCACTGCGCCGTCGTTTTCGACGATCGCCGGAACTCCGAGGGCCTGTTCGAACAACGGCACCAGCTCCATTCCTGTCCAGTCCTCCAGCGCGGGTGGGCCCACCATCTCGGCCCCCTGCCCGCTGAAAAACGCGGAGATACCCACGCCCACACCGAGGACGCGCGTGGGCGTAACACCCGCCTCTGCCAGCAGCTCATCAGCAAATTCACGCAGTTGCGCCAACACCTGCACGCGATCCATCTGTGCCATCGCCTGTCGCCGTTGCCCACGCACAGCGCCGCTCAGATCCAGTAGGGCAATCGCGAACGCGTCACCCATCATGCTGACTCCGAAGGCAAAGGCATGGTTGGGGTTCAAGCGCACGTCCACGCTTGGGTTGCCCGGCCCCTCTGGCGCTCTGGAGGCAAGGCGCAAGAGATCGCTCTGCGCAAATCCCCGCAGCAAGCGGGCCACGGTGGGCTGTGAGAGGCCCAGCAGTCGCGGTAAGGCGGCCTGGCTCTGCACACCGAACTTGAAGAGATGGTCAAGCAGCAAGCGCCCGCCAGGGCTTGGAACGCCAGAGGAAACGTCCATCATGAATACGCGATGCGGCCCTGCATGGAGCGGGCGACAAATCTACCATGTGGACACAATAATTTCATACATGGTAAATAGTATTACCCCCACATTATTTTACTGGGGACCTTTGCATGCCGTTTACCTCACCTTCCATCACCGCGTTGGCGCTTGCCTTGGCGGCCGCCACCGCCCATTCCGGGGCGTCCGCCCAAGAGGCTCAATCCATGAATCGGCAAGCCGTCGACTTGGACGCTGTCGTTGTAACCGGAACACCCAAGGGACGCTCTCAGAAGGACGCGCCGTTCGCCATCAGTGTGATCTCCGAAGAGACCTTGCAACGCCGCTCGGCGACCAGCAGCGTGGACATGCTTCGCGCAGTGCCCGGGATCTCTGCTGAACCCTCCGGCGGACAAGGCGGTGGCCAGAACCTCTACGTGCGCGGACTGCCCGCTGGTGGTTGGTTCTACATGCAGTACCAAGAAGATGGCCTGACCCTGTTCGACGAGCCACAGGAAAGCTTCCTCAACATCGACAACCTCTTTTCCTTGGACATGATGACCGAGCGCCTGGAGGTGGTTCGCGGGGGCACCTCGCCGCTGTTTGCCACCAACGCGCCCGGCGGCACTGTCAACGCGATCACACGGCATGGCACCGCGACGCCGGAGGGCGCGGTTCGGCTAACCAATGGAAGTAATGGGCAGTGGCGCCAGGATGCCTACAGTGCCGGTCCGCTAAGCGAGAACGTGCTCTACAGCATCGGTGGTTTCCATCGTACCGACGATGGCTTGCGCCGCACCGGCTACACAGCGGACAAGGGAGGCCAGTTGCGCGGCACCCTCACCTTTCTGCTGGGGGATGCGGTGTTGGATGTGGATGCGAAACTTCTCAACGACCGCACCGCGTTCTACAACCCGATCCCGTTGCGGGACCCACGCGTGCCCGATCGCTCGCTCTCGGCGCTGATCGATCCATTGGACGGTACCTTGCTGTCCAGCGATCTGCGACATACCACCGTGCCCACCTTCTTCGGCAACCAACTCCAACAGCGGAGCCTGGATCTTGCCGACGGCATCCACACCAACGTCAAACAGTTCGGCACACACCTGGAATGGGGCCTCGGGCATGGAGTTACGCTGGATAACCGCATGCGCTATGTCAGTGCGCAGGTCGACTATACCTCGCTGTTCTCCGGCGCAGCCCCTAGCGATGCGGCAGGATATCTCGGCACCCAACTGGGGCGCGCGCGCACCGGGTTCGGCGCCAACGTTGCACGCACCGGTTATGTTATCGCCGCCGATGGCAGCCCTTACGACCCGTCCGGCAGCAACGGCCTGGTATTGGAAAGCGGCTTGTGGAACAGCCGCACCCGCCTGCGCACGTTGTCCGACGACCTGCGCCTGAGCAAGGCCTTCGATGCCAGTGAAGCCGGACAACACACGGTGACTGCCGGCATCAATGTGCAGCACTTCGAATACGCGCAAGATCGTCTGCAGAATACGGTGCTGACCACACTACGCAACAACCCACAGCGTCTGGACGTACTGGCCTATGACGCGGCCGGCAACATGGTAGGCGCTGTCACGCAGAACGGTTTTGTTCGCTACGGCAACGGCGTTACGCGAGGCTTTGCAAGCGGCACCTACCTGTCACCGCATCTATGGGATTCGGTGAAGTTCGGACGCTTTAGTCTCGACGCCGGCATGCGCTACACCCGCTATACCGCCGACGGCGGCGTCTACGCCAACACCAATCGAAACCTTGGCGATCCAACAACATTGGCGGACGACAACGTTGGCGGCCTCAGTGGCACATTCAATGCGCGCGATGATCGCCAGCATGCGTTGCAATGGACCGTCGGCGGCGAGTATGCGGTGAACCCAGCGCTACAGGCCTTCGCGCGTTACACCGCCTCACAGCGACTGCCACGCCTGCAAAACGTCTACCAGACCCAGAATGCAGCAGTTACCGACATCGACCAGGGCGAGGTCGGTCTGCGCGGCACAGTTGGCGACGCGCTTTCGCTCTCCAGCGTCGCGTTCTGGAGCCGCTTCAATGATCTCTCGATCAGCGCAATCGTTCTGGACGCAACGGGCGCGGTGCAGAACCTCAACCTGGTCGGCAGCACGCAAACACTTGGTTTGGAATCTGAGTTCACGTGGCGTCCAGTCGACCTGTTCGGTATGACGGGCTCTGTGACTCTACAAGATCCGCAGACTAAAAGCCTGAGCAACGCGACCACCAACAGCGCAGTTCCTGGTTTGAATGGTAACCAGATCTCACGCATCCCGAAATACATCGTCTCGTTAAGCCCGACGCTGTATTTCGATATCGCTGGCAAGCCCACCGAGCTGACCGCAACGGCATATCGTATCGGGCAGCGCTACGTCGACTACACCAACGCCACCGCATTGCCCGCCTACACAAGCTACGACCTTGGTCTATCCACCTACCTGAGTAAGCACCTGGAGCTGCAACTACATGCAGCCAACATCAGCAACGTTGTTGGCTTGACCGAAGGCAATGCGCGCGTAGATACCTTGTCTGGTCAAGGCACCGCTGAAGCGATCTACGCGCGACCCATCTTTGGGCGTAACTACACTGCATCGCTGACCTGGAGGTGGTGAGCATGCGTGCACACATTATGGTTGCAGTCCTGACGCTGTTGTTGCCAACGTTCCACGTCGCTGCCTCGACTCCAGCAAAACTGACGTTGTCCGAGCGCTTGCGCGACCCCAATGCTGGCACCATTGTGGTCTCGCATCGTGCTTGCTGGATGCTGGCCGCGGAGAACACGTTGGCTGGCATCAATGCATGCGTGGCACGCGGCATCGACATGGTAGAGATCGACATCCGCACCACGCGTGATGGACAACTGGTCCTCATGCATGACGATAGCGTTGACCGGACCACGAACGGTCACGGCGCCGTTACCGATCTCACCGCCGCACAGATCGCACGTATGCGCATCCGCACCAAAGGCGGTGGCCCAGACGCTTCATTGACCGAGTGGCATCCACCCACTTTTGCACAAGCCCTTGCTGTCGCGCGCGGGAAAACCTTGATCAACCTCGATGTCAAGGATGCTTCGTTGAGCCAGGTCATGGATGCAGTTGAGGCGGCCAATGCACAGCGAGACGTCCTGCTGAACGTACCGATAGGTGTGCCCAGCGAAATTGTCGAACGCGCGCATCGCTCTGATATTGCACTGCAAGTGTTGTACATCGAACGCGATACCAAGATAGCTGCAGCAGAGGCTTTTCAACGCGCCGCGACGTTGCGGCCTACATCGCTACAACTTATGTTCGACGATGCTTCGCTCATCGAGACGGCACGTCACGTTTCCAAAGGGAAGATCCGGCTTTTCGTCAATACAATGACGAACGATATTGCCAGCGGGCATCCGATGAACCTTTCAGGCGACTATACCGATTCAAAAGCGCTGAGGGATCCGGCGAAGATCTGGGGAGTCTTACGCGACCGCGGTGTCAGCATGATGCAAACAGATCAACCCTTTGCCCTACAGAGCTACCTGCAATACGGGCGCCGAATACTTTAGATGGTCATTTTATGGCCAGGCAAACTGCGTTAACCGATTTCATACTCTAGGCAGATAAAAGGCCGCGCGGATAGACAAGCGGGCGGCCTACTCATGACCGTGGTTGCTATCTACAAGCGCTAAATCATCACCACGATCTTCACGCTGCTCAAGAAATCGCGAGCGCCGTGAGATGTAAGGCTGTTCGTAATCGCACCACTCATTCACTACCCTTGACCCTCCTGGAGAACCATCGTGAAACGATCCACGCGTCCCTGGAAGAAAACGATCTGCACTCTTGCTTGCCTGGCAATTGCAGCGCTTTCCGGCGCAGCATCGGCTGCAAACAACTGGAATCCCCAGCACATCCTCGGCGCGCTCAAGCGACCGCATCAGATCAGTGGCGTCAGTATCGCCGTCATCGCACATCGTGGCGTCGTGAGTGCCGGCTGCCCAGAGAACTCGTCCTGCTCAATCCTTGCCACCTACAACAACAATGTTGAGGCGATCGAACTGGATGTCAAGTAGTCCGCTGATGGAACACCTTGGCTCTTCCACGATCAGAATGTCGGGCGCCTTCTTGAGCACAGCCCAAATTTCAATATTTTCCAGGCTGCTAACAATCCGACGGGTTGGAATCCCGACGTGCGCACGTTGAGCAATGCGGAGCTCAATGCTGCGTTGCTCCGCGATCGGAACTTCGCCAAGACGGGCTACCACCCCGTCACACTGACTCGCGCGCTTACCACGATTCGCGACTCGGCGAATCACATGGTCATCGTGCTGGACTTGAAAACACTTGACGCAGTATCGCGCGCCGCTGATCTTGCACGGGCATATGGCATGGAGAACCAGGTCGTCCTGAAGTTCAGTGCGTCGCTACTTGCGCGCAACCCAGACAGCATCACCAATTATACCAAGGGCGTTGCATTTGCACCCACCATCTACGCTGGCGACATGGACAACCTTGCCGATGGTGGCTATGTCGGACTATGCGGCACGATCAGTAGCGACACGCCGTTCTGCCGAGTCAACGCCTGGATCAGTCAGGTCAGAGGCAAACAAAACTTCGCGTGGTTGGAAATTGGCAATAAGCAACCGCGCCGTGGTGATCCCACCGCCGAGCTGCTAGCGGACAATCAAGCGAAAAAGGAGGCTATTGGTGCGTTCTCGCCGGTGTCGGAATATCGCGTCAGCTCACACGATGGTTATCACTTCGTCCGCAGCAATGGCACCTGTTGCGCTGCACTGAGTGATTACCTGACGCGCACCAAGCACTTCGGTGATGAAACCGCAGATGAGCGTCCCAACTACCTGCTGCAGGTGGTTGCCGGTTTCACTAGCATCATCACTGACGACCCGCTAGGCGTTATTCGTTCCTCTATCAAACGCGATACGACTCGCTACCTGTGATTTCCAAACGGGGCCGGCGCATGCCGGCCCCTTCCATAACGGTTCGAAGACAAGCCTATCCGGGCCAGGTCACCTTATGCGTCTTGCAAGCAGTTGGAAATCCATCCTCATTGTTAGTGCAATCGCCGCCCTCGCCTGGCTCTTGTTACGACAGGCTGACGACTCCAAGAGTGTTTCACCGTCAACGAACATGCTTTCCCAGGTGCAGAAGCACCCTTTAGCTAGCGGAAGTGCGTTGGCTCCTGTGCAATCTGGGCAAGACAGGCCGTCCGCTCAAGAGGTCATCACCGCGGCGGCGGCACTCCCTCCAGATTTCCAGGCCGATGTGCTTTTGCGTGTGGCCGCGTCCGAAGATATCGTAAGCTCCCCCGTCAAGCAGACAGTCCAAAAGTAGACCTTCTGGCGTGTTGGTTGCGGTACTCGGTCGGCGTTAGGCCGCCGAGCGCGTCATGGGGCCGCTGTTCGTTGTAATCGATCATCCACCAATGGGTAGCTTCGCGGATATCGTCGAGGCGGGTGAAGAGGTGCTGGTCGAGCACTTCTTCCCGGAAGGTGCGGTTGAAACGTTCGATGAAGGCGTTCTGGTTCGGCTTGCCGGGCTGGATGTACTGGATCGCCACGCCATTGACCTTCAGCCAGCTGGTAAATGCGTCGCCCAGAAACTCTGGTCCGTTGTCGGAACGCACGACCTGCGGCAGGCCATGATCGTGCTTGATCTGCTCGAACACGCGCACCAGACGATGCGAGTTGATCGACGTATCCACCTCGATGTGGAGCACCTCGCGGTTGAAGTCGTCGACCACGTTGAAGGTGCGGAAGCGTCGGCCGCACGCCAGAGCGTCGCTCATGAAGTCGACCGACCAGACGGTATCAGGCAACCTTGGGACATACAGCGCGACACGCTCGCGCTTGGGAAGCCGCCGCTTCGCAGCGCGGCGCAGGTTGAGCCGCATGGCCTTGTACACGCGATAGATTCGCTTCGGGTTCCAGTCAGGTCGCGTCCTGCGCAGTACGTCGCTGCATTTCCAAAAGCCGCGACTGGGGCGGTCTTCGACGACACGTGCGATCGCCGCGATCAACTCGGCATCGCGTACTGTCCAGTCGAGCGGTGGCGCATACCACGCCGCACGTGCAAGCCCGACGCATGCACAGGACCGACGCAGCGGCCGCGCGTGTACCTCGATCAGGTACCGCACGGCCTCGCGCTTGCGCGCCGGCCCTAGAGTTTTTTTGCGATGAGATCCTTCATGGCCGCATTGTCGAGCGCCAACTCGGCGTACATCCGCTTGAGCTTGGCGTTCTCCGACTCAAGCTCCTTGACCCGCCGCAGCTCCGAAGCCTCCAGGCCTCCGTACTTACTCTTCCACTGGTAGTACGTCGCTGTGCTGATACCAACCTGGCGACAGATGTCCTTGACCGGCACGCCGGCGTCGGCCTGCTTGAGCGTCGCGACGATCTGCGTCTCGGTGAACTTTGAGGTGCGCATAGAACCTCCTGGCTGAGGTAACGATGCCAGAAATATCCACTTATGCGGTGTCTGTCAGGCTGGGGAGCTTACGATACCACCTGCTACGCGTACGCGACCAACTGCGTCTGCTGGCCACCTTGGCCACACCGCGCGCACGCGAGGAAGGCGCCATGGGCATGCCGGCCATTCCCATACAGCAGTGGGCGCATTGCCTGCAGCACTTGGCTGAGCAAATGGATGATGTGCTGGAGGATTTGGGCACCGCCCGGTAACACACTTTCTTGGATGCAAGCCAGGCGCCATGTGATCAAGCACGCAAGCTCGCATCGCCAAGCGACCTGATCCACACGCGCATGCAGCGCTTGGGCTAGGATCGGTGCATATAAGGGGAAGACCATGGACAGGATCACCACCATCGCGCGATGCATCGTGCTGGCAACGTCAGCGCTGTGCGTCGCCGCGTCCGTGCAGCCAGCGCATGCACAAGGCATGCGCTCGGCCACCGGCACCGCAACAAGCAAGTACATTGCGCCGACGCAGCAGCCATATAACTCGATGGCGCGCGACACCACGCCCTTCAACTGCGAGCAATACCGCGTGCACCCGCATCCGGGCATGGTGCGTTACTGCCAAGGCGTCGAGAACATGATGCTGCGCAATGAAGCACAGCGTCAGGGGCGCCCTGCTCCGTCGGATTCCATCATCGCGTTGCCGGGTCTTGGCACTGCAGAAGCCAAGCAGCTGGGTTATGCATGCGTCGGCGGGCAAGCGATGAAGCGGCTGCGTAATGGGTGGGAGCAGGTGTCGGCTGGCGGCGGCGGCTGGCAGCGGTGTCAGGGTGGGTGAGTGAACCTACTCCACACCACTCGGTGTCGATTGCTGCCGGTGGGTGGCAGCGATTTCAGGACAGGAAGTAGACTTAGTCCAGTATCTTGGAGCGACTCATCCTTATGTCTTTAGCTGCCGTGTTTAGCTAGGCCTGGCAAATTCAAGCGGCTGGTTTGGCTTGAGTGATTTGAAGAAGTTCCAGGCCGCGACACCATCCTCTTCCGGCCACGAATTCTGTCGTAAATCCACTTAAAGGTTCCAAGTCATGGTCGATAGGGAGTGCTCGAGAAGTCCACCTTATCTGCAAGCCCAGGCTTGCCTAGAGCGCAAAGCATTCGCTTAAGGGCGTGCTCTGAAAGTAGACTTCCCGCGGTAGGGCCCAAGAGTATTGAATGCACCACATCCTCTAGAAGTAATGGTGCGCCGATTGCGTTTTGACCTAGTCGGAGCTTCAGCTTGGGCTGAATGCCCTTTCGGTTAATGGCGTAACTCAACAGCACCGCATAACGCCGCGTCTCATCCCTATCAGGGAAATAAACTACACGCCATTCGTTCTCCTCTCGAAATGCCGCGTGCTTAGTAAAGATTGCAAAGTACCTTAGCCTTTGGAAATACGCAGAGGCAATCTGGCCAATGCTTACATCATTCGCGTTGGGCCCAAAGCCAGTTACAGCCTTCGAGCATATGCTTAGAGCCCAGTCCATCCACGCGTAACGTTCTTCCGTCGTCGCGTAACGCACAGGCGCTATGATCAACGGCGAATCGTCGTCCTCTAGCAATTTGTTCGTATCAAAAACTATCGCAACGCCACCACCATCTGCACCATAGGCGCGCCACATGGAAAGAAGACCATCCCTGTCATCCTTTTGGTGCTGACAGAAGCAAGCAACATATGTATCGAGAGCATTAGTACTACCCTCACTGTCCCTGGCATTCTCGACTGCCTCTAAAAAAGCTGCATAATTGCTCACTGATCCAAATTGACTTGCAAGGGAATCATTAGTCCTAATTCTTTTCACTCCCTCAACGATTCCCCACTTAAGCTCTTCATCGTCATTCATCAAAAAAGGATGCGACATCCATATTTCTTCCCCGCGGAAAATTGATTCCATCGTCGAAAGAGAAGTGTAGTGCGCGAGCAGGGGGCGTTTTGAAGGAAAGTGTTCATCCTCCTTCAAATCAGACCACAAGCCATCTACGCAAGCCTCAAGTGCGTCCATATAAGCTCCTGAAGGTTCAACTGTGTGACGCCAAGATTGAGCGGAAAAGCGAAGTCCTGCAAGCTGCGACTGACGAATTCCCTGCGGTCTAAAGGTTGAGACACAAAACGAATTGGATATTTGCTTTTGCGATCAGCTTTGCGATCACGGTGGTGACGATTGGCCTAACCACACGCCTGGTGAGATGCGGGGACCACACATTGCGTAGGCACTGGCGCCTGGCCTGCTGCTTTGCTTGCTTGCGTTGATGCCGCTATGAAGCAGGCTTCCGGTGGTGGCATCCCAAGCGCCTAGCCGGTGATGCTTGGGTGCACAGAGCTGCACTGCTGCGTTGCTTTTGAATCGGTAGGACTACACCGCAACGTTGCGGCCGTGTGCATGGATACCGGCTCGTGCATCAGCTCAGTCCGCATGGCATGCGTGTACGAGAGTCAACGAACGCAGGTACGCTACGGCGCTCTTTCGCTTGGAGACCCATGTGATGCATGCCTTGATTGTTGTTGCGCACCCGGATCCCCGCTCGCACACGCACGCAGTGGCTGCCCAGGTGCGCGATGCCGTGCTGGCATCCGATGCAACGCATACGGTCGAGGTTGCCGATCTGGCGCAGGAAGGCTTCGACCCGCGCTTCAACCAGGCCGATGTCGCACTCTTTCAGCAGCGCGCGGCACCCGCGCCGGATGTAGCAGCCGAACACGCGCGCCTGGACCGCGCCGATGCGCTGGTGCTGGTGTTTCCGATTTACTGGTGGTCGTTTCCTGCGCTGCTCAAAGGCTGGATCGACCGGGTATTTACGCTGGGCTGGGCGTTCGACGAAAGCGCCGATGGCAAGATCGTGAAGAAGCTGCAGCGCCTTGATGTGCACCTGCTGGCCATTGGCGGTGCGGACGAGCGCACCTACGCGCGGCACGGCTACTTCGGTGCGATGAAGACGCAGATCGCCCACGGCATCTTCGATTTCTGCGGGGCGCCGGTGCGCACCTCCGAGCTGCTGACGGTGCCGGATGCGGCCTTTCCGCAATCGCATTTCGACACGGCGCGGGCGATTGGCGCGCGGTTGTTTGGCGCAAGAGCCTCTGCCGGTAGCGAACCCAGCTGACTCCAGGCTGCAGCTGCTGCGTCATGATGACTGGCAGGCCCGACCAGCTGCCCGTATGCCCGTATGCCCGTATGCCCGTATGCCTGCATGCCAATAACGCTCGCGCGTTGTGCCGTGGCTTGCACGACTGCAGCTCTACTCCTGACGTGCCACCGCATCACCGTGTACTGGTAACGCATGCAATCTAGGCAGCCACGCGTCCGGGGGCGTGCGGCAACGCGTCGCCCCCCGCCAGACATCACTCGAACGGCCGGGGAGAAGGCCTCTGGGATTTGGCAAAGGTCTGGTACAGCACTGCCGCACGCTCGTCTGCGAGGACGTTCTCGATGTCACTCAAGTCGCGTTGTGCAATCGCTGCCGATGCCTTGCGATCGCCCAGCAGATAGGCGAGCCGCAGATACGCCGCACTCTCGACCAGGTTCTTTTGCGGAGTGTCGCCGTTGTAGGCCTCGGACAGCCCAGAGTAGGCGTAGAGATTTCCGGTGGCTGCGGCCTTGCGCAATATCGCCACGCCGCTCTCGAAGCGGCCACTGAGCGCGGTCTTGCTGCCGTAGAGCACCGTGGCCGCCGGATTGCCCGCCAGCGATTGAGCCTGCAACTGGGCCTGATCCATCCTGCTCAAGCGTGCGTGCTCGGCCGGCGATGGGTAGCCGTGGGCGATCAGCCAGCGCGCTTCGGCCTGCGAGCTGGCCAGCAGCGGGCCGCCAGCGCTGCAGGCGTCTGAGCCGGGGTGGCACAGATATGGCGCTGTGTCGGCATGGGTTTGCGCTACACGCGCCGCCGGTGACCGCGACAGCTTGTTCGGTGCGCTGCCGTGGCCGGTGGTGCGCACGTGGACGGTAGGCGCGCTGGCTGAGGTCGTTTGCGCTGGCGGCGGCGTGTCGGTGCAGCTGCCCAGGGCCATTGCAGTGAGCGCGATCAATGCGGTGCTAGCGAATTTCATTGGGCTGTCCCTGGTGGCGTGCGAGACGTGCGGGGCGCACATGCCGCAGCTGCGTTGCTCCTTGCGCCTGCACCTTGCGTGGCAGCGATGACGCGGTCAAGTCCGCTGCACGCTGCTGTCGCCTGGTAGTTACGCCGTGCATCGCCCGTGGCACGTGGCGAAGGCGCAGCAGACGCACGTCGATCTGTATCGCAGCGTTCGCTGGCGGTGACGCGGGCTGACAGGCGGCCGAGTACGCGGCATGGGGCTGGCTGGCAGTGTTGAACGCTTTGGCCGTGCCCGCGATGCGGGGCCAGTGGCGTTGGTTCGATCGACGGCCGGTGGGTGGGTGGTGCCCCAGCTCTGGCGGTTGCTCTGGTGGTTGCCCTCGCGCCTACTCCCGCAATGCATCAAAGCGGACGCAACCGTGGTCGGATCCGGCATCGTTGGACCGAAAACGCGGCCGGATTTGCACAGTAGGGCGGCTTGAGACGTAATGTGACGCAGGTCGGAGTTTTCTCGTATACCGTGGCACCCATCACTGTAAAACGTGATGTGCATCTCATATTCGAGAAGGAGCTGGCCGTGACAGAGAACAGGATGGGGCTGCAAACGCAGCCGGTGGGTGGAGAGCGGGCGGCAGCCCAGCCATGGGCTGCACTGTTGCCGGGGTTGGCACCGCCCGCAGGCACTGGTCGCCCGGCAGCCCCGACGCGCACCGCGGCAGATGCGGCCAGCCTCAAGCGTCTGCTGCGCAAGGGCGCGCGCAGCCTGGTGTGCACCTTGCCCTGGCGGCATCAGGACCGGCTGTATTTCCTGCATACGTTTGGACGCCTGCCCGATCTGTACACACCCAAGTGCTTCAACGAGAAGATCCTCTACCGCAAATGCGTGCACGGTGATTACCTGCAATACCAGCGGTTGGCCGACAAGTTCGCGGTGCGGCCGTATGTGGCGGCCAGGATCGGCCAGGCGCATCTGATCCCGCTATTGCTGGACACCACCGATCCGCAGGACTTGCTGCGGTTGCCGCAGTGGCAGCAAACGGTGATCAAGGCCAACCATGGCGCAGCCATGGTGGAGGTGGTGCGCGAAGAGCCGGACGCGCAGCAGAAGCGCCG
Organism: Xanthomonas phaseoli pv. dieffenbachiae; assembly: GCF_008639345.1. Lineage (NCBI taxonomy): Bacteria > Pseudomonadati > Pseudomonadota > Gammaproteobacteria > Lysobacterales > Lysobacteraceae > Xanthomonas > Xanthomonas phaseoli. Next base: position 4,955,832 of record NZ_CP041380.1, on the reverse strand, counting down.
CATCATCGCGCGTTGCGGCCAATGGCTGCGCACCGATTTTTCCGACATGGTGCGTGAGATCCATTACCGCGATATTCCGCCACGCATCCTGGTGGAAACCTATATCGGCGATGCGCAGCAGGTGCCGGTGGATTACAAGTTCCACATGTTTCGCCAGACCGATGGCACGTTCAAGTACGTGCTGCAGGTGATCTACGGGCGCTTCGACACGCCGAAATTGGCGATGACGTTTTTCGTCGGCAACTTGCATGAGGCTTTTCACCGCATCCGCGACGACGGTCGCGCACCGCCGTGTGCACCGGAGCTGCTCGAGCAGGCGCTGGAACTGAGCAAGGTGCTGGCCAGCGACTTCGATTATGTGCGGGTGGATTGGTATATCCAGCACGGGCAGGTGTATTTCGGCGAACTCACCTTCACCCCCGGCGCCGGGTTGGTGACCGGTTTGGACCGTGGGCTGGACCGGATGATGGGCGAGATGTGGGTGCAGCGGCGCGCGCCTGAAGCACCGGGACTGCCGATGCGAGGGTTTGGTGTGGGCGGGCGCGTGCCACAGCGGTGAAGCGTCTGCGCAGGTGCACTGCGCAGGCGATGCCGATGCAGCGCGCCGTTGCATCGCCCGATGACTGCGGCGCTTCGGCATGCGGTGCACGCAGCCGATGATGTCTGGCAGCGATGCGGAGGGTGCAGGTTGCCGCCGCGCGGCGTGCTGCGGATATCACCAACCAGCTGCCGCTGCCACGCCGGTTACGCACTACAGAGCCCGCCGTTGCGCCTATCCAATTGGCGCAGCCACGCCCGCCTGTTTGGCAAATTCGCCAGCGGCCCAGTCCAGAAACACGCGCACCCGCGGCGACAGCTGACGGGCGCGGGAATACAGCAGCGACACCGGGTTGGACGGCGGCGGGGTATCGCGCAGGATTTCCACCAGCGTGCCTTGCTGCAAGTCGTGCGCCACATGGAAACGCGGCACCTGCGCGATGCCCAGGCCAAGCCGGATGCCGGCCAGATAGCTCTCGGTACCGGTGACGCTGAGCGGGCTGGGCAATGCGAAGGTGCGCAGCCCCTGCGCGGTCTGGAACTCCAGCGGGGTGACCACGCCGGTGGTGATCGAACGCAAGCCAACCATGCGGTGGTGGTCCAGCGCTTCCAGCTGCGCAGGCATGCCGAAACGTTGCAGGTACTGCGGCGTGGCGCAGGTGAGGCGTTCGAGCATGGCCACGCGGCGTGCGACCAGTTCGCTGTCGCGCAGCGGGCCATAGCGCAACACGCAGTCGATGCCTTCTTCCACCAGATCCACCCAGCGGTCGCTCTCGCTCATCACCAGCTGGATCTGCGGGTACTGCGCAAAGAATGCGGGCAAGCCGGGCAGCAGGAAGTGCCGCGCCAGCGTGCCCTGCACTTCCACCCGCAGCACCCCCTTGGGTGCCACGCCGCGGAAGCCGCCTTCGGCATCGTCCACATCGTCGAGAATGCGCATGCAGCGTTGATGGAAGAGCTCGCCATCGAGCGTGGGCCGCACCACGCGCGTGGTGCGCTGTAACAGGCGCACGCCCAGGCGCGCTTCCATCTCGGCAATCACCTTGGTGGCGGTGGAGCGCGGAATTTCCATGTCGTTGGCCGCTGCAGTGAAGCTGCGCCGCTCCACGATCCGCACGAACAAGCGCATGGCGTCGAACCGATCCATGGCACCCCTTGCCCACTGTTCGGGCGCTGGAAACAGTGCTGTGCAGTTTAGTGTGATTATCGTCGTGTCATTGCATTGGATAGTTTCCGCAACGCCGCAGCCCGCGGCATAACGGAAGAACATGCATGACTCAGCAGCAGAAAGTGGCATTGGTGACCGGAGCCTCGCGCGGTATTGGCGCTGCCATCGCGCAGCGATTGGCCGGCGATGGCTTTGCCGTCGTGCTCAACTACGCCGGCCATGCGGATGAGGCCGATCAACAGGTGCGCAGCATCGAAGCGGCCGGTGGCCGCGCGATCGGTGTGCAGGCCGATGTCAGCGACCCGGCCGCCGTCGAGCGCCTGTTTGCCGCCGCCGAGGCTGCGTTCGGCGGGGTGGATGTGCTGGTCAACAACGCCGGCATCATGCAGCTGGCCACCCTGGCCGACAGCGACGATGGCTTGTTCGACAAACACATCGCGATCAATCTGAAAGGCACCTTCAACACGTTGCGCCAGGCCGCACGCCGGCTGCGCAACGGGGGCCGCATCGTCAACCTCTCCACCAGCGTGGTCGGCCTGAAGCTGGAAACCTACGGGGTGTATGCGGCCACCAAGGCGGCGGTGGAAACGCTGACGGCGATCTTGTCCAAGGAATTGCGCGGGCGTGCCATCACCGTCAACGCGGTGGCGCCTGGCCCGACCGGCACGGCGCTGTTCCTGGACGGCAAGTCACCAGAATTGATCGAACGCTTGTCCAAGGCCAATCCGCTGGAACGCCTTGGCTGCCCGGACGACATCGCGGCGGCGGTGGCGTTCCTGGTCGGCCCCGATGGCGGCTGGATCAACGGCCAGGTGCTGCGCGCCAACGGCGGCATGGTCTGACCCGCTGTGGCGCGCGGCAGTGCGCACGCTGCTGGTTTTCCCTTTCAAGGAGCACTGACATGAGCAAACGCATCCTGGTCACTGGCGCGTCCAGCGGCTTCGGCCGATTGGCCGCGCAAGCGCTGGCCGCCGCCGGCCACACCGTCTACGCCTCCATGCGCGATACCGCCGGGCGCAATGCCGGCGTGGCGCAGGCGATGGCCGAATTGGCGGACAAGCAGCAGCTGGCCTTGCACACGGTCGAGCTGGACGTGCAATCGCAGGCCTCGGCCGACGCGGCGGTGGCATCCATCGTGGCGCAGGCCGGTGGGCTGGACGTGGTGGTGCACAACGCCGGGCACATGGTGTTCGGCCCGGCCGAGGCGTTTACCGCCGAACAGCTGGCGCAGGTCTACGACATCAACGTGCTGGGCACGCAGCGGGTCAACCGCGCGGCATTGCCGCAATTGCGGGCACAGCAGCAGGGTCTGCTGGTGTGGGTGTCCAGCAGCAGCTCGGCCGGCGGCACACCGCCGTATCTGGGCCCCTATTTCGCGGCCAAGGCGGCGATGGATGCCTTGGCAGTGCAGTACGCACGCGAGTTGGCGCGCTGGGGCATCGAGACTTCGATCATCGTGCCGGGTGCCTTCACCAAGGGCACCAACCACTTTGCCCATGCCGGCACACCGGACGATGCCGCACGCGCCGCGGCCTACGCGGCCGGCCCCTATGCAGGTTTTGGCGAACAGGTGCAGCAGGCGTTTGCGCGCCTGGTGCCCGAAGACGCCGACGTGGCCGAGGTGGCGCAGGCGATCGTGCAGGTGGTGAACGCACCGTTCGGCAAGCGGCCGTTCCGGGTGCATATCGACCCGGCGGGCGATGGCGCCGACGTCGGCTTTGCCGTGCTCGACCGCTTGCGCGCAGAGATGCTGCACCGTGCGGGATTGGGCGACCTGTTGGCACCGCGCGTGGTGGAATGATGGGATGCGGCAGGCGCTTGGAGTGCCTGCCGGCCGTAGAGCGGCTAACAGACGGTGGCGAGCAGTGGTCAGCTGGATGTGGACGGCGCACTCACCACCGGAGTGTCGGCGTGGTGCATGCCGCACCGAGCACCGGCCGCGCCTGCCTGGCGGCTATGCCGTGGTTTTGTTGGCCGCTCTTAGCGTGAAAGACGGTTCCTGCGAAGCGCGCGCTCCCACCGCATGACGTGCACCACCACGATGCGCTGCCCATCCACGCGGTAGAACACGCGGCAAGGTGGTCGACAATCTGGCGATAGCTGGCGCGTGAGTTCCTGTGGCCGGCTTCCGCTGTCCGGGGCGTTCGATCAATTGCTCAACCTGCGCGAACACCCGTTTGACCCGCGCCGCTGCAGGGGGTGCGTTATCGATTGCGATGTAGTCGGCAATTGCGTCCAGATCAGCCAATGCCGGCACCGACCAGATTATTTCAGCTATCGCGCCATGCGCTGCCGTGCCTGTTCATGGCTCAGCGTACGGCCTTCCGCGACTGCCATTTCTCCACGGGCGATTCCTTGGAGAAGCGCAATGCGCTGCTGCATGCGCTCATCGCTGGCAACATCCACCAGATAGGCACTAGGTAAACCGTGCTGTGTGATCAGGATTGGCTCCTTGTCGCGCGCTGCAGCTGCAAGGAGTTCGGTCGCCTGACGCTTGAGCGTGGTGACAAGTTCGGTGCCCATGCAGTGACATTGCAGTATCACTTCGGGCGAGGCACGCGGCCGGCCCAAGGACGTCACACTGCGTGGTCACCCCTCGCCCAACGGCCGCAGGCACAACCAGATGGCGCACCAGTGCGACAGCGCGCCGCCCAGCACGTGGGCGTGCCAGATGGCGCGGTTGTAGACCATGGACTTGCGCACGTAGAAGCACACGCCCACCGTGTAGAACGCACCGCCGGCGACGATGAGCCAGAGCACCGCGCTGTCCAGCCCGGCGATCATCTGGTTGATCACCACGATGCCGGCCCAGCCCAGCAGCAGGTAGATCGCCACCCAGAAGCCCTTGGCGATGCCGGGCAGGCACAGCTTGGCGAACACGCCGAACAAGGCCACGCACCAGACACTGAGGATCATCACCCAGCGCCAGGTGCCGTCCAGTGCCACCAGGAAAAACGGCGTGTAGGAGCCGGCAATCATGACGAAGATGCCGGCGTGGTCGAACTTGCGCAGCATCGGCTGGCGCTGCGGTGGGGCGAAGTTGTAGGCCGCCGAACAGGCGAACATCACCAGCAGCCCCAGCGCGTAGATGCAGGTGGCCAGCAGCATGGTCTGGTTGGCGTGCGCGCGCACCACCATCCAGGCGCCGCCCACGATGGCCAGCAACAGGCCGGCGGCATGTACCGCGATATCGGCGCGGCGGGCAGAAACGGACTTGTAATGCGGAGCAGTGACGTTGGCAGGCACGGGCACGGCGTTTCTTCGATGTGGGGGATCCCACAGCGTGCAAGACAGCCGTGACGCTGTGGGGGCGACAGGATACCCGGCTTGCTGAATCCGCTCAGTGAGGCAGGCTGGGCGCAGGCGCGCCGGTCTCATACCCTGAGACATCCTTTTCGTTTGATCTCCCTCTTTGGGAGCCCTTGCCGTATGCCTCCGTTTGCCCTCGCTCCCCGCACCGAAACCGCCGAACGCGCACTGGCCACCACCGACGGCCGACCCAGCCGCGATGGTGCGCTGCTCACGCAGCGCCTGGAACGGCGTTACCACGACCGCATCACCGGCAGCTTCACCATTCCCGGGCGCGCGGGAAGCTACGCGCCGATCCCCGACGATGTGCCCAGCGCACTGGCCGATGCGCTGCAGGCGCGCGGCATCAGCCAGCTCTACAGCCACCAGGCCGACGCGTGGGCAGCCACCCAGCGCGGCGAGCATGTGGCGATCGTCACGCCCACCGCCTCGGGCAAATCGCTGTGCTACACGCTGCCGGTGGTGAGCGCGGCGATGACCAGCGGCGCCAAGGCCTTGTACCTGTTTCCGACCAAGGCGCTGGCGCAGGACCAGGTGGCCGAGCTGCTGGAGTTGAACCGCGCCGGCGAGCTGGGCGTGAAAGCCTTCACCTTCGATGGCGACACGCCGGGCGATGCGCGCCAGGCGATTCGGCTGCATGGCGACATCGTGGTGAGCAACCCGGACATGCTGCACCAGGCGATCCTGCCGCATCACACCAAGTGGGCGCAGTTCTTCGAGAACCTGCGCTATGTGGTGATCGACGAGATCCACACCTACCGCGGCGTGTTCGGCAGCCATGTCACCAACGTGCTGCGCCGGCTCAAGCGCATCTGCGCGTTCTATGGCGCCACCCCGCAATTCATCCTGTGCTCGGCCACCATCGGCAACCCGCATGCGCACGCGCAGGCCTTGATCGAAGAGCAGGTGCATGCCATCACCGAGTCCGGTGCGCCCACCGGCGACAAGCATGTGCTGTTGTGGAACCCGCCGGTGGTCAATGCCGATCTGGGCCTGCGCGCCTCGGCGCGCTCGCAGAGCAACCGCATTGCGCGCATCGCCATCAAGAGTGGGCTGAAGACGCTGGTGTTCGCGCAGACGCGGCTGATGGTGGAAGTGCTGACCAAGTATCTGAAGGACATCTTCGACCACGATCCGCGCAAGCCGGCGCGGATTCGTGCCTACCGCGGCGGTTATCTGCCCACCGAGCGCCGCGAGGTGGAACGGGCGATGCGCGCCGGCAACATCGACGGCATCATTTCGACTTCTGCGTTGGAACTGGGCGTGGATATCGGCGCGCTGGATGTGGTGATCCTCAACGGCTACCCCGGTAGCGTGGCGGCCACCTGGCAGCGCTTCGGCCGCGCCGGGCGGCGCCAGCAGCCGGCGCTGGGCGTGCTGGTGGCCAGCTCGCAACCGCTGGACCAATACGTGGTGCGGCACCCGGATTTCTTCGCCGATGCCTCGCCCGAACATGCGCGCATCGCGCCGGACCAGCCGCTGATCCTGTTCGATCACATCCGTTGCGCGGCATTCGAGCTGCCGTTCATTGCCAGCGAGCCATTCGGCCCGATCGACCCGCTGGTGTTCCTGGAAGCGCTGGCCGAAAGCGAAGTGATCCACCAGGAAGGCGACCGCTGGGAATGGATCGCCGACAGCTACCCGGCCAACGCGGTGAGCCTGCGTTCGGTGGCCGACGGCAATTTCGTGGTGGTGGACAAGAGCGATGGCAAGCAGCAGATCATCGCCGAGGTGGATTATTCGGCCGCTGCGCTCACCTTGTACGAAGGCGCTATCCACATGGTGCAGAGCACGCCCTACCAGGTGGAGCGGCTGGATTGGGAAGGCCGCAAGGCGTACGTGACGCGCACGCATGTGGACTACTACACCGACAGCATCGACTACACCAAGCTGAAGGTGCTGGACCGCTTCGATGGCGGTGTGGCCGGCCGTGGCGATTGCCACCATGGCGAGGTGCATGTGGTGCGGCGCGTGTCCGGCTACAAGAAGATCCGCTACTACACACACGAGAACATCGGCTACGGCCCGGTGAACCTGCCCGACCAGGAATTGCACACCACCGCAGTGTGGTGGCAGTTGCCGCAGGCGACCCTGGGCAAGGCGTTCGCGTCCAAGCAGGACGCGTTGGATGGCTTCCTGGGCGCGGCCTACGCGCTGCACGTGGTGGCCACGGTGGCGGTGATGGCCGATGCGCGCGACCTGCAAAAGGCCGTGGGCAATGGCGATGGCGCGTGGTTTGCGGTGGCCGACCAGACCGGGCGTGGGCAACTGCGCGGCGTGGAAGAAGGCGATGCGGCCACGGTGGAATTGCAGCAGGCCTTCGTGCCCACGGTGTACCTGTACGACAACTTCCCCGGCGGGGTGGGCTTGAGCGAGCCGCTGTGGCTGCGCCAGGCCGAGCTGCTGCAGCGCGCGGACGAGTTGGTGCGGCGTTGCGATTGCAGCGCCGGGTGCCCGGCCTGCGTCGGCCCGGTGCTGGCCGCGCACGAAGAAGGCAAGGGCGAGTCGCCGAAGTCGCTGGCACTCACGGTGCTGGCGTTGTTGTTCGATGCCGATGCACCGTTGCCACATGCCATGCAGGTGGACGACGACCTGGCGCTGGACGTGCTTGCATGAGTGTGAGTGCGGACCGGCTGCGTTTGTTGCGGCGTCAGGCCGGGCAGGCGGATGTGCCTGCGCCGGTGAAGGATGGCGATGGCGATGCGCTGCACGATGCGTCGGCAGTCGATGCGAAGGCCGCGGATACCGCGCCTGTCGGTGAGCTCGCGCAGCCGGCGTCCGGCGCGGACACGCAGGGCGCCTTGCCTGCGCCTGGTCATGCGCCGGGCGTCAGCGCCGAACGGCTGCGCCTGCTGCGCCGTCAGGTTGGCGGGCTGACGCCTGCCGCGCGCAACGACGATGCGGTCATGCCGACACGCGCACAGCGGGCGGCGGTCTCCAGCACCGCGTCACCTGCTGCGCGCTTGCCGCTGCGAGAGAACGCAGCTGCAGGTCATGGCGCGGCGGCCGGCGGCCCTGACGCGGCGCGCGCCGCATCGACGCTCGCCCGCCGCGCCTTGCAGTCGCCCGTGCCTGCGCCGCCCGCGCGCGACGCATCGGTCTTTGCGTGGGTGGAGCACGATGTGCGCCACAAGCCGGCACTGCCATCGAATGGTGATGTCGATGCAATCAGCGCCGTGGCTGCCGATCGCGCACGCCACTGCCCGACAGCGCGCAGCACAACGACCGCGGCGCCCGCGGCGATGTCGCTGGCACATCCGGCGCAACGCCGCACCGACATCGCCGGCTTGCGCAAGATGATCGGCCTGCGCGAACGCGCGGTCTCGGCACATGCACCGGTGCGCGCGCCATCCAGCGACCGATTTCTGCCTGGCAACGAGATCGCGCCCGGCCTGCATCTGATCCAGGCGTTCCTGCCGCAGGCGATTCCCACACAGGCGCTCTCGCTGGCCTTCGCCAAACGCGACGATGCCGTCGACCCGATGGACCTGCTGTTCTTCGATACCGAAACCACCGGCCTGGCCGGCGGCACCGGCACCCGTGCCTTCATGATCGGGGTGGCCGATTGGGTGGTCGATGCCGCGCAAGGCAGCGGCCTGCGCGTGCGTCAATTGATGATGTCCACGATGGCGGCCGAAAGCGCGATGCTGGATCTGTTCCGCACCTGGCTGACACCGCGCACCGTGCTGTCCAGCTACAACGGCCGCTGCTACGACGCGCCGCTGCTGAAGACGCGCTACCGCCTGGCGCGTCGCGGCGACCCGATTTCTGCACTGGACCATGTGGATCTGCTGTTCCCCACCCGCCGCCGGTATCGCGGCACCTGGGAGAACTGCAAGCTGTCCACCATCGAGCGGCAACTGCTGCGCATGGTGCGCGAAGACGACCTGCCCGGCTCCGAGGCCCCGGCCGCCTGGTTGAGTTACCTGCGCGGCGGCAGCGCGCGCAACCTGCGCCGCGTGGCCGAGCACAACCACCAGGACGTGGTGACGCTGTCGCTGCTGATGCAACGGCTGGTGGCGGTGGACGCGCAGGAGCGCAATGCGCTGACGTTGGCGTGCACGCCTTGACCGGTCATGCGATTTGGGTGGGGAATTAGTTCGGGGCAGGATGTCGGCCGGACTTGCCCCACGACAGGGCGCTTGACGCACGCTACGTGCAATCCACGACCACCCGTCCGGTCATTCATTGCGGCGTGTTGAGCCACGTGGCGCGCCAGCCATGGGCGGATGCCTGCGATGGACGACATGCAACGCCGTGATGGCGCACTGCAGGCGGCTGCGGGTCATTCCGATAAGACCACGCAGCCACTTCCATCGATGAATCGACGGGAGGCAACGGCGGATGCGTACGCAGGTAACGCGGCGCCGCACGCCGCGGCACGTGGACGCAGGGCACTGCCTCGCGCCTGATCAGCTGCACCATCGCTCCCGGCGCCGGCTTGCCGGTGCAGGCGCGTGATCTCTCGCAATCCCGACGCTGCCCGGGCGTGGCTTGGGGCGTCTGCATGCCGCCCCAAGCGCTCAACCTGCCAACCGAAGCGGTGGTTGGAAGGTTCAATCCGTTTCGGTCTGCCTGGCCTGCTCATTGAGATAGTGGGTCACAGGCGTGCCACGGTATTTGTCGGTCAACAAGCCAAGCGCTTCGGCGCGCTTGTCCAGCGCACGCGCTGCTGCAGGGTCATTGACCATGTCTGCGGTGCGATCGTGTTGTTTGCCTTCGCGAACCGCGGCGATGTGGTTCGGATCGGCGGGGATGGAGCTGGCCTGGAATTGCTGGGTTCGCTGCTTCACGATCTCCGCGTCCCGGTTGATGTCGATGGGCGTTTCCGGCGGCACGTCGAGTTCGTTGCCGGTATGGCCCCGGGCCAGCGTGCGGTTTTCCAGGATGGCGAGCAATTCCGCCTCGGGCTGATCGGTCAACAGGCTTTCGCCATCGTCGCGAAACGCGCCGGCCGTGGTGCGCTTGACGCCGAAGTCCTCGTTGGTGAGCTTTTGGAGTTCACCGAAGTTGCGGTAAACGTAGTAGTCCTTGTCGTGATTGGCGCGCGGCACGGAAAAGTCCTCATACCGGTAGCTCACCGAATACGCGGCCTTCGCGTAGGCCGAGTCCGGCTGGCGCATCCGCGTCCGCGCCATTTCCATGGCCTTGCCGGCATCGCTGTCGTCGGTGGCCACCGCCTCCACGATCACCGGGCGCATCTTGGTCCAGCTATCCAGCCACTGCATTGCGGTGTCTGCGAGCCCTGCGGCGCCCTGCTCATTGCTTCGAAAGAAGCCGCGCAAGCGCTCGTCGTTCAACATGCCCTGGCTCAAGACCGGCACCACGTTGATCTTGGCCAGCAAGCGGTCCAGCGCGGCGCGGCGCGGCGCATCCTGCGAGTGCAACGGGTTGATCTGGTAGTGCTTGTACAAATTGGACAGGAATTGGTCAAAGCCGCCCGTGTAGTACTTGGCATAGACCTTGATCGCGGCAGCCTGGCGCAGGTCCGGCCGGCGCATCAGCAGCATCGCCACCGCTTCGCCGGTATTTTCCTTGCAGTCCAGCGCCACCGACATCGGCTCGGGCTTTTTGAGCACGTGCTCCAGCATCTGCTCCACACCGGCGATGGTCTGGTCGGTCTTGACGTAGTTTCCATCAGACGGGTTGCGAATCACCAACGGCATTTCACGCAGCTCGGCAAACGGCACCTGCGACACCAATCGGTTCTGCGGGTCACCTGCCATGCGGCCGATGCTGAAATCATGCATCAACACCGGCACGCCATCGGAACTGACTTCGACGTCCAGCTCCAGATTGCGGTAGCCCTGCTCGTAGGCATGATCGATGGACGCCAGCGAGTTTTCCGGAATGCCGGCGTGATTATCGAACAGCCCGCGATGCACCATGACGTCCTTTCCGAACGCACGCGTGCTGGGTGCTTCGAAGTAGTGGTCGTGCACGAGCGATTTTCGATGATTGCGCAACAGCGCTTGCTTGCCTTCCAGCAGACGATGGTCGTTGGCCTTGAAGAACCCGGCACCACCGTCGCGGGCCGGCACCTCGTGGCCGTGGTAGCGCGCGGCTTGCTGCAACTTGCGCCGCCGCGGCGTGCCTGCGGCAGGCTGCAGCCAGTCCGGCATCGCCAGCCCGTGGCCGGAGAGATTCAACTGCTTGCCAAGCGCGGCAAGCGCCGCGTCGCTGAAGGTGTCGCCAGGCGCAAACGCGCGTTGCAGGTTGAAGATGATGCGACCTTGTTGCGCATCGATCAGCACCGGGCCTGCGGCCGCACGTGCGTGTGCGGGCAGCCCGCGCGACATGGCATTGAAGGCGGCGGTATCCAGATACACCGGCTCCAGTGTCCCGGCGGCAAAACGTGCCGCAATGCTGTCGGGTTTGGGCGCCGTACCGGCCTGCGCCAGATGCGTGGCAAGCTTTGTTTGCAGTGTCTGGACGGTGATCTGGCGCGCCTGCACTTCGGCCAGGCGCTGCTCGGAGAATTCGCTGTCGAGCGCCACCAGCGCCGGCCTGCCGGTCATCGCGCTGCCGTTCAACGGCACCAGCGGGGGCATATTGCCGGCGCGGCGACGCGGCCTTTCTCGCAGTGGCGGGGTGTTGCCCGGCATGTGCGGCACCTGCGTCGGGCTGATCGCATTGGTGTGCGTCGGGAGTGCCGGCGCAGCCGTGTGCGCGACAGAAGGTTGCAGAGGACCGATACGCATGATGACCTCGAAAATGCGGCGGGCGGCCAGTAAAGCGCGTGGCATATGACAATTCGCAATTTAGGCGAAAAGTACCGCCCGGATGCGAAACGATGCCTGCGTTGCGCGCGTTGGCAGGCGTGCAGCGCAGCCCTTGTTTGGACGCGTTACCCGGCACTTGGCGCGTATATCGCCGCGTATGCGGTGCGCTAGAACAGCGTTTCCTTGAACGGCAGCATGGCCGCGCCCAGCACGGTGGCATGCGCCGTCACCTGCCCGACCTGCAGCGTGGGATACGGCAATGCAACGCCACGCCGCGGCGCAGGTTCGAAGGCGATGCGGGCGATCAGCCGTTGCGCAAGATCGGTTGGCAGGCGCGCGCCAAACACAATCACACGCGGATCGATCAACGCAATGATCGCCGCCACCGCAAGCGTCACGGTCGGCTCCACTGCATCCAGCCACGCATCGATCTGCGGCCACGCCGCATCGTAGTGCTGCAGCATGGTGTGCAGGTCCAGCAGCGCGTGGCCATCGGCGACCAGCGCCTGGCGCAGGCTTTCCAGGGTCGGCCGCGCCATGCCGGTGATGGCCGAAATGCGCCCCAGTTCGCCCACATTGCCGTGTGCGCCGCGGCGCACGTTGCCGGCAGCAATCACGCCGGCAGCAAAGCCGTCGGAGATCGACAGATAGACCAGGTCCGGCGATTGGCGGCCAATGCCGTACACGGCCTCGGCCAGGGCGGCGCAATGGGCGTCGTTGTCCATCCAGACCGGTAGCTGCAGGCAATCGGCGACAAACCGGTCCAGCTCCACCTGCATCCATTCCGCTGCCAGCGACAGGGGCGGATTGACCCGGGTGCCGTCGCCGATGCGCGGACCGGTCATGCTCAGACCGACGCCGAACACATGCTGCCGATCCACGCCGGCCGCCGTGAGCAGTGCCTCCACCAGGGCCGGCAGCTGTGCACGCACCACCGCCAGCGTCAGCGGGAAGGCCGTGAGCTGGCGCATGCCGCGGACCTGGCCGGCGAAGTCGATCAGCACCACCGCAAAGCCATCGACCATCACCGACACCCCCACGCTGTAGGCATACCCCGGCACCAGGCTCACCTGCGCGCTCGGTTGGCCACGGCCACGCCGCAACGAGGGCCGCAGCTGCAGCAGGCCGTGCGCCACCAGCGGGTCGACGATGCCCTTGATGCCGGGCACGCTGAGCCCGCTGGCGCGCGGCAGATCCGCACGCTCGAATTGCCCTGCCCTGCGGATCAGATCCAGCAGCAGGCGCTCGCTGGAACCGGCGGCCTGCCCATCGCTGCGACGACGGTAATGCGAACGAATGGCTGCGTTTGCGAACAAAGAGGGCATGCAGGGCGAAACGTCCGTCGTTGTCATAATTGCTTTAATTAAGCAGCTTAATTTAATCCGTCCGCGGCCCTGCGTTGGGGCCACCGACGTTGATATCGTGCCATGCGCCTGTTGCATTCCCCGTCCCGCCCCCCTTGCACTGCCCCGTCTTGGCATGCGCTGTCGCTTGCGCTGGGGCTGGCCTTGATCGGCTGGCTTCCTTCGTACGCCACCGCAGCCGACATGTCCGGCGGAGGCGACGCGCTGACCCTGGACGCGGTGCAGGTGCGCAACCCGTTCCAGTCGCAGAACACGCGCGCCATCGCCACCAAGCAGGCGGCGCCCACCATCGTGGATTCGGTTGCCGCCGACAGCATCGGGCAATTGCCGGACTTCAATGTGGGCGATGCGCTGCGCCGGGTCACCGGCGTGAGCACGGTCGAGTACCAGGGCGAACCACGCTATGTGACGGTGCGCGGCCTCAACGGCAACTACAACAGCATGCTGATCGACGGCTTTGCCTTCGCCAGCAACGACATCGGTAGCCGCCAGGCGCTGATGGATGTGCTGCCGGCCAACTTCGTGGACCGCATCGATGTGGTGAAGTCGCTGCTGCCGGAGAACGATGGCGGCGCGATCGGTGGCGTGACCAATCTGGTCACCGCTACCGGCTTTGCTCGGCCCGATGGGCTGCTGACCGCCTCGGCCAAGGGCGGCGCCAACCTCATGGGGAGCCGCTATGGCGGCCGCACGCCGGTGGGCGAAGGCGAGCTGAAATGGGGCAAGCGCTTCGGGCGTGACGGCCAGTTCGCGTTTTTGGGCGCGGCCAGCGTCTGGCGCCGTGAGATTTCGGTGCCGCAGCAGGAAAATGGCGGTGCCCTGAACTGGTACAACGCCGACGGCACGCGCGCGTCGTCGGCCTATGGCGGCACCGGCGCTGCGGTGCCCAGCGAACGGCGCTGGTACAACTACGACAACACCCGCGAACGGCGCGGTGTGACCGCACGCGTGGATTGGCAGCCGGATGGTCCGCTCAGCGGCCATGTGTCCGGCTACACGTTCAACCAGCACGAATCTTCCGACCGCAATGCCCAGGTCGCCCAGGTGCAGAACAGCGCGCGCCTGACCCGCAGCGGCGCGCAAAGCGGCACGCTGGACAATCTCAACCAGCTCGTCGAGTTGGGGCAGCTGCGCTGGAAGCGCGGGCTGTCCGGCATCAACGGCGAACTGCTGGCCGAACTGCCTGACCAGTGGCGCGGCGCGCTGCGGGCAAGCACCTCGCGGGCCACGGTGGACAACCCGCAGACCTGGGACCGCTTCCAGCAGAACCGCCTGGCTTACGGCTTCGATTGGAATGGCACCCTGCCGGCATTCACGGCCCTGGACCCGACCCTGGCGGACGACCCGACCCGCTACGCCAACCTCAACCACCAGCAGGAGCGCACCACCTACGCCGAACGGGTGAGCGACCTGCAACTGGAGCTGCGTCGCAACATGGACGAAGACAGCCAGGGGCTGGGACTGGCCTTTGGCCTGCGACAGGTGCGCACGCACATGCAGACCGCGTTCCAGCGCACGACCTGGAGCGGGTTGCCTTATTCGCTGGCCGATGTGCTGGGCGATCCCACCTACGCCCTGGGTTGCAATGCGCCCATGTTGATCATCGACCCGGACCTGGCCGATGCGCGCTGGGATGCGGTGTCCGACCAGGCGCGCGGCGTGGCGGACATCACCGCGCAGAACAGCGGCACCTACAGCGTGGATGAGCAGGTGCGTGCCGGCTTCGCACAAGCACAGTGGCGCGGCGAGCGCTGGCGGTTGTCCGGCGGCGTGCGCCTGGAGCAGACCCGCTTCGGCAGCAGCGGCCAGCAATTGAGCGGCAGCGTCTGGGCGCCTGTCAGTGCGCAACGCACCTACCGCAACTGGTTGCCATCGCTGGCCGGCCAGGTGCAGACCAGTGCCAACGGCACGTTACGCTTCGGCGCCTCGCGCTCGATCGGGCGACCGCGCCTGGACCAGATGGCGTTGAACGGCGGCGTGCTCAGGTTGGGCAGCAACCCGCCCACGCTCAACCAGGGCAACCCGGACCTGCAGCCGCGTCGCTCGCAGAATCTGGACCTTGGCCACGACTGGACGTTCGACGACGGTGGCAGCCTGCTGTCGATCGCGCTGTTCCACAAGACCATCGACAACGAGATTTTCCGTTACGGCCAGCTGCAGAGCATCGACGGCGAGCAGGTGCTGGTCACCCAACCGCGCAATACCGACCGGCCGGTCCGCATGCGCGGCGCCGAACTCGGCGCGATCAAGGAACTGGGCCCGTGGCTGCCCGCACTGGCCGGGCTGTCGGTCGGTGCCAATGTCACCTTCCTGGACGTGGACTACCCGGTGGTGCTCGGCGACGGCAGCCGCACCACCTTGTCGGTGCTGCCGCAACAGCCCAAGCAGCTGTGGAATCTGACCCTGAACTACGCCCGTGGGCCGCTGCGCAGCACCCTGGCCTGGAGCCGTACCGGCGAGCTGTGGGACGACCGTTACCCCAACTACAGCAACCAGCAGGAGTTTTATCGCAACCGCTACCAACAGCCGCTGGACCGTCTCGACCTGAAACTGGCCTGGGATGTCTCGCCGGCAGTGGCAGTGAGCCTGGATGTGCTCAACCTGACCGGCCAGGGCTACGAATACCGCATCGGCCGCCACCAGGAATACGTGCAATCGGCCTGGAAAATGGCACCCACCGTGATGCTCGGCATCAACGTCAAACTCTGAGGCTTTTCCCATGTCGTCGCTTCTGGACACACGCATCAGCCGCCGCCACCTGATGGCCGCCGCCGGCACCTCGCTGCTGGCCACCGGTCTGCCCACGCTGGCCATGACGCCGTCACCAGCGGATGTGGGCCGCAAGTTTCTGCGCTCGCGACGGCCGATGCCGTTTGCCGGCAATACCTTTGTGGGTCATCTGGAACAACAGGGCGATGGCTACGACAGCTTCGACCGCGTGCTGAACATCTACCGCCAGTTCCCCGAGCAGCGCTTTGCCCACAAGTTCGCCCTGTTGCCGCCGAGCAGCTACCACGTGACCTTGTTGGGCGGGGTCAATGAGATCGACCGTGCGAGCGGGCCCTGGCCGAACGATCTGCCGCGCGACCATGCCTTGGCCGATATCGACGCGGCCTATCTGGCACGGTTGAAGGAGCGCGCCGCGCCGCCGCTGGGCGCGTGCCGCTTCCTGGTCAACCCGACCGCAGCCAAGACCGGCATCAACGACAATCTGCTGATTCCGTTGAAGCCGGCCGACACGCAAACCGCGCAGCGCCTGGAAGCGGCGCGCCAAGCGCTGATGCAACTGACACGCTTGCAACGCCCCGACTACACCAACTTCCAGTTTCATATTTCGCTGGCTTACCTGTGCGACACGCTGGATGCGGCAGAGCAAACGGCGTATCGCACGGCGGTGCGCGGCTGGCTCACGCAGCTGGCAGCCGCGGGACCGATCACGGTGCGGCGCTTTCATTTTTGTACGTTCAAGGACATGGACGCGTTTCGCACGGTGTACGAGGTCTGAGGTTGCGTTGAGACAGCGACGCAGCGCCGTGTGCCGGCTACGTGGTTTCAAGACTTCCCGTAGCGCACCGAGCGCTTCGTTTCCGCCTGGTGTGCTTGGCGAGGCCGGGCGCTGCATTTGTGCTGCGCATCGCCCGGTTAGCGCTGCGCTTGCGTCACCGCCGTGGTCATCTGCCACGCGGCAAATTCCTGCTCGAACTCGGCCAGCGTCAGCAGGCCCATGCAGGCATGCGCACCGATCGGCAACCGATGCCCGGCAGCAAGTTTGCGTATCAGCAAGACAGTGGCGAAACAGGGAATTTCCGGGCCGTGCAGCATCGCTGCGGTGAGGTCCCAATGCAGCACCAGCGGGCGGCTTGCCCCGTGCGTGCCATCGCAGCTGCCGCGTAGCTCTACGCGCATGCCGCCCAGATCGGTGCCGAAGCGGTCGAACCAGCGCCCGGCGTTGGCAAATACAGCGGCCAGGCGCTGCATCGGTAGCGGCACGCCGCGTTGACGTAACCAGGCAACGCCGGCCAGGCAGCGCTGCAGCAACGGCACTTCCAGCGCCGCACGAAATTGCACGGTCTGCACGCCGGGATAGCGCTGCGGCAACAGGTCGTGATCGGGCACATCGCACGGCGAGGCCAGGCGTGGGGCGAGCTGCGCGAAGTGCACGCGCGTGGGACACGCTCAGCCCACCACCTGCTGCCAGCGACCGCCCTGCCACCAGGTGAACGGCGTGCCGCAATACGACAGCACCGCACGCACCGTGGCCAGGCCCAACGGCGTGCCCTGTGCGGGCGCAATGACCATGCCGATCTCGTGCAATGCCGAAAAGCGCGGCAACAGCGCATCGATCACCGCGCTGGACAACGCCGGCAAGGTACTGGCGCCGCTGATCGCCACGCGCTGGGCCTGGCGCGCGACGGCATCCATCGCTGCGGTAAAATCGCGGACGAAGGCGCGGCCATCGGCCAGATCGATGTAGTGCATGCCGGCCTGCAGGCAGCAGCGGGCCACCGCGTACTCCTGTCCCTGGAACGGCCCGGCGGTATGCACCACCGCATCGGCACCGGTGGCCGCCAGCTGCGCGGCAAAGTCGCTGGCATCGATATCCAGGCGGCATGTGGAGATGCGGCCAGGTGCGGCACCCGGCCATTTGCTCGCTACATCGCCCGGATGCCGCCCTGCCGCGATGACATGGATCTGCGCCGTTGCCGCCAGCGCGCGCACGATGCGTGCGCCGAAATGACCGAAGCCACCCAATACCAGTACCCGATACGTCATGGCCTGCTCGCCGCCTGTGTCTGCGCACAGTATCGGCGAAGCGCACCGTCATCTGCGCTTGCGCTGTTGCGTGACCGGCACTGTGCAACTAAGTGCCGAGACGGGTTGCCAGACCGCTTCTCAGTGCTTCGCGCAGTACCTTCAATGCCTGCTGCGTGGCCAGCCTGGACGCACCGGCCTGCTTGCTTGCCAGCACCGCCTGCTGTTGCGCCAGTGCCTGTTGCTGGCTGGCCAACGCCTGCAGGGCATCGGGGGTTGCAGGCGGCTGCGCCGCGGTGGAGGTCATGGCCGGTGCCGTGCGTGTCGAGGCCTGCAGCAGGCGCGGCTCGGCGTGCGCAGACAGTTGCGCGGCGAGTGCAGCCTGCCGTTCGCTCAAGGCCTGCTGACGTGCGGCCAGTCTGGCTTGAACGTCGGCCAACTGCTGGCTGCGCAGATGCGCAGCAGCCAGCCGATGGAGCAAGGTTGGATCACGCACCAGGTACTGCTTGCCATCGGCGCGAAACCACAGCACGCGTCGTCCATCGCCAGCGTAGCGGCGCGCCGTGCGCAGATCATCGGGCGTGCCATGCATCACCTCGCGATCGCCATGCGCCAGCACGTAGGCATCGCCTTCGCCCTGCGTATTTGCAATGGCATGGCCGCAGGATGTCTGCATGCCCATGCGCGGCCGCGCCGGTGCAGCCGCTGCAGTGGGAGCGACCGGTGTTGCTGGAAAAATGGCAGGTGCAGCAGGTGCTGCGTTGGCCGCGCGCGCTGCTGGTGCCGCCCGGGCACCGGCCACGGCAAGCGCCGGTGCCATGGGAGCGGTCGGCGCCAGCGCAGTGATCGCAGGCGCGCGCGCTGCGGCGACAACAGGCGCGGTTCGTGCCACGGTCATCTGCGGTGTGACCGGCGCAGCCGTTGCGATGCCACTGGCAGGCAAGACATCGGCAATGGATGCAACCGGCATCGTTGAAGGCGCAGAAAGACCCGCAACTACCGGCGCAGCAGGTGCGGGGCGCGCGCCGATAACCATAGGCACGGCAGAGGCGTGTGCGATGGCCGCGCTGCCGGCAACGGCCAACAGCAACGCCGAACGCAGGCACAGCACGCGGGAAGTGGTCTGGATCATGTGAGATCTCCACGAAAGAGCACAGCAAGTTGAGTGCCGCCTGAGCAGTGCGCATCGGCGGATGGAAACAGCGATCACGCGGCCACGGCGTTGCCGACGCTGCAGGCGTCGTGACGCAGGAGTGCCGGGCTGTGGCGAGCCCGTGTGATGCGGATACTGCCGTGACCATGCGATGCCAGCGCATCGCGCCGGCAGGTGCTGACATCAAGAACTGCGCGGAAAAACAGCAACAATGGTGGCTTCACTCACCGCCCGGTGGGTGCGGCCGATGTGCTGCGTCGGCATATCCCGCGCCTACGCTGCGATGTGCGATCGCGCTGGCCACGCCCACCCGACGACTGCTCGCTACGTTCTGTTCTCCGCCGTGATTGCGGCCGCGTGTCTTCCGGCCGTGCACGGCCGGAGGTGGAGCCGGCCGCACGCCACGCGTTGCTGCTCCGTGGCCAACGGAACCCCATCGCGGCGGTAGCGTGCGGTCTACCGCGACCGGCGACGCTGGCTCTGTCTATCGGACCGCTGCGGCAACCGGCAAGCCGGTGCGAACAGCTGTCGGCGATGGCGGCCAGCTGGCGTCGCGAGCTGGCCAGAAGCGGTACGTCGCCGAACCTGCGCGTGGTGCATGCCGACTCCCGGTCCCGACCACGCGCGCCTGACGGTGAGCGCAGTCGTTTGGTCGATCGCGCCTAGTGGTACTTCGCGCGTTCTGCTTCTGCTTGCGCTCGGTCTGCCTCTGCTCGCGCTTTTTCGGCCTCGACCTGCGCTTGCGCTGCCTGCCGTTGCGCTTGCGCCGCTTCCCGTTGCCCGCGTTCGGCCTCGGCGCGGCCCTGAAGGGCGGCCTGCTTGGCCATTTCGACCTGACGCCGCGACAACGCATCCGCTTGGCGCACCGCAGCCGCATATGCGTATTGCGCCTGACGATGCTGCTGCGTCATTTCGCGAATCTGCTGCTCGGCTTCGCGTGCTTGCTGTTGCGCCTCCTGTTTGGCCTGCGCCAGTTCCGGGCCCAACGAGGCCAGTTCTTCGCGTGCGTCCTGCA
Source organism: Xanthomonas phaseoli pv. dieffenbachiae (assembly GCF_008639345.1). Lineage (NCBI taxonomy): Bacteria > Pseudomonadati > Pseudomonadota > Gammaproteobacteria > Lysobacterales > Lysobacteraceae > Xanthomonas > Xanthomonas phaseoli. The sequence continues at coordinate 4,935,812 of NZ_CP041380.1, read as the reverse complement.
ATGCTTCTTGTGCGGCCTGCATGCGGTCTTGCTGCAGTTCAAGATCGTGGTTGTCGGCAGCGAGCGCATCGTGCACGGCGGCTTGCGCGTCACGGCTGGCGTCGCGGCGGATGCGGTCCAGGTCGAGATTCCAGCCGCTGTCTATCGGGTCTGCGTCCTGGTCATGCAGCGGTTCGGTGCCCAGCACATCGGCGATCACACCGTGCGTGGCAGGCGCGGCCGCTTGCGCAGGCGCAGCCGGCGCCGCCGGTGCAGGCAACCCGCGCATCGGCGTTGCGGCCTCGGCAGGCTCCGCCATGCTGCTGACCTGTGCAGGTGGCGCTGCCGGGGCCGTCACCACGACCGGCTGCATGCCGGCAGACGTCACCGGTGCCGGCACCGGCATGGCCACCAGGCGCAGCGGCAACACACCGCACACCGCTACCGTGGCCAGAATCATCGTGGCGGCCACCCGCGGAAACGCGTGGGTGTGCTGCAACATCGACAGCCTGCGCTTCAAGCTGATGAACGACGGCGAGGCGCTTGCCACGCCACCGCGCGGGCGCGGCGCCACACCCAGTTGCAGCAGCAGGCGGCCGTAGTCGTGGCGGCAATGGCGGTGCCCGGCGACCACGGCGGCATCGCAGGCGGCTTCGCGGGCGATTGCATATTCGCGCGCGGCCAGGTGCACCAGCGGGTGGAAGAAGAACAGGTGCTGCGCCAGCGCCGGCAGCAGTCCCCACCACAGATCGCCACGACGCAGATGGACCAACTCATGGGTCAGCGCCATGTCCAGATCGTCATCGGCCATGTGCGGCAGCCGCGCAGCAGGCAACAACAACACTGGGTGCCATGGGCCGATCAACTGGGGCGAATCGATCTGCGCCGACAGCCGCAGCGCCGGCGGGCGCGACAAACCATGTGCTTCGGAGGCCATCTGCAACGCCTGTACCAGGGCGCGGTCGGTGCAGGGCTGCGCCGCGCGCACCAATGCACGGCTGCGCAGATACGCGCGCGCCGTGCCGGCGGCCAGCACCAGCACGCCGGCCGCCCATAGCGCCAGCAATGCCACCGGCCAGGTCGACCACGCGCCAACCGGCATGGCCTGCGCGGCGACGCCTGCATGCGCGGCCGTGGATGCCGCGGCGGTGGCGTTCGCCAGTGGCGCCAGGCTGTCGGCCGAGCCCAGTGCCGTGGTCACGCTGTGCGCGGGCAGCACCGGCAGCTGCACCGGGTTGCTCCACACCAGGCCCACCATCGCCTGCACCCCCACCAGCCACCACAACCAGGTCTGCGTGGCTGCCGGCAGGCGGCGCACGCCGCGGCACAGCGCCCACACCACCAGCACCAGCACCGCGGTCTGCACGCTGGTGGCGCCAAGCTTCCATAACACCGCTTCGATCAGGGGCGACATGACTCAATCCTCCTTGCGCTGCGATTGCAGCTTGGCAACCAATGCTTCGAGTTCGGCCAGTTCGGTATCGCTGACTTCGGCACGCTGCGACATCCATGCCACGAACGGCGAAACCGAACCCTGCAGGGTCTTCTCGACGAATTGCCCCACCGCCCCGCGCACCACATCGTCCTGGCCGGCGGTGGCGCTGTAGCGGTACACACCCTCGACCTGCTTGCGGCGCAGGAAGCCCTTGGCCCGCAGCCGCTCCATCATGGTCAGCACGGTGGAGCGCGCGAGCCCGCGTGGCTCACCGAACGCCCCCGCCACTTCGCCCACGCTGGCATGCCGCTGTTCTTCGATGTATTGCAGCAGGGCCAGCTCCTGGTCCCCAATGGTCTTGCCACGCATGGCGCTCTCCATGACTACAGTTGTCGCTACCGTAAGCCTGACGACAGCTGTCGTCAATAGGTCGGATGGCAGGGGGAGGTGTGGGTGGCCGTGGCGTCCGTTTGCCGCTGCCCAGGCCAGACGACACGGGCAACCGCTTGCGCGCAGAAGCTCGCCACGCGCCGGCGCACCTGGCGCACGTCAACAAAAAGGCGCCACCGCCCTACCCCTTCAACACCAACGACGCGTCCGGATAGCGGGCGCAGATGAAATCCACGAAGGCGCGCACCTTTGGTGCAGCCAGGCGCCTGGAGGTGTGCAATACCCACAACGCTGGCTCCACGCCGGAGATCGTGCCCCACTGCAGCAACTCGCCGCGCGCCAGTTGATCCCCGGCAATCGACTGCGGAATCAACGCAACGCCGCCACCGGCAATCACCGCATCGCGCACCATCAGGAATGAGGAAAACCGCATCCGCGGAATCGGCTCCAGGACCAGCCGCCCGCCATCCAGCGTCCAGGTAGTGGGCTCGAAGCTCGACATCACCACGCCTGGCACCGGATGCACCGCATCGCCGGACGGCATCGCAATGGACGGTGCGGCCACCACCACCAACCGGTCCTTGGCAAAGCAACGTCCGACCAGGCGGCTGTCCGGGCTTGGGTTGATGCGGATGGCGACATCGAACTGCTCTTCCATCAGATCGACCGTACGGTCCTCGGCCACCACCTCCAGTGTGATCTCCGGATAGGCCGCACAGAAGTCGGCGCCGATGTGCCCCATCGCCAACTGGGAGAACAACACCGGGGCCGCCACGCGCAAGCGGCCCCGCGGTGTGGTCAGCCCCTCGCGTGCGGCCGTCAGCGCCTCGGCCACTTCGCTCAGCGGCACCTGGGTGCGCTCCATCAATTGCTGCCCTGCCTCGGTGAGCTTGAGTCCCCGCGCACTGCGTTCGACCAGGCGCACCCCCAGCTGTTCCTCCAGTTCGGTGATGCGCCGCGACAAGGTCGCCTTCGATCTGCCGCTCGCGCGGCTGGCCTTGCCCAGCCCCTGGTTGGCGGCCACCAGCGCGAAATCGATCAGGGCATTGAGGTCCATGCTGTTCCAGATCTGAAACGAGATGTCTACATCCTGGCGTCTTCGTACTGGCAGTGCAACGGCATATCGTTGCCCCACCGAGCAAGCGGCCGCACCGGCATCAGCACACCGCACAGGCCGCTTGGCACCCACCCAACCTTCCATCCAACGCAGGAGATTCACCATGAGCATTCTCGTCACCGGTGCCACCGGCACCGTCGGTTCCCTGGTCACCCAAGGCCTTGCCGACGCCGGCGCGCAGGTCAAGGCGCTGGTCCGCCAGCAAGGCAAACGCCCCTTTCCGGCCGGCGTCACCGAAGTGGTGGCAGACCTCACCGACGTCGCATCGATGCGCGCCGCACTGGCACCGGTGCGCACCCTGTTCCTGTTGAATGCGGTCACTCCCGACGAAGTGACCCAGGCGCTGATCGCCTTGAACCTGGCCAAGGAAGCCGGCATCGAGCGCATCGTGTATCTGTCAGTGATCCATGCCGACACCTACACCAACGTGCCGCACTTCACCGGCAAGCACACCGTCGAGCGCATGATCGAAAGCCTGGACATTCCGGCAACGATCCTGCGCCCGGCGTACTTCATGCAGAACGAAGGCATGGTGCAGCAGACGATCACCGAATACGGCGTCTACCCGATGCCGATCGGCGCGCAGGGCATCGCGATGATCGATGCGCGCGACATCGCCGAGATCGCCGTGGTCGAGCTGCTGCGCCGCGACCGTGCAGACGGTCCGCTGCCGCGCGTCACGCTCGATTTGGTCGGTCCGCAGGCGCTGACCGGCGTGGACGCTGCCAAGGTCTGGAGCGCAGCGCTTGGGCGCGAGATCGTCTACGCCGGCGACGACGTGGCCGCCTTCGAGGCACAGCTGGCGACGTACGGCCCGTCGTGGCTGGCCTATGACATGCGCCTGATGATGGCCAGCATCCAGCGCCTGGGCATGCACGCGGCAGACGGCACGGTGGCGCAGTTGCAGGCGCTGCTGGGACGTCCGCTGCGCACCTATGAGGCCTTCGTGCGCGAGGCGACTGCGCCGGCATGAGCGCACGCGGCACAGCCAGCGGTGCAGCAAGCGCGCAGAGGTTCGCGTTTGCTGTGCAATGCGCGGGGCCCGGATCAGGCCGGCGTTGTTGCTGCTGCACGTGTCTGGCCACCGGTTCGAAGGTCTGTCGGCGGCAGCGGCATCCATCGCAGCGCGCGCACAGGCAGCCGCAGCAAGCCGTCCGAGGTCGCGGTCATCCACCCTCGTCGGCCTTCGCACAGAGGCGCACTGCGCCACGACCATCCACCTAGAACCGGCTGGCGGCGCGCGACCAGCCAGGTGGCGCCTGTCCTCGCAAGGCGTGGCGCAGCATCTTCATGCCATCCCGACAACACCACCTTCACGCTTGCGGCATTCTTGCCCTGGAGCTTCCCGATGATCCGTATCCTCGCCCCACTCGCTGCCGCTGCGTTGTTGTCGGCTTGTGCCTCCAACCAGGTGGCGCAGGTGCAGCCCATCGACGGCGCCATCTCCGGCCAGTGCCATAGCGACAAGGTGCGAGGTGCGGTGGGTCTGGCGGCAGCGGCGCAGACCATCGAACGTGCACGCGTGGATAGCGATAGCCAGCGCGTCATCGTGCGCCGCGGCGAGCGCGCCACCGGCGGCACCACCGCCAGTGGCCTGGCCGACCCGGCCCAGGGCGCCAGCGAAAGCGGCGGCGATCAGCTCACCATCGAAACCGGCCCGAACAACAGCATCACGGCCATTTATTGCGGCTGAAGATTCGGGATTGGGGAGTCGACATTCGGGATTCGGTACGGCACTCGCCGCTGCCTGCGTCCCGAGACGACCACCTGGAATGGTTGACGCCGCGCCGCTGATCGTCGCCAGGCGGACATGCGCGACGCGCAGGAACCGGCGCGCGCACGGTACATGATGCCCGCGCACGCCGACCCCTTGGCTGTGGCGAACGCCGTGGCGTCGGGCGCTTACGCCGACTTGCGCCTTGTCGCAGACTTCGCCTGTGCCTTGAGCTTGCTGCGCGAAGCGCTCAAGAACTTCAGCGTGGCCGCTTCCCACTGGCGTTCGCCACGCACGCCGGTGGCCATGGCCTGCAGCTGGCCCGCACGCCAGCCTTCGAACACGCAGGGGTCGATATAGGCCTTGCGACACACCGAGGGCGTGTTGCCCAAGGCATCGGCCACTTCACGGATGACATCGTTCTGCACCTGGGTCAGCGCGCGTTCGCTGCTGCGCTCGGGCAAGGGCAGGCGTGCCAACCGCTGCAATGCCGCCAAGGTGCCGCCCCAGGTGCGGAAATCCTTGGCGGTGAAGTCTTCGCCCATCGCCTCGCGCAGATAATCGTTGACCTCCCCCGAATCCACCGGCTGCAACTGGCCATCGTCGTCGCGGTACTGGAACAGCGATTGGCCGGGTAGCTGCTGGCATTCGCGGATGAGTTTGACCAGCTGCTTGTCGTCCACTTCGATATCGTGGTCCTGGCCGCTCTTGCCGCGGAACTTCAGCCGCGCGCGTCCGCCCTTGAGAAATTCCATGTGCCGGTTGCGCAGCGTGGTCAGCCCGTAGGAGCGATTGCTGCGCGCGTATTCGGCGTTGCCCACGCGCACCAGGGTGTCGGCCAGCAACGCCACCACGATCGCCAGCACCTTTTCGCGAGGGAAGCCCGGCAGCAGCAGATCGCGACGCAAGCGCCGCCGCAGTTTGGGCAGCGCAGTGCCGAAGGCGATCACGCGTTCGAACTTGCCCTCGCCGCGTACCTGCGCCCACTCGGGGTGATAGCGATATTGCTTGCGCCGCCGGGCATCGCGCCCGGTGGCCTGCAGATGCCCGTTGGGCTTGGCGCAGATCCACACTTCGGTATAGGCCGGCGGAATCGCCAGCGAACGGATGCGCTGCAAGGTCTCGGCATCGGCAACGCGCTGCCCGTCGGCATCGCGGTAACTGAAGCTCTTGCCGGCCTTGCGGCGGCTGATGCCGGGCTGTTGATCGTTGACGTAGGTCAGCCCGGCCGCACGCGCGGTCGCCCTGGCCTGCGCCACAGCGGCTGCGCTTGCCACGGCGGCCGTGGCGACGGCGGCGCCGGTGGCGACCGCCGCGAGCTTGCCGGCGGTACTGACGGCGACGGCGGCATTGCGAACAACACGTTTGGCTTTCATTGCGCACAGGTCGAGGGACTGGCCGCGATTGTTGGCCGCAGCAAGACTAGGCTGCGTCAACGCTGCGACAACGCCGTGTGCGCAAGCCATGCCCGTCGCGTGACTTTGTGCTTATGCTTGGGCATCCCCCTTTGCTGGAGTGATCGATGCGCGCTGTTCTACCTGTTGCTCGCCTGACCTGCACCCTGGTGATGCTGGCTGCATTGACTGCCTGCAACAAACCGCAACCCGACGAGCAGGAAGCCGTCACCGCCAAGGCCCAGCACGCGGCCGAACAAGCCGCTGCGCCCGCGCCGGATGCAGCGCCGGACGCGCCACCGATCGGTACCTGCGATGCCACCCAGGTGCAGTCGCTGGTGGGCCAGCCATTGACCGATGCGGTGGGCGAACAGGCGCGCAGCGATGCCGGCGCCAAGTCGGTACGTGTGCTCAAACCCGGCCAGATGACCACCATGGAATTCAACGGCGAACGGCTCAATCTGGAAGTGGACGCCAAGAACGTGATCACCTCGGTGCGCTGCGGCTGATACGGCGTTGGCGTCGGTCGGAAGACCGGCGCCAAGCCTGCTGGCACAAGGGCTTGCAGCGGTTCTCGTTGCAGCTGTAACGGTGTATTGCGGCACCGCATCAACTGTGGTCTAGTCGATCATCCGGTGACCTCTTCGAACGCTCCACGGATCGAGCGCTGCAACGTCGTCGCCGCTCTCCTAAGATCGCAAAGAGGCAGACATGGCCCCCCGCATTCGCCAAGGGCTCAACGACTACGGTCTCTACAACAGCGTGCGCGATGAGCGCGACGCATGTGGGTTTGGCATGGTCGCCCAGCTGGACGACCAACCCTCCCGCGCGCTGGTGGATACCGCGATTGCGGCGCTTTCGCGCATGACCCACCGCGGCGGCGTGGCCGCCGACGGGCTCACCGGCGATGGCTGCGGGTTGCTGATCCGCAAACCCGATGCGTTCTTGCGCGGACTTGCGCGCGATGCCGGCATCACCCTGGGCTCGCGCTACGCAGCCGGTGTGGTGTTCCTGCCGCTGGACGAAAGTGATGCGGCGCGCTGTCGCGCCGAACTGGAACGCCAGTTGCTCAGCGCCGGCGTGCAGCTGCGCGGCTGGCGCGTGGTGCCCACCGACGACAGCGTGTGCGGCCAGCTGGCGCGCGACACCCTGCCGCGCATCGAGCAGGTGTTTGTCGATGCCGGCGCGGAGCAGACCGAAGACGGCTTTACCCTGGCACTGTTCCTGGCGCGCCGCCGCGCCGAGCAGCAGCTGCAGGGCGTGCAGGACTTCTATGTCACCACGCTCTCGCCCAATGGCATCAGCTACAAGGGCATGGTGCTGCCGGACAAGCTGAGCACGTTCTACCCGGACCTGCAGCGCAGCGACCTGTCCTCCAGCGCGATTGTGTTTCACCAGCGCTTTTCCACCAATACGCTGCCGCGCTGGCCGCTGTCGCATCCGTTCCGGTTGCTCGCCCACAATGGCGAAATCAATACCATCGAAGGCAACCGACGCTGGGCGCAGGCGCGCAGCAAGGTGTGGCAGACCCCGCGTTTCGATATCGCCGAATTCGACCCAGTGATCTCCATGCACGGCTCCGATTCGCAGAGCCTGGACAACATGCTGGAGCTGCTGATCGCCGGTGGCATGGACCTGCTGCAGGCGCTGCGCATCCTGGTGCCGCCGGCGACCCAGTCGCTGGAGTTCAAGGACGCCGACCTGGCCGCGTTCTACGAGTTCTACGGCCTCAATACCGAGCCATGGGACGGCCCGGCCGGCATCGTCGCCTGCGACAGCCGCTATGCGGCGTGCATGCTCGACCGCAACGGCCTGCGCCCGGCGCGCTGGATGCTGACCTCCGACCGCCATTTCCTGGTGGCCTCTGAGGCCGGTGTGTGGGAATTGCCGGCCGAGCGCATCACCCGCAAGGGCAAGCTGGGCCCGGGCGAAATGATGGCCATCGATCTCAAGCGCGGCGACCTGCTCGATTCCGATGCCATCGACCGCATCAACCGCGCGCGCGCGCCGTACAAGCAGTGGCTGCAGCAGGGCGTGACCTATCTGCAGACCGAACTGATCGACCCCTCGCTGGTGGAAGAACCTTTCAGCGAACAGACCCTGCGCAGCTACCACAAGCTGTTCCAGCTCAGCACCGAGGAAGTGGAGCAGGTGCTGCGCCCGCTGGCCGAAACCGAGCAGGAAGCCACCGGCTCGATGGGCGACGACACCCCGATGGCGGTGCTCAGCCGCCAGACCCGGCCGTTGTACGACTACTTCCGCCAGGCGTTCGCGCAAGTCACCAACCCGCCGATCGACCCGCTGCGCGAAGGCATCGCGATGTCGCTGACCACCCAGCTCGGCAGGGAGACCAACATCTTCCATGCCGGTGCGGAGACGGTGAAACACGTCATCCTCAACTCGCCGGTGCTCAGCCAGCGCAAGCTGCGCCAGCTGCTGAAGATGGAGCAGTACGTCGAGCGCAACCGCCTGATCGACCTGTCCTACAGCCTGGAAGAAGGCCTCAAGGCCGGGCTGGAACGCATCTGCCAGGAGGTGGAAGCGGCTGCGCGCGATGGCGCCGTCATGCTGCTGCTGTCCGACCGCTACCCGGTGCCGGACCGGCCGATGGCGCATGCGCTGCTGGCCACCGGCGCAGTGCACCACCACCTGTGCAAGGTGGGCCTGCGCTGCGACGTCAACCTGATCATCGAGACCGGCACCGCGCGCGACCCGCACCACATGGCCTGCCTGCTCGGCGTCGGCGCCACCGCGGTGTATCCGTATCTGGCTTACCAGACGCTGTTCGACCTGGGCCGTCGCGGCATCCTGCAACTGAGCAAGGGCGGTGAGCAGTCGCAGATCGGCCGCCGCTACCGCAAGGGCATCTACAAGGGCCTGTCCAAGATCATCTCCAAGATGGGCATCTGCACCATCGCCAGCTACCGTGGCGCGCAGCTGTTCGAGATCGTCGGGCTGGATCCGGACGTGGTGGACTTGTGCTTTGCCGACACCCCGGCACGCATCGGCGGCGTGGACCTGGCGCGGCTGGACACCGAGGCGCGCGAACTCACCGTGCGCGCCTGGAACGACCAGCTCAAGCCGGAAGTGGGCGGCCTGCTCAAGTACGTGCACGGCGGCGAGTACCACATGTACAACCCCGACGTGGTCATGACGCTGCAGCGTGCCACCCGCACCGGCGATGCCGGCGACTGGCAGAAGTACGTGGACGCGGTGCATGCGCGCCCGGCCTCCACGCTGCGCGATCTGGTGCAGCTCAAGCGTGCCGACACCCCGACCCCGCTGGATCAGGTCGCCCCGGCCGAGGACGTGTTGCGGCGTTTCGACAGCGCCGCGATCAGCCTGGGCGCGTTGTCGCCGGAAGCGCACGAAGCGCTGGCGATTGCGATGAACCGCCTGGGCGGGCGCAGCAATTCCGGCGAAGGCGGCGAAGACCCGGCCCGCTACGGCACCGAGAAGCGCTCCAAGATCAAGCAGGTGGCCTCCGGCCGCTTCGGCGTGACCCCGGAATACCTGGTCAATGCCGAAGTGTTGCAGATCAAGGTCGCCCAGGGTGCCAAGCCCGGCGAAGGCGGCCAGCTGCCCGGCCACAAGGTCAACGAACTGATCGCCCGGCTGCGCTACGCCAAGCCCGGCATCGGCCTGATCTCGCCGCCGCCGCATCACGACATCTATTCGATCGAGGATCTGGCGCAGCTGATCTACGACCTCAAGCAGGTCAATCCGACCGCACTGGTGTCGGTGAAGCTGGTGGCGCATGCCGGCGTCGGCACGATCGCCGCTGGCGTGGTCAAGGCCGGCGCCGATCTGATCACCGTGTCCGGCCATGACGGCGGCACCGGTGCCAGCCCAGTCAGCTCGATCCGCTATGCCGGCGTACCGTGGGAGCTCGGCGTGGCCGAATCGCACCAGGCGCTGGTGGCCAACGACCTGCGCGAGCGCACCATCCTGCAGACCGATGGCGGGTTGAAGACCGGCCTGGACGTGGTCAAGGCCGCGCTGCTCGGCGCCGACAGCTTCGGCTTCGGCACCGCGCCGATGATCGTGCTGGGCTGCAAGTACCTGCGCATCTGTCACCTCAACAACTGCGCCACCGGCGTGGCCACCCAGGACGAGCGCCTGCGTGCCGGCTACTTCACCGGCCTGCCGGAACGCGTGGAGCACTTCTTCCGCTTGCTGGCCGAAGAAGTGCGGCAGTGGTTGTCGTACCTGGGCGTGCGCTCGCTGGACGAAATCGTCGGCCGCACCGACCTGCTCGAACAGCTGGAGGTGTCGCCGCGCCCGGGCGTCAAGGTCGACCTGTCGCGCCTGCTCACCCATGCGCGCTATGACGGCAGCCACTGCGCCGCCCAGCGCCTGTACGAATCGCCCGACAGCCTGGCCACGCAGATGGACGGCCTGCTCGCCGATGCGATCGCCAACAAGACCGGCGGCGACCATCGCTTTCTGATCCACAACACCGACCGCTCGATCGGCGCGCGCCTGTCCGGTGCCATCGCGCGCGCGCACGGCAACCACGGCATGAGCGATGCGCCGCTGAACCTGCGCTTCCGCGGCACCGCCGGGCAGAGCTTCGGCGCCTTCAATGCCGGCGGCCTGCAGCTGGAACTGGAAGGCGAAGCCAACGACTACGTCGGCAAGGGCATGGCCGGCGGCCGGCTGGTGGTGCGTCCGCCACGCGGCGCGCGCTTCGAGGCACGCAACACCCCGATCGTCGGCAACACCTGCCTGTACGGTGCCACCGGCGGCGAGCTGTTCGCCGCTGGCCGCGCCGGCGAACGCTTCGCGGTGCGCAACTCCGGCGCGCTGGCGGTGGTGGAAGGTGCTGGCGACCACTGCTGCGAATACATGACCGATGGCATCGTGTTGGTGCTGGGCAAGGTCGGCCTGAACTTCGGTGCCGGCTTCACCGGCGGCCTGGCCTATGTGCTGGATATCGAGCGCGACTTCGTGGACCGCTACAACCACGAGCTGATCGACATCCATCGCGTCTCGGCCGAAGGCTTCGAGAACCATCGCCAGCACCTGCACACCTTGATCAGCCGCCACCGCGAACTCACTGGCAGCATCTGGGCGCAGCAGATCCTGGACGAGTTCCGCGACTACATCGGCAAGTTCTGGCTGGTCAAACCCAAGGCCGCCAGCATCGAGTCGCTCACCGAGTCGCTGCGCCGCGCAGCCTGAGTTGTGCTCCCCTCTCCCGCGCGCGGGAGAGGGGTCGGGGGTGAGGGCACAGGCCCCGCCGCCCCTCATCCGCCCCTTCGGGGGCACCTTCTCCCGCACGCGGGAGAAGGGAATCAGCCACGGATTTTCTTATGAGCCGCAAACAAGCCTTCCAATTCCTCGACCTGCCGCGGACCATGCCCACGCGCATTCCGGTGGAACTGCGTACGTCCGGCGACTGGGGCGAGTTGTACGGCAAGTTCGACAAGGCCGATGCGCAATACCAGGCCGGCCGTTGCCTGGACTGCGGCAATCCGTATTGCAGCTGGAAATGCCCGGTGCACAACGCCATCCCGCAGTGGCTGCAGCTGGTGCAGGAAAACCGCATCGAAGAAGCCGCCGCGCTGTGCCATTCCACCAACCCGCTGCCGGAAGTGTGCGGGCGCGTGTGTCCGCAGGACCGCCTGTGCGAGGGCAGCTGCACGCTGGAGGAATTCGGCGCAGTCACCATCGGCGCGGTGGAGAAATATATCGTCGACACCGCCTTCAAGATGGGCTGGCGACCGGACCTGGGCAACGTGCAGCCCAGCGGCCATCGCGTGGCGGTGATCGGTGCCGGCCCGGCCGGCCTGGCGTGTGCGGACCGGTTGGCACGTGCCGGCATCGAAGCGGTCGTGTACGACCGCTATGAGCAGATCGGCGGCCTGCTGCAGTTCGGCATTCCCAGCTTCAAGCTGGACAAGTCGGTGATCGGCAAGCGCCGCGAGATTCTCGAAGGCATGGGCGTGCAGTTCCGCCTGGGCGTGGAGATCGGTCGCGACGTCAGCATCGAGCAGCTGCTGGCCGAATACGACGCGGTGTTCTTAGGGACCGGCGCGTATCGCTATACCGACGGCGGCCTGCCCGGGCAGGACCTGAAGAACGTGCTGCCCGCGCTGCCGTTCCTGGTGCACAACAGCCGCATCGTCAGCGGCAACGACCCACACGGCCGGCCGATCGCCGGCTGGGAAGACCAGCTCGCCCTGCCCGACCTCAACGGCAAGCGCGTCGTGGTACTGGGCGGCGGCGACACCGGCATGGACTGCGTGCGCAGCGCCATCCGCCTGGGCGCAGCCAAGGTCACCTGCGCCTACCGCCGCGACGAGGCCAGCATGCCCGGCTCGGCACGCGAGGTGGCCAACGCCCGCGAAGAAGGCGTCCGCTTTTTGTTCAACCGCCAACCGCTGTCGATCGAATCCGGCGCCGACGACGAAGCCATCGGCGTGACCGTGGTGGAAACCAAACTCGGCGAGCCCGATGCCAGCGGCCGCCGCAATGCGGTGCCGGTGGAAGGCAGCGAATCGCTGCTGGAAGCGGACGTGGTGATCATCGCCTTCGGCTTCTCGCCCACCCTGCCCCACTGGCTGGCCTCGCAAGGCGTGGAAGCGGGCAGCAACGGTCGCATCGTCGCCCCATCCGATGGCAACGGCCGCCTGCCCTACCAGACCAGCAACCCGCGCCTGTTCGCCGGCGGCGACTGCGTGCGCGGCGCGGATCTGGTGGTCACCGCAGTGGCCGAAGGCCGCGACGCGGCGGGCAGCATCGTGCAGATGCTGGGAGTGAAGGCGCAGGTCAAGGAGCCGGCTGCGGCGTGAGAGGCGCTGGCCCCATGCTCAGGTCACTCGTTACCTGTCTGCTTATCTTGACAGCCAGTAGCGCTATTGCAGCACCGGCCGCCACATGCCAAGAATCGGACAATCTGCGGTTTGATGGCTTGCCTCTTTCCATTGTGCAGATGGAGCAGATTGGTTTCACGTACGCCGCTAAAAATACAAAGGCACCGCAAGTGCCATTTGCTTATGCCAACAAAGATTGGTTGTGGCTCAAGGAGCAATATCGGCCTGGAGATTATTTTCTGGCTTATGAGCAGCTCTGGCCAGCGAGTGGCAAGCCGTTTGCCTCGGGTTACGCGCTTGTACGCGGAAGATGTGTACTTGGCGTGCTGAGCATTCGAGTCTCATAATCGAGCTGCGTTTTGCACGCTTCACTTAATTAAGATTTTAGATATGACCATTGCCATCTATATCGATAGCTGCGCGTGGAACTACCTTCACGACAGGGCAATAGATCTCGCAACTGAACTTCCGTCCGACATATATACGCTACACCTCACTAGAGAAGCAGAAATCGAAATTGAAGCGATCCCTAACGGCGGTAAAAAGGAAGCGCTCAAGGCCTACATTTTCGCTAGTATTGAGCGTTCGTCTATAAAGACGGCATCAGTATTCGGCTTCCAAACCCTCGATCTGACGGCTTGCCCTCAAAAGCCCAAGTTTACGGCGGATTCGGACAGGGCACGTTTCAATCCGACGCAGATCGAAAATTTTATGCATTGCCAGAGATTAAGTGCCAGTTACGCGGAAAAGCTCACGCAAGACCGGGTTGAGTAATAATCAAGCTGATGCATCTTTAGCTGCCCGCTTGTTTGGCGCCTTCGTGCTGACGAACGATGAAAAGCCGGGGCCCTTGAAGCTGGCGGCAGACAAGAGTGGAAAGATCGTATATCTTGCCGAAGAAGTAGACAAAAGTGGGCCCACGCTGGGCGAATATATGTCGCGATTGCGACAGTCCATTGAGTAGGCATGCCATGTGGCTTGGCCCCTTTCTTAAGCAGGCACTGTTTTTATGCGCCACTGCCTGCGTCGAATGAAGACGCAGGCAGTGACATCAAGCTAATGCGGGGCGATCAGGCCGCCTTATCCAGCGTCGCCATGTCGATCACGAAGCGGTACTTCACGTCGCTCTTGAGCATGCGCTCGTAGGCCTCGTTGATCTGGTCGGCGCGGATGGTTTCGATGTCGGAGACGATGTTGTGCTTGGCGCAGAAATCCAGCATTTCCTGGGTCTGGCGGATGCCGCCGATCAGCGAGCCGGCCAGGGTGCGGCGCTTCATCACCAGGTTGAACACCGCCGGCGACGGATGCGATTGCTCGGGCACGCCAACCAGCACCATGGCACCGTCGCGCTTGAGCGCATTGAGGAACGGGTCCAGGTTGTGCGGCGCGGCCACGGTGTTGAGGATGAAATCCAGGGTGTTGTACTGCGCGGCCATCTGCGCTTCATCCTTGGAAATCACCACTTCGCTGGCGCCCAGGCGCATCGCATCGGCGCGCTTGCTTTCGGAAGTGGTGAACAGCACCACGGTGGCGCCCATCGCCTTGGCGATCTTCACCGCCATGTGGCCCAGGCCGCCGAGACCGACCACGCCCACCTTCTGGCCCGGACCCACCTTCCAGTGTGCCAACGGCGAATAGGTGGTGATGCCGGCGCACAGCAGCGGTGCCACCGCGGCCAGGTTGTCGCTGTGGGTGATGCGCAGCACGTACTTCTGGTCGACCACGATATGGTCGGAGTAGCCGCCGTAGGTGTTCTCGCCGCCGCCGAACATCGGCCCGTTGTACGTGCCAGTGAAACCCTGTTCGCAATACTGTTCTTCGCCTTCCTGGCAGGAGGCGCAGCTGCGGCAGCTGTCGACCATGCAGCCAACACCGGCAAGGTCGCCAACCTTGAAGCCGGTGACCGCATTGCCCACCGCCGTGACGCGGCCGACGATCTCGTGGCCGGGCACCGAGGGGTACAGCGTGTTGTGCCATTCGTTGCGTGCGGTATGCAGGTCCGAGTGACACACGCCGCAGTAGGCGATGTCGATCTGCACGTCGTTGGGGCCGGGCGCGCGGCGCTCGAACACAAACGGGGCAAGTGGTTGGTCGGCGGCCTGGGCAGCGTAGGCGTGGGCTGTGCTCATGGAAAACTCCGGGGTGTTGCGTCGTCGGCGAGGCGCGCCAACAACGGGGAGAGGGGATCGATAGCTTAAAACGCGTAGATGTCGCACTCCTGCGACAGTGCGTCTTACCTGGTCTCTTGCGAACGCGAGCGCAGCGGCATGATGCGCCTTGCGCTTGTTCGCAGGCGGTCAAATCCGGGCGTTGCGCGTGAATGGCGCGCTAACGTGCGAGCTTCCAGACTCACGCAGCAGCAGATGGCGCTGCACCATCTGCGCTGGCCGTGCCCTCCCCCGCGGCCGCCCACGTCGATGCCGAAGGAGACTTTCCATGTTCCGCACTCCCCCGCACTTTCCCCGCTTGCGCATCGCCGCGCTCGCGCTGACCCTGCTCGCCGCCGGTCCGTTGGTCCAGGCCAAGGAGCCGCCCGGCCCCAGGAAGGAAACCGCCGGCCTGAAGTATGTCGGCGTCAATCTGTCCGGCGCCGAGTTCAACTCGCGCAAGAAGCCCGGCACCTTGTTCAAGGACTACACCTACCCTGCCGCCTCGGACTTCAGCTATTTCGCCGGCAAGGGCATGAATACGATCCGCCTGCCGTTCCTGTGGGAACGCGTGCAGCCCGAACTCAATGGCCAGTTGGACCAGGCCCAATTGGGGCTGATCAAGAAGTCGCTTGAGGCAGCCAAGGCCAACAAGCAGTACCTGATCCTGGACCTGCACAACTACGCCACGTACAACGGCAAGCGCATCGGCACCAGCGATGTGCCGGCCGGCGCGTTGGCCGATCTCTGGCGCCGGCTGGCGCTGGAGTTCAAGGACGACAAGGCGGTGATCTTCGGGCTGATGAACGAGCCCAATGGCATTTCCGCACCCGACTGGGCCAATGCCGCGCAGGGAGCGATCAACGCGATCCGCAAGACCGCCGCGAAGAACCTGATCCTGGTGCCGGGCACCGCCTATACCGGCGCGCACAGCTGGCGCAGCACCAGCTACGGCGTCTCCAACGCAAAGGCGCTGGAAATCCTCAAGGACCCGGGCAACAACCTGGCCTTCGAAGCGCATCAATATCTGGACAAGGACTACAGCGGCACCAAGCCGGTATGCATCAGCGACTCGGTCGGCCAAGAAAAGCTGCAGGGCTTCACCTCGTGGCTGCGCGAGAACAAGCAGAAGGGCTTTCTGGGCGAATTCGCCACGGCCAACAATCCCGTCTGCGACAAGGCGCTGGAAGGCATGCTGACCTACATGGAAAAGAACAGCGACGTGTGGCTGGGCTGGACCTGGTGGGCGGCCGGTTCCTGGTGGAAGCCGGACTACCCCTTCACCGTGCAGCCGGGCAAGGACGGCAGCGACAAGCCGCAGATGGCGATCCTGAGCAAGTACGCACGCCGCGCCGGCAAATAAGCGGCTTCGCAGGCTAAAGAGTGGTCGCAACCCGTGTTGCGGCCACTTTTTTTGTCATTGCCGTGCATCGCGTGGGGCAGCCTGCTTCTGAGAAAAGCAGACCGCTGCTGGCTCGCTGGGTGTAGCAGAAGGCAGCGGCAATCCTGCGCCAGTCCACGTGCTACGTGTTGCCGTGTGCGCGCTTCGATGGCGTGCAACGGCACGCGCTGGTGCGATGCGATTGCGCCACGCGACGTGGATATCGCAAAAGCGGTCTCATCCAACACGCGCTATCGCGTGCGCGAAACGCACTATATCTGCGCACTGCCGGCCGACGTGGCATCGCACTCCCCGCTCCACAGCATCATCAATCAGGCACCCTTCGCGATGGCAGATGCGCGCTGCAGTGCCCAGGCATTGCCTGCAACGCAGCTGCACTCGCACGATGCGCAGCACGCCGTCGCGCAGGTCATGGTGTGTGCCACGCGCATGAAGCATGTGCAAACGGTGCGGTGCGTTCGGGCCATGCGTGCGCGCTCTAACACAAGAACTGCGTGTCACTGCACAGCTTGGCCGATTGATCCCTCTCAACCGTAGTTTTTGCGGGCGCATACGCCTAGTCTGGTGATGGACGCGTTGCTGTCGTACATCGAACGAGCTCATGCCCGTCTCGGCACGTCGTCCTTGCACAGCTCTTTCGCACGCAGAAGTCTCAGGAGTTCCCCCATGAAATCCCTCACCACGCATACGCGCCGGCTGCGTTGCCGCGCGCTGTCTTTCCTATTGCTGGCCACCATGCCCCTGGCGCAGGCGCAAAGCGCCACCGGCCTGAAGTATGCAGGCGTCAATCTTTCCGGCGCCGAGATCAAATCCTCGCAAAAGCCCGGCGTGCTCAACATCGACTATCGGTATCCGGCGGCCGATGAATATGCCTACTTCGCCGGCAAGCACATGAACACCGTGCGCTTGCCGATCCTGTGGGAACGGCTGCAGCCAAAGACAGGTGGCGAGCTGGATCCGGCCCAGCTGGCGTTGATCCGGCAGGCAGTCGCCAACGCCAAGGCGGCAAAAATGTACGTGATCGTGGATGTGCACAACTACGCCAAGTATTACGGCCACACCATCGGCAGCACGAAAGTGCCGATCAGCACCTTCAACGATCTATGGCGACGGCTGGCAATCGCCTTCAAGAACGACAACGCCGTGATCTTCGGACTGATGAATGAGCCTTACGACATCGATCCGCAGGCGTGGGCAACGGCCGCACAGGCGTCGATCGACACCATTCGCAAGACCGGCGCGAACAATCTGATTCTGGTGCCGGGTGCGTTATGGACAGGCGCGCATAGCTGGTACTCCACGGTGGCCGGGCAATCCAATGCAGTGGCGATGGCATCCATTCGCGACCCGCTCAATCGGTATGCCATCGAAGCGCATCAATATCTGGATGCCGATTCCAGCGGCACCAGCGGCGGTTGCGTCAGCGCCACGGTCGGGGTCGAACGGCTGCGCAGCTTCACCGAATGGCTGCGTTTGAACAAAAAGCGCGGCTTTCTCGGCGAATTCGGCACCGGCAATACGGTCACCTGCAATCTCGCGCTCAACGGCATGCTGGGCTACATGGAATCCAACAGCGATGTGTGGATCGGCTGGTCCTGGTGGGCGGCAGGCGCGTGGTGGAGCGCGGCGTATCCGTTCAACGTGCAACCGGATGCGCATGGGCGCGACAAGCCGCAGATGTCGATATTGAGCGCGCGTGCGCGCCGGATTACCGATTAAACGCGACCGACGCACGTAGCGAGTTGTCGTCAGGCAGGCGCGAATGGCGCGCAAAGCACAACGCAGGTGGTCCACGCCAACGCCCGCCGCGCCCGCCTGACGCTTGCACGCCGGTGCTTTGGCTGCTGTTCGCAACGGCAGACGCGCGCGGGCGCAGCAGGCATCGTCGCCACGCAGATCACGT
This sequence comes from Xanthomonas phaseoli pv. dieffenbachiae, assembly GCF_008639345.1. Lineage (NCBI taxonomy): Bacteria > Pseudomonadati > Pseudomonadota > Gammaproteobacteria > Lysobacterales > Lysobacteraceae > Xanthomonas > Xanthomonas phaseoli. The sequence continues at coordinate 4,917,513 of NZ_CP041380.1, read as the reverse complement.
TTCTAGACGGTAGCGAGCACGCGCGTTCTACCGGGCTGAGCCTTACCGCGATTGGCCGCTCTGCCCGTCTTTTCTCGGAAGGGATTGAGGCAGCCTATGCCTGCAGTCTAGGTGGCAGTTTCAATGCGGCATAACGTCATGGACATGACGCCATGCAACTGACGGCAGGCGCTTCCATACGACGCAAAATCGACAGCGTGGAAGAGCGCATGCCGCACTGACGCAAATATCGGGTGATATCACGCGCTTTTGTGCGGCCTATAAATCTCGACAACGCGCCTTGCAGAGTGTGACTGCGATGCAGTTCGCATATCGGCGCTGGATCGACGACACGCAGCATTTGGGCACGGCTGATGCATTGACTCAGACCGATGCAGCGCATCGCGCGCAACGCGCACGCACTCGGCTGCATCTCCCCCGTCTGAGGAGTTGTGTCATGTCCGCTGTCTGTTTTTCGTTGCGCACGCTACTGCGCTCCACGCTGCTTTTCATCGTGTTTGGCAGCCTGCCGTTGGCCCACGCGCAGACGCGCGCGCTCACCTATGCCGGCGTCAATCTGTCCGGTGCCGAATACGCATCTTCCAAAAAGCCCGGAGTCCTCAACAAGGACTATATGTACGCCGCGGCCAGCGATTACACCTATTTCGCCGGTGTCGGCATGAATACCATCCGCCTGCCGATCCTGTGGGAACGGCTGCAGCCCACCGCGGGCGGCGAACTGGATCCGGCCCAACTCGCGTTGCTGCAACAGGCCGTGGCACGCGCCAAGGCAGCCGGCATGTATCTGGTCATCGACATCCATAACTACGCCAAGTATTACGGCTACAAGATCGGCAGCCCGGAAGTACCGGTGGCCACGTTCACCGATCTATGGCGTCGTCTCGCACTGGCGTTCAACAGCGACAACGCGGTGATGTTCGGGCTGATGAATGAACCCAACAATATTTCGGCCAGCGAATGGGCCGGCGCAGCGCAGGCCGCCATCGATGCCATCCGCAGGACCGGTGCCAATAACCTGATTCTGGTACCCGGCGCATTGTGGACCGGTGCGCACAGTTGGTATTCCCCCACGACCGATGGCTACTCCAACGCCACCGCGCTGACGTCCATCTACGACCCGCTCAATCGCTACGCCTTCGAAGTGCATCAATATCTGGATGCCGATTCCAGCGGCACCAGTAGCACTTGCGTCAGCAGCACCATTGGCGCCGAGCGCCTGCGCAACTTTACGCAGTGGCTGCGCACCAACGGCAAACGCGGCTTTCTGGCCGAATTCGGCACCGCCAACAATGCGGTGTGCAACCAGGCGCTGCAAGGCATGTTGGCGCATATGGAAGCCAACGCAGATGTGTGGCTAGGTTGGACCTGGTGGGCGGCCGGTTCGTGGTGGAACCTCAGCTACGCGTACAACGTGCACCCCAACAAGGACGGCACCGACAAGCCGCAGATGGCGATCCTGTCGCCACAGGCCGCACTGGCCACGCGTGCACCGGTTGCTGCTGCCGCGGTGCGCAGCGCCGCTGCATCGACTTCTGCAACAAGCACATCCGCTGCACGCACGACACGTTGATCCCAAACGAAGCCGCCGCAAGGCGGCTTTGCTTCTGAACGCACGCAGCGCGCGTGGGCACACCGCATGGGCATGACGAGATGCGCGCAGATTGCGGCGATTTCCAGCGTGGATGAACACGACGATGCGTGCTCAACCGCGCCTTCCGCTTCGATGTAAACATCGCGTGCATCGCAGGTGAGTGAGCACCTGGGTGTTTCAGCTAACTGAACTTTCGTTGCGGCCGCTTGCCTGTTTTCACCTGATGGCGATAGGCGGCGCTCCAGCATGAGCACACTTCACTGCAGGAGCACTCCCATGACTCAGCGATTGATGAAGACTGCACTGATCGGCGCACTTGCCTTGCTATCGCAGGGCGCGTTGGCACAGGCGGCCGACAAGCCCACCAAGGCGCTCACCTCCGGTGAGGTCACCAGCATGCTTACCGCGAAGGGCTATACCAAGGTGCATGACGTCAAGTTCGAGCATGGCGTCTGGACCGCAGACGCGCGCAGCGGCGACGGCAAGGACGTGGACGTGCATATCGACCCGGTGACCGGCCGCGTCTACGGCGACCAGACCACCTCCAAGCTCAGCGAAGCCGACGTGCGCGCATCGCTGTCCACCGGCGGCTATGCCGATGTGCACGACCTCAAGTTCAAGGATGGCCTGTGGAAGGCCGATGCCAAGCGCAACGGGCAAAAGGTCGAACTGCACGTGGATCCGGAAGACGGCCACGTGGTGAGCGTGGATAACGACTGAGTACGTGTGCGTCACGTTCGCCCGCCGGGCGGGCAGGGTAGATCGAGCGTCGCACAGAATGCACGTACGCCGCACGACCACACGGCCAACCCGTAGGCGGACCTGTCGCGTCGATGCAGCACGCTACTGATCGCGCAGAAGCGCAGCTGAGCGATGTCGTGCGATTGATCGCCAGACGCTTCACATGAGGCAACAATGCAAAAGGCCTCCGGTGGGAGGCCTTTTGCATACAGATGGCTTTCAACAATGCGCGCCCAAGGCAGATTGCTCATGCAGTCGTGCCACGCCGCGTGGCAATATCGGCGTGGCGGCCTCAGTGTGGCGACTTGGCCTTGTTCGTCTGCGGGGCCGTGCTGGACGCGTCGGCCGGCTGCGCGGTCGCCGCGCTTGCGCCAGGCCTGCCGGCCATCATGCGATCGCGCGCAGCCTTGAACGGGTTGCCTGGGTACCAGTTGGGCCAACGGTCGCCAGCTGCAACTTCCTTGCCCACGCCATACACCACCTGCAGGTCTTCGATGGTGCCATCGAGCTTCCAGGTGGCGGCATCGTATTCATCGCCAGGCGCGTGATAACGATGGCGTCCGTAGTCCTCGGCTGCGGCACGTCCGGCAGCGGTGCCGCCCTCGCGCAGGTCTTCGCCGCCATCGGCATACAACGCCGGCACGCCGGCCTTGGCGAAGTTGAAGTGATCCGAACGGAAGTACGAGCCGCTCTGCGGGGTGGCTTCTGCGTGCAGGGTGCGCCCCTGCATGGCGGCGAGCGGCTTGAGGATGTCCTCCAGCTCCGAACTGCCCATGCCTACCACGGTGACATCGCGGGCACGTCCGGCCACCGACATCGCATCCAGATTGATCACCGCCGCGATCTTGTCCAGCGGGAAGCTCGGGTTGGCCACGTAGTACTTGGAGCCCAGCAGGCCCGATTCTTCCAGCGTCACCGCCAGGAACACCACCGAGCGCGCCGGCTTGGGGTCCTGGTGCGCGAATGCATCGGCAATTTCCAGGATGCCGGCCACGCCGGTGGCGTTGTCCACCGCGCCGTTGTAGATGTTGTCGCCGCTTTCGCCCGGATGTTTGCCCAGGTGATCCCAGTGCGCCATGTACAGCACCGCCTCGTCGGCGTGGCTGGTGCCCGGCAACACGCCGACCACGTTGCGCGAGGTCTTCTGTGCGATGGTGCTCTTCAGGTCCACCGACCAGCTGGCCTTCAACGGCACCGGCTTGAAGCCGCGCTTGCTGGCGTCCTTGTAGGCCTGCGCCAGGTCCAGCCCGGCATCGGCGAACAGTTGCTTGGCGGTTTCGGCGCTGATCCAGCCCTGCACCGGCAGGCGCGGGTCCGGGTCGTCCTTGGCCGGCAGGTCGTATTGCGGGCCGGACCAGGAATGTTTCACCACGTCCCAGCCGTAGCTGGCGCCGGGCGTGTCGTGCACGATCAACGCCGCGGCCGCGCCCTTGCGTGCGGCTTCTTCGAACTTGTAGGTCCAGCGCCCGTAGTAGGTCATGCGCTTGCCGTCGAACAACTTGGCATCGTCGGTGTGGAAGCCCGGGTCGTTGACGAACATCACCACCGTCTTGCCCTTCCACTCCTGGCCGGCGTAGTCGTTCCACTGCTGCTCGGGCGCGTCCACGCCGTAGCCGACGAACACCAGCTCGCTGTTGTCCAGTTTGACCTCGGCTTGCCCTGTGCGCGTGCCGACCACGATGTCGGTGCCGAAGGCGAGGGTGCGGGTCTGCGCGCCGCTGCGCAGGCTGGGCGCGGTGGATGCATCGGCGGTGGTTTCCACCATCGGCACCTCCTGGAACCAGCTGTCGCCATTGCCCGGCTGCAGCCCGATGCGCTGCATCTGGTCGCGGATATAGGTCACGGTCTTTTCTTCGCCGGGCGTGCCCGGGCCGCGGCCTTCGAAGTCGTCCGACGCCAGTGTCTTGACCAGTTCGGCGAAGTCGCCGGTGGTCATGTCCGGGGAGAAGGTGTGACGGCTGACCGGCGCGCTAGGCGCGCTATCGGTTGGCGTCTGCGCGGCAGGCGCGCCCGGCGCATCGGCGGGTTCGCGTTTGCAGCCGGCCAGGGCCAGCGTCGCGGCCAGGCACAACAGGATCTTGCGGGGCATCGGAACTCCTCGTGCGGCGGAATCCCGATCTTAGAGCGTGCGCCGCATGGTGAGGTGAGCGCGCGGCTGCGTGTGCTGCAGTTGCATGACGGGCAGGGCAGGGCATCTGGAGCAGGCGCCCTGGCTCCGGCGCACGCACCGGCAGGTGCGTGCGGCCTCGGTCAGTCCTTCGGCGCGACGTCGCTGTCGAAACTGCGCGCGGTGGCGCCGCTCACCGCGCCGATCTTGGCGCTGCGGTGCACGTACAGGTTGACCTCGCGCTCGAAGTGCAACGGCCCATCGACCACCGCATCCGGGCCGATCACCACACGCGGCTTGCGCGAGGGCTGGAACGAAAAACCGAAGCTCGGCTTGCTCACTTCGATGCCGCCGCGCACATGCGAGCCCACCCCGACCGTGATATCGCCGTTGACCGTCTCGATGCCCTTGCCGAGCTCGGTCCCCACCAGCCCAATGCTGCCGTTGACCGTTTCCACGCCGCCGCTGATCCGGCTGCCGCGCTCGGCCAGGATGCTGCCGTTGACCGTTTCCAGCCCGCCGGACACCGTCACTTTCTGGCCCAGCGTGATCGAGCCGTTGACCGTTTCCACGCCACCGGTGCGCGCGTTGTCGCCGATGCGGATGCCGCCATTGACGGTTTCCACGTTCTTGGTTTGCGCACCGGCACCGATCTCGATGGAGCCGTTGACCGTTTCCAGGGCGCCATAGGTCTTGCCGGCATCTGCGCTGATCCTGCCGTTGACCTTGCTGACGTCCTCGTCGGCCCAGGCGCTCGTGCAGACCAGGGACAGTGCCAGGAGGAGAATTTGGGGCTTCATGCTGAACCTCGCGCGGCGGTGGTTGTCTGGGGCGTGGCGGCGATCACATCATGCTTGGCTACAATCGCGCACCTGCCTGAAGTCACTGGATCTTTCGTTGCCCCCTTCGTCCGCACCGCTGCCGCGCCTGCCGCTCGCTCCGTCCACCGGCCGTGGACGGATGTGGCTGGCGGCGGGTGTGCTGGCCTGCACGTTGCTGGGCAGCGTTGGCGCAAACGCGCAGAGCCAGCGCGAGACCGAGCGCAAACTGCAGCAGCTGCGCGATGAGCTCAAGACCATCAGCGCCGATCGACGCGAGCTGGAAGGCAAGCGCGGCACCGCCGCGCAACAGTTGCGCCAGGCCGACGAGAAGGTGGCCAAGACCGCACGCGCCTTGAGCGAAACCGAAGCGGCGATGCGCACGCAGGAACAGCATCTGTCCACCCTGCAGCAGGAACGCGCGCAGTTGCAGCGCGGCCTGCAGAGCCAGCGCACGCAGCTGGCGGCATTGTTGCGCGCTGCCGATCAGGTGGGCCGCAATGCGCCGTTGAAGGTGCTGCTGTCGCAAGACACGGTGGGCGATGCCACACGCATGCTGGCCGATCACCGCTATGTGCAGAACGCGCGTGCGCAGCGCATCCACGCCCTGACCACGCAACTGGATGCCCTGGCGAAAGTGGAACAGGACATCGCCACCCGCCGCCAGGCGCTGGATGCCGCACGCGCGCAGCAAAAGGCGCAAGCGGCCACGTTGCAGAAAGATCGCTCGCAACAGGCGGCCACCGTCGCGCAACTGGACGACCGCTACAAACAGCGTGCCGAGCGCGAAAAGGCGATCGGCCAGGACGCCAAGGCGCTGGAACAACTGCTCGCCAATCTGCGCGCAGCGGCCGCCAAGGCCGAAGCCGAACGGCGCGCTGCCGCCAAACGCGCTGCCGCCGAAGCCGCCGCGCAGGCCAAACGCAGCAAGACCGAGCGTTCCGATCGCCCCGGCAAGACGCCGCCCAAGGTGGTCGCCAACGCACCGGCGCCCAAGGTCGGTGGGCTCAGCTGGCCGGTGGCGGGCAATCTGCTGGCGCGCTTCAACGCCACCTTGCCCGATGGCCACACCAGCAAGGGCGTGCTGATCGGCGCGCCCAAGGGCAGCACCGTAACCGCGGTGGCCGATGGCACGGTGGTGTTTTCCGACTGGATGACCGGCTACGGCATGATCCTGATCGTGGACCACGGCAACGGCTACATGAGCCTGTACGCGCATAACGACACCTTGCTGCGCGATGCCGGCGCATCGATCAAACGGGGCGAGGCGGTGGCCAAGGTCGGCAGTTCCGGCGGGCAGGGCGTGCCGGCGCTGTATTTCGAATTGCGTCGCAACGGGCAGCCGGTGGATCCATCGAGCTGGCTGCAACGCCGCTGAGCGCCGCGCACCGCCCGCGATTCAACGCGGATTTACCGCTGCTTCGCGCATAATCCGGTCAGCTCCGCGCTGCGGGGCGCCTTATCTCTTTGTCGGAGTGCTTCATGCGCGTAGCCGTCCTGTCCGTTGCCCTGTCGCTGGCCCTGTTCGCGTCGCCTGGTTGGGCGCAGAAGGCCGGCCCCGCCGCCGCCCAGGCCAGCGCGGACGACCCGGAAGCCAATGAAGCCGCTGTGTCCAAGGTGCCGCTGGATGAGATTCGCCGTTTCGTGGCGGTCTACAACGCGGTCAAGCAGGCCTACGTCGACCCGGTCGAAGACAAGAAGCTGATGCACTCCGCCGTGCGCGGCCTGCTCTCGGACCTGGACCCGCACAGCACCTATTTCGACAAGGAAGATGCCGAAGCCTTCGACGAACAGGCCACCGGCGCCTACGACGGCATCGGCGTGGAATTGCTGCAGCAGCAGGACAACACCCTTAAGGTGATTGCGCCGATCGACGACACCCCGGCCGCGCGCGCCGGCATCCGCGCCGGCGATGTGATCGTGGCCATCGACGGCAAGCCGATCGATGCCAGCAAGGCGATGGAGCCGCTGCGCGGCGAATCCGGCAGCAAGGTCGTGTTGACCATCATGCGCGACAAGACGCCCAAGCCGTTCGATGTGACCCTGCAGCGCGAAACCATCCGCGTGGCCAGCGTGCGCAGCAAGCTGCTGGAGCCGGGCTACGGCTACATCCGCATCAGCACCTTCCAGGCCGACACCGGTGCCGACTTCCAGAAGAACCTCAAGCAGCTGCAGGCCGGCGGCAAGTTGCGCGGACTGGTGCTGGATCTGCGCAGCAACCCCGGTGGTCTGCTGACCTCGGCGGTGCAGGTGGCCGACGATCTGCTGGACAAGGGCAATATCGTCAGCACGCGCGGGCGCATCTCGATCAGCGATGCCAAGTTCGACGCCACCCCGGGCGATCTGCTCAATGGCGCACCGGTCGTGGTGCTGGTGGACGCCGGCTCGGCCAGTGCCTCGGAAGTGCTGGCCGGCGCGCTGCGCGACAACAAGCGCGCACGCATCATCGGCAGCCGCACCTTCGGCAAGGGCTCGGTGCAGACCGTGCTGCCGCTGGACAACGGCGACTCGGTCAAGCTCACCACCGCGCGCTATTACACGCCCAGCGGCAAGTCGATCCAGGCCAGCGGCATCGTGCCGGACGTCCTGCTCACGCCCGAACCGCAGCCGGGCGACGCCGATGTGCCGGCCAGCCTGACCGACTACAGCGAAGCCACCTTGCCGGGCCACCTGCGCGGCGACGACGAAGGCGAAGAGGGCTACAGCGCCGGCGACGTGCTGCCGGGCGACGGCCCGATCGCCGAAGCCCTGGCCGAACTCAAGCAACCCGGCTCCGCCGCCAAGGCGCAAGCAGCGCAGAAGGCGAAGGCCGCCAGCAAGACCGGTGCCGAGCCCAAGCCGCCGGCAGCGCGCCCGGCGACCACGGACAAAGCCAAACCGGCAGAACCGGCAGGCAAGGCCAAGCCGGCCACTGCGCCCGCAGCGCCAGCCGAACCGGTGCAGCCGTCGCCGCCAGCAAACAAGCCAACGTCTACCGAACCGGCCAACTGAGAGCGGCCACCGCAACGTCGCGGCCCGTCGTCAGGCGGGCCTGGCCGTCTCACCGGGATCGGTGTGGGAGTGGTGCATGCGGCACCCGACATCGATCGCCGCGCACCTGGCAGCAGCGCGCGCGGCCGGTCGGCTGCTTCAAGGCCGCGCCAACCAAGCGGGGAATCACAACCGCTGCGTTGTAGCCAACACCTCGGGATTGACCAGGTTGCGCGGTGTGCCCGCGGCGAACGCCAGCACATTGTCGAACGCCGCGCCGAAATACAGCGCGTAGCTGTCGCGCTCCACGTAGCCCAGATGCGGTGTCGCCAGCACGCGCGCATGCCGCAGCAGCGGATCGCGCAGGTCCAGCACCGGCTCGTGCTCGAACACATCCAGCGCGGCCTGCGCCGGCCGGCCCGCGTCCAACGCAGCGAGCAAGGCGCCCGGGGCGATCAACTCCGCGCGGCTGGTGTTGACCAGCAACGCGTCCTCGCGCATGCGCGCCAGATCCTGTGCGGTGACGTCATGCCGTGTCTGCGCAGTCAGGCGCCGATGCAGCGACAGCACGTCGCTGCATTCGAACAGTTCCTCGCGGCTGCCCGCGATCGCGAACCCATCGCGTGCTGCCTGCGCACAGGATGCCGGCCCGCCCCACACCAACACCTGCATGCCGAACGTGCGGCCGAAGCTGGCCACGCGTTGGCCAATCCGCCCATAACTCCAGATGCCCAGCGTGCGCCCATGCAGCACGCGGCCCAAGCCGGGATCTCCAAGCGCCTGCCAGCGGCCCTGCCGCAAGGCATGCTGGTAGTCGGTCAGCCGGCGGCTGGCCGACAGGATCAGCGCCCAGGTCAGCTCGGCCGGCGCCACCGGCGAACCGACGCCTTCGGCCACCGCCACGCCCAACGCGGTGCACGCGGCCACATCCACGTGCGCGCCGACGCGCCCGGTCTGGCTGATCAGTTTCAGCCGCGGCAGCCGTTGCAGCAGCGCCGCATCCACCCGCGTGCGTTCGCGGATCAGCACCAACGCGTCCGCGTCGGCCAGAGATGCGGCGCGCGCATCGAGCTCCGCATCCAACGCACCCAGCACCTGCACCTGGTGGCCCTGCAGTTGCTGCAGGCAGGGCAGCTGCGCAACGGCGCCCTGGTCGTCGTCGGGCACCACGATGCGCATCAGCGTGGCTTGATCGGCGAGGGGAACGGGGTGACCACCTTGTCGCCGGTGGTGGCATCGCGAATCACCGACTGGCCTTTTTTCTCGACTTCTTCGATCCGCACGATGCTCTGCATCGGCAGGTGCAAGGTCTTGGTATTGCCGAATTCTTCGCGCAGGCGTTCTTCGGTGGGGTCCACCACCAGCCCGTCGTGCACGTCGAACACCAGCTCGCCGATCTGGTTGAAGCCCCACAGATGGCTGCCGGTGACCTCGCGCGCGTAGAGCTCGTACACCTTGCCGTGGTTGAGGAAGGTGACTTTGTACAGAGACTTGGACATGCGCCCGATTATAGGCGCGCGCCTGGGCAGCGACGTGCGCCGCATCGTGCCGGTACCTCGGCCGCACGGGTGGCGGCCTGCGGCTACAGCGTGTGTGCTGTGCGCCTCAGAAACCGTGGCGCTTGCGCAGCCGCCGCGCGATCGCCGCGCGCACGTACAGGCCGTACACGATGCCGAACACGAAGCCGGCGATATGCGCCGACCACGCCACCATGCCGAACGCCGGCCCGATATAGGCGAACACCACCTGCAGCAGCGCCCAGGCGCCGATCAACAACGGCGCCGGCACCCGGATGAATTCCAGAAACACACCCAGCGGCAGCACCACGCCCAGCTTGGCGCCAGGAAACAGCGCCAGGTACGTGCCGATCAATGCCGACACCGCACCCGAGGCGCCGATGATCACCCGGTCCGGCGTGCCGATGGCAAAGATCGCCGCCAGGTTGGAGGCCGCGCCGCCCACCAGGAACAGCAGCAACAACCGCCACGGGCCCAGGATGCGTTCGGCCGGCAGCCCGAAGATCAGCAGGAACACCAGGTTGCCGAGCAGATGCGACCAGTCCGCGTGCAGGAACAGCGCGGTGAACAGGCGCAGCACGCTGCCGTCGCGCAAGGTGGCCCACCAGTCGCCCAGATTGGAGACCCCGCTGGAGAGCGCGCCCCAGTCCAGCCACAAGGTATTGCGCGCCTCGCCCGGCCGGCTGATCGACCACAGATACGCCAGCCACACCGCGGCGAACAGCAACGGCACCGCCCAGCGCGGGGTGGGTTTCTTGCGGGAAGGGAGAGAGACGAACATCGGACGGGGACAATAGCCGGTCCACGCTGCTGAACCCAACCCTAACCTGACGGCACGTTCAGCGCGCGCCTCGTTATTGTTCGGTTAATCGTCATGGGTATACTGCGTACGGCGTCGTATGTCGGGGGGGGGTCTCCGGCGCGCTCCGGGCACTGGATTGGTGCTGGACGCGGGCGCTGAACCGACCATTGCAGTCTTTATCCGGAGAGCTACAACTTATGTCTACCGCTTCCACTCTCAGCCGCGCCACCCTGTTGGCCGTCGGTATCGCTGGCGTGCTGGCCGTTGGTCAGGCGCACGGCGCCGCGTTCCAGCTGAAGGAAAACAGCGCCAAGGGCCTCGGCCGCGCATTCGCAGGTTCGGGCAGCGCCCCGGATGATGCCTCCATCATCGCCAACAACCCGGCAGGCATGCGCCAGCTGGACGGTCGCCTGTTCCAGGCCGACGTCAGCGCCATCAGCTTCTCGGCCAAGTTCCAGCCCGACACCGCGGCCTACGCCAACGGCGCTCCGGTCTCCGGCGGCAACGGCGGCGACGCCGGCATGATCGCGCCGGTCCCGGCGATGTACTTCCACGTGCCGTTCGGCGAGAACGACAACATGCACCTGGGCACCTCGCTGACCGTGCCGTTCGGCTTCAAGACCGAATACGACCGCGACTGGGTCGGCCGCTACCACGGCACCAAGACCGAGCTGCAGGCGATCGACTTCAACGTCGCGTTCTCCTATGACGTGAACCCGTACGTGTCCTTCGGTGCCTCGGTGTTCGCCGAGCGTCTGGATATCGACCTGGCCAACGCGGTGGACTTCGGCAGCGTGCTGGCTGCGCGCCGCGTGCCGGGCTTCGCGCCGGGCAGCGCCGATGGCTACTCGCGCATCAAGGGCGACAGCACCGAAGTGGGCTTCACCCTGGGCGGCTTGTTCAGCATCGATGAGAACACCCACATCGGCTTCAGCTACCGCTCGCAGGTGGAACACAAGATCACCGACGGCACCGCCGACTTCACCGTGCCGGGCAGTGCTGCCGCCGTGCTGAGCGTGGCCGCGCCGGGTACCTTCGTCGATACCAAGGGCCGCGCCACCGTCAAGCTGCCGGCCAGCGCCACCGCCAGCTTCACGCACAACGTGAACGAGCAGTGGTCGATCATGGCCGACGTGACCCGCACCGCCTGGAGCAAGTTCGACCAGGTGACCGTGGACTTCGCGTCCAACCAGCCCGACAGCGTGCTGGACTTCTCCTACCGCGATACCACCTTCGCCTCGATCGGTGCCGACTACCGCATGAGCGATACGGTGACCCTGCGCGGCGGCTTGGCCTACGACCAGACCCCGACCACGGCCGAACACCGCGACGTGCGCGTGCCGGACGCAAGCCGCAAGTGGGTGTCGCTGGGCATGAGCTGGCGTCCGTCGGCGCAGACCGAGTACAACTTCGGTTACACCCACCTGTTCACCAGCGACCCGACCAGCGACACCCGCAGTGCCACCGGCGACCGTCTGGCCGGCAGCTACGACGTGAAGGGCGACGTGCTGGCCGCTTCGATCAACTACAAGTTCTGATCGCCGCAGCACGCGTTGCGTGACGAAAAACCCCGCTTCGGCGGGGTTTTTCTTTGGTGCCTTGCACGCGCCACCCACGACACGGGCGGCCGGCACCAAGCAACAAGCAAAGACAGGACAGATCGCCTCGGCGCAGCGCTTGCCCACCCTGCGCGACGGCCCCACCTCAACACGCACTGGTGATCCCGACAACCTCGCGCGCGGATCCCGCCGGCACGCAACGCCTGCCGAACGCTGCAGCCGGCGCGCCGGATTGCTATGGTCAGGCGCATGAGCCAACCCGACTTCATCCAGATCACCGACAACGCCATCGCGCGCGAGGATTGCCTGGCCATCGTGCAGCGCATGCGCCAGAGCCAGCAGCTGCATCCGGGCCGCATCGGTGGCGGTGTATTCCCAGACCTCAAACACAGCCGCGATCTGCGCATCAGCGGGATGGCCGAATGGGCGGAAGTGGAAAGCCGCCTGCAACAGGCCGTGTTCGAGGGCCTGCTCACCTATCTGCGGCAGTATCCGCAAGCGTTGATTTCACCGCTGATGCTGCAGGTGACCACGGCCGATGGCACACCGCATCGCCTGGTGGCCGAGGATATCGCGCAGATGAGCGACCAGGCGCTGGGCGATCTGGCACGCACCTGCCTGCGCCCGGGCGCGATCAATCTGCAGTGGTACACCGCCGACCAGGGCGGCTACCCGTACTGGCATTGCGAGCTGTATCCGCGCGATGCCAGTGCCGAAACGCTGCATCGGCATCTGCTGTGGACGCTGTATCTCAACGAGGAATTCGCGCAGGGCGAAACCGAATTCCTGTTCCAGCAACGCAAGGCGCGCCCACGCACCGGCAGCCTGCTGATCGCTCCCACCGCCTTCACCCACACCCACCGCGGCAACCGCCCGGTGGGAGGCGACAAGTTCATTGCCACCAGCTGGATTCTGTTTCAGTCGGCGCAGTCACTTTACGGCGGGGAATAGGGAATCGGGAATGGGCAATCGCAACGGCGGAGCTGTCGGCGGTGGCTGTTGCTGTTGTTTTGCCGACGCCCCATTCCCGCAACTACACAGCGCTTGAGTACGCCCTGCATTGCAATGCTTCGGCTCGCTCCTTTGTCCAGTACATCTCGCTTGCACCGCGCCTCGTTAGTAAGAATACTAACTGGATGCAGAAGAACTCTTTCCCCAGCGCGAGCACGGCAACCGAGCGGGATGTCCGCAGCTCGCGCACGGTCATCAAGGGGCGCGGCACCACCGCCTACGTGCCCGGTCGCTTCTCGGTCACCACCGCCGTCGAGATAGACGATGGTTGGGGCGCGGCCGATGCCGATGGCGAGACTGCCATGCGTCCCAAGACCGTGGTGGCCGAGGAAATCGCGCGCAGCATCATCAGCCGCAACAACTCACCCGACATCGGGTTCTCGCAGTCGGTGAACCCGTACCGGGGATGTGAGCATGGTATGGTGTTTTGGTAGATTGTTCACAACTAGGGGCTGCGTTGGACGTTGGTTAGCAGCGCTTTCGTTGAGATGGAGCACTGAACGAACTAAGCTAGGTTCCGAAGCCTTGGTCGACAGTGTTCAACTTGGCCCGATGTTGGCCGCTCGCTAGATTGCATGACCCCCAAGGCCGTGATTTCTTCGTTCCGGCCCCCGGGAGAAGCAGTCTTGGATATCTACCAGCCTCAGATCGCCCAAGTAGTTGCTCTGCCTGCCCGCGGGCAGGCGCGTCACTTGCTGGGGTCTACCGCCGCCCTTCCCGCGGGCTTCTACTTCGTTGTCGATAGACGTACGTCAGTTCCTATCCCCGATGTCTACGACTTCTTGATTTCGGAGAACGTCAGCCTGCTGGGTAGGCCAAAGCTTCGCCACCAGTCCAATACAAGTAAGGCTAACGCTGAAGACTTGGTTGACCTGCTCTTCTTCGCCAACGAAATCAACACAACGCTTGCAGAGTTCTCGGAAGAACTGCTCCAGCAGTATGCCGATAGCATGTTGTATGTAGTGAGTCCGCAGACATCTCTGAACTATGCAGATCGGACAGTCATCAAGAGGGTATCGACTGCAAAGCGGCTCTTTCATTATCTACAGAATAACGGCTGTTTGAAAAATCGCTTCAAAATCGCAAAGGTCCTGCGAAGAGGAATGGAAAAGCTTGTCATAGCCCCGGACGTTCAAGTGCCAAAGACACCTGCAACGGATGCGCTGGTGAAACATATTGCTACGGACCTTGTAGAGGCAATTAGCAAAAACCTTGGCCAGATGCCCAGTGAAAAAACGCAAGTTCTGACTCGGGATCGCCTCTTGTTTGCCTTCTTGCTGAATACCGGTGCCCGAATCTCAGAGGCGCTATCAATCAAGATTAGCGAGCTGCCATTTCAAAAAGTCGGTAAGGAGAATTCCCTTGCAGCTTGCCACATACAAGTAATGGGAAAAGGAGGAACGCATCGAAAACTCATTGTCCCTATTTGGCTATTGGCAGAACTAAGTATCTATGTTTCTACCGAGCGTGCCGACGCCGTACTCGCTTCGAAAGCAAAGGCACAGCATAACCAAGTCTTCGTCAATCATGCGATTGCTCGTTATTCTCGTGGTCAAGCGCTAACAGCAAATAACTTCAGAAAGATAATGAGGCGCGCCGCAATACGTGCAGTTGGAGAAACCGTAAACAACAGTATCCCGTCCCCGCACGCTTGTAGACATTCTTTTGCTTTGTGGCACTTCATCTTGGAAGCGCGTGCGGGAAATCCCGACCCGGCAAAGAAAGTTCAGGCGCTTCTTGGACATGCAAACAGATCTACCACAGAACAAATATACCTAAACGCGAGCCTGCTACTAGAAGAAGAGCTGTCCGAGAAGGATCAACGCCATCTAATGAATGCACTGGATGGGTACGCAACATGAAACGTACGCGATTTCGAACGGAGTCCGGCCAGAATTCATTCGGTCCTACTCAAGTGCGCTTCTCTCGAGTTGAGAAAAAAGGATTACTGCACTTTCAGTGCGAAGGGCCACTCGATGAAGATATCAAGCTTTACGACTTTTCCGGATGGGCAGGTCTCTCTCAAATCGCCGAAGATCTCATTGATGCAACACTTGCCATCCTTGCATCAGAAAGAGCAACAACTCGGAACGGAACGCACCGATCGCTTCGCTACGGAATTATTCAATACCTGAACGAAACCTCTCCTCACACCGAGCTACGTAGCCTTGATCGAGCAACTTTTCAAGATTTTACACAATGGCTAAGAAAAAGAAGAGATGGACAAAAATGCGTTTGGGGCTATTCCGATAGGATGCACAAGCTGAGTGCCCTACGTAAGTTGATCTCACGGCTTTCTCCAAAGCTATCAAAGCTCGGCGTCCAGCATGATATTCCAATTAATCCGTGGCCTGGAGAAAATCCACACAGAAATGAGGGGAAAGAGAAGGAAGCAATATCACAAGAGCATTTTTTGAGGTTGATGACCGCCGCGATAAATGCGCATGAACAAAATTTTAGAGAGTTGGATCTCTCGCTTACACAGATTGACCACCATCTTGCTCTTATCAAAAGTCACTCAGTTATTCCAAACACACTTGAGGGAGTGTGCGCTCAGGCGATAGTCAAGTATGGAGGCGTACTTCCGGAGCGCAAATGGCTAAAGCAACACGAACCTAATTTCTTTCTTCGCTTGGAAGAGGTGGGTTACCTGCGTGTCGCTCAAATTATCAATCCAAACGTACATTATCTGATACCTGCATTCATCATTCTTCAGTGCTTCACACATTGGAACGAACAGCCAATGTGCTGCTTGCGCATCTCAAATATCGACAGGTGTTCAGGATTATTCTCAAATAAGTACAAACTATCGAGTATAAAGTTTCGTGGAAAAGGCATGGTTCATCGCTCGTTCTTTAAAAGCGACGAGTTGTTCAATCCCTGCAACGTTATAGACTTTATTGAGCGATGGACCAAACACCTTCGGGCGTACGCGCCCCAACGAATACGTGACGATCTATTTCTGTACGCGTGCAAGTTCAAGACTAGAAAGATCGGAGCAATCCGCTCGCTGGGACAGCCGCTACGTGGGACCTACAATCTTTCAGCCGAAAGGAAGTCCAGGTTCTTCAGGGACCGAGGCCTCAAAGCCGCAGGCTCAAGCGCCATTCGGTTAGCTGCAGCCGAGTACCTCAATGAGATACTTTTGGAGATACCGAGAAGGTCAGTGGGTAATCCCCCCACAGGTTAGCTGACGCCAGAAGTGGAATTTTCTCGTACCCTTTTCCGAGGAGGTTCCATGAAGACATCCCGCTTCACCGACAGCCAGATCATTGCCGTCCTCAAGCAGGCCGAGGCCGGCACGCCCGTGCCGGAGTTGTGCCGGGAACACGGCATCAGCTCGGCGACGTTCTACAAGTGGCGCAGCAAGTTCGGCGGCATGGACGCATCGCTGATGTCCCAGCTCAGGGAGCTGCAGGACGAGAACCGGCGCCTGAAGAAGATGTACGCCGATGCCCAGCTCAGCGCCGACCTGCTGAAGGAGGCGATGGCAAAAAAATGGTGAGGCCATCTCAACGCCGGGAGATGGCCCGATGGGCCGTAGATGGTGGCCACACGAACATCCGGCATGCCTGCCGGACCTTTGCGGTGAGCGAGACCTGCTTTCGCTATCAAGCCAAGGCCAGCGAGGAGAACGCCCGGATTGCCGATTGGCTGGTGCGGTTGACCACAACCTATCGTGATTGGGGGTTCGGCCTGTGCTTTCTGCACCTGCGCAACGTGAAGGGCTTTGGCTGGAATCACAAGCGGGTGTACCGCATCTATCGGGAGCTGGAGTTGAACCTGCGGATCAAGCCGAAGAAGCGGCTGGTGCGCGAGCGGCCAGAGCCGTTGGCGGTGCCGGAGACGATCAACCAGGTCTGGTCGATGGATTTCATGCACGACCAGCTGGCCGACGGCCGCAGCTTCCGGTTGTTCAATGTGCTCGATGACTTCAACCGTGAGGGTCTGGGCATCGAGGTCGACTTATCGCTGCCATCGGCCCGGGTGATC
Source organism: Xanthomonas phaseoli pv. dieffenbachiae (assembly GCF_008639345.1). NCBI lineage: Bacteria > Pseudomonadati > Pseudomonadota > Gammaproteobacteria > Lysobacterales > Lysobacteraceae > Xanthomonas > Xanthomonas phaseoli. Next base: position 4,900,404 of record NZ_CP041380.1, on the reverse strand, counting down.
CGCTCGTTGGAACAGATCATTGACTGGCGCGGCAAGCCAAACGCCATTCGCTGCGACAACGGCCCGGAGTACATCAGCGGCGCGCTGCTAGCTTGGGCACAGCAGCGCGGGATTCGGATCGAGCACATCCAGCCAGGCAAGCCGCAGCAGAATGCCTATGTCGAACGTTACAACCGCACCGTCCGCTACGCCTGGCTGGCCACAACGTTGTTCGACACCATCGAGCAGGTTCAGGACAAGGCCACGCGCTGGCTATGGACGTACAACCATGAGCGCCCCAACATGGCGCTCGGCGGTATCACGCCAGCAATGAAATTGGCGATGGCCGCCTAGCTCCACTTTTGGCGAACGCTCAAAGCGGGGGGATTACCGACGCACCTGATCTTGTTTGATGGCCTCCGATTGCTGCAGGCTCTGCTGGGCCGGCTGCCGGGACGCCTCGCGCCCATCGACATGTGCGTGAAACATGGGCGCGACTCCCATCCCATGCGGGGCGTAAACCGCAAAGACGTTGTGGGCACCATCCTTCCCCAGGCCGCCTGTGACATGGTCCACGCGCTTCAGCAAAGGGTCTTCGATCTGCTGCTTGTAGAGGGCTGCGGTGACGTTCCGGCTCTCTTCGTCGTTCCAGTTGCCGGTGCCCTGCACCCAGGAGTGGATCTGCTGATAGGTCGAGTGGTCCGAGTGAGCGGGATTGTCGGCCAGCACCCGCGAAGGTGACTGAAGCGAGAGAGGCTCAATATCCGGGCGATGCTGCGCTGTGCCCTGTTGACGCACCTCGACTTCTCGCTGCTGACCATGGGAGGTATCGACGAATCCAAACACTCTGCCCTGCCCGCCCAAGTTCAGACCGGCGCCCTCCAGCTTGGCCGTATCGGTGCCGAGCTCTGCGAGGTTGTAACCCAGGCGCGGCAACGCCTGGGTAGTCGAGCCTGCGCGCTCTTTCAGCAAGGCAGCGCCCGCACTCACGGCATCGGCCGCGTAATAACCGGTGTAGTTGGAACTGCCCTGACTGCCCATACTGCTGTCACTTCGATCGAAGTGACACACGGCGACCGCTTCCACGGCAGGACTGGAAATGCTGTTTCCCGTCCGCTGAAGTCCGCGCTCGTCCAAATGGATGCCTGGCTCTAGCTTTCCGTCTTTCACGCAAGCGGTTATTGGCTCGACGCGACGCAGAAACTGGGCCTGGTTGAACTCTCCCGTGGTCGTCGTCACTCGACTGGCAACGGAATTCATGCTCACCAACTCTGCTAAGGCTTCGTTCTGCCTCGCGGACGCGAAGTAGTCCTTGGATGGCGCGGTCACATCAACCACCGACTCACCGTATTGGACGCCGTCTTTTAGAGCGGTATCGAGCTTGAACACAAAGGTGTTCAGGGAAACCTGCGCCGACGGCGCCATCAGCGCATGCCCGGTCTCGTGTCCCAATGTTCCGGCCAACATGTCCAAGCGGTCGGACCGGATGGACGGCGCGAAAATCGAGGTGTTGATGCTGACGGTGCCCGTCTTGTCATCGTAGTGCCCGCCCTCGTTCGGATGGTTGGACACTTCCATGCGACGCAAGGTGCCCAGGTCGATGGCTTGCGTCATCACCGAAGTCAAATAAGGCGATGTATCGATGGCCTCTCGAAGGTCACGCACTGCGCCCTTGGGGAGGCCCGGCTGCTGCTCCAGGTCCTGTAGCAACCGGTCAATATCGCGCTGATCAGCCATCACGCGGCTCCATTTCGAGCCTCACCCGCGAAACGCAGCGTGGGTCGTCGTGCTTGTCCGTGCTGACGACCACATACAAGCCAAGCCCTTCTGCGAGTGCTCGCTCAAAGTAAACCCTCGGCTTGAAGCCCACCGCGCTCTTGGTCACACCGAACCCGGCGGCAACCAACGGGTCATGCAGCGATTTGAACGACAGCTCGCAGGCCTCGGATGGCTGCACGGTCAGCTCGATGGTGTGGCCAGGATGACGTGCGTAGGGCTTCCACACAGCGAACTCGTATCGCCCCGCAACTAGTGCGCCCTGGAGCCCTGTGCGCCGCCCTTGACTGTCTGGCGCCACCTTAAGCCCTGACACTTGCGCAACATGCATCGGCGCCATGTCTGCTCTGGTTTCGAATGATTTGGCCATTCGAACGATGGCTTCGACCAATACACCTGACGTTAGCGCCGGGCCTTGCGGCAATGGTGGGTAATCGCCCAACACCACAGCATTGGGAGCGGCTCGCCGGCTGGCCTCGTCTGCAGCCCTGTCCGCAATAGCAGCGCCTTTGTCTTGCTCGGAGCGCACGTCTGCGGCGCTGGGGGGATGTCCTTCCATCGTTTTCTCCTGAGAGGCATGGTCAGTCCCCGGTCCCTGAGCACAGGCCAGCGTGCCTAACGAAAGGGTAAACACCACAATGCTGCGAATCAGTAACCGCAAGCTGAGGCTCCGTGGATGCTCGATGTGCTTCGTTGCCGCCAGAGTCTAATCGTCAGGTATGGCGCTCGTCCAAGGATGGAATCACGCTCGGATCACTGGTGCCATCAGCACCGTCTACGACAGCGAAGTCACTCGCCAGCCGTCCATAAGCATCGCTAAGCGCATCGGCGATGTCTTCTTCGCTCGCGCATTCGACCATGGCTTCAGTGGGCAATACAGGATGCTTGCCATCGGCCTTCCACACACTCCCGCGCACGTGAAACGCTTTCATTCCCACTCCTTGGATATGGATCTGCCTTCGCAGGCTAGCGTCGGGCAGACTGCGTCGGTGAAGGGGTAGGCTACACCGACCCGCCTTGCCGCCAGGCGATCTGGAAACCCGCTCAGCCCGACCTTCTGAGTGCACTTGACCTGATACGCCCAGGGTTTCGTAGACACTCGAGACACCCGTTGCGCGTAGCGCCGTTCAAACTCTCAGGAAACAGGTCGCTCATTGAACTAAGGTGGCGTCGGGAGTGTTGAATATCCCGATGCAATCGAGCACCTCTGCGCGGGCGGCGCACCTGGGCAATAGAGAAACATCGCCCGATCCTCTCGCCTTCGGGCTGGCCGAAGAAGCTCTCCACTAGGGAGCACTGGCGCTCCCGTGCTGTTGCCGACGTCGCAGGCATACCGACCGCGGCGACGCCACGTCACGCGTGAGGCGCAGTCGCAGCCACAGGGTGCGGTCGAATCACCACCAACGCGTCTCCCGCGGCGACAGGCTTGCCCGCCTTGCAATGCAAGGCCGCGACCGTTCCTGCCTGACGTGCGGCGACCTGGAACTCCATCTTCATGGCTTCCAGGATCACCAGCGGTTCGCCGATCTGGACTTGCTGTCCGACGTCGACAAGAACCTTCCACACATTGCCCCACATGTCCGCCACCACCGCGCTTCCGTGGACAGCCTGCATGACGGCCTCCTCGGCATCCTCCACCGCGTCCACCTTGGGGTCGTTCTGCCACAGCGCCACTTCGGCGGCGTAGGCGGCCTGCTGCCGCTCCCGGAATGCGTCGATACTGCTTGCGTCTTGCGCTAGCAGCCGCTCGTGCTCGGCCAGATCAAACACAGCATCTTCGACTTTGATGTGCGTGCGGCCGGCACGGAAGTCGGCCCGGAACCGATCCAGTTCGACTTCGGTCACTGGATAGAAGCGCACCCGGTCGAAGAAGCGCAGCAGCCAGGGTTCCGCACCGAACTGGCGGTTTCTCAGGAACTTGTTCCAGATCGGCACCGTACGGCCCACAAGCTGGTAGCCGCCGGGCGAGTCCATGCCATAGATGCACATGTACACGCCGCCAATGCCCACCGTGCCTTCAGCCGTGAAGGTGCGTGCCGGGTTGTACTTGGACGTGAGCAGCCGATGGCGCGGGTCCAGCGGCACGGCACAGGGCGCGCCCAGGTACACGTCGCCCAGCCCCAGCACCATGTAGCTGGCTTCAAACACCGTGGTGCGAACATCCTCGCGGCTTTCCAGGCCGTTGATGCGCTGGATGAAGTCCACGTTGTTGGGCAGCCAGGGGGCGTCGCCCTTCACCGTTTCGATGTAGCGCGTGACCGCGCCCAGCGTGGCCGAATCCTCGAAGGCCATGGGGAGATGCACGATGCGGCTCGGGACCTGAAGACCCTCCACGCTGGGCAATTGCGTTTCCAAGGCGATCAGGCGTTCGACCAGTACCGACTGCGCGATGACGCGGCTGTCGTAGTGGATTTGCACAGAGCGCACGCCGGGCGAAAGCTCATGCACGCCGTCCAGCTTCGCGGCCTTGAGCGCTTCCATGAGTAGATGGACGCGCAGCCGCAGCCGAAGGTCGAGTACGTTGGGGCCGTATTCGAGCAGGATGTACTTGTCGCCAGCCTGCCGGTAGGCCACGGCCGGGCGTTCGCCTTCGGCAGGCAGCTCGGCCAGCACGCATTCGGAAACCGTCGCCGGTGCCGCGGGAAGATCCAGCGCGGGCAGGTCCGGCAGCGGGCGCAGCAGGCGGATGGCCTCGTCCTGCGCCTTCTCCAGCGCCAGGGCTTCATCGAAGCCCATGCGCCTGAAACGGATGGTGTCGCCCGGCTTGACCTGGCCCACCTTCCAGAGCTCGGCCTTGACGATGGTTGCCGGGCACACGAAGCCGCCCAGGCTGGGGCCATCGCAGGTCAGGATCACCGGCGTATCGCCGGTGAAGTTGATGCTGCCGATGGCATACACGCAGTCGTGCACATTCGATGGATGCAGCCCGGCCTCGCCGCCGTCGCTGCGCGTCCACTTGGGCGTGGGGCCCACCAGCCGCACACCCAGGCGGTTGGAGTTGTAGTGCACCTGGTAGTCGGTGGTGAAAAAACTGGCGATGCTGTCTTCGCTGAAGAAATCCGGTGCGCCGTGGGGGCCGTACAACACGCCGATGTCCCAGTGCTTGCCATAGCTGGGCACCAGTTCGTGCGGTGCCATGGCCGGCACGCAGGCCGGCGCTGGCGTGGCGCAGACCGCCAGCTCGGGCCGGCTGATGGGCAGCACATCGCCCACGCGCAGCGTGCGCCCGGCATGGCCGCCGAACTGCCCGAGCACGAAGGTGGACCTGCTGCCCAGGTACTCGGGCACATCGATGCCACGCCGGATCGCGATGTAGCTGCGGCAACCGCTGCTGGCCTTGGCGATGCGCAGCACCTGGCCGGCGCGCACTGCGATCGGCGTCCACCAGGGCAGCGGTTCACCGTCGTCCAGGGTCGCCGGTGCCGGCGCGCCGGTGAGCGCGATCACCGCATCGCCATGGAACTTGAGTGTCGGCCCTTGCAGCGTGCATTCCAGGCCGGCAGCGCTCTCGTGGTTGCCGACGATGCTGTTGGCAAGGCGAAAGGCATAGTCGTCCATCGGTCCGGAGGGCGGCACGCCGATGTCCCAATAGCCGGTACGCCCAGGGTAATCCTGCACCGTCGTGTAGGTCCCCGATTCCAGCACCTCGACCACGGGCGAGACATAGTCGTAGCGGTCCAGCAACGAGGTGGACACCGTCCCGGCCGAAAATTCCCTGCTTTGCACGATGCTGCGCAGGTAGTCCAGGTTGGTGGCGCTGCCGTCAAGGCGCGTCGACTCCAGCGCCATCAGCAATTTCTGGCGGGCTTGCTCACGGTCTGAGCCGTGGGCGATGACCTTGGCGATCAGTGGGTCGTAATGGGCAGACACCTCGGTACCGGTCTGCACCCATGTGTCCACGCGCACGCCTTCGGGGAACTGAACATCGGTCAGTACGCCGGGCGCAGGCTGAAAGCCGCGCACCGGGTTCTCGGCATAGACGCGCACTTCGATGGCAGCGCCCTGCGGTGTGGGCAGATCGTCGAAGGATGGCGGCTCGCCAGCGGCAATGCGCAGCATCCATTCGACCAGGTCCAGCCCGGTGACCGCCTCGGTGATGGGATGCTCGACCTGCAGGCGCGTGTTGACCTCAAGAAAATAGAAGGCATCGCGCGCAGCGTCATAAATGAATTCCACCGTGCCGGCCGAGACATAGTTCACCGCTTCGCCCAGCTTCACGGCGGCGTCCAGCAAGGCGGCGCGGGTCGCGTGCGGCAGGTGCGGCGCAGGTGTTTCCTCAACCACCTTCTGGTGCCGCCGCTGCAGCGAGCAGTCGCGCTCGCCCAGCGCCACAACGCGGCCCTTGCCGTCGCCGAAGATCTGCACTTCGACATGGCGCGCATCGGCAACGAAGCGTTCGATGAACACGCCGCTGTCCTTGAAGAAGTTCTGGCCAAGGCGCTGCACCGAATCGTAGGCCGTGGCCAGTTCGGCGGCGTTATCGCAGCGCGACAGACCGATGCCACCGCCGCCGGCCGTGCTCTTGAGCATGACGGGATACCCGATGCGCTGTGCGGCGACTTTCGCATCGTCCAGACGTTGCAACAGGCCGGTGCCAGGTGTCAGCGGCACGCCGGCGGCCTCGGCGATCGCGCGCGCGGTGTGCTTGAGGCCAAAGCGGCGCACTTGCTCGGGTGTGGGGCCGACGAAGACGACGCCGGCCTGCGCACATTGCTCGGCGAACGCGGTGTTTTCGGACAGAAACCCATAGCCGGGGATGACGGCCCCGGCACCGGTCGTCCGGGCAATCTCCAGGATGCGATCGCCACGCAAGTAGGTCTCGGCGGCGCTGCTGCCACCGCCGCTGTTCAGCGCCACCGCTTCGTCGGCAACGCTCACGTGCAGGCTGTCATGGTCGGCGTCGGAATACACCGCGACCGATGTCACCCCCATCTTCTTGAGCGTGCGCGCGATGCGCACCGCGATCTCCCCACGATTGGCGATGAGGACCTTCTTGAACATATGGCGTGCTCCGGTCGATGCAGCGGCTTGGCTTCGGACCGGAGCCCACTGCGAATGGGTAGGTGAAGTTCGTGCGCGATGGTCTAGTCCTTCCGGGCGACGTAGGCACGCCAACCGCCCAGCACAGTGATGTCCTCCGCTCCCCGCGTGGCCCAGGACTCGCAGACGAACCCCTGGACCGTGCGGCCATCGATCAGATCCAGGCTGCCGATACCCAAGGGCGATGGGATCAAGGCGACGAAGGAGCCATAGCGCTCGACCGGCATGGCCCATAGTTCGACCGCGATGGGCGCGCCTTCGCCCGCGCGCAGCAGCCCCGGCTTGGGCGGCACGGTGCCGGGCAAGGCATAGAGGCGATACGCCGCCGAGGTGTGCGTGCTCTCCAGCAGCGTGGCGCCGCGCTCGGTGAGCTGCCCGTTCAAAGGCATGCCCGATAGGTGCGCGCCGACGACCGCGACGACGACTTGGCCATCGAGGCTTGGGGCGGCTGGCGCATCGACCGGTGGCAGATCCTGCTGCGAAGCACCGCGCTTCCAAGGCGCGGCCGCCTGCCAGCGCCGGCCGAACGCGACCAGCCGCGCCTCGTGCCAAGCCGGTGCGATCAGCGTGATGCCTGCCGGCAACCCATCGGCGCGCATGCCGGCCGGCAGCGCAATGGCGCTGAAGTCGAGCAGGTTCACGAAGTTCGTGTAGACGCCCATGCGCGCGTTCATCGTCACCGGGTCGGCCAGCAACTGCTCGATGGTGTAGATGCTGGGCGCGGTGGGCACCAGCAGGCCATCCAGCCCCTGCATGAGAGCGTCGGCCTTGCGTGCCAGCGCCATGCGGCGGTACTCGGCCTTGTAGGCGTCCACCGCGCTGTAATTCGTCGCCTTTTGGACGATGTCGCGCACCACCGGGTGCACGACATCTGGCTTGGCGTTCATCAGCTCCTCGATGGCGGCGTAGCGTTCGCCGACCCAGGGGCCTTCGTAGAGCAGCGCAGCGACCTCGAACAACGGCGCGAAGTCGATCGGCTCCAGTTCCACGCCGATGGTGTCCAACCGTCGCAGCGCATCGGTGTAGACGCGCTCGGCCTGGATGTCGCCAAACCAGTCGGGCGAGGCGGGAATGCCCAGCACGGGCTTGGCGGGCCAGCTGGCGGGACGGACCGGCGCCTGACGCGAATACGCATCGGAGGCATCGAAGCCGCCCATCGCGCGCAGCGCTGCATCGGCGTCATCTACGCTCAGCGCCAGCACCGTGATGCAATCCAGCGTACGGCAGGCAGGCACCAGTCCGCTGGTGCTGACCATTCCGCGCGTAGGCTTCAGGCCTACCAGGTTGTTGTGGCCGGCCGGCACGCGGCCGGAGCCGGCGGTATCGGTGCCCAGCGCAAACGGCACCAGGCCACGGGCCACCACGGAGGCCGAGCCCGAACTGGATCCACCACTGATGTACTCGGCCTTGAAGGCATTGGGCACCGGGCCATAGGGCGAGCGCGTGCCCACCAGGCCGGTGGCGAACTGGTCGAGGTTGGTCTTGCCGATGACCACCGCGCCAGCGGCTTCAAGCCGATCGATCACGGTGGCGTTGTGCGTCGGCTGGTAAGCGAATTCCGGGCAGGCACAGGTCGTGGGCAACCCCGCGACATCGATGTTGTCCTTCGCGGCGAAGGGCACGCCGTAGAGGGGCAGCTTGGACAGGTCGCCGCCAACGCGCATCAGTTGTTGGGCAAGTCCGGCAAGCCGCGACTGCAGACCGTCCAGGGAGAGCAGGGAAATCCAGGCGACATCACCTTGCGGCAGGCCGGCGATGAGGGAAGACAGCAGTTGGGCAGGAGCGGCGCCCTGCGCATACGCCGATTGCCAATCGGCCAGGGTCCAAAAAGCGGTGGTGGTCATGGTCACTCGACAAGTTGGATGGTCGCGGGAAGCTCCTCGGCACGCGCAGCAACTGGTCGACTCAACAACTGAGACCCATCTGAGAATTCTTGAGGTGATCGCGCATTCCGACGCCCATAGATACGTCAGGTGGCGCAGGAACGGGATTTTTTGCGAGAAGCGACGACGTCCTTTGCGAAGGAATTATCCTGAGTGATCGAAAATGAGGTCAGGTCGACTTTCTGAGCGGACTTGACCCTCTGCCTTGCGGCCTCCTCCTCTTTGCGTGCCGATGCCACGCCCTGAGCAAGACCCCGAGCGGAACCACTGCCGAGGGCTTTTTTCTTATTCGCCCGGAAACCCATACATACCCCGACGTCCCCCATCCTAAGTAGCAGTCGGGTTTGGAGTCTGTGGTTGATGATCTCGCTGTTGGCTAGGTGCTGGGCGTAGGAAGCCGGTGCCATGACGCCGATCGCTTTTTTGGGTCGATTCTCGTTGTACTAGCGTCGCCACCGTCCGATGTCAGTGGGCCATTGACCGATTCGACGTAGGCATTTTGGTTTGGCTTTCCGGGTTGTATCAGCCGTAACTGGACGCCATGATCGTGCGCCCAGGCAACCATGGCCTTGCCGCAGAATTCCCGCCGTGATGCCCCGAGGGGAGGCACGCTCGTTACGGATCGTCTTTGGCAGGCCGCGACTGTGCGCCAGTCGCTCCAGCACGCGTGCCACACCATGGCCGAAGATGGCGCGCTCCACCTCTAATGGCGACTGCTTCGTGCGTGGCATCGTCCACGATCACCAGGCACTTGGTTGCCCGGGTAATCCCCCCGCTTTGAGCGTTCGCCAAAAGTGGAGCTAGGCGGCCATCGCCAATTTCATTGCTGGCGTGATACCGCCGAGCGCCATGTTGGGGCGCTCATGGTTGTACGTCCATAGCCAGCGCGTGGCCTTGTCCTGAACCTGCTCGATGGTGTCGAACAACGTTGTGGCCAGCCAGGCGTAGCGGACGGTGCGGTTGTAACGTTCGACATAGGCATTCTGCTGCGGCTTGCCTGGCTGGATGTGCTCGATCCGAATCCCGCGCTGCTGTGCCCAAGCTAGCAGCGCGCCGCTGATGTACTCCGGGCCGTTGTCGCAGCGAATGGCGTTTGGCTTGCCGCGCCAGTCAATGATCTGTTCCAACGAGCGGATCACCCGGGCCGATGGCAGCGATAAGTCGACCTCGATGCCCAGACCCTCACGGTTGAAGTCATCGAGCACATTGAACAACCGGAAGCTGCGGCCGTCGGCCAGCTGGTCGTGCATGAAATCCATCGACCAGACCTGGTTGATCGTCTCCGGCACCGCCAACGGCTCTGGCCGCTCGCGCACCAGCCGCTTCTTCGGCTTGATCCGCAGGTTCAACTCCAGCTCCCGATAGATGCGGTACACCCGCTTGTGATTCCAGCCAAAGCCCTTCACGTTGCGCAGGTGCAGAAAGCACAGGCCGAACCCCCAATCACGATAGGTTGTGGTCAACCGCACCAGCCAATCGGCAATCCGGGCGTTCTCCTCGCTGGCCTTGGCTTGATAGCGAAAGCAGGTCTCGCTCACCGCAAAGGTCCGGCAGGCATGCCGGATGTTCGTGTGGCCACCATCTACGGCCCATCGGGCCATCTCCCGGCGTTGAGATGGCCTCACCATTTTTTTGCCATCGCCTCCTTCAGCAGGTCGGCGCTGAGCTGGGCATCGGCGTACATCTTCTTCAGGCGCCGGTTCTCGTCCTGCAGCTCCCTGAGCTGGGACATCAGCGATGCGTCCATGCCGCCGAACTTGCTGCGCCACTTGTAGAACGTCGCCGAGCTGATGCCGTGTTCCCGGCACAACTCCGGCACGGGCGTGCCGGCCTCGGCCTGCTTGAGGACGGCAATGATCTGGCTGTCGGTGAAGCGGGATGTCTTCATGGAACCTCCTCGGAAAAGGGTACGAGAAAATTCCACTTCTGGCGTCAGCTAACCTGTGGGGGGATTACCGGCGCAGGACGGTGTCGATCTCGTTGCGCGCCATGCGCCCGACCGGGATGCCGGTCCAGTCGGCGACCACGGCGGCCACCGCCTGGTAGTCGACCGTGGGCAGGATCAAGGGCGATTCGCCTTGCAAGGCGGCTAGTTCGGCCTGCACCAGCTGCAGGCGTGCGAGCAGCGTGTCGCGATCCACGCGTATTGGCGCTTCGAGTACGGCAGTGTCGCCAGACGCTGCCTGTGCGACAGCGGCATCGGCATCGGTGTCAGCCTCGGCCTCTGCTTCCAACGCACTACCGGTGCCTTCCACCGGCGCATTGCTGCTGCGCAGTCGTGCGCGCAGCGACAGCAGCTCGTCGACCAACGCCTTTTCGGCACCCCACCGTTGCTCCAGATCACGTAGGCGGCCGTGCTCGCTTTCCAGCAGGCCGGCACAGGTAGCAGCACGCTCCTCCACCACGATGCCGATCGCACGCTCGCGCTCGATGATGGCGTGCTCGGTGTCCAGCGCTTCGATGCGGCGGCGGCTGTCGTCCACCTCGGCCGGCGTGGCGTGCAGGCTGACCGCGACGCGCGCGCAGGCGGTGTCGAGCAGGCTCACCGATTTGTCCGGCAGCTGGCGCGCGGGGATATAGCGGTGGCTGAGCTTGACGGCCGCTTCCAGCGCTTCGTCCAGGATCTGCACGCGGTGGTGTTGTTCCATCGTCGAGGCGACGCCGCGCATCATGCGCACCGCCTTGGCTTCGTCCGGCTCGTCCACCTGCACGGCCTGGAAGCGCCTGGTCAGTGCAGGATCTTTCTCGATGTACTTCTTGTACTCGGCAAAGGTGGTCGCGCCCACGGTGCGCAGCGTGCCGCGTGCCAGCGCCGGCTTGAGCAGGTTGGCGGCATCGCCGGTACCGGCCGCGCCACCGGCGCCGACCAGGGTGTGGGTTTCATCCACGAACAGGATGATGGGCTTGGGGCTGGCCTGCACTTCGTCGATCACCGCGCGCAGGCGCTGTTCGAACTCGCCCTTCATGCTGGCGCCTGCCTGCAACAGGCCCACGTCCAGCGTGCGCAGTTGCACGTCCTTCAATGCAGGCGGCACATCGCCACGGGCGATGCGCTGGGCGAAGCCTTCCACCACCGCGGTCTTGCCGGCACCGGCCTCGCCGACCAGGATCGGGTTGTTCTGGCGGCGGCGCATCAGGATACCGACCACCTGGCGAATCTCGTCGTCGCGGCCGATGATCGGATCGAGCTTGCCCTCGCGCGCTTGTGCGGTGAGGTCGGTGGTGAATTTCTTCAGCGCTTCCTGCTTGCCCATCGCGGCCGGGGCGATGGCGCCGCTGGCCTCGCCCGGTGCAGCGGACTGACCTAGCGAAAATCCATCGCTGGGCAGCAGGCCGCCTTCCGGCGAGCCGGCGACGATCTGCGCGAAGTGCTCGTCCAACACTGCAGGCTTGAGCTTGTCGAACTCCTTGGAGATCGCCAGCAATGCATTACGCAAGCCACGTTCGCTGAGCATGCCGACCACCAGGTAGCCGGTGCGCACCTGCGCCTCCCCGAAGCTGAGCGAGGCATACACCCAGCCGCGCTCGACCGCTTCTTCGACATTGGCCGACAGGTCGGTGACGGCGGTGGAGCCGCGCGGCAGGCCATCCAGCGCGGTGGTGACATCGCGCGCCAACGCGGAAGGATTGAGCTGGAAATGCTTGACGATGCGGTGCAGGTCCGAGTCCTGCAGTTGCAGCAATTGATGCAGCCAGTGCACCAGCTCCACGTACGGGTTGCCGCGCAGCTTGCAGAACACGGTGGCGCTTTCGATACCGCGATAGGCCAGCGGGTTGAGCTTGCCGAACAGGGCACTGCGGGAGATCTCGGCCATGATGCGTCCTTCGAAGTCGGTACGTTGCGTGTGAGCGAAAGGGAGAGCGGTGCGCGTCAGCCCGATGGGCGCAGCAGCACCTCGTCGGCGTCGGCGATGCTCCAGGCGCGGCGGCCCAGCCAGGTGTCCAGGCCCAGCCGGCTATTGCGCGCCAGCTGCGGGGTGGGAACCTCGTCGGCCTTGAGCAACAGCTGCAGTTCCCAGCCGAATTCGTCGCCCAGATAGCTGCGTACTGCGGCGGTGAGCTGCCTGAGCGCCTGGCCTCCCGGAAGGAAGCGTTGAAACACCAGGCGGGGCAGCGGCCCCAGACAGATGCGCACCCGTTGCTGGGCGCCTCGCACGTGTGCGCCCACCACGCTGTCCACGCCCAGCTGCGCGTTGCGCGGGCCCAGACCAAGTTGCAAGTGCGCATCGGCCGGCAGGCGCATCCATTCGGCGATGAATTCCTGCACCTGCACCGGCCATTCGAACACCTGCTGCAGCAGTGCACGCAAGCCTTCCGGCGTACGCGTGGCGGTGCCAAGACGGCCGGCGTAGTAACGACGTGCGTCGTCCGGCAAGGCGTCGCGGTCGCGCAGATGCGGGCTGGCAATACCAACCAATGCATCCAGCCAGGCACGGAACTGGTCGCTCGCCGGCCGCTCGGCCTGCACGCTGGGCTGTGCCTGCGCCCAAGCGCGGTAGAACAGGCTCAGCATGCGGTGATGGAACACATCGGCAAACGCGGCGAAGGCGCCGTCCTTGGTTTGCTGCGCCCGTTCGATGGCGTATTCGGTCAGGTGCAATGGCAATGGCGCATTCGGCCCAAACAGGCCTAGAAATAGACCGTACAGCGCGGCAGGCTGATCGTGCGTTGCCGGTGTGTAGCGATCGAGCGCACGTGGCGCGAAAGCCAGTGACGGCGCATGCCGCAGCCGCAGCACATCGTCGCTGGCGCGCGCCGATTCGCCCAGGCGCGGCTGCAGCGGATGGCAGCGCTCGATCGCGCGCAGAGCCGCGAACGGAGTGAAATCCTGTGGCCGGGTCTGCAGCGCTTGCGCCAGCGCAGCAGCCGCGGCGCTCACAGGCGCGGGCGCGTGCCGGGCTGGGCTGGCCATCGGGCCACCTCGTTACGTTCGGTGGTACGCAGCACGGTCTCGGTAAACGAATTCACCGAGACATAGCGCGCAAAGAAGTGCCGCAGCACCGAAGCCAGCAGGAACGCGCCGGTGCCTTCGAAGGCGGCATCCTCGCAGGTGAGCGTGATCTCCAGGCCGCGGCCGAAGGTGATCGGGCCAGGCACCGGGATGCGCCGCACGATCGGTGTGCCGCTCACCTGCTTGACGCCTTCGATCTGCCGCTGCGCGGATGCATCGAACGGGTCGCAGTACAAGGTGAGGATCTCGCGTAGCGCAGCGGCGCCGTCGGCGCCGTCTTCGAACAGCGACAGATAATTGAGCTGCAATTGACTGAGCAGGCGCCACGCGGTCTGCCCATCCGACAGTGCCGGGCGCGGCTTGGTTGGTCCGGCCACGCAACGCACGCTCTGTACCGGCACGCCATTGTCCATGGTGAAATCGGTGGCGCCCTTGCCTACCGGCATATGCAGCGGCAGATCGCGGTTGCTGCACCACAGTTGCAGCCCAAGCTGACGCAGGCGCGTGCTGCGTGCCTGATCGTCGGCATCGACCAGGCTGACGAACACTTCGCTGCCCACATAGCTCGACCGCGCGCCATCACGGCGCTGCCGTGCCGACAGCATGCGCGGCTCGCGGCGCATGCTGTAGAACGCGCCATGCCGCGCATGCCAGGTGCGAGCGTCGCCCCCGTAGAACGGGGTGAAGCGTTGCTCCGGCTCCTGACGATCGCCGAAGCCTTCCACCTCGCCCAGGTGATGGATCTCGAAATCCATCGGCCGGGTACGGTCGGCCAGCACGTGGTATTCGTGCAGGCCGGCTTGCAGATGGATGCGATCGGCACGCCGCGGGAACAGGTTGATCGCCGGCGTGCAGAACAATTTGAAATGCTCGGCGCCCACTGCCGCAGCCAGGCTGGGCAGGCTGCGTTGCAGCAACACCACCACCTCGAAGCTGCTGCCCTGCAACCGCCGCAATGGCGCGCGCAGTCCGGTGAGTTCTGCGAACAGAAAGCGCTCCGGACAGGCGAAATATTCCTGCAGCAAGCGGTAACCACTGAACGAGCGGCCGTCGTAGGGAATCAATGCATCGTCGTCGGCAAAGCCGCGCATCTGCACGGCATCGGCGCTCAACGTCATCTCCAGCGTGCCACCGCCGGCACCGCTGCCACGCACCACCACCGCAGTGGTATCGGCATGCAGCTGTTCGTACAACCGCTTGGGCAAGCCATCGGCGCCGGCCAGAAACAGCGGCAGCCGATCCAGCGCCAGCGCGTGCGTCTGCGCACCACCCACCAGCTCGAAGCGCAGACGCACGCCGGCACGCACCACGCGCCCGGGCGGCAAGGCGATGCCGGCAGCGGCCAATGCGGCTGGCGATTCCAGATACTTGGCCTCGGCCAGCTGCAATGGCCACAAGGTCACCGCATGCGCGGTGCGGAAGTCGCAGGCGGTACGTTCGCCGGCGCCGATCAGGCTGCGCAACGCGCTTTGTCGCGGCACGGCCACGCCTGCTGCCAGCCCGCTGTCTTTCAGGTCCGGCTGCAACTGCACCACCGCCATCGAAGGCAGCGGTGCCAGATAATGCGGGTAGACCATCTCCAGCAGGTGCTGGGTGAACACCGGGTACTGCGCGTCCAGCTTGAGTTGCACGCGCGCAGCCAGGAATGCGAAGCCTTCCAGCAGCCGCTCGACGTACGGGTCGGCGCATTCGAATGCATCCAGGCCGAGCCGGCCGGCGATCTTGGGATACTCGCGCGCAAACTCCGCGCCCATGTCGCGCACGTGCTGCAACTCGCGGGTGTAGTACGGCAGCAGGCGCGGGTCCATGAGGTCAGCCGTGCCCTTCGACGATATCGAGCCGGCCGGTTTCCAGGTCCAGCGCGGTCTTCAGGTACAGGTTCAACGGCAACGGCTGCGCCCACATCTCCGATTCGATGGTGAACAACAGCGAGCGCCGGTCCATGCGCGCAGCATCGGCATGCACGCTGACGCGCAGCGTCTCGGGAATCAGGCGCGGTTCGAACGCCAGAATCGCCTCGCGAATGCGTTGTTGCAGCGCGGCCGCATCGATACCGGTCACTGCAACACCGGCCAGATCCGGGATGCCGTAATTCAGCACCGAACTGCGTACCTGCGGGTGCGCTTCCAGCGGGCGGCTGGTTTCCAGATTCACGGCATTGAGCAACCACGACAGATCGCGAATCACGCACTCGCGCAGGCGCGTGGCCGAAATCACGCGCTGCTCGCGGCTCTCTTCGCGTTGGCTGGGCGCGACATCGGTGAGCCGGTCCAGCAGCGAGG
Organism: Xanthomonas phaseoli pv. dieffenbachiae; assembly: GCF_008639345.1. Lineage (NCBI taxonomy): Bacteria > Pseudomonadati > Pseudomonadota > Gammaproteobacteria > Lysobacterales > Lysobacteraceae > Xanthomonas > Xanthomonas phaseoli. The sequence continues at coordinate 4,884,493 of NZ_CP041380.1, read as the reverse complement.
GCTGCAGGCGTTCGGTGGTGGTGAGTTCGGCCATGGCGTGTCAGCCCGCGTCGAATTGCACATCGCGCACATCGAGCAGCGCGATCTCGCGCAACTCGGTGCTCCACATGCGCTGGCCCAGGCCGATCTCGCCCTGCGCGCCATGCGTCCATTCGGTGCGGCGCGCCAATTGCAGCTCGCCGGCATCCAGATGCTCGCTGCCGGGATACCGCACCGGCAGGTAGCCGAAGGCCTGGCCACCGTTGCGCCATAGCACGCTCACCGGCGCCCACACGGTGTCGCGCAGATCCCGCGGCGCTTGCATGCGCAACTGCTGGATGTGGCTGAGCGGTGCCCAGGCGTAGCCGCTGTCGAGCATGAGTTCGATGCAGGGCCCGAAACGGGTGTCTGCATCTGCGAGCCACTGGAAGCGTTCGCCATCGAGCACGCCGGCACTGGCCGGTGCCAACGCGAACGCCTGCGCCCGCAACGCCGCGGCCTGTTCGCCATGCCCTTGCGCCGATAGTTGCAGCGCGTGTAGATGCATCGCCAACCATTCGGCCGGCTCACCGATCACATGCGGCAATCGCGCGCCGGCAAACACCTCAGCGCGCGTCTGTTCGCCCTGCAGCACTGCAAGGTACGTCTGCGCCAAGGGCTGCGTGGCGGCATCCAGCTCAGCGCAGGCGCGCAGCTGATCTGCGGCGCGCGACCACTGGCCGAGTACGGCCAGCAACTGAAACAGGAACACGCGCTGCGCTGCGTCGGCCGGTTGCCGGCGCACCTGCTGGATCAGTTGCTGCAACGCCTGCGCCGGCTCGCCTTGGGCAAGCAGGGTCTGTGCGGTGGCATCCATCGCGCGGTTCCTTATCGAAGAAGGTGGCGGTGCCGTGCGCGGCACCGCCAGTCATTGCATTGCCGCCATCGGAGGCAGCCAACGTCACAGCGTCAACTTCCGATGGGCGGCGCAGAGCGAGCGATGTACACGCATGTCGTGCCGCACCGCGTCGCCAAACGCACCTGCGTGGCGAAGGCGTTGTGGTGGCCTGCGCCCGCGTCAGGCCTTGGCCACACCCTGAATGTCGTAGGTGAATTCCTTCGCCCCGCCCTGCGCGGTGCCCTTGTCGTCCTGCGGCTGGAAGCCGTACTTGAACTTGCCGAAGTGCAGCGTCACGTTTTCGGTCAGGCGGTCTTCGCCACCGGAGCCGCCGGTCGACAGCGAGGTAATCAGCACGCCTTCGCTCAATTCCAGGGTGAGAAAGTCGCTTTGCTCGCCGGTGGCGTTGGTGACGTACAGCCAGGCGTTTTCCACCCGTGCACCGGTGCACACTGCATCCAGCAGCGCGTTGGAGCAGCCGTCCACGTACTTGGTGATGGAGATGTCCTGGATATGCGCCTTGCCGCCGCTGGCCGAGCCGCCACCGGTGTGCAGGTCGCCGGAATTGCTCGCGCCCCACGACCAGGCCAGGATCGGAATCTCGCCCTTGTGCTTCTTGTGGTTGGACGCGCCTTCGATCTTGACCTTGCCGCTGCCGAACTTGATATGCATGTCGAACGCCATGGAACTGCTCCTTCAATGAGAGTGACAACACGAGATGGCGCGACGCGCAGTGGCGTCGTGCGTGACGCGAATGCGTCGGATCAGGCCTTGGCGGCCGAGGGAAGGCGCGAGACCAGCCGCAACGACACGGTCAGGCCCTCCAGCTGGTAATGCGGCTTGAGGAAGAACTTGGAGCTGTAGTAGCCCGGCGCGCCTTCCACTTCTTCCACCACCACTTCGGCGGCAGCCAACGGCTTGCGCGCCTTGGTTTCTTCGCTGGAGTTGGACGGGTCGCCGTCGATGTACTGCGTCACCCAGCGCGTCAGCCAGCTCTGCATCTGTTCGCGATCGGAGAACGAACCGATCTTGTCGCGCACGATGCACTTGAGGTAATGCGCAAAGCGGCAGCACGCGAACATGTACGGCAGGCGCGCACCCAACGCTGCATTGGCGGTGGCGTCCGGGTCGTCGTATTCATCGGGCTTGTTGAGCGACTGCGCGCTGATGAAGGCGGCCATGTCCGAATTCTTGCGATGTACCAGCGGCATCAGGCCCATCTTGTCCAGCTCGGCCGAGCGGCGGTCGGTGATCGCCACTTCGGTCGGGCACTTCATGTCCACGCCACCGTCGTCGGTAGGAAAGGTATGCGTGGGCAAGCCTTCCACTGCGCCGCCAGACTCGATACCGCGAATGCGCGAGCACCAGCCGTACTGCTTGAACGAGCGATTGATGTTCACCGCCATCGCGTAGGCCGCGTTCTGCCAGGTGTACTTGTTGGAATCGGCGCCGGCGGTGTCTTCTTCGAAATCGAATTCTTCCACCGGGCTGGTGGCCGCGCCGTACGGCAGGCGCGAGAGCGTGCGCGGCATGGCCAGGCCGATGTACTTGGAATCTTCCGATTCGCGCAGCGAGCGCCATGCGGCGTAATCGGGCGTGGAGAAGATCTTCGCCAGATCGCGCGGGTTGGAGAGCTCGCTCCAGTTGTCCATGCCCATCAACTTGGGCGCGGCGGCGGCAATGAACGGTGCATGTGCGGCGGCGGCTACCTGCGCAATGCCGTTGAGCAGTTCCACATCCGGCGGGCTCTGGTCGAAGTAGTAATCGCCGACCAGGCAGCCATACGGCTCGCCACCGAGCTGGCCGTATTCCTGCTCGTAGACCTTCTTGAAGATCGGACTCTGATCCCAGGCGGTGCCCTTGTAGCGCTTGAGCACCTTGCCCAGTTCCTTCTTGCTGATGTTCAGCACGCGGATCTTGAGCTGCTGGTCGGTCTCGGTGTTGTTGACCAGATAATGCAGGCCGCGCCAAGCACCTTCGAGCTGCTGCAGATCGGCGTGATGCAGGATCTGGTTGAGCTGCTCGGTGAGTGCGCGGTCGATCTCGGCGATGTAGGCCTTGATGGTCTGCGACACGTCTTCGCTGACCACATCGCTGCGGTTGAGCACCTGCTCGGCGAGCGTGCGCACCGCCGATTCCACTTCTTCCTTGGCGCGCTCGCTCTTGGGGCGGAACTCGCGGTTGAGCAGCGCGGCAAAGTCGCCCTGCTCGGTTGTTTCGGTGCCACTGGTGGCCAATGCGGCTTCGGTCGCGGACATGGCGTTACGCTCCTTCCGGTTCGGAGGCAGGCTTGGCGGCCGACACCAGCGACTGCAGCAACGCCGGGTCGCGGATGGCGTTGGCAATCAGCTGCTCTGCACCGGCCTTGCCATCCATGTAGGTGTCCAGGTTGGCCAGCTGCGTGCGCGCTTCCAGCAACTTGGCCAGCGGCGCAACCTTGCGCGCGATGGCAGCCGGCGAAAAGTCGTCCATGCTTTCGAAGGTGATATCCACCGCCAGCTCGCCTTCGCCGGTGAGCGTGTTGGGCACCTTGAATTGCGCACGCGGACGCATCGACTGCAGCCGGCTGTCGAAGTTGTCGACATCGATCTCCAATGCCTTGCGCTCGTCCAGCGAAGGCAGTTCGCCGGCATTGGCGCCGGACAGATCCGACATCACGCCCATCACGAATGGAATCTGTACCTTCTTCTGCGCACCGTAGACCTCCACGTCGTATTCGATCTGCACTCGTGGCGCCCGATTGCGGGCAATGAACTTCTGACTGCTGGCCATGCCTGATCTCCGATTGAGCTTGCCCGTTGCGCCGGCGTGCAGGGCACGTGCGCCGCCATGTGGCTTGGATGTCGCCGGCCCGGCGGTATGTCTGCGGCCTGCGTGCGACGCCGCTGCCGTGGGCTAGCCCACGACCGCCACGCACCACCCGGACCGAAGCGGCAGGCCGTGCGATGACGCTTTCTCAGCGTTGCGGCGAGGATAGAAATGCGCCTGTGCGCTCACCCGACAAATCGTCTCAATCGCCGCGATCGGGCGCAGACGGGCACGGATGCGTGATCCAGCGCCGACTTTGTGAAAGAGGCGTGATGGGTTGGCACTGCTTTTCTCGGTTGACCAGGGGACAGGCCCCGGGGAGTGGGCCGCAGGCAGCATCCGCATGAGCAGCAGCAGTTATTACAGCGCCATCGTTGCGCACGTACCGCCGGCCGGCGAGGCACAAGCGCCGCTGATGATCGATCTGCTGGCCTATATCGAGCAGCACATCGGCGAGGCGGAATTGGGCACCGAGTCGTTGCAGCAAGCGTTCGCGTTATCGCGTGCATCGCTGTACCGCTTGTTTCAGTCGCGTGGCGGTGTGGCCAGCTATATCCGCGAGCAGCGGCTAAGCACAGCGCACCGCTACCTGCAGGCCTACCCGGAGTGCAGCCTGACCTGGTTGCTCTACGAAATGGGCTTTGCCTCCGAGCGGCAGTTTCAGCGCGCGTTTCAGCAGCGCTTCGGCATGCCGCCCATGCAGTGGCGTCGCCAGTGCCGCGCTGCGCCGCATCTTCCTGCGCCACGGCGTGGCCACTACATGCCGATGTGGCGCTTCATGCGCGAACTGAGCCAGCACGTACAACCCGAGCACGCATCCATCCGCGGCGGCGCGGCCACACCCACGCACGGCTCTCCGCTGGTGCATGCCGAAGCACTGCGCCGGCTCGCCCGGCCGGCCGCGCGCTTTGCGGCACAACTGGAGCCGATGGAGAGCGAAGCACGCTGAGTTGCGCAGGAGCGCACCCGGACGCGACGTGCATGACCTGGACGCCACATCGCGCCCAGGGCCGCACCTAGGTGCGGCAAGGCAATGGCATCGGCATCAACGAATCACCAGGACCGGAATCGCACTGTGGGTCAGCACTTCCACCGTCTGGCTGCCGAGCAGCATGCGCTGCATGCCGCGGCGGCCGTGCGAGGTCATGATGATCAGATCGCTGTTGCAGTCCTTGGCGGTCTGCACGATGCCCTCGGCGGCGAAGCGATCCAGCACATGCCGCGGCGTGGCCTTGATGTTGGCAGCGGCGGCCAGCTCCAACGCCGGGCGCAGGATCTTTTCAGCGGCCGCTTCGCGCTCGGTGCGATATTCCGGGCTGGCCTCATAGCCCACGCTCCAGCCCATTGCGTCGTACATGCCCATCGCCCATGGCTCGGACACGGTGACGATATCCACTTTCGCACCGGTTGCCTTGGCCAGCTCCAGGCCTTGGAACAAACCGCGATGCGAGAGCTCGGACGCATCGATGGCGATCAGGATTCGTTTGTACATGATGACCTCCCGGATGGACCGGCTGCGGCGCCGGCGACTTGAGATTGGCAGCACTCAGCGACGCAGACCTTGATACAGATCAATCTTGCACCTGGCGGACGGTCGCGCCTGAAGCGGCTCACCTGGCTGACGAGCGACCATCTCCATCGCGCCAGTAGCGTGCTCACAACTGGCCTGTTCGCGTGTGCGCTGCATTGCACACTGGCCGTGTCCGCCTGACGGCTGCGCGACAGCTTTTTGTAACGGTTCTTCTTCGTTGCCTTCAGTCGGTGGGCGCGTCATCGGCAGCACCCCGGGGTACGCGCACGCGTGCCGGATTGCCCACGGCGGTCGCACCGGCCGGCACATCGCGCGTGACCACCGCACCGGCACCGATCACCGCGTCGTCGCCGATGCTGACGCCCGGCAGGATGATTGCCCCGCCCCCGATCCACACATTGCGCCCGACGCGGATCGGCTGCCCGAATTCCAGCCCGCTGGCGCGTCCGGCCGCATCGCGCGGATGGTCGGCAGCGTAGAACTGCACGGCGGGCCCCACCTGCGTGCCTTCGCCGATATGCACCTGACAGATATCCAGAATCACGCAATTGAAGTTGAGGAACACGCCCGCGCCCAGATGGATGTTGTAGCCGTAATCGCAATGAAATGGCGGCCGGATCACCGCACCGGCACCCACCTCGGCAAGCCGCTCGACCAGCAATGCGTGCCGCTGTGCGGCTGGCTGCGCGCCAGTGGCGTTATAGCGTGCCATCCACGCCGCAGCCGCCGCCTGATCGGCCTGCAGTTGCGCATCGGTGGCGTTGTAGAGTTCGCCAGCCAGCATTTTCTGTTTTTCGGTCTGCATGCCGCCGCGTGCCTATGCAATGAACTGCCGACAGGGTGGCATGGATATCGCGCGGTATGCATCGAGCGATGCACCAATCGCCTTGGCTTGCCGGCTCGAAGTGGCTTACAGAACCTTGCAATCTGGCGATTGGCTAAAGCGATTGGCGCATTCAGCACTGGAGTGGAAACCGCCCATGGAGAATTCGAGCATCGGCCTGGCGCGCGAGGTAGGTGTGTCGCCATTCCATTGCTTGCCGCATCCGTTGCAATGCCTTGGCGCCAGCATCGATACTCCTGACCGTGCCCTTGCGGCACGACCACGTTCAAGGACGACGTCATGACACGATGTGTAGCTGCCTGCGTTGCGTTATTGCTGTGGGCATGCGTCAGCACACCTGCCAACGCAACCTCCTCACTTTCGTTCGAGGGCGGCGGATACTGGATAGACTTCGAAATCGGTCACGTCACCCGACCAGTGATCGCCAGTCTTCGTTTCAATGCACCTGGCGACAGCAAGGGCGTGTTGTTGCGGGGCAATTTCCAGGTCAAGACGTTCGACACCAAACGCAGAATCCTCCGCCTGATTTACACAGGAGAAGACACGCGCGTGCCACCCTTTACCCTGGTCGTGCTCGCCCACAAATCGACACTGACCGTGAACGGCAAGCAGATCAACTCACGCTTCAGCTGGGAAATGTAGGCGCGCAACAGCGCAACAGCGCAACAGCGGGAAGCTTCCGCCATCGATCAGCTGTCGGAGATGGTCATGCGATCTCGCTTGGCGCATGCGGTGCAGTAGCGGCCGGCCCCGCTTGCTGCATGCACAGTACACCGCACTACGCCCTCGCCTGCCAAAGAACACGCACGCGCAGGCGAGCGACCCCTGACTACACCACGGTCAGATTGGCGTAGGCCATCACCAGCCACTTGGCGCCGACCTCGTCGAACTGCACCTGCACGCGCGCATGCGCGCCGGCGCCTTCGTAATCGACCACCACGCCGCCGCCGAACTTGGGGTGTTCGACGTTGGCGCCAAGCTTGATCGGCGCGGTCTCCACGATGCCATGGACCGGGCCGCCGCGCGCCGCGCCCAGCGATGCGGTGCGCGAAACCTGCACCTTCGGGCGCACTTCGTTGAGCAGGTCGCGCGGAATCTCGCGCAGGAAGCGCGAGGGCACGTTGTAGTTGTCCTGGCCGTGGATGCGGCGCGATTCGGCGTAGCACAGCACCAGCTTTTGCCGCGCGCGGGTGATGCCCACGTACGCCAGACGCCGTTCCTCTTCCAGCCGCCCACTCTCTTCCAACGAGCGCGCGCTCGGGAACAGGCCGTCTTCCAGACCGACCAGGAACACGATCGGAAATTCCAGGCCCTTGGCCGAATGCAGCGTCATCAGCTGCACGCCTTCTTCGCCAGCCTGCGCCTGGCCTTCGCCGGCCTCCAGCGAGGCATAGGCCAGGAAGGCGACCAGTTCGGTCATGCCCTGGCTGTCTTCGTCGTCGGGGCGGGTGAAGCGCGAGGCGACCGACACCAGTTCGTCCAGGTTCTCGGTACGCGATTCCGAATCCAGCCCGCCACGGCTTTCCTTGGCCCAATGCTCGCGCAGGCCCGAGCGCATCAGCACATGGTCGATGCGTTCGGCCAGTTCCATCTGCCCGGTTTCGGCATGCAGCTGGCCGATCAGGCTGAGGAAGGTGGCCAGCGCATTGCGTGCGCGTGCGGCCAGCGTGTTCTGCTGCGTGCACAGCATCGCCGCTTCCCACAACGACAGCGCACTGGCACGTGCCAGCCGGCGCACCTCATCCAGCGTCCGGTCGCCAATGCCGCGCGTGGGCGTGTTGACCGCGCGTTCGAACGCAGCGTCGTCGCTGCGATTGGTCAGCAGGCGCAGGTAAGCCAACGCGTCCTTGATTTCGGCACGTTCGAAAAAGCGCATGCCGCCATACACACGGTACGGCAACTGCTCGGAAATCAGCGCTTCTTCCAGCGCGCGCGATTGCGCGTTGCTGCGGTAGAGCACCGCCACTTCGCCATAACTGCCGCCGTCGCGCACCCACTGCCGTGCACGCTCGACCACATAGCGCGCTTCGTCCACTTCGTTGTAGGCCGCATACAGATCGATCGGGTCGCCATCGCCGGAATCGGTCCACAACTGTTTGCCGATACGGTCCGGGTTGTGCGCGATCACCGCATTGGCAGCGCCCAGGATATTGGCGCTGGAGCGGTAGTTCTGCTCCAGCCGCACGGTCTGCGCGCCAGGGAAATCCTTCAGGAAACGCTGGACATTCTCGACCTTGGCACCGCGCCAGCCATAGATGGCCTGGTCGTCGTCGCCCACCACGAACACGTTGCCCGATTCGCCGGCCAGCACCCGCACGAAGGCGTACTGGATGGCGTTGGTGTCCTGGAACTCGTCCACCAGAATCTCGCGGAAGCGTGCGCGGTAATGCGCCAGCAATGCGGGCGTGTCGCGCAGCAACTCGTGCGCGCGCAGCAGCAACTCGGCGAAATCCAGCAGCCCGGAGCGGTCGCAGCGTTCCTGGTAGGCCGCATACACCTGCCGGCGCACCTCGGTCCAATCGTCGTTGGGCTCGGGCTGGATATGTTGCGGACGGCGGCCCTCGTCCTTCTGCTCGTTGATCCACCAGCTCAGTTGCTTGGGCGGATACTTGCTCTCGTCCAGCTCCAGCGCCTGCACCACGCGCTTGACCAGCCGCAACTGGTCATCGCTGTCCATGACCTGGAAACCTTCCGGCAGCCGCGCGTCCTGCCAATGCAGACGCAACAGGCGATGGGCCAGCCCGTGAAATGTACCGATCCACATCCCGCGGCTGCCATTGCGCAGCTGCAGGTCGGTGCGGTGACGCATTTCGCCGGCCGCCTTGTTGGTGAAGGTCACCGCGAAGATGCCGTGGTTGGGCACGCCCTGGACTTCGTTGAGCCAGGCGATGCGATGGATCAGCACGCGCGTCTTGCCGGAGCCGGCGCCGGCCAGCACGAGGTAATGCCCCGGCGGCGCGGAAACGGCCTCGCGCTGGGCGGGGTTTAAATGATCGAGCAAATGAGAGACATCCACCGGCGCATTTTACCGGTTGTGGCGTCGCTGCGGCTGAGATTGCGATGAAGCGGTTGGGATTGCTGCCTCTCATCCGCCCTTCGGGCACCCTCCCCCCGCAGGCGGGGAAGGCAGGATAGTGGTTGCTCTGCCGCCTGCCAGAGAAGGCCGACGCTGATTGCTCTGCCGCTCGCCAGAGAAGGCGCGACGCTGCTTGCTTTCCCGCCTGCAAGAGCGCAGACGGATGCTCGCCGTGGCAGAGCCCCTCTCCCGCCTGCGGGAGAGGGGTTGGGGTGAGGGCAAGAGGCGCAGCCGACGCATGCGGGTCATCCGAGGCTTTGCTCGCCCCCTCATCGGTGCTATGCGTCGCCTTTGCCCATCGAAGAGGCCAGCGTCACGGACGGAGACGGCAGCCAAGCTACATTTCCAATCTCCACACGCCTATCAGCGCTCCAGCTGCAACAGCGCATCCCGCGCAATCGCCGCAGCCTGCTCGCGCAACTCCGGCACCGCCAGGCTTTCCCACAGCGTGCCGATGCGCAGGCTGCCGATCACCCGCAACTGCGGCTGCATCCGTCCATCGGCATCGATCAGGCTGCCATCGGGGCCGGTGTCCACGCCGATCCCGTGTGGACCGGCCACTGCGATGCCCTGCCCCAGCAATTGTTGCAGCAGCCGGTTGCCCATCGCCTGCACCCGCATTTCCACCCCGGTGGCATTGACCAGAGTCTGCACATCCAGCTGCAAGGCATGTCCGGCGCTGGCGGCTCCGGCACTCACGCGCACGCAAGCGCCCACCTCGAAGGCCACATCCAGCCGTGCGCGATGTACCTGCAGCTGACCGCGTGCCTGCATCGCCTGCAGCTGCGCATGCACCGTTGCGGCGATGCGATGCCGATGCACGTCCCAGTAGCGCACCACATGCCGCAGAAAACGGCGCTGGTCGGCAACCGACAGCGTCTGCCATAACGCCTGGCTCAACGGCCGGATGCGTTCCATCACGCTCTGCCATGGCAGGCCCTGCGCGGCGGCGATGCGCGCATGCTGGCGCAGTGTGCGCATGCGCGCGCGCAGCGGCATTGTCAGCAGCGGCTGCGGATCGAACAGCGCCACGCCGCCGTGTGCCTGCGGCAGCGGCAGCAAGCCATGCCGCGACACCACATGCACGCTTGCCCGATGCGCCTGCGCTGCCAGCGTCACCACGGTATCGGCCATGCTCAAGCCCGAACCAACGATGCACACGGCCGCGTCCGGTGGCAGCGCTGCCACCGCCTCGGTCTCCCAGGCTTCGACACGCTGCGCGCGCGACAGCCCGGTGGCACCTCGCAGCGGCAGCGGTCGCAGCGCATTGCCCACTGCCAAGACCACCACGCTCGCCTGCAGCAGCTGTCCATCGTCCAGCTGCAACAGTGCGCCATCGGCATTGGGTTGCAGGGCCTGCACGCGTGCGCAGTGCACACGCAGCGTCGCCGGGCTGTGCGCACATGCCGCCTGCAGGCGGTCGCGCAAGTACGGGCCATAGTGCCGCCGCCCCACGAACTGCAGCGGCAACTGTGCATCGTCCAGTTCGGGGCAACAGGCGTTCGCGCGCAGGTAATCGACAAAGTCGTGGGGCAGCTGCGGCAGCGCACTCATGCGCGCAGCCGGCACATTGAGCAGGTGTTCGCTGCGCGCGGTGGAATACGCCACACCTTCGCCAAGCGCCGCATGCGGCTCGATCAGGACAATCTGCAATGGCGCTGCGGCCTGGCGCAGCAGCTGCAGCGCAACCAGCACACCGGACGCGCCGCCGCCGACAATGGCGATGACGGCATCGCCGGGATCACGCAGTGTATTCATGTCGACATTGTAGGCGATGCATCGGCCACACCCGCAGGCCGTCACCGGCAGTGGCTGTCTTCCACGGCATCGCAAGCGCGGTGTGTGCCAACGCCTCCCACACGCCCTGCCTGCCAAGCACTTACGATTGGCGGGTCAGCATCGGCACGCGCCATTGGGGAATCCCCAACATGTCCATCGCCCTGGTCAGGCCCATCCTCTACGTCCACGATGTGGCGGCAATCAAGGCGTTCTACCAGACCCATTTCGCGCTCGCCGTCACCGAGGAGATTGCCGACGCGTGGGTGGTGCTTGCAGCTGGCGGCATCGAGCTGGCGCTGCACCGGGTGGGCGACGCCTACCGACAGCGGCCATCGACGCCTGCGCCGTGCCCTGTCGCGGATGCGACACGCACGACCACCAAGCTGGTGTTCGCCATCGCCAGCGATCTGCCCGCACATCGCGCGCAGCTGCAACACGCGGGCGTGCATGTGGGCGAGCTCAAACGTTACCCCGGCTTTGCGTACCAGCTGTACGACGGCCGCGACCCGGAGGGCAACGTCTTCCAGGTCATGCGCCTGGATTGACCCAGGCGCCCTACATCAACGCATCGGCCAGCCGCGCAATGCCCTCGCGGCTGCGGCGCCAGGCCGGGCGGCGACGCCACTGTTCCAACGTTAATTGCCGCGCATTGGCCAGGTAATCCTGCTCGATCTCACGCAACCGCTGCACCACGCCGGTGTCATAGCAGAGCATGCCGATCTCGGCGTTGAGCGCGAACGAGCGGATATCCAGGTTGATCGAGCCCACCAGCGCGATGTCGTCATCCATGCTCAGGTGCTTGGCATGCAGAAAGTGCGGGCGATACAGCGCAATCTTCACCCCGCAACGCAGCAGCTCTTCGAAATAGGCCTCCTGCGCCCACGCGGCCAGGCGTTGGTTGTTGTGCTCGGACAGGATCAACTGCACATCCACTCCCGACACCGCAGCGATGCGCAAGGCGCTCAACAAGGCTTCGTCGGGTACGAAGTACGGCGTGACCAGCACCACCTTGCGCCGCGCCAGATGGATCACCGCATTGATCGCATCGCGCGCATTTTCGAACGGGTACGCCGGCCCGCTGGGCAGTAGTTGCGTGGCGATATTGGCTTCGCAGACCGGCGCATCGGGCCACACGTCCAGCCGCTCTCCGGTTTCGGTGAACCAGTCGCTGGCGAAGACCGCTTCCAGATGATTGACCACCGGCCCGCGCACGCGTGCCACCAATTCGCGATTGGGCACGCCATCAATGAAGCCGGCTTCGGCCAGGTTCTGCGACCCCACAAACGCCACCCGGTTGTCGAGCACCGCAATCTTGCGATGGTTGCGCAGATCCATGCGGCCACTGCGACGCCAGCGCAAACCGCCCGGCAATACTGCCAGCACCTGCACGCCGCCGGCCTGCAGGCGCTTGCGGTAGCGGCGCAGGCCACGCTTGGCGCCCACCGCGTCCAGCAGCACGCGGCAACGCACGCCGCGTGCGCTGGCGCGTTCCAGTGCCGCCACCACCGCTTCGCCCACCGCATCGTCGAACATCAGGTAATACAGCAGGTGCACGCGTTTGTCGGCCGCATCGATCGCCGCGATCAGGGCCTGCAACGACTGCGCGTAGTCGTCGAGCAATTCCACCGCGTTGCCCAGCGTGGGCATGAAATCGCCCTCGCGTTCGATCAGCGGCACCACTTCGGCACTGCTGGTGTCTGCCTGCGGCATCCAGCGCAAGGCGTGCAGGGGCAGTTGTTGTTCGCGAATCACCTGCGAAGCGGTGGCCTGCCGCTCCACCCGCAGCCGCGACAACCACGGGTGGCCGAACAGCAGATACAGCGGCAGGCCGACCACCGGTACGAAGCCGATCAGCAGCAGCCAGCTGCGCGCCGCGCCCGGCGTGGTGCGGGCGGGAATCCATAGCAGTGCTGCCAGGCGGATCGCCCAGTCCAGCGCCAGCAGCCAGGTGCCTGTGACCCAATCGGGCAGCATCAGTGGTCCGTTCTCATCAGGAATCCGATTCTGACTTGGCCGCGCGCAAACGCAACGGCGGTGGCGCACAGACAGGGGGGCAATAGCGAAACGGCCCGCCCTGCGCATCGGCCGGCTGCACGCGTTCGGCGCAGACCTGCCGCAACGTCTGCACGAAGGCCGACTGCATCCGGGTGGGATACCAGTCGGCGCGCGTGGTCATGCCGATCTGCCGGCGCAGCAGCGGCCCGGCGCTGCCGATCTCCTCGAGCAGGCCGGCGCGGCGCTCGAACAGAAACTGGTCGCGCGACATCAAGGTCAACCAGTCGCCTTCCAGCAGCAGGCCGCGCACGGTCAGCTCGGCGCCGCATTCGATGCGCACCGGCGGCGGCTCCAGCTGGTGGTCGCCGAACAGCTGCTCCCAGCGCGCGCGCACCGGCGTGCCAGCGGCAGCGATCACCCAGGGGTAATCGCGCAGTTGCGCAAACGCATAGCCCTGCCCGGCCAAGGGGTGGCCGCTACGCGCCACGATCACCGGTTCGTCGTCGAACAGCGGCTCCTGCAGCACATCGCGCACCGGCAACGGGTCGCGCAGCGCACCGATCAACAGATCCAGGCCGCCCTCGCGCAGCTGCGCCAGCAATTGGGCGTACGGGCCCTCGACCACCTGGACGCTGGCCCCCGGATGCGCACGCGCAAACCGCGCCAGCACCTGCGGCAACAGGATGGCGCGCGCCAGCGGCATCACCCCCAGGGTAAGGCGCCCGGCGTGCTGCGAACGCAATGCGGCCACCTCGTCCAACCCGGCACGCAACTCGGCCAGCGCCAGCCGCACCTGCCGCAACAGCCGCAGCGCCACCGGCGTGGGCTGCATGGTCTTGCCGCGGCGTACCGTCAGCGGCACTTCGATCACATCGGCCAGCGACTGCACCGCGCGGTAGATCGCCGGCTGCGAAACGCCAGCGCGTACTGCCGCCAACGCGTAACTGCCTGCCACATCCACCGCCACCAAGGCCTGCAGCTGGCCCAGCGACACCCGCCGCTCCAGCCCAGGGCGCGCGGGCAGGCGCAGCGCACGCCGCGCGACTCCGATCCCCCGGCCCAGATGCGCCAGCACCCGCTCGATACGCGGCACCAGCAACCCGGCAGCCTCGGTGGCCGACATGCCACCCGGGTGCCGGTCGAACAGGCGCACGCCCAGTTGCTGCTCCAATCGCGCCACGGCCTGGGTCAGCGCCGGTTGCGACAAATTCACCCGCGGCGCCGCCGCGCTGATGCTACCGGCCTGGTGCACCACGACCAGCGCGTACAGGTGACGCAGATTCGGTTCCGGGATCGGCTGCATGCTCTAACTATAAGCAAAACCAATATGCATACCTCAAATGAATCTTGAGGCGGTTGACTCTGCCCAGCCAGACTCGGCGCACTCTTAACGAGGATGGATGGATGAGCCAGGTCGTTACCCGGATCGAGCGCACGCCGCTGGCCATCGTCGACGGGCTGGCGCAGGCCGGCGTGGCCACCGTGCACGAAGCGCAGGCCCGCAGCGGCCTGCTGCACCATCGGCTACGTCCCATCTACGCCGGTTGCCGCATCGCCGGCACCGCGGTCACCGTGTCGATTCCGCCCGGCGACAACTGGATGATGCATGTGGCCATCGAGCAACTGCAGGCAGGCGATGTGCTGGTGGTCGCGCCGAACAGCGACTGTTGCGACGGCTACTTCGGCGACCTGCTGGCCACCTCGGCGCAGGCGCGCGGATGTCGCGGCCTGATCATCGATGCCGGCGTACGCGATGTGCGCGATCTCACCGCCATGCAATTCCCTGCGTGGAGCCGCGCCATCTGCGCGCAGGGCACCATCAAGGAGACGCTCGGTTCGGTCAACGTGCCGCTGGTGTGCGCCGGGCAACTGATCCAGCCCGGCGATGTGGTGGTGGCCGACGACGATGGCGTCTGCGTGGTGCCGCGTGCCAGCGCTGCCGATGTGCTGACCGAGGCGCAGGCGCGCGAGGCACGCGAGCTGCTCAAGCGCGAACGCCTGGCACGCGGCGAACTGGGCCTGGACATCTATGCGATGCGCGAACGCCTGGCCGCCAAAGGCCTGCGCTATGTCTGAGCGCGTGCGCGCCATGTGGATGCGCGGTGGCACCTCCAAGGGTGGATTCTTTCTGGCCGACGATCTGCCCGCCGACACCGCCGCGCGCGACGCGTTCTTACTGCGCGCCTACGGCTCGCCGGATGCGCGCCAGATCGACGGCATGGGCGGCGCCGACCCGCTGACCTCCAAGGTTGCCGTGGTGTCGCGCTCGGCGCGTGCCGATGCCGACGTGGACTATCTGTTCCTGCAGGTCGCGGTGGAACAGGCGCAGGTCAGCGATGCACAGAACTGCGGCAACATGCTGGCCGGGGTTGCCCCGTTCGCGCTGGAACGTGGCTTGCTCCCCACATGCAACGGCCAGACCCAGGTGCGCATCTTCATGCGCAACACCGGCACCTTGGCTACCGCCACCGTGCAGACGCCCGATGGCACGGTGCGTTACGACGGCGATGCCCGCATCGACGGCGTCCCCGGCACGGCCGCGCCGGTTGCGCTGGCATTCGCCGATATCGCCGGCTCTTCGTGCGGCGCGCTGCTGCCGAGCGGGCATGCGGTGGACACGCTCGAGGGCCTGCAGGTCACGCTGATCGACAACGGCATGCCGTGCGTGGTGCTGCGCGCCAGCGATGTCGGCATCAGCGGTTACGAAGAGCGCGCCACGCTCGACGCCGATGCTGCGCTCAGGGCGCGCCTGGAAACGCTGCGCCTGCAGGCAGGTCCGGTGATGCAGCTGGGCGACGTGCGCGACGCCACGGTGCCGAAAATGATGCTGGTCGCCGCACCGCGCGCCGGCGGCGCGATCAGCGTGCGCTCGTTCATCCCGCACCGCTGTCATGCCTCCATTGGCGTGCTGGGTGCGGTCACCGTCGCCACCGCCTGCCTGTTGCCCGGATCGCCCGCGCACGCGCTGGCGCAGGTGCCCGGCGGGCGTAGCCAGCGGCTGGACGTCGAACACCCCAGCGGTGCGAGCAGCTGCCTGATCGATCTCGATGCGCACGGCGCCGTGGTCGGTGCCGCGGTGCTCCGCACGGCGCGCAAATTGTTCGATGGTGAGCTGTATGGCTGAACGCTCCGCTGCATCGCCAAGCCGCCGCGGCCGCCATCGCAGCGGCGCGTGCGCGCGTGTGCCGCTCAAGCAGACCATCGACAGGCAGAGTGCCGTGACCCGTGCCCACCTGCACATCGGGACCACCATTGCCGTTGCGACCTGCAGCTTCCGTCCAACGGACCGTCCCACCTGGCGCCCAGGCAGTCGCTGGCGCGCCGCTTCCGCTGCAGCACGCACACCATCGCCATGATCATCGACTGCCACGGCCACTACACCACCGCACCCGCCGCGCACGATGCGTTCCGCAAGGCGCAGATTGCGCATTACACCGACGCAACGCTGCCGGCGCCGGTGTATCCGCATATCAGCGACGATGCGCTGCGCGAAAGTGTCGAGCTGCACCAACTGCGCCTGCTGCGCGAGCGCGGCGCCGACATGACGATTTTTTCGCCACGCGCCAGCACCATGGCACATCACATCGGCGACGAAGCGGTGAGCCAGGTGTGGACGCGCCACTGCAACGACCTGATCGCGCGCGTGGTACAGCTGTATCCGCACACCTTTATCGGCGTGTGCCAGCTGCCGCAATCGCCAGGCGTGCCGATCGCACACGCAATCGCCGAACTGGAACGCTGCGTCAACGAACTGGGTTTCGTCGGCTGCAATCTCAATCCCGACCCGTCCGGCGGGCACTGGAATGGCGTGCCGCTGACCGACCGCGCCTGGTACCCGTTCTTCGAGAAAATGGTGGAACTGGACGTGCCGGCGATGGTGCACGTCTCCGGCAGTTGCAATGCCAATTTCCATGCCACCGGCGCGCATTACCTCAATGCCGACACCACGGCCTTCATGCAGTTTCTCGAAGGCGATTTGTTCGCCGATTTTCCGCAATTGCGCTTCATCATTCCGCACGGCGGCGGCGCAGTGCCGTATCACTGGGGCCGTTTCCGCGGCCTGGCCGACATGCTGGGCAAGCCTGCGCTGTCCACGCATGTGATGCGCAATGTGTTCTTCGATACCTGCGTGTATCACCAGCCCGGGATCGACCTGTTGTTCGAGGTGATCGACATCGACAACATCCTTTTTGGCTCGGAAATGGTCGGCGCGGTGCGCGGCATCGATCCGCAGACCGGCCACTATTTCGACGACACCAAACGCTACATCGATGCGCTGGCGATTTCCGAGGCCGACAAGCGCAAGGTGTTCGAGCGCAATGCGCGTCGGGTGTATCCGAGATTGGATGCGCAATTGCGTGCGCGTGGGCTGTGACTGCGCCGTTGCACGGCGAGCTTGCCGTATTGCTCCCTTCTCCCATTGCGACATTGTCCCCTTCTTTATGGGGGAGAAGGTGGCCCGAAGGGCCGGATGAGGGTACGTGCGAAGCCTCGTGTCCATCGTGTCCCTGCGGCTTCGCCCGTACCTCACCCCAACCCCCGCTCCGCGCCCCGGCCCGCGCCAGCGGCGCGAGCGCTCCAAGGCACGCACACCGTCGGTACGCAAGCCGTGCCTTGTCGCCCCGAGGGGAGAGGGGCGCTGTCACGCGCCGCTGCCCATTTGACCTTGGCCTTGGCTGGCTTGACTTAGCTGCACGATATCGGCAATGACACCGCCAGCGGTACCTGCACGCACCAATACGGAATTCGACATCCACAAACGCAAACACCCGCCATTTGGCGGGTGTTTGCTTGAATGCAGATCGCGTAATCGGTGGATTACTTGATCTTGCCTTCCTTGTACATCACGTGCTTACGCACGACCGGGTCGTACTTCATCATTTCCATCTTCCCCGGAGTGTTTTTCTTGTTCTTGTCCGTGGTGTAGAAGTGGCCGGTAGCGGCCGAGGAAATCATACGGATCTTGTCACGCTTGCCTTTTGCCATGACTGCTTACTCCTCAGACCTTTTCGCCGCGCGCACGCAGCTCTTTCAGAACGGCATCGATGCCGTTCTTGTCGATGGTGCGCAATGCATGCGCGGAAACACGGAGCTTCACCCAGCGGTTTTCGCTGGCAACCCAGAAGCGACGCTCGTGCAGGTTGGGCAGGAAGCGACGACGGGTTCTGTTGTTTGCGTGGGAGACGTTGTTACCCGTCTGCACACGCTTGCCGGACACTTGGCATACGCGGGACATTACGCACCTCGATAAATGAATTGCCACCCATAGCCTGGGGAGCGGCGGCCCCGACAGCGCCAGGGCTGTCACGCAACGTTGGGAATCAAGAACTTACGCTGGAACAGGCCGGCAACCCCATTGCGCTGGGTACCGCCATCCGGAGCGATCCGGGCACAGCGAGCCGCGCATTATGCACGGCTTTCCTATGTGCCGCAAGCACTTACGCTACCTGCCCAGCCGCGGTTGCCGGCGCCCACCGGCAACCGTGCCAAGGCACGATCACCCGCCTTCGGCGTGCGCTGGCGCAGCGACCCGGCGCAGTTCCGCCCAGGCACCACGCGCCACCTGCCAGGCCGAGCGCAGGAACAACAGCAGCAAGGCCATTGCGATCAGCAGGTCCGGCCAGCCACTGCCGAACGCCCACACCGCTGCGCTGGCCGCCAGCACCGCAACGCCCTCGTAGACATCGTTGCGCGAGCAGGCCCAGGCCGACGCCAGGTTGATGTCGCCGTGACGGTAGGGCCACAACAGGCGCAGGCAGACCAGATTGGCAGCGAAGTTCAGCGCCGCCACCACCCCCATGCTCTGGAACAGCGGCAGCTGCGGGTGGGCCAGTTTCCAGCCGATCTCGGCTGCCACCGCCAGCGCTGCCAGCAGGATCATGCCGGCCTTGAGCAGGGCCACCCGCGCCTTGGCGGTTAGGCTGGCGCCAACCACAGCCAGGCTGAGTGCATAGGTGAGTGCATCGCCCAGATTGTCCAGGCTGCCGGACAGCAGCGAGGCCGCGCCACTGTGCAGCGCGCCGGCCAACATCAGCGCAAAGCTGCCGGTATTGATCGTCAGCACCCACCACAGGACGCGCCGCTGGCGCGCCTGCATGGCGGCCACATCCAGGGTCTTGCCGCAGCCGCAGCAGGCATCGCTCATGGCGTGCTCCCGTGCGGCTGCGTGGAGAGCGATGCGACGCGTGGCGCCCGCTCCCGATGCAGCCAGCGATACAGCACCGGCAACACCAGCAGGGTGAGCAGGGTGGAAGAGACGATGCCGCCGATCACCACCGTGGCCAGCGGGCGCTGCACTTCGGCGCCGGCCCCGACATTGAAGGCCATCGGCACGAAGCCCAGCGCGGCCACCAGGGCGGTCATCAGCACCGGTCGCAGCCGCGCCAACGCGCCTTCGCGCAGTGCCTGCTCCAGCGGCATGCCCTCGGCACGCAGGCTGCGCACGAAGGCGATCATCACCAGGCCGTTGAGCACTGCCACGCCCGACAGCGCGATAAAGCCCACGCCGGCGGAAATCGACAAGGCCAGCCCGCGCAGGGCCAAGGCCACCACGCCGCCGGTCAGCGCCAGCGGCACGCCGCTGAACACCACCAGCGCATCGCGCAGCGAGCCGAACGACCAGTACAGCAACGCGAAGATCAGCAGCAAGGTGCCCGGCACCACCCAGGCCAGGCGCTGGCTGGCAGAGATCAATTGCTCGAAGGTGCCGCCGTAGCCGATCCAGTACCCGGTGGGCAGTTTGACCTGCGCCTTGACGCGTTGCTGCACCTCGGCCACGAAGCCGCCCAGATCGCGATCACGCACGTTGGCGGTGATCACGATGCGGCGCTTGCCGTCTTCGCGGTTGATCTGGTTTGGCCCAAGCACGGTATCGACCTTGGCGACCTCGCGCAGCGGCACGGTGCTCGGCTCGCCACTGCGCCAGCCTGCCGCGCGGCTGGACTCGTCCGCATCGGCACGTTCGCCATCGCCGCGCAGCGGGATCGGCAGATCGGCCAGCGCGGTCGGGTCCTGGCGCAGGGCTTCGGGCAGGCGCACCACGATGTCGAAGCGCCGGTCGCCTTCGAACAATTGCCCGGCTTCCTGCCCGCCCACGGCCGCCGCCACGGTGTCCTGCACCACGCCGGGATTGAGCCCGTAGCCGGCCAGTGCGGCGCGATCGGGCACCACCGCCAGCATCGGCAAACCGGTGGCCTGTTCCAGGCTCACATCGGCTGCACCGGGCACCGCGCTGGCGATTTCCTGCACGCGCTGCCCGAGCGTGACCAGCGTGTCCAGATCGTCGCCGTACACCTTGATCGCCACATCCGCACGCACGCCGGAGATCAGCTCGTTCATGCGCATCTGGATCGGCTGGGTGAACTCGTAATTGTTGCCGGGCAACTGCTTCACCGCCTCCTCGATCTCGGCCAGCAACTGCGCCTTGGGCTTGCGCGGATCCGGCCACTGCGCGCGCGGATGCATGATCAGGAACGTGTCGGCCACCGACGGCGGCATCGGGTCGGTGGCCACTTCGGCGGTGCCGAGCTTGCCGAACACATGCGCCACCTCCGGAAACTGCTTGATGCGTTTTTCCAGCGTGGATTGCATGGTGATGGCCTGCTCCAGGCTGGTGCCGGGAATGCGCAAGGCATGCAGCGCAATATCGCCTTCGTCCAGGTTGGGGATGAACTCGCTGCCCAGGCGGGTGGCCAGCACCGCGCACAGCGCCACCGTTGCAAGCGCTGCAATGCCGACCCAGCGGCTGTGCCGAAGCGCACGATCGAGCAATGGCGCGTAGACGCCGCGCGCCCAGCGCATCGCGCGGTTTTCGTGCTCGGCCACCTTGCCGCCGAGCAGCAGCGCGATCGCAGCCGGCACGAAGGTCAGCGACAGCAGCATCGCGCCAGTCAGCGCCAGCACCACGGTGATCGCCATCGGGTGGAACATCTTGCCTTCGATGCCGGTGAGCGCGAACACCGGCAGATACACCGCGGTGATGATGCCCAGGCCGAACAGGCTGGGGCGGATCACCTCGGCGCTGGCCTCGGCAGTGAGCTCGAAACGCTCATCGCGTTCGAGCACGCGCCCCAACCGCAGTTGCGCTTCGCCAAAGCGGCGCAGGCAGTTCTCCACGATGATCACCGCACCATCGACGATCAGGCCGAAATCCAGCGCACCCAGGCTCATCAAGTTGCCGGACACGCCACCACGCACCATGCCGGTCAGCGTGAACAACATCGCCAGCGGAATCACTGCCGCGGTGATCAGGGCTGCGCGCACGTTGCCCAGCAACAGGAACAACACCACGATGACCAGCAACGCGCCTTCGATCAGGTTCTTGGCGACGGTGACGATGGTGCGGTCCACCAATGCGGTGCGGTCGTACACCGGCACTGCCTGCACCCCCGCCGGCAAGCTGGCATTGGCCACCTCCAACCGCTGCGCTGCGGCCTGCGCCACGGTGCGGCTATTGGCACCGACCAGCATGAACACCGTGCCGAGCACCACTTCGCTGCCGTCCTGGGTGGCGGCGCCGGTGCGCAATTCGCGTCCCTCGCCCACCTGCGCCACATCGCGTACGCGGATCGGCACGCCGGCGCGCCGATCCAGCACGATCGCGCCGATCTGCGCGATGTCGTCCACCTGCCCCGGCACCCGCACCAGAAATTGCTGGCCGTTACGTTCGATATAGCCGGCGCCGATGTTGCGGTTGTTGGACTCCACTGCCTGGGCAACCTCGTCCAGGGTGAACCCCAGCGCGACCAGGCGCGCCGGATCGGGGGTGATATGGATCTGCCGCGCATACCCGCCGATGGTGTTGACCTCGGTGACGCCCGGCACGTTGCGTAGCTGCGGGCGCACCACCCAATCCTGCAAGGTACGCAGATCGGTCGCCGTCCACGCACTGCCATCGGGCTTGCGCGCATTCGGCTTGGCCTCGACCGTGTACATGAAGATCTCGCCCAGGCCGGTGGCAATCGGCCCCAGCTGCGGCTCCAGATCGGCAGGCAATTGCGACTTGACCTGCTGCAGACGCTCGGCCACCTGTTGCCGCGCGAAATACAGATCGGTGCCATCGGCGAAGACCGCCGTCACCTGCGACAAGCCATAGCGCGACAGCGAGCGCGTGGATTCCAGCCCCGGCAAGCCCGCCAGCACCGTCTCCAATGGAAACGTGACCCGCTGTTCGGATTCCAGCGGCGAATAGCCAGGCGCCGCGGTATTGACCTGCACCTGCACGTTGGTGATGTCGGGAGTTGCATCGATCGGCAAGCGCGAAAAACTCCACGCGCCAATGGCGATCAGCACGCCCGTCAACGCCAGCATCAACCAACGCTGCGCGATCGCAAACCGGATGATGTTGGTCAGCATGGCACGCCCCTCCGTGCACACCCGGCACCGCACCGGTCGGTACCCTCGCCCTGCCCCCGACCGAGAGCGCCGCCTCCCTACCGCGCAGCCGCGCAACACCCCGAACAAACCACCACCCACACACCAGCGCTGTTGTTGCTGTTGTTGCTGTTGTTGCTGTTGTTGCTGTTGTTGCTGTTGATGATGTTGGCTTTCGGGGCCCCATACCGCAGCGGCAAGGCTGGCAGATACAACCCGCAGGGCGGCGCGCATGGATGCGCGACGTTTTTGTAAGGGACAGGGACGTCCCTTACAAAAATTTCTGCCGGACTTGCGCACCCGCAGCGCCGCAGGCGTGTAGGGCGCGAGGACGGGGTGTGCTTTCTTTTTGGTTACTTTTTCTTTGCACAAGCAAAGAAAAAGTGACTCGTGCCCGACAGGGCGCGAAAGCCTTTGCTCGTGCCGCGAAAGCCTTTGCTCGTGCCGCGAAAGCCTTTGCTCGTGCCGCGAAAGCCTTTGCTCGTGCCGCGAAAGCCTTTGCTCGTGCCGCGAAAGCCTTTGCTCGTGCCGCGAAAGCCTTTGCTCGTGCCGCGAAAGCCTTTGCTCGTGCCGCGAAAGCCTTTGCTCGTGCCGCGAAAGCCTTTGCTCGTGCCGCGAAAGCCTTTGCTCGTGCCGCGAAAGCCTTTGCTCGTGCCGCGAAAGCCTTTGCTCGTGCCGCGAAAGCCTTTGCTCGTGCCGCGAAAGCCTTTGCTCGTGCCGCGAAAGCCTTTGCTCGTGCCGCGAAAGCCTTTGCTCGTGCCGCGAAAGCCTTTGCTCGTGCCGCGAAAGCCTTTGCTCGTGCCGCGAAAGCCTTTGCTCGTGCCGCGAAAGCCTTTGCTCGTGCCGCGAAAGCCTTTGCTCGTGCCGCGAAAGCCTTTGCTCGTGCCGCGAAAGCCTTTGCTCGTGCCGCGAAAGCCTTTGCTCGTGCCGCGAAAGCCTTTGCTCGTGCCGCGAAAGCCTTTCCTTTGCTCGTGCCGCGAAAGCCTTTGCTCGTGCCGCGAAAGCCTTTGCTCGTGCCGCGAAAGCCTTTGCTCTAGCCCGACAGGGCGCGAAAGCCTTGGATCTGGCGTGCATCCCCGTATCCGACATTCGCCCCGACTCGAAAACGCAATGCCGCCCACCCCAACGCGCTCAATGATCATGCGAAGCCCCCGACTTTTCGATATCGGCCTTCACCAGGTAACTCTGCTCCACCACCACCGCATCACCTGCCACCAGCCCCGAGACCACTTCCACCTGCTGCGCATCGCGCGCACCCAGCTTCACCGGCCGCACTTCGTAGACATCGCCCGCCCGTACAAACACCACATCCCAATCGCGGAACCGCTGCAACGCACCGGCCGGCACCACCATCGCCGCCGGCTGCTGCGCCACCGTGACCCGCGCCTTCACCGCAGAACCCGGTCGCCACAAGCCATCGCTGTTGCGCAGCACCGCGCGCGCCACGGTGCTCTGGCTCGCCGTCGCCGTGCCGGGCAGGACGCGTTCCAGGGTGGTCTGCGCCACGACGCCGTCGCTGATGCGCGTGACCGTCACCGGTGCGCCGGCGGTGATGTGCCCGGCGTCGGCGCCGAAGATGTGCAGATCCACCCACAAGGTGGACAGGTCGGCGATTTCGAACAGCGCCTGGCCTTCGCCTGCGTTGCTGCCCAGGCTGGCATTACGCGCCAGCACGGTGCCGCTGATCGGTGCGCTCACCGAATAGGTGGTCAGGCTCAGATTGCTCTCCACCGTGGCCAGCACCTGGCCGGCGCGCACCTGGTCGCCCACGTTGACGCGCAAGCTGCGTACCGGCCCGGGAAAACGCGCGGTGGCCTGCGCTTGCGCGCCTTCTGCCGGCGTCAGTAGCCCCTGCACTTCATGCTGATCGGCAATGCTGCCGGCGCCGACGGCGGCCACACGAATGCCTGCGTCCTGCGCGACCTTCGCCGCGATGGTGGTGCGTCCTTCGTAACTGGGATAGCGCCAGCGGTGGGTCTTGCCCTGCACGGTGGCACGCACGTCCACATCGAACGAATGCGGCTCGCCGACCGTGCTGTCGGCCAGCAGGCTGCCGTCGTCGCGCGGCGTCAATTGGTGCACTTCCGTGACGCCGCCGAGCCGGGTCAGATGCACTTCCACCTTGCCGGCGGCGGCCGGCAACGGTTTGCCATCGCGGTACAGCCAGGCCTGGTAGGTGGGCGGCGTGCCGTCTTCGGCGATGGCCAGCTCCACGCTGTCGCCGTCTTGGCTGAGCAAGCGCCCGCCATGCGTGCCGGCCTGGGCTTCCTCGCCGTGTGCAGCGGCGCCCGCCTCGCCTTCGGCGGCATGTCCTGCGTGGTCATCGTGCGCCTTATCGCTGTTGCGGCTGCAGCCACCGAGCACCAGCGCCAGCAGCAGCGGCGCAATCATGAAACGTGTCATCGAAGATGATCCTGGTTGGCGCCGACGCGCTGGGTCGGGCGAACGAATAGAGGTGGGTTGCGAAGAAGGTGCGCCTGGCGTGAGCAGCGTTTGGCGCGTGCTGGATGCCGACATCACTGCAGATGCGGCGATTCCAACAAGGCCCCCACGCGCGGCCTGAAAACGCAGTGCCGAAACAGCATTCATGGCGTCACCTGCGCGGCAGGATCGCGCACGAACGGCTGCCCGGTCAGGCGCTGGATTTCGATCAACGCGGTCTGCGCTTCCAATGCGGCGGCCAGTTGCTGCTGGCGTGCCTCGCTGCGTTGGGCCTGCAGCTGTGCCCAGTCCAGATAACTGGTGGCACCGGCGCGATAGGCGCGCTCGGCGGCGGCATCGGCGCGTGCGAGCGCCGGCAGTACATCCTCGCGTATGCGCGCCACCTCCAGCTGTGCAGCGCGGTAGCGGCCATGCGCATCGGCCAGCGTGGCGTAGAGCACCAACGCCTGCGATTGGCGTTCGATGTCCAGCAGCGATAGCTCCGCTTCGGCCGCGCGAATCTCCGGCTGCGCGCGGGCAGCGCTGCCCAGTGCCAGCGAGACGCTGCCGAGCAGCGCGGTGGCATCGTTACCTTCGAGCCGGCGCACGCCCACCTGCCAGTCCAGATCCGGGCGCGCCTGGCTGCGCGCCAGCCGCACACGGGCTTGGCGCACGCGCTGCTCGCCGTTCAAGCGCGCCAGTTCGGGCGTGGCATCGAGCAGCTGCGCCAGCACCTCAAACTCGGGAATGGCCGGCAGCTGCAACGGGTCGCCGGTAATGGCGCCGAAGTCCGGCGTGCGCTCGCCCCACAGCACGGCCAATTGGCGGCGTGCGGCGAGCAGTTCCTGCTGGGCGCGGTCGCGTTCGAGTTCTGCGCGCGCCTGCAGGGCTTGGGCGGTCAGCAGCACCGATTCGGGCGATGCGCCGGCCTGCAGCCGTTGGCGCGCAGCACTGACGGTGCGCTGGCGCTGGGCCAGCGTGTCCAGCGCCGCCGCGTGCCGCTGCGCGGCGATGCCGATGCCCAGGTAACGGCGCGCCACCTCGGCCAGGACGTCCAGCCGGGCCAGGGCGCGCTGCGGCGCCAGCGCGTCGATGCGGGCCTGTGCCAGGGTGCGACGCGCGTCGAGCTTGCCGCCGCGTTCCAGCACGCCGGCCAGGGTGACAGTGAGTTCGGCCTGGTCCAGCGCGCGGGTGGGGCCGGTGCCGAACACGTTTTCCAGTTCGGCACCGATGCGCAACGGCGGACGCAGTGCATCGCGCTCGGCTTCGGCGGTGAGGACCGCGCGCTGGCCATCGGCCAGGCGCAGATCGGGGTGCTGGCGGGCGACGCGTGCAATGGCGTCGTCCAGGGTCAGCACGGGTTTGGGCGGCAGGTCCTGCGCCTTGGCGCACGGCACGACCGCGAAGACGGCAAGCGCCGTCAGTCGCAACCACATGAGGGTGTCTCCGGAATCGGGATCGATGGACAGGCCGGCGGCTGCCGGCGATGCATCAGGCCGCGATCGGAGGACGCAATCCGGTCTCGCTCAGATGCGAGCGGTAGGCGGTAGTCAATACGGGCGGCTGCCCGTGCGTGCGCGCAGGCAACGGGCCCCAGGCCAACGCCGGCAACATGGCCGGGCTGTGCCCGTGGCAGTAGCCGCTGTGCATCAAGGCATGCAGCAAACCTGCACCGTCGCGTTCGCCGGCATCGCCTTCGTCGGCACCGTCATGGCCATGCGGTGCGGTGTCGTCCAGGTGGGCCTGGTCGTGCGCCAGCGCGTGCACATCGCCCCGTGCGCAGGCGACCGGTGCGACCAGCACGCCCATGACCAGCACCAGCAACGCCATCAGGCGGAGCAATGGGTGCGACAGGCGGGCGCGACGGAGCAGCATGGGCGCAGCGTATAGAGGCCGGGGTGGTTACACAATTGCATGGGCGGCGCGTGTTGTTTGGGTGTGCTCGGGAACTCTGCAAGCACGGTGCGTCGAGCGCGCGGTGCCCTCGCCGCTCGCGGGACACGCCGTGACCCCCTCCATGGGGCTCGATGGCGGCGTTCATGCCGCCAACGGTCCCGCAAGCGGCGAGGACATCGCACCAGATAGTTGGCTGGTGATTCTTACTGAAGAGCGAGAGCCGCGTCCCGTGGTCTGCTGGTTGCTTGTTGAAAACGCTGCACACCGACCAACGCGACTGGTCCTTGCCCGCCCACCGTCGTGAGACCCCTGGCGGCATGGATGCCGCCAAGGAGCCTACATGGACGTCTTGCGGCGTGTCCCGCGATGGTGGGCGGGCAAGGATCCTGCAGCAAGCGCGAAGGCCCTGAGGGCGCGATGCCCTCACCGCACTAGAAGGTTGGCCGGCGGTCGGCAATGCAACCCAGCATCACGGCGCCGCGCGACCGGCCGATTTGGCGTCTATCGGGCGTGCCTTGCTCTCGGCGATGAAGGCGCGCACCTGCTGCTCCAGCACCGGCAGGGTGACCGAGCCCTGGCGCAGCACTACATCGTGGAAGGCCTTGATGTCGAAGCGGTCACCCAGCTCCTTTTCTGCCTCGGCGCGCAGCTTGACGATGGTGATCTCGCCCAGCTTGTAGCTCAGCGCCTGGCCGGGCCAGGAGATGTAGCGATCGACCTCGGTGGTGACTTCGTGTTCGCTGAGCGCGGTGCGGTCGCGCAGATAGGCCAGCGCCTGCGCGCGGCTCCAGCCGTCATGGTGCACACCGGTGTCGATCACCAGCCGGCACGCGCGCCACATCTCGTAGGTGAGCCGGCCGAATTCTTCGTACGGCGTTTCGTAGATGCCCATCTCCTGGCCGAGCTTTTCGGTGTAGAGCGCCCAGCCTTCGCCATAGGCGGAAATGTAGTTTTCGCGACGGAACGCCGGCTGCTCGCCCTGCTCCAGCGCCAGCGACCCCTGCAGCGAATGACCCGGCGAGGACTCGTGCAAGGTCAGCGCCGGCAGGTTGTACAGCGGCCGCGATGGCAGGTTGTAGGTGTTGACCCAATAGGTTGTCGCGCCGCCGCGGCCGGCGGTCCAGAACGGCGCGATGTCGTCGGGCACCGGCTTGATGGTGAAGCGCCCGCGCGGCAGCGTGCCGATGAACTTGCCCACCTGCCCGTCCACGCGCTTGGAAATCCACGCGGCGCGATCGAGCAACTCCTGCGGGGTCTTGGCGTAGAACTGCGGGTCGGTGCGCAGGAAGGTCAGGAACTGCGCGAAGCTGCCCTTGAAACCCACCTGCTTGATGATGGCGTTCATCTGGGTCTGGATGCGCGCCACTTCATCCAGGCCGATCTGATGGATCTGCTCGGGACTCAGCTCCAGCGTGGTGTATTCGCGGATTTGCTGGCGATAGAACGCCTTGCCGTCGGGCAATGCTTCGGCCGCCAGCGTGGTGCGTGCCTTGGGCATGTAGTCGTTGCGGAAGAACGTCAGCAGCTTGCTGTACGCCGGAAGGACGGCGGTGCGCAATGCGGCCTTGGCCTGTTCGCGCAGTTGCGCCTGCTCGGCCGCCGGGATCTGCGCAGGCAGCTGCTTGAACGGCGCGTAGAAGGTGGATTCGGTGGGGTCTTTGACATCGGCCACGGTGGCGATGGAGACGTCGCGCCCGTCGAGCACGGCGCGCGGCACGCTGAATCCACGTGCCAGGCCGGCGCGCATGTTGGCGGTCTGCTGATCGAAATAGCGCGGCACATCGTTGAGGCGCGCGATGTAGGCGCGGTACTCGGCAGCGGTCTTCATCGGCCGCTGCGCCATGAACCCCAGATTCGACCAGAACGAGCTGTCCGAATTGAACGGCATCTCGTAGGCGCGCAGGCGCACTTCGGCCGCCAGGTTCTCCACCTGCGGGCGGTAGATGGCGAAGTTGATCTGGTTGGCGGGCGAGAGCTGCTTCGGGTCGATGCCGTCGAGCTGCTTGAGGACGCCGTCCCAGACCACCAGACGCGCCTGCTGCGCGGCCGCGCTGACATCGGGCAGATGGGTGTTGTCGCCGGTGGTGTCGCTGTCTTCGTCGGCCTGGCCCGTCTCGGCCTGGCGCCAGGCCCACTCTTTCTCGTAAATGGCGCGGAAGCGTGCGTCGGCAGGTGCCTCGGCGGTGAGCGTGGCGGGGGCGGCAGGCGTGGCGGCCTGCGCCGAGGTGGCGGCGAAGCCTGCGCCCAGCAGAGCGAGCGCAAGGGCGGTGGCGAGCGGAGAGGTCACGTGCGGAATGCCTGATCTGGAGCGAACGCCCGATCATCGCAGCCCTAGGCCGCGCTGCCATGGGCCGGAAGTCCCAACGCGGGCTGGCGTAGGCGCATGGGCTGGGGTGTCGGTGCTGCCCTGATGCTGACGGGCGTGTCAGGGGGACTGCCCCCATCCGCCCTGCGGGCACCTTCCCCCCCACAGGCGGGGGAAGGACGCTGGCTTGCTCGTCGAGGGCCGGGGGAAAGGGCTGATGTACTTATCCAGCAAAGGCAGGCGCCGAGCTTGTCGGGGATGCTATTCACTCCCTCTGCCGCCTGTGGCAGAGCGCGCGTCGATGCCCTGGCGTGGCCGGGAATGCCGCCGGCTGCCCCCATCCGCCCTGCGGGCACCTTCCCCCGCAGGCGGGGGAAGGACGCTGGCTTGCTCGTCGAGGGCCGGGGGAAAGGGCTGATGTGCTTATCCAGCAAGGGCAGGCACCGAGCTTGTCGGGGATGCTGTTCACTCCCTCTGCCGCCTGTGGCAGAGCGCGCGTCGATGCCCTGGCGTGGCCGGAAATGCCGCCGGCTGCCCCTATCCGCCCTGCGGGCACCTTCCCCCGCAGGCGTGGGAAGCGAGTTGGCCTGCTCGGCCAGGGAAGAGATGCGGTGCGCTTGTCGTGGGCGGTGTTCACTCCCTCTCCCGCCTGCGGGAGAGGGTTGGGGTGATGGCGCTTTAAGACCGAACGGCTCAGCCCTTGCGCACCACAACCAGGTGCCGCTCGCCCTCCAGGCCGGGGACCTGCAGCGGATGCACCTCGCCCACCGTCCAAGCGGCGGGCAATGCGGCGATTTCGTCGTGCGGGTACACACCCTTCATCGCCAGCAGGCTGCCGCCCGGGCGCAGCAGGTGGCCGCCGACGGCGATGATGCCGGCCAGCGTGTCCAGCGCGCGCGCAGTGAGGTGGTCGTAGGCGGCCGGTTCGTCCAGCGCTTCGGCACGGGATTCGGCCACGCGGGCGTTGCCCAGCTCCAGATGGCGCAAGGCCTCGCGCATGAAGCGCGCCTTCTTGCCGTTGCTTTCCACCAGCGTCACCTGCAGCTGCGGGCGGGTGATCGCCAGCGGGATGCCAGGCAGGCCGGGGCCGGTGCCCAGGTCGGCCAGGGTACCGCTGGCGATATAGGGCTGCATGGCCAACGAGTCGAGCAGATGGCGGGTGACCATCTCGCGCGGGTCGCGCACGGCGGTCAGGTTGTAGGTCTTGTTCCAGCGCACCAGCAAGGCCAGGTAGCGCAGCAGCGGTGCGGCGAACGCCGCGTCCAGGGATTGGGACTGCAGGCCACGCTCGAGCGCGGCGGAAACATCGGGGGCGAGTGCGGCATCGTTCATGCTGCAATTATCGCAGCTGGATGATGCGGAGGTGCGGGCGTGTCGGGCGCGTTGGCGATGCCCGGGGCTTGGACAGGACGCTGGCGTACGTGAACTTGCCCAGCACGATCGTCAGGCGTGGCGTTGGCGCAGGACCTGCAGCCACGACAGACCCCGGCTGCATCGGCTCATGCGCAGCGCTGTGGGCAGGATCATCCGCCGCCGCGGCACTTCCCGTATCCGCCGTCCGCTATCGATGGTGCAGGCAAGCCTGCACCGGCAGCGGTAGCCGTGTCGCTGCCATTGAACGGACATCGGCCCGTCGCACTATGGTCGCGTTCGCCAGATCGCCCGTGTGCCCATGTCCTTGATCAACCCATCTTCCGCAGTCCCTTTGCCCGCCTCCGACAACGCTCCTGCCGCCGTGGATCGCAGCCGCCGGCGCCTACTCATCGCTGGCGCCAGCCTGGCTGCGGCAGGGCTGCTCAGCCCTTTCGCACGCGCCGCCGACAGTGCCGATCCCTTTACCCTGGGCGTGGCGGCCGGCGACCCGTTGGCCGATGGCTTCGTACTCTGGACGCGGCTGGCACCGCGTCCCTTGGACCCGGACGGACGCGGCGGCCTGCACGCCGCGGTGCCGGTGCGCTGGCAGGTGGCCTGCGACCCGCAGATGCGCACCATCGTGCGCCAGGGCGAGACCGTCGCCAGCCCTGCCTGGGGCCACGCGGTGCACGTGGAGCTCACCGGTCTGGCGGCCGATCGCCCTTACTGGTACTGCTTCCAGGCGCTGGGTGCGCGCAGCCCGATCGGCAGCGCGCGCACCCTGCCGGCGGCGCACCAGACCCCGGACACAGCGCGGTTCGGATTCGTCTCCTGCTCGCACTGGGAGCTGGGATATTTCAGCGCCTACCGCCACCTGGCCGCGGAACAGCCGGACCTGGTGTTCTTCCTGGGCGATTACATCTACGAGTACAGCAACCACGGCGAGGCGGCGAACAAGATCGTGCGCCCGCACGGCAGCGGCGAATGCCTGGATCTGGCCGGCTACCGCAATCGCTATGCGCTGTATCGCACCGACCCGGATCTGCAGGCGCTGCACGCCCGCAGCGCCTGCGTAGCGACCTGGGACGACCACGAGGTACAAAACGATTACGCCAATCGCTGGTCGCAGGACCCGGCGATTCCGGTCGACACCTTTCTGGCCCGGCGCGCTGCCGCCTACCGCGCCTTCTACGAACATTTCCCGCTGCGTGCGCGGCATCGCCCGCACGGCGCGGACATGCGCATCTACCGGTCGTTCGATTACGGCCAGCTGGCGCGTTTCTACGTGCTCGATGGCCGCCAGTACCGCAGCGAGCAACCCTGCCCGCAGGCCAATGGCTGGCGCGGCGGCCATGTGGTGGCCGACAGTTGCCGACAGCGCACCGACCCGCAGCGCACCATGCTTGGCTGGGAGCAGGAGCGCTGGCTGCATGGCGGCTTCGCGCAGTCGCCAGCACGCTGGAACGTCATTGCGCAGGATCTGCTGGTGGCACCGATGCGGCAGGCAGGGCGCGACGGCGTGGTCGGGCACTGGACCGATGGCTGGGACGGCTACCCGGCCACGCGCGAGCGCATGCTCGATGCAATAGCGAACACGCGCCTGCGCAACCCGGTGTTCTGGGGCGGCGACATCCACTCGTACTGGGTCACCGACCTGAAGGCCGATCCGGGCGACGACGCGTCGGCAACGCTGGCCACCGAATTCGTCGGCACCTCGGTCACCTCCGACGGCCAGCCCAATGCCGAACTGCATCAGACCATGGCGCTCAACCCGCACGTGCGCTACGTCGAGGGCGAAACCCGCGGCTATGTCTCGGTGACGCTGACGCCAGGCCAGATGGAAACACGACTGCAAGGCATCTCCGATCGGCGCGATCGCCAGGCCAGCGTCAACACGCTCAAACGTTTCGTGGTCGAGGACGGCCGCGCCGGCGCGGTGGAGGCGTAATCCCTCTACTCGAAAATTGCTCGCTACATATTCGGATATAAAATTCGCAAGCAATCTAAACCGGCTAGCTCGACCTGTACGTTTTGATCTCGACAGCTAAACTAGACGTCCTCCTAATATAGACTCCGCCCGGGGATTTCCACCCGGGAGCGGGTAAAGCGGCTACTTCATCGCACTAAGATGCGATTTATGATTAGCTATAAATATGGAAATTCCACGACCCGGAAGGAAGCGTAAGCTCCCCAGCCTGACAGACACCGCATAAGTGGATATTTCTGGCATCGTTACCTCAGCCAGGAGGTTCTATGCGCACCTCAAAGTTCACCGAGACGCAGATCGTCGCGACGCTCAAGCAGGCCGACGCCGGCGTGCCGGTCAAGGACGTCTGTCGCCAGGTTGGTATCAGCACAGCGACGTACTACCAGTGGAAGAGTAAGTACGGAGGCCTGGAGGCTTCGGAGCTGCGGCGGGTCAAGGAGCTTGAGTCGGAGAACGCCAAGCTCAAGCGGATGTACGCCGAGTTGGCGCTCGACAATGCGGCCATGAAGGATCTCATCGCAAAAAAACTCTAGGGCCGGCGCGCAAGCGCGAGGCCGTGCGGTACCTGATCGAGGTACACGCGCGGCCGCTGCGTCGGTCCTGTGCATGCGTCGGGCTTGGGTAATCCCCCCACAGGTTAGCTGACGCCAGAAGTGGAATTTTCTCGTACCCTTTTCCGAGGAGGTTCCATGAAGACATCCCGCTTCACCGACAGCCAGATCATTGCCGTCCTCAAGCAGGCCGAGGCCGGCACGCCCGTGCCGGAGTTGTGCCGGGAACACGGCATCAGCTCGGCGACGTTCTACAAGTGGCGCAGCAAGTTCGGCGGCATGGACGCATCGCTGATGTCCCAGCTCAGGGAGCTGCAGGACGAGAACCGGCGCCTGAAGAAGATGTACGCCGATGCCCAGCTCAGCGCCGACCTGCTGAAGGAGGCGATGGCAAAAAAATGGTGAGGCCATCTCAACGCCGGGAGATGGCCCGATGGGCCGTAGATGGTGGCCACACGAACATCCGGCATGCCTGCCGGACCTTTGCGGTGAGCGAGACCTGCTTTCGCTATCAAGCCAAGGCCAGCGAGGAGAACGCCCGGATTGCCGATTGGCTGGTGCGGTTGACCACAACCTATCGTGATTGGGGGTTCGGCCTGTGCTTTCTGCACCTGCGCAACGTGAAGGGCTTTGGCTGGAATCACAAGCGGGTGTACCGCATCTATCGGGAGCTGGAGTTGAACCTGCGGATCAAGCCGAAGAAGCGGCTGGTGCGCGAGCGGCCAGAGCCGTTGGCGGTGCCGGAGACGATCAACCAGGTCTGGTCGATGGATTTCATGCACGACCAGCTGGCCGACGGCCGCAGCTTCCGGTTGTTCAATGTGCTCGATGACTTCAACCGTGAGGGTCTGGGCATCGAGGTCGACTTATCGCTGCCATCGGCCCGGGTGATCCGCTCGTTGGAACAGATCATTGACTGGCGCGGCAAGCCAAACGCCATTCGCTGCGACAACGGCCCGGAGTACATCAGCGGCGCGCTGCTAGCTTGGGCACAGCAGCGCGGGATTCGGATCGAGCACATCCAGCCAGGCAAGCCGCAGCAGAATGCCTATGTCGAACGTTACAACCGCACCGTCCGCTACGCCTGGCTGGCCACAACGTTGTTCGACACCATCGAGCAGGTTCAGGACAAGGCCACGCGCTGGCTATGGACGTACAACCATGAGCGCCCCAACATGGCGCTCGGCGGTATCACGCCAGCAATGAAATTGGCGATGGCCGCCTAGCTCCACTTTTGGCGAACGCTCAAAGCGGGGGGATTACCCTTGCACGTGCGGCGTGGTATGCGCCACCGCTCGACTGGACAGTACGCGATGCCGAGTTGATCGCGGCGATCGCACGTGTCGTCGAAGACCGCCCCAGTCGCGGCTTTTGGAAATGCAGCGACGTACTGCGCAGGACGCGACCTGACTGGAACCCGAAGCGAATCTATCGCGTGTACAAGGCCATGCGGCTCAACCTGCGCCGCGCTGCGAAGCGGCGGCTTCCCAAGCGCGAGCGTGTCGCGCTGTATGTCCCAAGGTTGCCTGATACCGTCTGGTCGGTCGACTTCATGAGCGACGCTCTGGCGTGCGGCCGACGCTTCCGCACCTTCAACGTGGTCGACGACTTCAACCGCGAGGTGCTCCACATCGAGGTGGATACGTCGATCAACTCGCATCGTCTGGTGCGCGTGTTCGAGCAGATCAAGCACGATCATGGC
The DNA here is from genome assembly GCF_008639345.1 of Xanthomonas phaseoli pv. dieffenbachiae. NCBI lineage: Bacteria > Pseudomonadati > Pseudomonadota > Gammaproteobacteria > Lysobacterales > Lysobacteraceae > Xanthomonas > Xanthomonas phaseoli. The sequence goes on along the minus strand of NZ_CP041380.1, from coordinate 4,850,017 downwards.
CTGCCGCAGGTCGTGCGTTCCGACAACGGACCAGAGTTTCTGGGCGACGCATTTACCAGCTGGCTGAAGGTCAATGGCGTGGCGATCCAGTACATCCAGCCCGGCAAGCCGAACCAGAACGCCTTCATCGAACGTTTCAACCGCACCTTCCGGGAAGAAGTGCTCGACCAGCACCTCTTCACCCGCCTCGACGATATCCGCGAAGCTACCCATTGGTGGATGATCGATTACAACGAACAGCGGCCCCATGACGCGCTCGGCGGCCTAACGCCGACCGAGTACCGCAACCAACACGCCAGAAGGTCTACTTTTGGACTGTCTGCTTGACGGGGGAGCTTACGGAAGGTCTTTCGCACCACCAGTGTCGTTCTTAATGTACAACGCCACTAATGAATTAGCCTGGACATTGGCAGTAATTGTAAGATCACTTATGTCATATGGCGCCGAAAAAGCGACAAAATCACCAAGCACAACTCCACGTATATTCAATAAAATTGTAGCTCTCGCGCCAGCCGCTATGGAAGGAGGGTTCACTACGACTGTAGCAAAAAATTCACGCCTTCCCACTTGATTGAATGGCGTAGAAATTCCCAAGATTTGATTGCTGCGCGCATCAGTGTCAGCACGTCCCGAAACCCCAGTATTTGCGTCTCGGAGGATATTTCCTGTCACCAGGGTAGGGGCCCCGGATGCTGCCACATTAATGCTTGTGGCATAGCCGCGGATGGTATTCCCACTAATCGTGCAATGGTTTCCATTACCTTGTAAGTAAACGCCGCTACTTGCGACAGAACTGTCAGTCCAGATGTTATTACCTGTGATCGTACCCCGATCCGTGGTGGCGCCAAAAGCTGCGACTGGCGTTCCATTGATGTTGTAAAAGTTATTCCCAGTTACGCAATATCCACGAACATCATTTAGCCCGAGCCCTTCTTTTTTTACAGATAGCGCCCCCTGCTCAAACTTATTTCCTGTTATGCAAACCCAATCTGCATTATTGAACAGAGCCAAACGACCATCCAAGTCGCCGAAACCAACGCCAGAATAAATATCACAACCAACTACGTATATAGTCCGCCAACCATCTGTCCTGATCGTATTTTTCTTACCATTGAGATGTACGCCAGTAATGTACAAATGGGGATTCCCATAAGGCGCACCCGCGGATTCAAAAACCAGACATTCGTCACTGCCGACAATTAACGATCCTGCACCGACAAATACTGACTCCATCCAGCCGGTCCCCCAGATTCCGTAAACAGCGCCATTCAAATCCAAATGTTCGAATCTTAAATTGTAGGTCGGCCCATTATTTGCGTGCTCCATGCGTATACAAGCCGTAGACTGATTTCCGAAAAATCCGATAAATACTTTGCAAACCAGCATATCGCCCGCTTTTGCCGTCCTAATTCCATATTTAAATGCAAGGCTATTTTCAAGATCATTGGCGATCCGAATATTTTCCACCAACATCGGACACTGCCCTCCATTTTCTTGCATATATTCTACATTTATAGCTGCGCCTGTAGAGTTGGCCGCAGCGTAGAAAAAAATATTCCGTATGGTGCAAGAGTCGAAAGCTTTGCTAGAGGGCGTGCCAGCAATAGGCCCATTCAGTATGAAATTGAATGTGTGCCCGGCTGATCGTGATAAAATTACGACGCCCTCTTCAGTCTCGCCGGAAATTTCAATACTATTTCCAGTAAAATTGAGTTGTGAATTTAAATTATATCTTCCATTTGGAATGAAAAGCCGGCCACCTGAAGGGCGAGCCTGAAGATCACTCAGTGCTGATTGAAATCCAGGGGAGCAGTCATAGGTGCTGGTGCCAGCAAGAATAGCAATGTGCTCATCGAATGGAATGTAATCAAGCACGCTAACTGGGAGATCTTGCCATATCTTATCCTGCAGTGTACGCGCAGCCGCAGCTGCACCACGCTGCTTAAATCCAAGAAGCGATGTTCCAATGTCTGGATTGGCGAGATCCGCTCGAAGCGAATCAGCAGACTCTCCATCCACGTCGTTACGCGTGCTACCTGTATTCATATCAATCACCCTGTTTCCATTTAGAATATTTAACCATTGCAGACAAAGCTCACGCACCTTGCTTATAAAATCCGTGCAGGCAGATTGCCTAACCCAAGGCGTGAAACACGCAGGGCGTAACGTGGATTTGATGTCGCCGTGCTTACTGTCAAAGAATAATAATGATGTCAGCTCACCACCTATTCGACGCCAGACAGGCTCAGTTTCAACCTCAGCTGGCGCAGATCCTGAGACTGGTGAAATCTCGTATGCGAGCCACTGCTGCTGCCGTACTACAGCTTGGTAGCGCAGCAAGGCCGCGCGGCCGCTAGTTGAGTGAGTGACATGTGAATTTGATGTTTCGCCATGAAAGAAAATTGGGACGGAGTATCCAGACCCATTGATCCAAATCTTTTAAGTTAGATGCCGATGTTGAATATTTTCCACGCCTGCCAGCGCAGAACTGCCGCGACGGCAGATTTTTAATTCTTGGCCCAAGTTGAGTTGAATGCACAAATTGGCCCTGACCGTGACGTTGCGCGAGCTGAGCGGGGATTGAGGCTCATGCGTCGGCTTTAGGATAGAACGCCAGCGCCGCGCGACACTCTGGAGCAGCCCACCATTCGTGCAGCTGCCAGTGTGCGGCCTGGCCGAGTTCCGGATCGCACCACTGCAGGCGCAGTGCGCCGTCGGGTGCGAGCGCATACGCAAGCCGGTGCAAGCCGAACGACAGGCCATGCCCATGGGCCTTGAGCAAGGCTTCCTTGGCGCACCACAGCCGGAAGAACAACGCGTGTTGTGCATCCGGCGCCAGCGCAGCGAGCAAGGCGATCTCGTCGGGATGAAAGAAGCGTTGCGCGATTTCCAGCACACGCGGCCGCGCGCGAATGCGCTCCAGATCCACGCCCAGTCGCACGCCTTGGCCCAGCCCCACCAGCAGATACTCACCGCTGTGGCTCCAGCCGGTATCGCGGTCGGGTAGCGCGGCGTGCAGCGAAGGACGCCCGCGTGCATCGCGCTGCAATGGCACCACTGCCGGATCGATGCCCAACGCCGGGCCCAGCAGCTGACGTGCCTGCGGCTCGCCACGATCGCCAGGGCGGTGCGGGCGTAGCCACAGCTGCACCGGGCCAACCTGCCAACTTGCGTGCGCTGTCACGCGCCGTACACCAAGCCGAACATTCGGCCACAGCGTTCATCGCGCTCGACAGCTGCTTCACGCGCGGCTGCGTTGAATGGCGCCCATGCACCACTTCCGGTGCACGCGAACAGGGAGATCGGCAACATGGGCATCATCATCTGGTTGATCGTCGGCGGCATCGTGGGTTGGCTGGCCAGCATCATCATGCGCCGCGACGCGCAGCAGGGCATCATCCTCAATGTGGTGGTCGGCATCGTGGGTGCATTGATCGCCGGTTTCCTGTTTGGCGGCGGCATCAACCAGGCCATCACGCTGTGGACCTTCGTGTGGTCGCTGGTGGGTGCGGTGATTTTGCTGGCCATCGTCAACCTGGTGACCCGCGGCCGCCTGCGCTAACGCAGCGCCTCATACAGTTCTCGCGTCACGCAACGCCCGGGCCCGCCCGGGCGTTGTCGTTTCAACCTTTGGCGGCGATGCGATCGGCCGGATGATGCACGCCGTCTTCCACCGGCACGGCAATGTTCAACGCATACGGATTGACGCCCTCCAGGCAGCCGACGTTATAGCCGTATTCGTTGGGATTGGAGCGGCGCCGGTGATGGGTGTAGATGCCGCACACGCCGCAGAAATAGTGCGCTGCCGTCTGCGTATTGAATTGATACAGTCGCAGCACGTCTTCGCCCTGTACGACATGCAGGCCATCGAGGGTGACCGACGCGACGATGGCGCCGCGACGGCGACACATCGAGCAATCGCAGCGGCGTGGATCGAGCAGGCCATGCGGCAGATCCAGATCGATCTGCACTGCACCGCAGTGGCAACTCAGGCGATGCACCGGCCCCAGCGTGACATCGCCCACCTTGTGCGTGCTACGACGCAGATGCCGCTCGCTCATGCGCCGACCTCCGCCAGCCGCACCCACGCCGGCGCATGGTCGCTGGGGCGCTCCCAGGTCCGCGGTTCGCGGTCGATGCCCGATTCCACCGCGCGCGTGCGCAAGGCTTCCGAGACCAGGGTCAGGTCGATACGCAGGCCCAGATTGCGGCGGAAACCGGCCTGGCGGTAATCCCACCAGCTGAAGTGTTCGGCGTCCTGGTTATGCAACCGGAATGCGTCGTGCAGGCCCAGTGCCAGCAGCTTGTCCAACGCGGCGCGCTCGTCGGTCGAAGTGAGGATGTGGTGCTCGTTCCACACCGTCGCATCGTGCACGTCGCGCGCATCCGGGGCGATGTTGAAGTCGCCCAGCACCACCAGCTGCGGGTACCGCTGCAGCTCCTGCGCGATCCAGTCGTGCGCTGCGGCGAGCCAGCGCAATTTGTAGGCGTACTTGTCGGTGCCCACGTCCTGGCCGTTGACCACATACAGATTGATGATGCGCACGCCATCCACAGTGGCGGCGATGACGCGCTGCTGCACGTCGTCGAGCCCGGGGATGCCCATCTGCACGTCAACGGCCGGCGAGCGCGACAGGATCGCCACGCCGTTGTAGGTTTTCTGGCCGCAGAACACGCTGCGGTAGCCCAGTGCCGCCAGCGCCGCATCGGGGAACTTGTGGTCTTCCAGCTTGGTTTCCTGGATGCCCACCACATCCGGCGCAAACGCGGCGAGCCACTGTTGCAGGTGCGGCAGGCGCACATTGAGCGAGTTGACGTTCCAGGAGGCAATCTTCATGGCGCGGACCGTGGTCCAAACCACCAATGGTACCGCGCCATGTGTCGCCCTCAGGACGGTGGAGCCCGGCGTGGCAGAACCGGGGCATTCCGCCACGCGCTGCGGTTGTGTCGTCGGGAAGGCGCGTGCGGTCCTGGCGTGCGCGTTATCGGTGCCGCCCATTGCGCGGGCGCACTGGATCGGCGCAACGGACGCGCTTGCCCGCGAACGGTGGCGAGCGGCCGGCGGTCACGCGCGGGCGCGGCCGGTCCGGCGACCGCCGCCTGTCACCGAAAGCGCGAGGCGGGCACCTGCGCCGGACAGCCGCCGCCAATTCAATCACTTAGCGTGAAGCAATCCTCCCGGTTGATATGGGTAAGCTTGCCCGACCCCCATGACACCGCTAGCCATGCCGTCATCCGCCGCAGTCGCGTTGCCGCCGCAGTCGCCTGCCTTTCCCAGCCTGAGCCGCAACGAGCGCGACATGCTCGACCGCCTGCGTCTGGCCGGTGCGCTCACCCGTGCCGACCTCAGCCGTGGCACCGGCTTGACCATGCAGACTGCGGTGCGCCTGATCGAAGGTCTGCACGCGCGCGGCATGGTGCAGATGGGCGAGGCGGTGGCACGCCACGGGCGCGGTAAGCCCGGGGTGGCGGTGTCGCTGAATCCGGCGCATGGGCACACGTTGGGCATCTCCATCGCCACCGATGCGCTGGCCCTGGCACTGGTGGATTTTTCCGGTGCCCTGCTCGCCTGCAGCGAGGCCGCGCTGACCGACACCACGTTGTACGGGGTGCTCACCCAACTGCAGGCCGCCGATGCGGCGCTGCTGGCACGCGTGGACACAGCCGGCGCGCGCCTGGGTATCGGCGTGGCGCCGGGCGGGTACTTCACCGGCGAGGATGCCTTCATCCATCCGCCCGAACCGCTGCGCGCCCTGGGCCAGATCGCACTGTGCCCATGGCTGGCCGAGGCGTTCGGGCAACCGGTGTGGATGGATAACGACGGCAGCGTTGCCGCCGCCGGCGAAGCGATGCTGGGGGTTGGCCGGCGCCATCGCGACTTTGCCTATCTGTCTGTAGGTGACGGCCTGGGCGGCGGCCTGGTCATCGATGGCCAGGTGATGCGTGGGGCACGTGGCAACGCCGGCACATTCGCCGACATCTTGCCGGCGCCGCAGCGGGAGCCGGCCACCCTGGAAGTGCTGCGCGAACTACTGGCCGAAGACGGCCTGGCGTTTGCCGATGTGCGCAGCCTGCTGGCGGCCTACGATCCGGCCTGGGCGGCGATCGAGCGCTGGATTGCCGGCAGCGTACCTGGGGTCGCGTCGATCGTGTCGGCCATCACCGCCGTGTGCGACCCCGACGCCATCGTGTTCGGCGGTCGCCTGCCGGGCGATCTGGCGCAACGCCTGATCGCCGCAGTGCAGATCGCCACCCTGCCACGCGGCGACCAGGCGCGCCTGCCGGTGCTGCTTCCGGCCGAGGCGCCTGCCGATGCCTGCGCGATTGGCGCGGCCAGCTTGCCGTTGCAGGCGCGTTATTTCGGCTGAGCAAGGCGCTGCACCCGCATCGCCAGCGCGGCTAGCGTCCTGGCTGCGACGGCAGATGCGCATTCTGGTAAGCCGGCGCGTTGCTGCGATCTCCTAGTTGCCGCAGAGGGCGGCAGCAATCGTCGAACAGTTCCATCGCCAAATTGCGTGCCTGTTGCTGCTGCTGTTGGGTAAGCGCGTCCAACATCTCGTCTTCGGCCTGCAGCGGCGCAGTTGCGTCCAGCGGCTGCCCCGGCGGCTGGCGTGCAGCCAGTCGCCACGCCGCTGCATACACCGGGTCGGGCGCATGCAGCAGCGGCGATTCCACCACCTGCGCCAGGGTATCGATGGCATCGCGGTGACCTGCCAATGCCAGCGCCTCCAGTTCGCTCACGATGACAGCCACCTCGCGCTCTGCATCCGGCGACAACGTTGGCTGCGTGCCTGCAGGCGCGGCCGCCACAGCACGCTGCATCAGGTCGGCAGCGCGTTGCGCCAGCAGATAGCGCTGGGCAGCCGCATCGCCACGCGCGGCGGCGGTCCGTAGCATCGCCTCGATCTGCAAGGGCGTGTCTGCCACGCATCCGGCCCGACCAGGCAACCCTGCGACCATCACCCCACCGCGCGCGATCTGCGCAGCCTGTTGGTGCTGACGTTCGCGGCAGGCGAGTTGCTGCATGGCGGTGTCGAACAAGCTGGGCGATGCGCCATTGAATGGCTGTCGCGATCGGCCAGCGCCCGAAGGCGCGCTCGGCAGCATGGCTCGATCCTCGACACGCGGTGTGTCGGGTGCATGCAACGCGTGCAGCGACCCTATGACCGCCAGCACCAGCACGATCGCAGCAACCCTGCCCGGCCATGGCCAGCCTGATCGATCGCCAGACCGATGCGCCGTTTGCGGTCGGCTTGTCATCGCACCCCGCCTCAACGCAATGCCGCTTCCAGCGTGGCGTGATCGAAACGCACCGGGTTGGCCTGACGCAACTGCTCCAGTGCGTTGGCAGCCGCCTGGTCGCGCAATTGCACTTCGATCTGTCCGCGTGCGCTGTCCAGGGTTGCCGGTCGCCGCGCATCGACACGGATCAGGTGGTAACCCTCCGGGCCACGCACCGGCGCCGACACCTGTCCCACCGCCAGGTCCTGCACCGGCGCGACAAACGCGTCCGCCACGTTGCGCAGAAACATCGGCGACAGTGCGCCGCCTTCGGCCGCAGTGCTGGCATCGTCGGACTGCTGCATCGCCAATTCGGCAAACGGTGTGCCGGACTCCAGCTGTTGCTTGAGGCGCTGCGCCCGGGCAAGCGCCTGCGCATCGGTCAGTGGCGTCCCGCGCCGCGCGGCGCCCTGCGGCTTCAACGCCACGAATACATGGCTCAAGTGCACTTCATCATAATCGTGTGGATGCGCATCGAACTGCGCCTTTATCTGCGAAGCATCGATCTGCGCGCTGTCGCGCGCACGCGTCTGCACGGCCTTGGCCAGGATCGCATCGGTTGCCTGACGGATGCGCGCGGCCACGACCGGATCGTCCTGCAGATGCACACGCCGAGCCTGCTCCACCAGCAACAGGCGATCGGCGAATTCGCGTACAAATGCCGGGTCGGCTGCACCGGCGGGATCGAAATCCTGCGGCAAGCCAGCCAGCGCAAGCACACGGTATTGCTGGGCATCGAGCGATTGCTTGCCGATCTGCAGCACCGTTGCCTGGTGACTGCGTCTATCGGATGCGGTAGTGGCGGCCTGCGCCGCTGCCACGCAGAAGATCGGGCTCACCGCCAGCGCAGCGAGCAAGAAACGTCTGGAAAACATACGACAACCTCCGTTAGACAAGACCCGACGGCAGTCGGCGCCGCCGTCGGGTCGGCCAGATGCACGCGTTATTCGTGCTTGCCGCGCGCACGCAGATAGGCGATGGCCGCCTTCGGGTCATCGGTGGTGATCAGGCCGAATGCCTCGTCGTGCACGATGAAATCCAGGTTGCCGCGATTGTCGGCGGTGTCGCGGCCGCCGGCGTAGGCGAAGTACAGATCCGACAAGGCATAACAGCAGGCACCGCTGTTCTGATAGAACTTGCCGGCAGACGGACCGTCGGGAATGGCCTGGAAGACACCGACGCGATAACCGCGCTCACGAATGAAGTCGGCATCGCTCTGCAACAGGCCACCGAGCTGCTTGACGTTGATCTCCATCGTCTGCTGGCCGTCGTTCATCCACGCCGAGATCGTCTGGCGCACGTTGATCTTGCCGAGCATGTTGGTGGTGAACACCGGAATGCCGACCATGCCGCTACCGTCGGCACGGTAGGCATCGCGACTGGTGTACAGCGTTGCATTGACCTTGGCGGCGACATAGCTGCCGGAGGCCACACCGAACGCGCCTTCCGCCGCTTTGCGGACAGCGCGTACCGTCGCCGCATCCTTGATGTCGAACACCATCGGAGTGCGCAGGTTGTGCTGCTTGTAATAGGCGAACACGTCATCGACGCGCGGCACGTGATAGCCGGTAATGGTGTTGCGGTCCGGGCTCAGCAGGAACAGCGCGCTGACCTGCGACCAGGGTGTCACCAGCACTGATGGGTTCACGCCCTGGTTGGTGATCGGGTCGTATTTGACGCCGGGATGCTGCTGCCACACGGTGGTGGTGCGGCCAAGGTTGTAGTCGTGCAACAGGACCGGCACGCCATCGCTGGTGAGCTTGACGTCCAGCTCCACGCCATCCATGCATTGATCGTTGGCAGCCTGCAACGCGCCGCGCGAGTTTTCCGGCAGATCGGCGATCCCGGCGTATTTTCCCCATAGGCCGCGATGCGCCAGCACCGTGGTCTTGTCGGCGCCATTGAACAGGATGGCGTTCATTTTGGTTGCGCTGGAGTCGCCGCACGCGGCCATCGCCCACTGTGGCAATGCTGCAAATAACGCAATCGTTCCGAGGCGCCGGCACGCACGGGCCAGCCTATGAATCTCACAGGAAGTGGTCATGTCTCATTGTCCAGAGTGAAGGAAGGTGCATCCCCAACGACAAGGACCGACGGGTCGACACCATCGATGCACTCGCCGGACAGCACACTCGCTCAACGGATCAATGGCCGCGAGGGAGCGCAAGCCGGCCGCAATTGGCGGTCGGCTTGGCGAAAAACTTAGTCACTTTCCATGACCTAATTTCTTCGACCAGATGGCGGTTTGCTACCGGCGCGCAGCGATGGCGCACGCAACGAAAGACATGTCCAACATGTGTCGGCCGGGGTCTATTGCAGGTGTTTCCCGGCGTCGGGACAACCACGAAATGCCGGCGCTCGGCCTGCATAGGGCACTGCGCGTGCGCGTGCGCACCACCACGAACACGCGGCCACCGGGGCCACCGGGGCCAGGGCCGCGCGGGTATCTCGCACACGTCACTGGCCGGGCCGCCAGAACAGCGGCGGCGGCGCCAAAACGCACAACGCCGGCACTGGGCCGGCGTTGTGCGGTCGCATCAACCATCAACCCATCTATCAGTGACCCGAAGCGCCACTGGCACCCAGGCCGGTTTCGGCACGGATCTGCTGCGCCTTGAAGGCGGCGCGTTCGTTGGCTGCCTGCGGGCTGCGATCCAGCACCGAGAACAACCAGATGCCGACAAAGCCAATCGTCATCGAGAACAGCGCCGGCGAGGTGTACGGGAACGGCGCCGAGCCGGCCGCATTGCCCAGCGTGTCCACCCACACCGACGGCGACAGGATCGTCAGCACCAGCGAGGAGATCAGGCCGAGGAAGCCGCCCACCACCGCGCCGCGGGTGGTGCAGTTCTTCCACAGCAGCGACAGGATCAGCACCGGGAAGTTGGCCGAGGCGGCGATGGCGAAGGCCAGCGACACCATGAAGGCCACGTTCTGCTTCTCGAACACGATGCCCAGCAGCACGGCGATCACGCCCAGCACCAGGGTGGTGGCACGCGAGACCTTGAGCTCGGAGCCGGGCGCCGGGTTGCCCTTCTTGATCACCGTGGCGTACAGGTCATGCGACACCGCCGATGCGCCGGACAGGGTCAGGCCAGCCACCACCGCCAGGATGGTGGCGAAGGCCACTGCCGAGATGAAGCCCATGAACACGTTGCCGCCCACCGCGTTACCGACCAGTACCGCCGCCATGTTGGCCGCACCCTTGCCGCCATGGATGGTGGCGGTGGCAACATCGGCGAACTGCGGGTTGGTCAGCACCAGCGCGATCGCACCGAAGCCGATGATGAAGATCAGGATGTAGAAGTAGCCGATCCAGGTGGTGGCCCACAGCACCGACTTGCGTGCCTGCTTGGCATCGGGAACGGTGAAGAATCGCATCAGGATATGCGGTAGGCCGGCGGTACCGAACATCAGTGCCATGCCGAAGGAAATCGCCGAAATCGGGTCCTTGACGAAACCGCCCGGTCCCATGATTGACAGGCCTGCTTTCGCCGCATCCTCAGGCGAAGCGCCACCGCTGGCCGCGACCGCGGTTTTCACCCGCACGCCTTCGGCAAACAGCGCCTCGAAGCTGAAGTTGAAATGCCACATGATCGCCACGGCCATGAAGGTCACGCCGGTCAGCAGCAGCACGGCCTTGATGATCTGCACCCAGGTGGTTGCGGTCATGCCGCCGAACAACACGTAGATCATCATCAGCACGCCGACCAGGGTCACCGCCACCCAGTAGTCCAGGCCGAACAGCAGCTTGATCAGCGCACCGGCACCCACCATCTGTGCGATCAGATAGAACAGCACCACCACCAACGTGCCGGACGCCGCGAAGCTGCGGATCGCCGTCGGCGCGAAGCGGTAACCGGCCACGTCGGCGAAGGTGTACTTGCCGAGGTTGCGCAGGCGTTCGGCCATCAGGAAGGTCAGGATGGGCCAGCCGACCAGAAAGCCGATCGCATAGATCAGGCCGTCGTAGCCGTTGGCCATCACCGCGGCGGTGATGCCCAGGAACGAGGCCGCCGACATGAAGTCGCCGGCGATCGCCAGGCCGTTCTGGAAACCGGTGATGCCACCGCCAGCGGTATAGAAGTCAGCGGCCGACTTGGTCTTGGCCGCTGCCCATTTGGTGATCCACAGGGTGGCCAGCACGAAGAAGCCGAACATGGCGATCGCCACCCAGTTGGTGGGCTGCTTGTCGACCTGGCCCAGGTCGCCGCCGGCGGCCAGCGCGATGCCGGCAGGCATCAGGCCGGCCAGGATCAGGAGAAGGCGCGAAGTCTTGCTCATTTGCGGGCTTCCTCCAGGATCTGCGCGGTCAGCTGGTCGTAGGTGTTGTTGGCGCGACGCACGTAGATGGCGGTGATGACGATGGTGAACACCATCACCCCGATCGCGATCGGAATGCCGATCGAGGTCACCCCGGCACCGATCGGCTTGGCAAGGAATTCCTTGTCGAAGGCAATCAGGCCGATGTAGCCGTAATAGGCCAGCAACATCAGTACGGTGAGCGTCCAGCCCAGCATATTGCGCTGACGCTTGAGTGCGTGGTACTTCGGATTGGCATCGATCTTGGCGATCAACGCGTCATTCGAGACGGTCATGGTCTGTCTCCTGGTAGAGCGCTGGTAAGACATGAAGGCGGCGATGCCCGTTCCACCGCAGTGGAACAGGCCGCCAGTGGCAGAACGCTAGAAGCTGTACTTGGTGGTGAACTGCAGACGCGAGATGTCGCCGCTGTCGCCGTTTTCGGCTTCGCGGCGGCCGTACATCAGCTCGGCGCCCACATCCACCTTCGGCAACGGCGAATAGAACACGTTGGCGCGAATGCTTTGCTGGGACTTGCTGGCAAGCCCACCGGTATTGGCCAGCGAATGGTCGTAATTCACCCGCGAGTACATGAGGGTGCTGCGCAGCTTGGCGTTGTAGTCGTGGCGCCAGGCCACCCAACCGGCAACCGTGGTGACGGTCTGGATATTGCCGTCGATGTCGATCTCCACATCCGAGCCGTTGCCCAGGCCCAGATAGCGTCCCAGGCCCTCGCCGTAGCTGAGCTGGTAACGCAGATCGTTCTTGGAGTTGATGATCCAGCGGCCGCCGCCGGCGATGGCACCGCCGAAGTCGGTGTCGTTGGTCAGCGCGCTGCGGGTGCGGTACTGGCGCGCGATGGCCGACAGACCGAAGGTGCCCCAGGTGCCCTTCCAGTTGTAGCGTGCGGTCAGGTCCGGCATCGCGCCATGGTCGGAGGCCAGGATGGTATTGCCGCCCTGGTACGGGGTGGTCAGCGTCTCGGGGTTTTCGGCCGACACGCTGAAAGCGCCGCGGGTATACCGGATCTGGGTCTGACGGCTGAACAACGCACCGTCGGTCGGCCCGACGATGTCGGCCGCTTCCGGCAGGATGGTGGGATCGATGAAGTTGGACCAGGTCTGACCGGCCAGCCAGTTGTTCCAGCTCATGTAGGCATGCCGCAAGGTGCCGCCATACAGATTGTTGACCTGGTTGGCCAGCGCGTTGCCGAAGAAATCCAGTTCGATGAAGGCGGTGAGCTTGTCGCCGTTTTCGGTGACGGTGTCTACGCCCAGATTGAAGCGCGAGAACTTGGCGTGGAAGTCGGTGTCGGTGCTGGACGCCTGCCCGCCGACCGGCGTCTGCGTCGGGATATACAGGTAACGTCCCACCGCACCCTCAGGCAGTGCGCCGTCGCTGGTGCGGGTGGTCATGAAGTCGGCCTTGATGAAACCACCGTAACGGAACGTTGTCCCCGGCAACGCGTTCGGCGTGATGCTGGTCAGCTGGATCGGCTTCTTGCCGGCAGGCACCGCCGGTGCCGGCGGCGTCTGCGCCTGCAAGGTACGCACTTCGGTGACCTGCGTCTGCGTCTGCGCGATCTGGCCCTGCTGCTGTTGCTGCGCGGACACCAGCATCTGGACCTGACGCTCGAGCTCGGCGATGCGCGCTTCCAGTGCCTTTTCCTTGGACGTCTGGGCGAACGCAGCGCCCGGCAATAAGGTGGCGACCAACAAGGCGGCCGCCAACGGATGGCGCACCAGCGGTGCAATACGGTGTTTCATGGAACCCTCTCCCCAATGAAGGCCTCGCGCTTGATGGCGATGCTGTGCGGAGCGTGAGGCAGTCCGCGCTTCGGAGCCTATTCGCCTTTGGTCGTAGCTGCAACGCAGCATTCCGCAAGATGACCGATGGTCGCACCGCATCACGCCTGGCATGTGCGTTGCCCCACTCATCCGGGTTACGACCATGGTCTAAGGCGCCGTTGACCGCCGGGACAGAATGGATGCGGCACACTGATTGCCTACCGAGGGCAGCCGCAACGCCCTCTTCCGACAAGTTCATCGCAAGTGAGGGTGCCATGGCTGATGTTTATCCCGTCGATCCCGCGTTCGCCGCCGATGCGCGCGTGACGCGCGAGCAGTACGCCGCGCTGTACCGCGAATCGATCGAACACCCCGAACAGTTCTGGGGCAAGGCCGCGCAGCGGTTGGAGTGGTTCAAGCAACCGACCCAGATCAAGGACGTCAGCTATGCGCTGGACGACTTCCACATCCGCTGGTTCGGCGACGGCGAGCTCAACGCCAGCGTCAACTGCCTGGACCGCCAGCTGGCCACGCGCGGCGACAAGACCGCGCTGCTGTTCGAACCCGACAGCCCGGACGCGGCCTCGTACCCGGTGACCTATCGCGAGCTCTATGAGCGCGTGTGCAAGCTGGGCAATGCGCTGCGCAACCTGGGCGTCAAGAAGGGCGACCGGGTCACCATCTACCTGCCGATGATCGTCGACGCCGCCGTGGCCATGCTGGCCTGCGCGCGCATCGGTGCGGTGCATTCGGTGGTGTTCGGCGGCTTTGCTGCCAACTCGATCGCCGACCGCGTGATCGACTGCCAGAGCAAGCTGATCATCACCGCCGACGAAGGCCTGCGTGGCGGCAAGAAGATTCCGCTCAAGGCCAATGTCGATGCAGCGCTGAAGATTCCCGGCACCAATACGGTGGAAACCGTGCTGGTGGTGCGTCATACCGGTGGCGCGGTGGAGATGCAGGCACCGCGCGATCGCTGGTTCCACGACGTGGTCGACGGCCAGCCGGCCGAGTGCACGCCCGAGCGCATGAACGCCGAAGACCCGCTCTTCATCCTCTATACCTCCGGCTCCACCGGCAAACCCAAGGGCGTGTTGCACACCACCGCCGGCTATCTGTTGTTTGCCAGCTACACGCATGAAGTGGTGTTCGACCTGCGCGAGGACGACATCTACTGGTGCACGGCCGACGTGGGCTGGGTCACCGGCCACAGCTACATCGTCTACGGCCCGCTGGCCAATGGCGCCACCGCGGTGATGTTCGAAGGCGTGCCCAATTACCCGACCGTCTCGCGCTTCTGGGAAGTGATCGACAAGCACCAGGTCAGCATCTTCTACACCGCACCCACTGCGATTCGCGCACTGATGCGCGACGGCTCCGAACCGGTCAAGAAGACCTCGCGCAAGAGCCTGCGCCTGCTTGGCAGCGTTGGCGAGCCGATCAATCCGGAAGCCTGGCGCTGGTATTACGAGGTGGTCGGCGACAGCCGTTGCCCGATCGTGGACACCTGGTGGCAGACCGAAACCGGCGGCATCCTGATTTCGCCGCTGGCCGGCGCGGTCGATCTCAAGCCAGGCTCGGCCACCCTGCCGTTCTTCGGCGTGCAGCCGGCGCTGGTCGATGCCGAAGGCAAGATCCTGGAAGGCGCCACTGAAGGCAACCTGGTGCTGCTCGATTCCTGGCCGGGCCAGATGCGTAGCGTGTATGGCGACCACCAGCGCTTCATCGACACCTACTTCCGCACCTATCCGGGCAGCTACTTCACCGGCGACGGCTGCCGTCGCGATGCCGACGGCTACTACTGGATCACCGGCCGCGTGGACGATGTGATCAATGTCTCCGGGCACCGCATCGGCACCGCCGAAGTGGAAAGCGCGCTGGTCTCGCACCCCAAGGTCGCCGAAGCGGCCGTAGTGGGCTTCCCGCATGACGTCAAGGGCCAGGGCATCTATGCCTATGTCACCCTGATCGCCGGCGAAACCCCGAGCGAGGACCTGCACAAGGAATTGGTGAGCTGGGTGCGCAAGGAGATCGGCCCGATCGCCTCGCCCGACCACCTGCAGTGGGCGCCGGGCCTGCCCAAGACCCGCTCGGGCAAGATCATGCGCCGCATCCTGCGCAAGATCGCCGAGAACGCGCCCGACCAGCTTGGCGACACCTCCACGCTGGCAGATCCGTCGGTGGTGGATTCGCTGGTCAACGAGCGCCTGGCGCGCTGACGCGCTGGGAATGGGGAATCGGGAGTAGGGAATCGGTAGAGCGGTTCCCTGGTTGCTGAGCGTGGGATGGGGATGGGGATTCGTCGGAAGCGAATCTCCTTGCTGCGCTGCCATCGTCGTCAACTGATTTCCTCCAACGCCACCCCACTCAATTCGTTCGTTACTTCTTTTGTTGTCGTGTGCTGCCTGTGCCCTCGTTAGTTGCTGCTTGCTTGCCTGCTTCTGGGCTGCTCTTGATTTCCCGATTCCCCACTCCCGATTCCCGGCTCCCCAATGACCACCCTGCTCATCGCCGACGACCATCCCCTGTTCCGTGAAGCCTTGCGCGGGGCGGTGCAGCGCGTGATGCCGGGGGTAGAACTATTCGAAGCCGATAACGTGGATGCGCTATACACCCTGGCCGATGCGCAGCCGGACGCCGATCTGCTGCTGATGGATCTCAACATGCCTGGCGCGCAGGGATTCAGCGCGTTGGTGCACATGCGCTCGCTGCATCCGCAGTTGCCGGTGGTGGTGGTCTCCGCACGCGAAGAGCCCACCGTGATGCGGCGCGCGATCGACCACGGTGCGTTCGGCTTCATTCCCAAATCCGCCGATTCGGACACCATCGGGCGCGCGCTGGCCACCGTGCTCGATGGCGAGCGCTGGATCCCGGCCGAAGCGCAAAACCTGCCGCCGACCGATAGCGAGGAACGCGAGGTTGGCCAGCGTCTGCGCGATCTCACGCCACAGCAATTTCGCGTGTTGCAGATGCTGGGTGCCGGGCGCCTCAACAAACAGATCGCCTACGACCTGGGCGTGTCCGAAGCCACCATCAAGGCCCACGTCACCGCGATCCTGCGCAAGCTCGGCGTCACCAATCGCACCCAGGCAGTGCTGATGGCCGGCAAACTCGCCATCGATGCCGACGGCATCGTGCTGCCGCCGCCGGAAGAGGAATGAGTCGCGCCGGACGTCCTGCGTTGGGCGTCTAGGGAACACTTCATCGCGCCCGGGTGCGCGCCTGCGCCTGACCCGGCATCCATCCGAGTCACCCGATGCGCTGCACTACATCGCACGCTCCGGCACCGCGGTAGGAGCGCACCCGGGCGCGAGGGCGTTATCGGTAGTGCGGTATCGCGCGCAGCGCGTTCCTGCACTTTTCAGGCCGTGCCCCTATTCCGGCGCGCGCACCAACAGCACGTGCAACTCGCGCATCGGCTCGAAGTTGGCCTGCGTGAACTGGAAGGTCAGCGGGTCGACTTTTTCAGTTCGCCATCCAGGCACACGCTCGGGATGGCGCTGGCCGCCTGCTTGCGAATGGTCAGCCGGACCCCCAGGCAACTTGGCGGGCAAGATTCCCACCTGGTTGGTGCTGTACGACGCGCCGGGCACGGCCCGCAGCGACGGCGAGTGCGTGGAAGCAGCGCCACCGTCTCGATGCCGGCGGGCAGCAAACGCTGCGCGCGCCGGTGCAATCGTGCCTGCGCCAGCATGCCGGCCTCAACGCAGGCTGTTGCCTGCTTGATCGGGCCGTTCCAGTGGTTGCCGTTCGTGCGCACGTAGCACAGGTTGGTCCATTCCAGACCGTCCTTGTCCTCACGACGCTGCATG
Source organism: Xanthomonas phaseoli pv. dieffenbachiae (assembly GCF_008639345.1). NCBI lineage: Bacteria > Pseudomonadati > Pseudomonadota > Gammaproteobacteria > Lysobacterales > Lysobacteraceae > Xanthomonas > Xanthomonas phaseoli. The sequence goes on along the minus strand of NZ_CP041380.1, from coordinate 4,832,835 downwards.
CTGGCCTGGGTCGTCGGTTCGATACAGGTGTCTTTGCATATGACTCCAGCCACTCCCTGCTGGGCTGCGGGACGTTGATGGACAGGCTGGATATAGAGGTGTGGCGGATCTGCACTCTGACCTTGGCAGGAAATTCCTGCTGCCAGACGAAGTAGGCATTAAGCGTGAATCGCGCCGGCCCATCGCCATCGACCCAGTGCGGGCAGCGGTTTGCGTCCGTTCGGCGGCGTGGCCGGTGCGGTAAAGGCGGCGACATTGTCCTGGGTCCAGCCGGTGGCGGCGAACGCGGTGGAGCTCCTGCTGCCGTCATTTAGCAGCATAACCAGCTTGCGCGCGGTGGCAGCCGGGTTGCCGTCGGCCCCAGAGTTTGAAATCGCTCAGTGCCTTGTTGTCGGCCATTCGGCAGTACATCGGCAGTATCAGAAAGACCACCGGCACGCTCAGGTCGCGCTCGCTAGTGGTGGCGAAAACGTTGTGCGCGCTCGCGCAACGTCATCCCAGCTTCCACGCGCTTGCCCATGCCAACGCCGCATTGCACCCTTCCACGATGCGCTGATTGCGCAAATGCCGATCGCGACACCCTGCTTCAGTGACAAGCCCAAGCGCGGGGGCGTGATCGCATCCACAACCGCATACCGTGCGACATCGCAGTTGTCGATATCACCATTGACCATGAGCTAATGCCTGGGCAAGGCTCGAGCACCCAGGACGCTTTGGAGCTGGCATGGCGCGACGTTTCCCCTGGCTCTGGATGGGCCTGCTGGTGGCCTGTGCATTGATTGCGGTGCTGGCGTGGCAGAACCGGCAGCTACGCGTGCAGCAGCAGTGGCTGCAGACGCGCATCAGCACGCCGTATGACGGCATGTACGTGCCGCGTATCGAAGCGACCGATGGCGATGGCCGGCGACATCTGCTCGGTGCGTCGCAGGGGCCGGCACAGGTGCTGTTCTTTTTCACCACCACCTGCCCGTACTGCCAGCGCTCGGCACCGACCGTGCTGCGGGCAGCGCGGGAGCTGCAGGCCAACCTTCCCGGCCGGCCGCAGCTGTTGGGCGTGTGCCATTGCGATGCGGCGCAGGCGGCGCGCTACGCCCATGTGCACGGTTTCGATTTCCCGGTGGTCACGTTGACCGATCGTCGCGCGCTGATGCTGTTCCGCGCACGCAATGTGCCGCTGCTGATGGCCATCGATGGGGAGGGGCGCGTGCGTCATTCGCATCTTGGCATTTTCGATACCACGGAGCGGGTGCAGGACCTCGTTGCCGCCTTGCGCCGCACGGACGCGCCAGCGGCTTTTGCAACGGTGAAGGAGTAATGCATGAAGAAGCGTTGGGTAAGCTTGCGTAGTGCGTTGATGGCAGCGACCTTTCTGGCCAGTACCGGGTTCGGTGCCTTCCAGGTGATGGCGGTCGATAACGCACAGCCGAAAGTCGAATCGTGTAGTGCATGGGCCTGCAAAGCCGAGTGTCCGGAATTCGGCGGCGACCTGGGCCAGGGCAACGTCTGCTACTGCTGCGGTTAACCGCCGGCGACAAAGCGACTGTGTCGCTGCCAAACGGAAGCGGCCGGTGGACGGAAGCAGCGTGTTGCACGCGCATCTTCCGCTTCTGCGCACCGCCCGCCTTCTGCTGACGCTGCACGCACCGTTTTGATCGCCGCTGTTCCGCCTGACGGCGAGGTCCCTCCGGGCCTCGCCGTCTGAAGGTGTCGGTGCGTGGCGTGCCGCGCCACTCAGCCCAGCGCGCGATAACGGAAGTCGCGCATCACCACGTGGCCTTGTTGCGCGGCGTATACGCCCAGTTGCAGGCTCAGAAAACCGCCGAACACGTTGTGATGGAATCCGGACACTTCCATGCGGGTGGGGTGACGCGTCCACTGCCGGCCGTCGTCGAAGGAGTAGTCGAAACTCACGATCTGGTGGTCGTTGGTCAACCGCACGCGTATGCGCCGATGCGTATTGGGCGCGCGTGCCCACACCAGTTCTTCCGAATATTCGTAGGTCTTCATGGTGTCGGCAGTGAAGCCGATGCCGACGAAGGCCTTGTGGTTATAGAACAACACCATGCCGCCTTCGGCATTGCCGACCAGTTCCAGCGTCAGCTCTGCCATGTAGGCGCGATCGGGCACGCCGCAGGTCAGGGGCGTGCTGTCGATCGGCGAGCTGCCCGCACAGGCCAGCGTCAGCGCCTTGTGCGCACGCCGCACCCGCGCCTGTTCGCCGGGCTTGGGCGCATGCAGGCTCCATTGGGTGCCGAACCTGTCGCTGGAAAAATCGTCGGACAAGGCCAACCCCGTCGCCGGCGCCATGCCGCCGGCAGGCACGCGTGCCGGTGTGCGTAGTGGTTTGGACAGATCGCCGCCAGTGGCGCGAAACCAGCCGTCGGCCGTCCACTCGATCGGCTCCAGCAAGGTCTGCCGCCCCAGCGTGCGAAAGCCGTTTTCGTAGCCGTGATAGACCATCCACCAGTCGCCGCGCGGCCCTTCCACCAGCGTGGCATGCCCGCGCGACCACCACGGCTCCTGCTCCGATTGGGTGCGCACCAGCGGATTGCGCGGGCAGTGCTCCCACGGCCCATGCACCGAGCGCGAACGCGCGGCGATGACCATGTGCCCGGTCACCGGCCCGGCGGTGCCGCCAACGGCGGTGACCAGGTACAGCCAGCCATCGTGCCAGGTCAGCTTGGGGCCTTCGGGCGCGAAATTCTCCACCACCCAGTGGTCGGGATAACGCCACGGCGCATAGGCCGGTTCCAGCGGCCCGTCGGTGGCCAGGCCGTCATCGCGCAGGCGGATCTTGCGGATGCCGTTGACGAACAGATAGCGCTTGCCGTCTTCGCCGACCACGTGACCGGGATCGATGCAGCCGGCGATCTTCAGGTCGATCGGTGCGCTCCACGGCCCGCGGATGTCGTCGGCCCAGATCACGAAGATCGACCAGCCGGTGTCGTCCGGATTGGCCGGGATGTAGATGTAGTAGCGATCGTTGTGCTTGCACAGGTCCAGCGCCCAGATCGTGCCCAGCTCCTGATGCAACGCCGGGCCGATCGGGGTCCAGTTGACCAGATCGGTGGAATGCCACAGCACGATGCCCGGGTAGGAAAAGAACGACGAAAACGTCATGTAGTAGTCGTCGCCATCCTTGAGGATGGTGGGGTCGGGGTGATCGCCGGCCACGATGGGATTGAGATAGGTGCCGTCGCCCAGATCCGCCTTGCGCTGCCCCTCCACACCGCGCGCCCACTGTGGCGTGCGTGCGCACCGTGTCGCCGACGCCTGGGGCGCAGCCGCCAGCGGTGCGACCAGTGCGCCGGCAGCCAGCCCCTTGAACAAATCCCGCCGTGTCGTGTCTGCCATGCGCCAGGTTCGTCGAAGAAGGCAGGTATCTAGCCGCACCGGCTTTCATGCCGCAACCGCAGGCGGGGCGTTATAGGAACTGGTCATGCCATGTGCGAAATCCGACATAGCGCCGCCGGCCTCGACGACGATGCGCACACCCAGGCCAGCGCTATGCTGCACTGCAGCGTGATCTGTTCATTGATGATTGCCATATTCATATGCGAACAGTCCGGCACCTGCCGGATGGTGGACGTTGCAATGCTCAGCTTCTGTTCTACGGATTCTTCAAGCGCCCGCCCCTGCGCCCTGCTCGTGGAGCGGCGCGTATGAGCGGCGTGGCACGGCAGCGCCTGGGCGGCACCGACGTGCAGCTGTCTGCACTGGGCTTCGGTGCGGCCCCGATCGGCAACCTGTATGCGGAAGTGGATGAAGCGCACGCACTGGCAGCGGTTGCAGGCGCGTTCGAGGCCGGCATCCGTCATTTCGATACCGCGCCCTATTACGGCTACGGGCTGAGCGAAGCGCGCCTGGGGCGTGGCCTGGCCGGCGTGCCGCGCGCGGATTACACGCTGTCGACCAAGGTTGGCCGTTGCGTCTACGACGATGCCCACGCCGTTGCCGGCCGCGATGGCTTTGCGGTGGCCGGGCGGCGTGCCGAGTTCGACTACAGCGCCGACGGCGTCCGCCGCGCGTTCGACTCCAGCCTGCAGCGCCTGGGCACCGACTACATCGACGTGCTGCTGCACGACATCGGTGCGCTCACCCACGGCGACAACCACGCCAACGTCCTGCGCCAGGCCTTGGAGGAGGCCTTGCCGGCGATGGCGGAGCTGAAGGCGGCCGGTGCCTGCGGGGCGATCGGGCTGGGCGTCAACGAGCAGGACGTGGCACTGGAGGTGTTGCCGCGCTTTCCGCTCGACTGCGTGATGCTGGCCGGCCGCTACACCTTGCTGGAACAGCACGGCGCGCGTGCGCTGCTGGATCAGGCGCAGCAACGCAATGTGGCGATCCTGTCGGCCGGCCCGTACAGCTCCGGCCTGCTGAGCGACGCACGCGGCCCCGGCGCCACCTACAACTACGCCCCGGTCGACACCGCAACGCTGCAGCATGCGCAGCGGCTGTACGCGGCCTGCGCGGCGTTCGAGGTGGATATCGGTGCGGCTGCCTTGCAGTTCCCGCTGGCGCACCCGGCGGTGACCACGGTGGTGGCCGGCATGCGCAGCGTGGCCGAAGTGCGATCGGCTGCCACGCGGCTTGCCGCTCCGGTGCCATCGGCACTGTGGCAACGCCTGCGCGATGAGGGTCTGCTCGCAGCGGAGCTGCCCACGCCATGAGCCGGGTCGACGCGCACCTGCACTTCTGGCACCTGGCCCGTGGCGATTACCACTGGCTGACGCCGGAGCTGGCGCCGCTGTACCGCGACTTCGGCCCGGATGACGTCAGCGCTGCGCTGGACGCGGCCAATGTCGATCACGTGGTGGTGGTGCAGGCGGCCACCACCGAGGCCGAGACCTGCTACCTGTTCGAGCTGGCCCGCGACGATGCGCGCATTGCCGGCGTGGTGGGCTGGGTGGATTTCGCCGCACCCGATGCGGCTGCACGCATCGGCGCCTTGGTGCGCGCCGGCGGCGGCGTGCTCAAGGGCCTGCGCCCGATGGTGCAGGACATCGCCGACGTGCACTGGCTGGCCAGTCCTGCCCTGGATGCCGCCTTCGATGCCCTGCTGGCGCACGATCTGGCCTTCGACGCATTGATTCGTGCCGCCCATGTACCGGCACTGCAGGCACGCCTGAAGCGCCATCCGGGCTTGCGCGTGGTGGTCGATCACGGCGGCAAACCGCAGATTGCGGCCGGCGAATTCGTCGCCTGGGCCGCCGGCATGGCCGCACTGGCCCAGCATCCCAATGTGCATTGCAAACTCTCCGGCCTGCTGACCGAAGCCGCGCGCGGCGCGGGCGTGGACGCGCTGGAGCCGTATGTGGCGCACCTGTTCGCCCGCTTCGGCGCGCAGCGGCTGCTCTGGGGCAGCGACTGGCCGGTGCTGACCTTGCGCGCCGATTACGCGCACTGGTTCGCGCTTGCCCAGCAACTCGTCACCCGGCATGCCGCCGAGCACGCGGCAGCCATCTTCGGCGACAACGCACGCACGTTCTATCGTCTGCCACGGCCGGCGGCCCCCACCCACGGAACCTCATCGGTATGACTGTCTCGATCTCCACCACTCCCAACACCCGCCTGCAGGGCAAGCGTTGCCTGATCACCGCCGCCGGGGCCGGCATCGGTCGCGAAAGCGCGCTGGCCTGCGCACGCGCCGGCGCACAGGTGATCGCCACCGACATCGACGCTGCGGCCTTGCAGGCGCTGGCCACCGAATCGGACGCCATCACCACTCACCTGCTCGACGTGACCGACGCTGCAGCAATCGATGCATTGATCGCTGCGCATGGCCCGTTCGATGTGTTGTTCAACTGCGCCGGCTTCGTGCATCAGGGCAGCATTCTCGATTGCGACGAGCCGGCATGGCGCCGTTCGTTCTCGATCAACGTCGATGCGATGTACTACACCTGCAAGGCGGTGTTGCCGGGCATGCTCGAACGCGGCCGCGGCAGCATCATCAACATGTCCTCGGTGGCCTCCAGCATCAAGGGTGTGCCGAACCGCTTCGTGTACGGCGTGACCAAGGCCGCGGTGATCGGGCTGAGCAAGGCGATTGCGGCCGACTACGTGGCGCAGGGCGTGCGTTGCAACGCGATCTGCCCGGGCACCATCAAGACGCCGTCGCTGGGCCAGCGCGTCAAGGCCCTGGGCGGCGACGAACAGGCGGTGTGGAAGAGCTTCACCGACCGCCAGCCGATGGGCCGCCTGGGCGACCCGCGCGAGATTGCGCAGCTGGTGGTGTACCTGGCTTCGGACGAATCGTCGTTCACCACCGGCCAGACCCACATCATCGATGGCGGCTGGTCGAACTGAGCACCGCTGGCGAACGAGAGTGCAGCCGCCAGGCGCACTCACGCTCGCCAGGGTTTTATCGCGCGTTGCGCGCTGACAAAAAACGCTCTTCCACACCTGGCGTCACCGCTGTTTGCAGCATGCATCATCCATATTCCTCCGAGCGCACCTTCCGCACCCGCCTGCGACGTGTAATTGGCCGCTCCACTCCTCCCCTACAAAGGAAGACTGCATGAAACTCGTACGTGTTGGCGCCGAAGGCCACGAACGCCCTGGCCTGATCGATAGCGAAGGCCGCATCCGCGACCTCAGCGGTGTGATCGACGATGTCGCCGGTGAGCATCTCACCAATGCCGGCGTGGACAAGCTGCGCGCGCTGGATGTCTCTGCGCTGCCGGTGATCGAAGGCGACGTGCGTTACGGCGCTGCGGTAGGCCGCATCGGCAAGTTCATCTGTGTGGGCTTGAACTACGCCGACCACGCCGCCGAATCGGGCATGGACGTGCCCAAGATGCCGATTCTTTTCATGAAGGCCACCACCGCGGTGTGCGGTCCCAACGACACGGTGATCATTCCGCGCGGGTCGGTGAAGAGCGATTGGGAAGTGGAGCTGGGCGTGGTGATCGGCGATGTGGCGCGCGATGTGTCGGTGGACCAAGCGCTGGACCATGTCGCCGGCTATGCGGTGATCAACGACCTGTCCGAGCGCGAATTCCAGCTCGAACACGGCGGCCAGTGGGTCAAGGGCAAGAGCGCCGACACCTTCGGCCCGATCGGCCCGTGGCTGGTCACCCGCGACGAGATCCCCGACCCGCAGAACCTGTCGATGTGGCTGGAGGTCAACGGTCACCGCTACCAGAACGGCAGCACCCGCACGATGGTGTTCGGCGTGGCCGAACTGGTCAGCCACATCAGCCGCTACATGACGCTGATGCCCGGCGATGTGATCAGCACCGGCACGCCGCCGGGCGTGGGCCTGGGCCAGAAGCCACCGGTCTACCTCAAGCCGGGCGATGTGATGGAGCTGGAGATCGAAGGCCTGGGTCGCCAACGTCAGCCGGTGGTGGCGCATCCACGCGATGCGGGGTGAGGTTGCGTGCCGGCAGGAGAGGGTTACCGAATTGAAAGCGTGTTGACGCGTTGCGCTCCACCACCCAGACCCTTCTTTTGCAGCAAAAGCCGAACAACAACCGTAGACGTCGCCGAGCAACCATGGGTACGCGCTGCAGCTCAAGCCCCTCTCCCACCGGGAGAGGGGTTGGGGTGAGGGTGAGGTGCCACGTCGTCGCGCAAATCGACGCAATGCCGCTGTTTGTTGGTTTGCTACCTCGATGCTGGTGCTAACGAATCATCAGCAGGTCTTTAGCGAGTGGGCGCCCGCATTGAATGTCCAAACGTTGTAGCGCTTCGATGGCGATACGCAGTTTGTCGTGCAATCGATTCAGTGATTCGAGTTTCAAACGCAGGGGCCCTGCCATGCGTCAACACAACCGTCGCTACGCGTTCGCACCCTCCACCCCAACCCCTCTCCCGATAGGAGATGGGCTAGATCAATTCCCTGTTTCCGTTCTTGTCGGTCCGTTCTTCTTCCACCCTTCACCGCCCAGGATTTTCATGCGCACCATCATCGCCCTCGAAACCCACGACGTCCGCTTCCCCACCTCGCGCGAGTTGGATGGGTCGGACGCGATGAATCCCGATCCCGATTACTCGGCGGCCTACGTCGTGCTGCGCACCGATGCGGCCGATGACCTGGCCGGTTACGGCCTGGTGTTCACCATCGGCCGCGGCAACGACGTGCAGACCGCTGCGGTGGCAGCACTGGCCGAGCATGTGGTCGGCTTGCGGGTGGAAGACGTCATCGCCGATCTGGGCGCGTTCGCGCGCCGGCTCACCAACGATTCGCAGCTGCGCTGGCTGGGCCCGGAAAAGGGCGTGATGCACATGGCCATCGGCGCTGTCATCAACGCCGCATGGGACCTGGCCGCACGCGCGGCGAAAAAACCGTTGTGGCGCTTCATTGCCGAACTCACGCCCGAGCAGTTGGTCGACACCATCGACTTCCGCTACCTCACCGACGTGCTCACCCGCGACGAGGCGCTGGCGATCCTGCGCAATGCGCAGCCGCAGCGCGCGCAACGTATCGCCACGCTGATCGAACAGGGCTACCCCGCCTACACCACCTCGCCTGGCTGGCTCGGCTACTCCGACGAAAAGCTGGTGCGGCTGGCCAAGGAAGCGGTGGCCGACGGCTTCCGCACCATCAAGCTCAAGGTCGGCGCCAACGTGCGCGACGATATCCGTCGCTGCCGCCTGGCACGCGAAGCGATCGGCCCGGACATCGCCATGGCCGTCGATGCCAACCAACGCTGGGACGTGGGCCCGGCGATCGACTGGATGCGCCAGCTGGCCGAATTCGACATCGCCTGGATCGAAGAACCCACCAGCCCGGACGACGTGCTCGGCCATGCCGCCATCCGCCAAGGCATCGCGCCGGTGCCGGTCTCCACCGGCGAGCACACGCAGAACCGGGTGGTGTTCAAGCAGTTGCTGCAGGCCGGTGCGGTGGACCTGATCCAGATCGATGCCGCGCGCGTGGGCGGGGTCAACGAGAACCTCGCCATCCTGCTGCTGGCCGCCAAGTTCGGCGTGCGCGTGTTTCCGCACGCCGGCGGTGTCGGTCTGTGCGAGTTGGTGCAGCATCTGGCAATGGCCGATTTCGTGGCCATCACCGGCAAGATGGAAGACCGCGCGATCGAGTTCGTCGACCACCTGCACCAGCATTTCCTGGACCCGGTGCGCATTCGCCACGGCCGCTATCTCGCCCCGGAAGCGGCGGGCTTCTCCGCAGAAATGCACGCCGCCTCGATCGCGGAGTTCAGCTATCCGGGCGGACGCTTCTGGGTAGAGGATCTGGCGGCCAGCGCGAAGACCTGAGCGCGCGTCCCCTCATCCGCCCTTCGGGCACCTTCTCCCGCGCGCGGGAGAAGGAAGCGGTTCCGGGACCGCTCGGCAATTCGAATTGACACGTCTCGGCCCGAGCTTCGGCCTTCTAGAACAACCACCGGCTGGCTGCCTAAACCCGCCGCGCCTGGATCAACGCGGAGCACGCCCTTCTCCCGCGCGCGGGAGAAGGAAGCGGTCCGGGACCGCTCGGCAATTCGGATTGACACGTCTGGGCCTGAGCTTTCGGCCTTCTAGAACAACCAATGGCTGGCTGCCTAAACCCGCCACGCCTGGACCAACGCGGAGCACACCCTTCTCCCGCGCACGGGAGAAGGAAGCGGTCCGGGACCGCTCGGCAATTCGGATTGACACGTCTGGGCCTGAGCTTTCGGCCGTGCAGAACAACCAATGGCTGGCTGCCTAAACCCGCCACGCCTGGCCCAACGCGGAGCACGCCCTTCTCCCGCCTGCGGGAGAAGGTGCCCGCAGGGCGGATGAGGGCGCTCTTAGCGCTGCGCGTCGATCGCCTCACTCAGCGCAAAGATCCGCCCGGCCTGCCGCCATTTCTCGCCCGGCGCACTGCCGGGCAGCGGTTTCTGGAACCGCCACATCAACTGCTCCCATGCCTGGATACGCGGGTCGGCTGCATCGCGCGCGGCCTTGGCGGCCGGATCGTAGTCCTCGCTGACCTGCATCAGCATCACCAACCGGTCGCCGCTGCGAAAGATCTCCAGTTCCTGGATGCCGGCCTGCTGCAGGGAAGCCACCACTTCCGGCCACACCTCGGTGGGTTGATGCCAGCGCTCGTATTCGGCGATCAAGTCCGCATCGTCGTGCAGGTCCAACACATAGCAAAGACGCGGCATGCTCAGGCTCCTGCAACCACGGGCGCCACGCGACGGGCGCGCAACGCGAACGACAAAATCACCGCAAAGCACGCACCCGGCACAACCATCGCCCAGTGGATGCCGGCCATATCCGACACCGCGCCCATCACCGCCGTGAGCAGGGCACCGCCGATGATGGACATCACCAGCATGGACGAGCCCAGCTTGCGGGCATCGTCGTGCATGCCGTCCAGGCCCAGCGCAAAAATGGTCGGGAACATCACCGACATGAACACGCTCGCCGCCACCAGTGCATACAAGCCGGTCCACCCCGGCAGTGCGATGGCCACCGCGCACAGGACCAGATTGATCACGGCAAAACTTGCCAACAGCTTGGCAGGTGCCAGATAGCGCAACAGCGCGGTGCCGATGAAGCGGCCGGCCATGAACAGCACCAGCGAGATGGTGAGATAGGTCGCAGCGGTCTTCTCCGGCGTGCCGGGCACTGCGTCCTGCAGATAGCGGATCAGGTAACTCCAGATGCCGACCTGCGCGCCCACGTAGAAGAACTGCGCCACCACCGCAAACACGAACAGGCGGTTACGCAGCAATTCGCCAAAGCGTGCGCGCCTGGGCGCGGCGCCGGTGCCTGCCTCCGGCGCGCCGCTGGGAAAGCGCACCAGCGCGATCAGGATCGCCCACAGCACCACCACCGCACCGATGATCAGGTAGGGCGTCTGCACGGCTGCCGATTCGGTGGCGAAAAACGCCTCGCGCGCGGCCGGCGCCATCGCGGCCAGCTCGGCCGGGGTGTGCTCCACGCCGGAGAAGATGAAATGCTGGCCGACCAGCACGCCGGTGATCGAGCCCAGCGGGTTGAACGCCTGCGCAAGGTTCAAGCGCCGCGCCATCGGCCGGACCTAGCACGGTCACCAGCGGGTTGGCCGTGGTTTCCAGGAATGCCAGCCCGCTGGCGATCACGAACAGCGCCAGCAGGAACAGCCAGTAGGTGTGCACTTGCGCGGCCGGATAGAACAGGAACGCGCCGCATGCGTACAACAGCAGGCCCAGCACCACCGCGGCCTTGTAGCTGTAGCGGCGCATGAACATCGCCGCCGGCATCGCAAACACGAAATAGCCCATGTAAAAGGCGCTCTGCACCAGCCCGGCCTGCAGGTCGGTCAGCTCGAACGCCTTCTTGAACTGCTTGATCAGGATGTCGTTGAGGTTGTTGGCCATGCCCCATAGAAAGAACAGGCTGACGATCAACAACAGGGGAACCATGGCGGTGCGCGCCAGGTTGCCGCGCGGCGACGCGGCAATGTCACTGTGATGCATGCGACCGTTCCCCTCCCAAGGCTGTGGCGCTTGCGTTGCAATCGAGCGAGCGTACTGCGCAGGCCAGCGCCATGCAGATATAAAATCTTTGTTTATATTTGCACGAAGAGACTTCCACCGCCGCCGTGCCTGCGATGCCTGTACCCTGGCGCGCCGCACCTTGCCTGGACCCGCAAACGGATGAGCACCGCACCCGCCAAGTACCGCGCACCCGCCCTGGACAAGGGGCTGGACATCCTGGAATTGCTCGCCCGCCAGGCGCAGCCGATGAGCATGGGCGCGATCTCGCAGGGCATCGGGCGCTCGCGCGGGGAAATCTTCCGCATGCTGCAGGTGCTGGAAGAGCGCGGCTACCTCACCCGCGATGGCGAAGGCGACTACGTGCTGACCAACCGCTTGTTCATGCTCGGGATGCAGCAGCCGCACGTGCAGAGCATCAGCGAGGCCGCACTGCCGGTGATGCGGCGCCTGTCCGATGCGATCTACCAGCCGTGCCACTTGGTTGCGCCGTCCGGCGACCAGATCGTGGTGATCGCGCAAATGGACGTGCCCAGCGACCTGGGCCTGGTGGTACGCCCGGGGCATCGTCGCCCGTTGACGCATTCCAGCTCCGGGCTGGTGCTGTTCGCCTTCCAGCAGCCGGAGGTGCAGGCGCGCTGGTTGGACATGCTCGAGGCCAGCGATGTGCCGTTCGAGCGCGCGCAGTTCCTGGCCGCCGCCGCGCAGGCGCGCCGCGATGGCTATGCCATGCAGCCCAGCGAGGCGGTGGTGGGCGTGGTCGACCTGACTGCCCCGATCCTGCAACGCGGCAGCGCCACCTACACGCTCACGGTGCCCTTCATCGAACGGCGCCCTGCGCTGGTGAGCCCGCAAGCGGCGTTGCAGGCCCTGTGCGCGGCAACCGCCGAGATTTCCGGCGCGCTGCACTAGCCGCACACCGAGCGAAGGCCGCGCCACCGTGGCCGGAACGGCGCCGCCGCCGTTGGCCTCTATACTCGGCGCGATCGACCACGCGGGATCGCATGTCCAGCATCACCTTCGGGATGTGGAGCACCATCCTGCTGCTCGGCAGCGCGCATGGCGTGCTCGGTGCGGGCCTGTTGCTGCTGACGTCGGTCAACCGCATCGCCAACCGCTGCCTGGCGGCGTTGCTGCTGGTGGTGGTGGCGCTGATCACGCCCTACACGCTCGGCTATGCCGGCGCCTACGACGCCTACCCGGACCTTACCTACGCACCGCTGTTCTGGGAGCTGGCCATCGGCCCGCTGGTGTGGCTCTACGTGCGCCAACTGGCACGCCAGCAGTTGCCACCGCGCTGGGCGCTGCATCTGCTGCCGGCGCTGCTGCAAGGCGCTTACTACACCTGGCTGTTCACCTGGCCGCTGCAACGCAAGTGGGCCTGGAACGCCGCTGTCCAGGTACCCTGGATCGCCCCGCTGCAAGATGCCCTGGTGCTGGCCTCGCTGGCGGTGTACCTGGCGCTGGCCTGGCGCGAGTACCTGGCCTATCAACGCTGGCTGGAGCACCACAGCAGCGCGCGCGAGGAACTGCGGCTGCCGTGGCTGCGCGGCTTTCTGCTGGCCGCTTCGTTGCTGGTGGCGTTGCGGCTGGGCTTTACCGCCAGCGACCGCCTATGGCATCGCCTGTCGTACTTCGACGAGTTCCCGCGGTATCTGGCCACCGCCGCCCTGGTCTACTACCTGGGGCTGGAAGGTTGGCGACATGCGCGCGCGCACTATCCGCAGCGCGACGCGGCGCAGATGCTGGACCCGCAAATGCCTGTGTCGGACCTGCCCGCGCCCGCCTGCCCACAGCCCGCGGCGCCGGAGAAGGACTGGCAGGCACTGGGTCAACGCGTCGCCGCCGAAGTCGGCGCGCACGGCTGGTGGCGCGAGCCGAACCTCACCCTGCCCGAGCTGGCGCGCCGCATTGGCACCAACAGCAATTACCTCTCGCGAGCGCTCAACGAGGGGCTGGGGCTGAGCTTCAGCGCCTTCGTCAACGCGCTGCGCATTGCCGAGGCACGGCGTTTGCTGGCGGGCAACGAGGACATCCTGTCCATCGCGCTGGCGGTCGGCTTCGGCTCCAAGGCCAGCTTCAACCGGGTGTTTCGGGCGCAGGTTGGCTGCACGCCCAGCGATTACCGGCGCACGCAACGTCCCATATCCTGAAAATCGCTTGGCGATTGGGCATTTGAGGCGCATGCCGCCGTGCGGTTGGGAATTGTCTCGACTCTTGCCAAGGAGTTGCCATGTCCCCGCGCATCCGCCCCCACCCATTGCCGTTGTGGCGCGTCCTGTCATGGTGCGTGCTGTGCTTGCCCATGTGCCCGGCGTGGGCCGCCCCGCCAACGCCGCCGTTGAGCAGGGACAGCCCGCTGTCGGGCCCGGCGCTGCTGGCCGATGTCGATGTGCTTCAACAGGCCTATGCGGCGTTGCATCCGGGCCTGTACCGCTACGCTACCGAGCCGCAGGTTGCGCAACGCTTCGCCGCGCTGCGCGCCGAACTGGCACACGGCGCCACGCTCGGCCAGGCCTATCTGGCCATTTCGCGCCTGACAGCCAGCGTGCGCTGCGGCCACAGCTTCCCCAATTTCGTCAATCAACCCGCGCCGATCCAGCAGGCCCTGTTCCCCGGCGAGCGGCTGCTCCCGTTTCACTTCCGCTGGCTGCAAGGCCGCATGGTCATCAGCCGCAATGGCTCGGATCAGCCCGGCCTGGTCCCCGGCACTGAAGTGCTGTCGATCGATGGCGTTGCCAGCGCGCAGATTCTGGCGGCCCTGATGAGCGTGGCACGCGCGGACGGCAGCAACGATGCCAAGCGCGTTGCCCAGATGGAGCTGCAGGGGTTTGCACGCATCGAGGCATTCGATGTGTACCTGCCGATGCTGTTCCCACAGATTTCCGCCAACCCGATGCTGCAGGTCCGCACGCCGGGAGCGAACGCGCCACGCGCGCTGCGGGTCAGCGGCATCGACGCGGCGCAGCGCAATGCAATGGCGCCCCAGCGTGCACGCGACAGCGCAGCACCGGCATGGACGCTGACGATGGACTCGACCGATCTGGCGATCCTGCGCATGCCGGACTGGGCGCTCTATGAGAGCCGCTGGGACTGGCACGCCTTCTTGGCGCGCAGCTTCGCTCGCCTTGCCGAGCGCCGCGTGCGTGCGCTGGTGATCGATCTGCGTGGCAACTAGGGCGGGCTGGATGTGGGCAGCGTGCTGCTTGGTTATCTGGCCGCAGGCGAAGTGGCCGTGCCGCCCGTGCGCAACTTGGTGCGCTATCGGCGCCTGCCCGATGCGTTGGCATCGTCTGTCACGACCTGGGATCGCTCCTTCCGCGATTGGGGCACGCGTGCGCGCGCCTACGACGCGCGTTTCTACGCACTCGATTCTCCACGCGGCGCAGCGGCGCAAGCGTACCTGCCACTGCGCACGCCGCACTTCGCCGGCCAGGTCTTCGTGTTGACCAGTGCCGAGAACAGCTCGGCCACCTTCGAGTTTGCACAACAGGTGCAGCGCAACGGCCTGGCCACGCTGGTCGGCCAGCCCACCGGCGGCAACCTGCGTGGCATCAACGGCAGTGCTTTTTTCTTCCTGCATCTGCCCAACTCGCAGATCGAAGTGGACCTGCCAGTGGTTGGGCAGTTTCCGATCAGCGCCCAACCGGATCGCGGCGTATTGCCCGATGTGCCCGTGCACATCACGGCGCAGGATCTGCAAGACGGTCGCGACGCGGAAATGGACGTGGTGCGCGCCTTGCTGCGGGGTGATGGAACACCGCCGCAGGGCGACCAGGATGCGCCCGCATAGCCACGGCTATAAAGATCAGACCGACCTTCGCGTGCAGTGCAAACGCACCGAACGCGGCAATGCGTTGGTACACTGCGCGCCCCTTGGGGAGTAGCCTGCTTTCGTGCATCGAAAGCGCCTGCATCAACATACTCGGCCAGTGCGCCGTGGTGCAGGCAACCAGTTTCGGTTTGGCGAGACCAGCGGCATGCGTGCACGACGACGGTTGGCGCGGGCGCATGCCGTTGTGACCGTGCCCAACCCGAGAGTGTCGATGTCTCCTTTTTCCATTGTGTTGATCGGTTTTGCGATGTCGACCGATGCGTTCGCCGCGGCGATCGGCAAGGGCGCGGCAATGCGCAAGCCGCAGTGGCGCGATGCACTGCGCGCCGGCCTGATCTTCGGCTGCATCGAAGCGATCACCCCGGTGATCGGCTGGCTGCTGGGCCGTGCCGCAGCCAGTTATGTGTCTGCCTACGATCACTGGATCGCCTTCGTGCTGCTGGGCGCATTGGGGACCCACATGATCGTGGCCGGCCTGCGCAACGGGCCGGAGGATGCCGAAGATGCAGCCTCCGAGACGCCAAAACGGCATGGCTTGCTGGGCTTGGCCACCACCGGCTTTGCCACCAGCATCGATGCGATGGCGGTCGGCGTCAGCCTGGCGTTTCTGGATGTGCACATCGGCGTGGTGGCGGTGGTGGTGGGCCTGTGCACCTTCAGCATGGTCACTGCCGGCGTGATGCTGGGCCGCGCGCTCGGCAATCTGATCGGCAAGCGCGCCGAAATCCTGGGTGGATTGATCCTGGTGATCGTCGGCAGCGTGATTCTTTACGAGCACCTGGGCGGTGCGGCGTAGCCGTAGGAGCGCACCTGGGCGCGGCGGGTTTTCCTGGTAAAGCCGCCATCGCGCCCGGGTGCGCTCCTACGCTGCGTGGGCGTGCGAACCGCACGCGATCGGCATCATGGAATGCGTGATCGCTGCGGCGTGCATCCCCGCATGTCGCGATGCACAGGTGCACCTGTCAGCGTGTCTTTGCATCGTGGTAGGCGCTCAGGAACGCGCGCAGCGACGCCGGCTTCACCGGCTTGGTCAGCAACCGATACCCGCGTTCGCGCGCAAGCTGCTTGAGTTCGTCGCGACCGTCGGCCGTAAGCAGGGCGCCGGCGATCGGCGCCGGCGCGGCGGCTTGCACGGCATCGAGCGTGTCCAGGCCATCCATGCGGTCGTGCAGGTGGTAATCCACCAGCATCAGGTCCGGCTGTTCGCGCGCACGTTCCAGCGCCTGGTCCACGGTGCTGGCGGTGATCACTTCCACCTGCCAGCGGCCGAGCAGCGCGCGCATGCCATCGAGAATTTCGCGGTCGTTGTCCACGCACAGCACGCGCAGGCCGGCCAGCGAATCGCCGCTGGGAGATGCACGTGCAGCCGTCACCGGCAACAGCGGTGCCACCGGAACCGGCGCCACACGCGGCAACAGGATCGAGAACATGCTGCCGCGACCGACCTGGCTGCGCGCGCTCAGGTCGTGGTCGAGCAGGCGCGAGATGCGTTGGCAAATCGACAGACCCAAGCCCAGACCCTGCTCGCCCCAATCGAAGGGCTGCTGATAGCGGCGAAATTCTTCGAAGATCTGCCGCATGTGGTGCTCGGGAATGCCCGGGCCGGTGTCCCACACCTGCAGCTCCACCTGCTGCCCGCGCCCACGCATGCCCAGCACGATGCGGCCCTGGCGCGTGTAGCGCAACGCATTGGCCAGGAAGTTCTGCATCACCCGGCGCAGCAGGCGGCGGTCGCTGCGCACCCAGATCGCGCGCACATGCACCTGTAGCCGAAGACCACGGCTGGCTGCCACCGGCGCGTATTGCGCGGCCAGCTCGTGCATCAGCGCGCTGGCGTCGAAATCCTCGACCGTGGGACGCAACCCACCGGCATCCAGGCGCGAGACGTCGAGCAGGCCGTCGAGCAATTCTTCGGCCGCACGCAGCGAGGCATCCACGCGTTCGGCCAGATGCCGTTGCTCTTCGTTGTGCTGAAGGCTCTCGCGCAAGGCCGAGGCGAACAGGCGCGCAGCGTTGAGCGGCTGCAACACGTCGTGACTGATGGCTGCCAGAAAGCGGGTCTTGGATTGTTGCGCCAGCTCGGCCTCGCGCGAGCGATCGGCCACGCGTTGCTCCAGATTTTCGTTGGCGTCCAGCAATGCGCGTTCGGCGCGCTTGTAGTCGGTGATGTCGTTGTAGCTGGTGACGTAGCCACCGCCCGGCAGCGCCTGACCGCGCATCTCGATCACCTTGCCGTCGCTGCGGGTGCGTTCGAACACATGCGGCGAGCCGGCGCGCATATGCCGGATCCGGCGATCGATCTGGTCTTCGATATCGCCCTCGCCCAGTTCGCCGCGCTCGGCGTTGTAGCGGATCAGGTCGGCCACCGGCCGGCCCACGTACAACATGCCATCGGGATAGCCGAACAACTGCTGATAACGCCGGTTCCAGGCGGTCAAGCGCATGTCCGGGTCGACCACGCTGACCGCGGCGCTGATGTTTTCCAGCGTGGTGGACAGAATCTCGCGATTGAAGCGCAGCTCCTGGCCGGCTTCGTCCAGCACCGCCACCACTTCGCCCAGTTCCATGCCCGAACCGCGCAACAGGCTGGTCAGCACCAGGCGTGCGGAGGCGGCGCCGATGGAGGCGGCCAGCAGGCGTTCGGTGAACTGCACCCAGGCGCGGTCGGCCACCACCGTCGGCTGCAGTTCGCGTTCCAGCAATTGCGCCTGCTCCACGAACGCGCGCCGCGCATGCCGCTCGCCCACCACGCGTTCGGCCAGCGCCTGCAGGTCGCCAACCCGCACATGCCCCGGCCACTCGCCGGCCACCGCCGGGCGCTGCGCGTACGGATCCAGGAACGGCGCGGCACGCAGGCGTTCGTCCACGCCCGGACGCCAGCGCGCAGAGACCAGCATCATCGCGCCCACGTTGATCAGCAGCGACCAGAACGTGCCATGCGCCAGCGGGTCCCAGCCGCGCATGCCGAACAGCTGCTGCGGCTGCAGCCAGGCGATACCGAACGGCCCGTCCACCAGCCAGTCCGCCTGCAGCCAGCCGGCGCGCGTGGCCGCCGGCAGCAGCAGCGTGTAGATCCAGGTCATGAAGCCGAGCGCCATGCCGGTCTCCACGCCCTTGCGGCTGGCGCCACGCCAATACAGCCCGCCGATCACACCGGGCGCAAATTGCGCTACCGCGGCAAATGCCATCAATCCGTACGCGGCCAGCGTGGTGTCGTTGGCCACGCTGCGGTGATATCCGTAGGCAATGAGCGCCAGCAGCAGGATCGCAACACGTCGGATCCACAACACGCGCGAGGCCACCGCCGCGCGCGCATCGGCGCTGCCACGGCGACGCAGCAGCACCGGCATCACCAGGTCGTTGCTGACCATGGTGGCCAACGCGATGCTGGCCACGATCACCATGCCGGTGGCCGCGGAAAACCCGCCCACATACGCCACCAGCGCCAGCACCGTGTTGCCCTGGCTCAGCGGCAGGGCCAGCACCACCGCATCGTCGACCACCGCACTGCCCTTGCCGAACAACGCGATGCCCGCCGAGGCGATCGGCACCACCATCGCCGAGATGATCACCAGATAGGCGCCGAAGAACCAACGCGCACGGCGGATATCGCCGACATCGCTGCATTCGACCACCGCCACATGGAACTGGCGCGGCAGGCAGATCACCGCCAGAAAACTCAGCAATGTCTGCGAAATGAAGCCCACCGACGGCGTGTGCTCGAACAGCGTGCGCGCCGAATCGGCGATATGCAGTTGGTGCTCGCTCAACCACAGCCATGCGAACAGCCCCACCGCCACGATGGCAACCAGTTTGATCACCGACTCCAGCGCGATCGCCAGCATCATGCCGCGGTGGTGTTCGGTGGCGTCGACCTGGCGGGTGCCGAACAAGGTGGCGAACAAGGCCATCAGCAATGCCACATACAACGCCGGGTCGGCGAAGATGCCGCGCCCGGCGCTGCTATGCCCGGTCAACACTTCCAGGCTCATCGCCACCGCTTTGTATTGCAGCGCCAAGTACGGAACGATGCCGATCAGCGCGATCACCGCCACCAACGCGGCCAGCCGGCGCGAGCGGCCGTAGCGCGAGGAGATGAAATCGGCGATGGAAACGGTATTTTCGGCGCGCGCGATCAGTGCCAGCCGCTCGATGATGCGCCAGCCGAACAGCAGCAACAGCAGCGGGCCCAGGTAGATCGGCAGGTAGCCGATGCCATTGCGCACCGCCGAGCCGACCGCGCCGTAGAAGGTCCACGACGAGCAATACACCGCCAGCGCCAGGCTGTAGACCGCCGGCCGCAGCCACGGCCGCTCCGGATACAGCGGACGGCGATCGCCCCACCACGCCACCCCGAACAGCAGGGCTGCGTAACCCAGGGACACCAGCAACAGGATCCAGCTCGAGACCAACATGTCCTCCGACGTGGCGCAGCGCCAGCGGTGGAGTTTACGCAGTCGCGCACGTTGGCGTTGCAGGCGCAGCATCCGGGCCGGGCGACGTCGGCCGTGGGTTGCATCGGCATGCGCCACGAACCCTGCCGGGCTAAGCAAGGCCTTGGGGAATCCGCGGCCGGCACCTTGCCAGGCATTGGCATCGAAGACGCGCGCACATGCCCGCGCGAACTGCGGGCATATCCGTGGTTGGTGTGCGACCACCGCTGCGGCGCCCGTGGCCTGTTCCACCATGCCAGCACCGTCGAATCGCACCGCTGCCAGCGCCGCGATCGGCGAACACATGCAAGCGACAGACACGACCTGCGGACTCCAGGCTTGATGTTAGCGCCAACACACCATACTGTCTGTCCACCTTGAATCGGACGATGCTCCAAGCGTTTCGTTGCGCGATGGCGTTTTGCATTGCAGCAATGCCTCTTCCCCGCATCGCTATCGCCTGCGCCACCGCGCGATGCGATTGACTATTGCAGTGCAACGACGGCAGCCACCGCGATGCGCATTCATCACCACGCGATGGAATGCGTCCCGGCGTGCAGGCGCCGCGCATACCGATGCGTGCATCGGCCGCGCCCGTCGCCTGGCAGTGCAGTCGATCCGTGTGTCGCACCCATCCAGAAACCAGCACCGCAGGTGTGGAGAGCCCATGTCCGTTCAAGCCAGAAGCCAGACCTCGTCCATTGCGCCGTCGGGCGTGCGATCCCTGCTGATCATCGTTGCCGGCCTTTTCGCCGCCGACGGTGCCTGGGCGTGTACCACGCCGGTGTCGGTGTGCGAACGCGACAGCGCCGGTGCGTTTGCGCTGATCCGCTCGGAGCTGCCGGCCACGGTCGTGGTCGATGCCTCGGCCGATTCCGCCGTGCGATCGGTGGCCGACAATTTCGCGGCCGACCTGCAACGGGTTGCCGGCCACAGCAGTGGCGTGAGCACCGATCTGGCAGGCGTCCGCGGAGCGGCCGTGATCGTGGGCACGCTCGGCCACAGCCCGATCATCGACGCGCTCATCGCCGCCGGCAAAATCGACAGGCGCGCCCTGCTGCAGCGCTGGGAGGCGTACACGCAGATTGTCGTCGATCGCCCCACGCCGCAGATCGGTCGGGCGCTTGTCATCGTCGGCGCCGATCGCCGTGGCGCGGTCTTCGGTACCTACGATGTCTCGGAGAAGATTGGCGTGTCGCCGTGGTACTGGTTTGCCGACGTCGCAACGGCGCATCGCTCCAACCTGTTCATCACCCGCGGCAGCGTGTCCGATGCGCCGAAGGTGCGCTACCGCGGCTTCTTCATCAACGACGAAGACCCTGCCTTGAAGGGCTGGGCGATGAAGAAATTCGGCGGCGTCAACGCGAAGATGTACGCGCATGTCTTCGAGCTGGGCATGCGCATGAAGGCCAACTATCTGTGGCCGGCGATGTGGGGCAAGGCATTCAATGTCGATGATCCCAACAACATGGTGCTGGCCGATCAGATGGGCATCGTCATGGGCACCTCCCATCATGAGCCGATGATGCGTGCGCAGAAGGAGTGGCATCTCAAGAGCATCCCCAACAGCGGCGGTGCCTGGGACTACACCCGCAATGCCGCCAACCTGCGTGCGTTCTGGAAGGGCGGCATCGCGCGGATGATGTCCAAGGGCGGCGGCCAGCGCTACGACAGCCTGGTGACGGTCGGCATGCGCGGCGATGGCGACGAACCGATGGCCGAGAACACGGCCAGCCATCTACTGGAAAAGGTCGTGGCGGACCAGCGCGCCATCATTGCCGATGTGACGAAAGCGCCGGCTGCGCAGACGCCGCAGGTGTGGGCGCTCTACAAGGAAGTGCAGGACTACTACGACCACGGAATGCAGGTCCCCGACGATGTCACGCTGCTGTTTTCCGACGACAACTGGGGCCAGATCCGCCGTCTTCCGGTCACCGACCTGCAGCGCGCCGGCGGGTATGGCGTGTACTACCACTTCGATTATGTGGGGGTGCCGCGCAACTACAAATGGATCAATACCAATCAGGTCGAAAAGATCTGGCAGCAGATGGATCTGGCCTATCAGCGCGGCGCACGGCAACTGTGGGTGGTCAACGTCGGCGATATCAAGCCGATGGAATATCCACTGAGTTTTTTCCTGAAGATGGCTTGGAATCCGGAAGCGATGACGCCCGGCGCGCTTGCGGCGTACCCGCAGCAATGGGCGCAGGAATCGTTCGACGCCGCGCATGCCGCACGCATCGGAGAGCTGATCACCCGCTACAGCATGCTGGTTGAGCGGCGAAAGCCGGAATTGGTCGATCAGGACAGCTTCGCCCTGGGCGAAGGTGCGCCAGCCGAGCTGGATGGCGGTGAGTTCGGCGCCATCGTGGCGCAATGGCAGGCGCTCGAGCAGCGCATGCTCGGCGTCAAGGCAAGCTTGCCTGCCGACCAGCAAGACGCCTATTACCAGCTGATCGAATACCCGATCGCGGCAGTGTCCAATCTCTACCAGCTCTATTACGCGGCCGCATGGAACAAGCGCCTGGCCGCACGCAACGATGCACGTGCCAATTACTTCGCCGACATGGTCGAAACCACCTTCGAGCGCGACAAAGCCCTGACACAGCGCTACCACACGATCAACGGCGGCAAATGGGACGGCATGATGAACCAGGTCCACATGAGCTATGTGATCTGGAACGACCCGACCCAGCAGTCCATGCCCTCGATCAGCCGCGTTGGCGGCGACACGCCGCCCGACCGGATCGCGCGCTCCATCGCGTTCGCCCCGCCGGCCCCGCAAACGCCAGGGGTGCTATCGCTCGAAGCGCCCAGGTATTCGCGGGTCATCGCCAACAAGGGGCTGCAATGGACCGCGATCCCCGCGCTGGGACGTACCCAAGGCGCCCTGGTCGCGCTGCCGCAGGGGCAGCCTGCCACCACGGCCGAAGACCGTGTCGCAGTGGAGTACGACGTGGTCGTCACCACGCCGGGCCCTGCGACGCTCGGCTTGTATCTTGCGCCCACACTGGACACGTCCAACCGCGGGCCGCTCCGCCTCGGCGTCTCCATCGACGACGGTCCGGTGACCACCGTCAATTGGGAACTGCACCCCACCGGCGGGGCACAGAACACGCCCGCCGAAAAAGCCTGGGCAACCGCGGTGCGGGACAATGCGGTGTTCGTATCGGCGCAGATGGGCACGCTGGCGAAGGGTCGGCACACGATCAAGGTCTTCCGGATCGACGACAACATCGTCCTTGAGAAGCTCGTGCTGAGCACCGTGCCGGTGCCTGTGTCCTATCTGGGGCCTGCGCCGGCACGCTGACGCGCGCCACCTGGAGCGCGTCGCGAGCGCGCTCTGGCGCTTTCAGCCGGCCATCGCCGCCGCCAACGCTGAGGCGGCGATGGCCCGCGGACTCATTCGGGCAGCCGTACCTCGACCCGATACACCTGCCCGCGCGCAATGTTGCCGATGCGCTGTTCCGGACAGAGCTCGCCATCGACCCGCACCTCCATCGCGGTGCGGCCCGGCTCGCGCGTCAGCGTGACATCGAAGTCCGCACCACGGAACTGGCGCCTGGCACGCGCGTGCGGCCAGTGCGACGGCAGCTGCGGACGGATCGCCAGCGTATCGCCCTGTCCGACCAACCCGAACAAGCCTTCCAGCACGCAGCGATACACCCACGCCACCGTGCCGGTGTTGAACAGCTGGCTCGAGCGCCCGGCTGTGCGCGGGTATTGATGCCACGCGCCACGGTAGTAGTTGGGCAACGACACCGGCAGGTGGCCGCGTTGCAGTACATCCTCGCGGGTTGGCCCCGGCAGCAAGGCGCGCAGGATCTCCCAGGCGCGGTCAGCCTCGCCAATCTGGTACAGGCTGTACAAATAGAATGCCGCCGCGTGGTTGTACACCGCGCCGTTTTCCGCCGCGCCCGGCCACTTCTGCGTCAGCCGCCCCACGTCATCGCGCATGTGCGTATATGCCGGCGCCAGCATCACCGGGCCATACGGCGTGTGCAGCTGCTCGCGCACCGCCTCCAGCAGCGCCGCACGTTGCTGCGCATCGGCAGTGCCGGCCAGCAGCGCGAAACTCTGCGGATTGAGATAGATGCGCCCCTCCACATCGTCGGCGATGCCGAAGCGCAGCCCGTCGTCGGTGATGCCGCGCGCGTACCAGTTGCCGTCCCATAGTTCACGGTTGGCATCGGCATTGACCGCGCCCACCGCCTCGCCAAACCTGTCGGCCTGCGCGCTGCGTCCGTGCGCAGCGCAGATGTCCGACCACAGCCGCAGCGCGTACGCGGTGGCCACGGTCAGCCAGCCGGACACCCCCTTGCCGCGCCAGCCGACCATGTTCATCGGGTCGTTCCAGTCACCCTGGGCGATGAAGCTCAACCCGCGTGCATCGCGCGCGTCCAGCAGCCACTGCATGGCCGCGTCCAGGCGCTCGGCCACGCTCAGGCGCTGCCCGTCATGGGTTTGCACGATCGCCTCCAGGATGCTGGTATCGCCGGTCTCGGACAGATACGCGCTCAGGAAGATCGGCAACCACACGCAGTGGTCGGTATGCGGCACCTGGTTGATGTATTTGAGCTCGGCGCCTTCCACCAACAGGATGCCGTCCGGCATTGCGCCGCTGGGCTCCTGCTGCGACAGGGCATGCAACAGCGCCGCGCGTGCGGTGGCAGGCTGCAGGTAGGCCATGCCCATGTGGTCCTGCAGATAATTGCGCGTCTGCGGATCGGTGGTCAGGCGATTGACGTCGCCGTGATAGAACACCTGGCGCGGCAACCAGTGGTTGACCATGTTGTCCAGCGCCGCGTCGGGTGTGGCGATCTGCACGCAGCCACGGCCAGCCTGCAGATAGTCCGCATATTCACGCGCCGCCTGGGCGAAACCGGCTTCGGAGAGATAGCGCGCCCGCAATGCGGCAATTTCGGCATCGTCCTTGGCCGGCCCGAATGCGAAGCGATACACGCTGGCCGCATCGGCTTCCAATGTCAGCCGGTATTGCAACGCGGCGGCCGGCGTTTCGTAATGCGCATCGTGGTTGCCCAGCTGCTCGGCCTGCACCGCCGAGGGTGCGTGCAGGCCACCCTCGCCTTCGAATGCCATCTGCTGCGCGTCCCAGGCCACCGGCGTCTGCTCGTGCAGCAGGAAGGTGCAATCCTTGAAATCGCGCTGGCGGAAGTAGTCGTCCACCTTCTGATACGGCGCCACGCTACGGCAGACGATTGCGCCCAAGCCCGGCTCGTAACCGCCGGACTGATGCATCCACGACATGTAGCCGACCGGGAAATAGGCATACAGGCTCAGCCTGCGCGCGCGCCCGGACACGTTGTGCACACGACATTCCCACAGCTCCACCGCATCGTCGGTGGGGAGGGAAACGCACAATTCCACCACGATGTCGTCATGGCGCACCCGCCAGCGCACATCGTGCTTGCCGGCAGAGAACTCGAACGCTTGCGGCTGCGCGCGCACCGGCTCGTGCGGCACCGAATACAACGCGCCGGTGTCTTCGTCCTTGAGATAAAAGAACCGACCGGGGTGATGCGCGTAGTACGGCTGCTCCGGCATCATGAAATTGCGCGCTTCCAGCATCGGCGCATGCGCGTATTTCGATGGTTCCGGCTGCATGAACTGGCCGGTGGCATAACCGCGGCAGGTCAGCTGCACCATCATGCGGCGGTTCCACAGGAAGCCGCCGGCATTGGGCATTGCGGTGGGGCTGTAGAGCGTATAGCGCGCACCATCGGCGCTGGGCGCCATCAAGCTGGACAGCGCATCGGACGTGGCGTGGGGCGTTGCAGACACGGTCAGGGGTGCTCCGGTTCGTCGCGCTTGCGCGCGGCCAGTTCGTGCTGGATGCGGTTCAACAGCCCGTCGTCCAGCGGATAAAAACGCATGGTCCAGGCCGCCAGCAGCGCAACCACACCCGGAATCACTGTCAGCAGCAGCACGATGCCGGTCAACGACCCGGTGGACTGCGCGGTGTTGGCGACATAGCCCATTGCAGCCAGCACCCAGGCAATGCCGGCCGAGGCCAACGCCCCACCGAGCTTTTGCGAAAACGTCGCAGCGGCGAACGTCATCGCCGTGGCCCGGCGGCCGGTGCGCCATTCGGTGTAGTCGGCGCTATCGGCATACATCGAAAACGCCAACGGCGATTTCGGCCCAAGCGCCAGGCCGATCAGCATGTTCAAGACGAACACCGCCCACACCGCATCGGCCGGTACGAAAAACATCGCACAACTCAGCAGGCCGACTAGCACCATCAGCCAGAACATCAGCTGGCGCTTGTCCCAGCGCCGCGTCAGCAGCGGCGTGATGGCCGCACCCACGCCCAGGGCCACCGAGTAGCTGCCCAGAAACAGGCCGACCAGATCCGGACGTTGTACGTAGTACTTGAGGTAGTACACGCCCGCACCGCCGCGCATGGTGATCGTGATCATGATGATCAACGACAGCACGAAGAGTACGCACCACGGTTTGTTCTGCAGCAGGTCGGCGATGTCGCGACGAATCGGTGTGCGTTGTTGCGGCGGCGGTTGCACGCGTTCTCGCGTGGTCAGCGCCACGGTGACGAACAACGCCAGCGCCACCGCGCCGTACAGCATCATCGTGCGCTGCCATCCCAGCGCATCGTTGCCTGCGCCGAACCAGCGCACTAGGTCCATCGTGAAGTAGTTGACCAAGGTGGTCCCTGCGAACGCACCGATGAAACGCAGGCTGATCAGGCCGGTGCGCTGCTGGCTGTCGGCGGTGATCACGCCGGATAATGCCGAGTACGGAATGCTCACCACCGTGTAGGCCAGCATCATCACCAGGAAGGTGATCGTGGCCCACCACATACGCCCATGTTGATCCAGATCCGGCGTGGTGTAGGCAAGCACGCCGGCAGCGGCCATCGGCAGCGCACCCCACAGCAGATACGGGCGGAACTTGCCAAGCCGGCTACGCGTGCGGTCGGCCAGTGCGCCCATCGCCGGGTCGGCGATCGCATCGGCGATCTTGGTCAACAAGATCATGGTGCCGACTGCAGCCGCCGGCAGGTGCATGGTGTCGGTGTAGAAGATCAGCAAGAACGCCGAGATGTTGGCCCAGTACAGATTCAAGCCCAGATCGCCGGCGCCATAGCCCAGCTTTTCGCGCCAGCGCAGGCGCGCCGATGCAGGAGACGTTGCGGGCGATGACGTCATCGACACACCTTCAAATGCGTTGTACCCGGCCGAGCACGCCGTTACGCTGGGTGCCCGCGCACCTGGCGAGGAGCGCCGACGCTACACCACGCGTCGGCTGTCGCCAACGTGAAATCCATTCGAATGCCGAATCGATCCAGAGATATAACCTGACGTGATGGACACCGCCACACATGCCACGCCCGCGTCCGCTTCGCCGCTTGCCATCGTGGTGATGGGCGTGTCGGGCAGCGGCAAGACCACCATTGCACAGGCGCTGGCAGCGCATTACCGCTTCCGTTTTCTGGATGCCGACGACTACCACAGCGTGGCAGCACGCGCGCAGATGGCAGCCGGTCAACCGCTCACCGACGCGATGCGCCTGCCGTGGGTCGAACTGCTATCGGCCACGCTGCGCGATTGCGTACAAGCCGGCGAATCGGTGGTGCTGGCCTTTTCCGGTTTGCGCAGCGCGCATCGCCAGCTGCTGCGCAACAGCGGCGTGCCGATGCGCTTCGTGTTCCTGCATGCGGCCCCGCACGTGATCGCCGCACGCCTGAGCGCCCGCGCAGGCCACTTCATGCCAGCCGCGTTGCTCGACAGCCAGCTGCAGACGTTGGAGCTGCCGTTGGACGAAGCGGACGTGGTGTCGGTGGACGTGGATGCCAGCGTGCCTGCGGTTGTGCAGGATGCGATCGCCCAATTGGCGGCGATCGATGCCGCCGCAGTGCAACATGCATGGCGCGCATCGGAGCGGGTGTAAGCGCACGCAGACGATTTGCGTGAGGCACGCGGTGGGTGTCGTCTAGGCCGTCATGCGTCATGCGTCATGCATCGCGAGGCTGTTGCTTCCGTGCCGGGATGGATGCCCCATCACGATCGCGCGACGCGCAGCCTGAGCGCAGTCACAGCGGCAATGCCCGCACGGCGCAGCGCGAACACCTGCTGTCGCGCTCGCCTGCGCATCCAGCGCGCATCCGCATGGCCGTATGCCGCCGCAAAGTGCCCGCATCGGCAACGCGCCATTCCCTTCTCCCGCCGGGAGAAGGTGCCCCGAAGGGGCGGATGAGGGTACGACCACACCCGCATCGCTCATCTCGCCGCCTCCACACGCCGCACGACTCGCAGCGCGCAGCGCAATCGGCCACAGCGCCGAGCCCCTCAGCCCCATTGGCTACATACCGCAGGACGCGGCAATCGACCGCCGATATCGCGCACCGGGTGTTCCTGGCGCACTTTTCCATCGCGCCCATCCGTGGCAAAGCACCCACACAAGGTTGCGCAATATCTCCTGGTTACTTCTTGCAAACCGCCGTCATCGGCGCATCTCGGTTCAAGACCGCATCAATCAAGTTTTCTATCGCAACACGGGAAATAGTGATGAATCATCACGATTAGTGCGAATAACGAACCGATTGAACGCAAATTTTTCAAGCTGGTCGCACCAGATGCAAACGGACCCGACCGTTGTCTGAATGCAGCGCCGCGCAGGTGTTGCACGGTCACGTCAATCGTCCATCGTTCGTCGGCAGATCCGGGGGGATCCAACGCTTCCTTCCATCTAGGACATGCCGTGATGATCAATCCCAAACGCCGTTTGCGGTTTCGCAGTTTGACGCTCGTTCCTTGCCTGCTCGCCAGTGCCGTGGCTTTCGCGCAGTCTGGCGCCACCACCGCGCAGCAGCCGGTATCGGCCCTGGATACCGAGGCATTCGCACGCTCCGGCCAGGTCTGGCGCAGCTTCGGTCAAGACCTTCCCTTTGCCAGCCCCAGCAACTGGACCGTGGCCGGTGGCGGCTACTTGAACTCGCGTTTCGCACCGGGCGAATGGAAGATCAATCGCACCACTGCCAAGACGCTCAAGCCGGCGTGGACGCTGACCACCACCGGCGACATCTCGGCCACGCCCAGCATCGAAGGCGGCACCCTGTACGTGCCCGACTGGGGCGGCACGCTGTATAGCGTGGACACGCAAACCGGCAAGCCGAACTGGCAGGCCAAGCTGTCGGACTATACGAACAAGAGCAATTCGCTCTCGCGTACCACGCCTGCCATCACCCCCAAGAGCATCATCCTGGGCGACATGGCCGGCGGCACCGTGCTGGCCTTGGACAAAAAAACCGGCAAGTTATTGTGGAAGAGCGAGGTAGAGACCAATCCACAGGCACAGATCACCTCGTCCCGGTGGTGTACGGCAACCGCGTGTACCTGGGGGTGTCCTCCAGGGATTATGAAAGTCTCGATCCCACCCATCGGTTCTCATTCCGCGGCAGCGTGGTGGCGCTGGACGTGAACACCGGCAAGAAGATTTGGCAGTTCTACAACGCGCCCGAAGGCTACACGGGTGCATCGACATGGGGCCAGGTCGCGGTGGACCCGATCGCGCGCCGCATCTATTTCGGCACCGGCAACAACTACAACATTCCCGCCAGCGTCGGTAACTGCGTGTCCAATGCGCGCTCCTATCGCGGCGGTGATTTGACCGTCGAGGATGAACTCAACTGCATGGCACCGGACAACTACGTCGATTCGGTGATTTCGCTCAATCTGGACACCGGCAAGCTGGTCTGGGCCAACCGCAACCAGGGCTACGATGCCTGGAATCTGTCGTGCATCCTTGCCCCGACCAATGGCCTGTGCCCGAACACCCAGGCAACCAACCTGACCGGCCCCGATTACGACTTTGGCGGTGCGGGCGTGCAACTGTTTGCGGTGCCGCGCAACGGCAAGCTGCAACAACTGGTCGGCGCCGGACAGAAGAGTGGCATCTATTGGGCCTTCGACGCCAAGACCGGTGCCAAGGTATGGTCCACCCAAGTTGGTCCGGGCGGCACCACCGGTGGTATCGAGTGGGGCGCCGCGTTTGATCCCTACAAGTCGCGCATCTATGTCGGCATCAACAACAACCTCAACACCACCTACACGCTGGGCCCAGACAACACCGTCAGCCACAACGCCGGTTCGTGGGCGGCACTGGATGCGGGTACCGGCAAGATCCTGTGGCAAGTGAAGGCACCGGGGATCAACCCCGTCAATCCGACGGTGCCGGCCGGCGCGCAGGGTCCGATCTCGGTCTCACCTAACCTGCTGTTCGCCGGATCGATGGCAGGCAATATGGTTGCCCTGGACAGCGATACCGGTGCCACCTTGTGGAACTACAAGGCCAGTGGCTCGGTGATGAGCGCGCCGGCAATCGTGAACGGTGCGCTGTACTGGGGCTCCGGCTATGCGCGAAACAACTTCGGTGTCGCGGCAACAGCCAACCAGCTGACCAAGTTCGTGCCGGATAACGCAGCAGCCAAGTAAGCAGGATCTGCAGGGCGGCCATAACCGGCTCCTGTCAGCACGACACCGCCGCCTTCGGGCGGCGGTGTCTTCGTGGGCGCTGCCGGTTGCTCAGGTGCAACTGCAGGCGCGCCACGAAGTCGGCGGCAACGCGGCAACGCATCATCTACAGCGATCAACAGACGTCCTCGCGCTGAACGCAGAACGTGGCGACCCACCGACAGCGAGCCGCCATCTGGCCGGCGCCAATGGCGCGCCTGCCGGTGCGCGTAGCCTTTTCTGCTCCAGGCTCGCAACTACAGTCGCGTGACCTGGCATAAGCGAATCTGCCCCGCTTCCAGGCCGTGCGCCTCGGCCGCACGCCGGCGCAGTGCGCGCACCAGCGCGGCTGCGTCCAGTTCGCCATCGGCTGGTACGTCCACGCTATGTGCCAGTTGCCCCCACAGCACCGGCCGACCGTCGCAGTAGCCCTCGTAATCGGCGAAGTAATGCAGCTGGCGCCGCTCAGGTCCCGACGTGGACATCGCCTTGAATCTCCGTGCAGCCCAGATATTCCAGCGCGATCTCCAGCCCCAGCAGATAGCTCTGCGCACAATACCCACGCACCGTGGCGATGCACTGCCCCAGACCGTGCGGCAGGCAGCGTTCCGGACGGTCCACGCTGTCGTCGTGCGTTTCGACATAGGGGTAAGGCAGTTCGCTCAGCACGCGATGCAACCGCGCACTATCCACGCAACTGCCCGGATCGATCAGCGCGATCTCCATCCGCGCCTGGCCGGCCACACGCAGCGCATCCAGCAGTTCCTGTTCCGAGCCACAGGCACGCAATGCCACCGTCTTGCCCGCGTCCCCGGCACACGCCACCAATTGGCGAATGACGGCGCGCGGCAACGGCTGCGGCCCACGCACCAGCGGCATCGCCGCCTCCGGCCCACGCATGATCATGATCGACATCGCGCCTCCTCAGGCAGCAACGCGCAGCGGCGCGTGCATCGGCGGCAGGCACCGCGCGGCAATGCCGAGCGACATCGCATATGCACGCGGCGCATCGTGCGGGGCAATCACCACCGCCAACGGCGCATGCTGCGCATGCAGCCACGGCTCCAACTCCTGCGCCGAATCGGAATGCAGCTCGATATACGGCGTGGGCAACGCGTCCACGGCAGCGCGCAAGGCGCGCGCGCAACTGCGCTCGGACAACGGCAGATCGCCCGAATCCAGCAATACCAGCTCCACCTCGGCATTGCCACCGGCCGCATGCAGCTCGGCAATCAAGCTATCCACATCGGCACACGCCAGCGTGCGCAACGCACGCCCGGCACACGCAGGCAATGGCATCGGCATCAACGGCGCCGGATCGGCCTGAGGACCGCGCAAAATCAGGATACACATCGTGTTCGACTCAACGCACCACAGTGCGGGAGTGCCAAGGTAGGCCTGACGGGCATAAAGGCGCTATTCGCGCGCCAGCGCGCGAGCATAAAGAGTGCGTAATGGCGCGTTTTCCATCAGTCGAAACAATCCAACGCGCCATCGATGCCGGTGCGCAGCGCAGCGCAGGTAAAGCAGATGCAAGCGGCGTAATCCTCTATCCATGCAACAAGCGCTGCACGCTAACGGCCGCAGACGCAGCAGAACGACCAGCAGTTTCTGCCAGCTCGAAGCCGCCTACTTCTCCCGCCGCCAGTTCACCGACCCCTTGGTCTCGATGGTGCTCGATTCGGCTTCGATATCGAAGCCGCGGCTGAGCAGGTATTTCAGCGTCAGTACCGAGCCGCCGCCGACCATCGACACGCCGTAGCCAACGTAGAGTTTGGGCGAGAGATACTTGCCGAAACCGACGACCGAGCCCAACGTGCTGGATTGGCTGACGCCGGCGTCGTCCAGGCCAAGCTTGGCGCCGATCTGCGAGGCGATCAGGCTGCTGCCGGCCGACAGTGCGGCCGAGGCGGCGCTGACCTGTTGGGTTTCGTCGCTGCTGGCAGTGGACAGGCCGCGGCCGAGCACCAGATACGACAGCGCTTCGGATTGCGACATCGCCGGTTCCGACCACACGTCGGCACGCGGCGATTCGGCGCGGCCGCTGACATCGATGCCGGCGGTGACATCGCCGATCTTGCGTTCGGCGCGCAGGCTCACGCGCGGGTCGGAGACGATGTTGTTGTTCCAGGTCAGCTGGCCACGGGTGATGGTCAGGTCCTGGCCATAGGCCTTGTAGCGCCCACGCACATCCAGCCCGCCATTGGCGGTCATTTCGCGGCCCGGGCGCGCGCGGATCTGCATCTGCCCGCTCAGCCCGCCCTTGAGGCCGAAGCCGCTCATGTTGACCTTGTCGCCGAGCACGATCGCCAGGTCCATATCCAAGGGCGATGCGGGCGTCTGTTCCGGGTCCACCGGGTCCAGCACCACCACGTCTTCGGACACCGAGGTGCCACGGTCCAGGCGTTCCAGGTCGATGTCCGCTTCGGGCACGGTGACCTTGCCGCGCAACTGCATGGTGTTGTCGCTAATGCCGAACTGCATGTCCGGATTGGCAATGATGCGCAACTCGCTGGTGTTGTAGGCCAGCACGTTGTCGCCGCGGATATTGAGCAGCAACGGCGTGCTGGTCCCGAACCACGACAACCCGCCATCGACGGTGAGCGTGCCGGGGCCGGACTTGGCCGAGGCGGTGATCTTGGCCGAGCCATCCGGCAGCGCATCGAAGCGGCCCTTGCCCTCGCTCAGCGTCAAACCCATCGACGGATATTCGGCGGTGAAATCGCTCAGAGTGGCGTCGCCGCCGAGCAGTGGTTTGTCGCGGGTGCCGCGCAGGCTCACGTGGCCTTCGACCAGCCCCTTCGGCCGCACCACGTCGGCAATCACCAGCTCCAGCCAGTACAGCCGCGACATATTCAGATACAGCTCGCCGTTGAGCGGCGCGTACGCATCCCAGCCGGTATTGAACTTGGCATCGACAAAGCCGGCGCCCTGGAAGCCGATACCGAGCTTGCCCTGGATCTGTTGCTGGCTGAAATCGGCCTGCACGCTGAATTGGTCGTAGCGCAGCAACTCGCCGCGATTGGGATTGCCGGCCACTGCAGCGTAGCGGCTTTCGCCCAAACGAATGCCGCCTTCGGGCGATGCGATGCGCAGGCTGCCTTCCCAGGCGTTGCCGCGCGGCTTGAAGCTACCGTCCAGCGACAGCTCGCCACGCAGATAGATCTGCCGACCTTCCTGCTTGGGCAGCCACGGCTGCACCAGCGACAGCGGCAGCGCGTCGCCATGCACCACCATGCCCTCGCGCGGCCAGTTGGCGCTGGCGCACAGTGCGCCACCGGTGGCCGCACCCAGGCAGGTGTCGGACAAGGTAAACGCCGCGCCATCGGTGCCGAACTGCGCCGGTTGGCGCAGTGCCCAGGCATCGCCCTTGGCTGGGGCAATGCGCAAGGTCGCGAGCTGACCCTGCCACCGCTCGCCGTTGCGACGCACATCGCCCTGCAGGGCGACAGTCGCCATGCTGTTGGCGATGTCCGCATCCAGCCGCAGGGCCTCCACCGCGCCGCGCGCTTGCACGCGCACGCTGTCGAGCACCACACCGGCTTCGATGGCGGTACCTTGCAAGGCCAGTTGGCCATCGCTGCCGCGCCACGGCAGCCGGCCGCGCAGGCTGATGCTCTGGGCGCTATAGGTGTCCCAGCGCAGGCCGTTGCCGGCAATGTCGGCGGTGATGTCGGGTGCGTCGCGCTTGCCGCTGACCTGCAGCTGCCCACGCACGACGCCGGTGGCACCAGGCAAGACATCGTCCAGCTGCAACGGCTGCAGCTGCGCGGCGATATCGAGCTGGTCGCCCACCTTGCCCTTGGCGGTGATGCGGCTATTGCCCAGCGCCAGTTGCAGCTCGCCTTCGCCCTGTTCGCCGCGCAACGCGAACTTGCCGTTGCCCGACAGCGCGCGTTGACGCAGCTGGCCGGCCAGGCTGGGAATGGCCGCAGTGGCCTCGAACCCCGGCGAGACACCGCCGGCAGGAGCCGGCAATTGCCGCCCCTTGGAGGCGATCTTGCCGGACAGGTTGCCGTTCCAGCCCGGCGCGAAATAGCCCGGGTCGAACTTGGCCAGTTGCGCGCTGACATCCCATTGCAGCTCCGGCGCCCAGGCCACTTCACCGGTGAGATCCAGCGCACCGCCCGGCGTTTTCGCCTGCACCTGCTTGAGCTGTGCACGTTGGTCGTTGCCACGGCTGTCGAAGACCAGCTCGGCCTGCTGGCCATCGCGCTCCAGTGCGGCGTGGCCGATCGCAGCCCAGGCTTTCAAGGTGCCGGCCACGCCCAGGCGTGCGTCTTTCAGCTCCACCGGCACCAGCGGCGCGTCCGGTGTGGCCGGATCCGCGGCCGGAGTGAAGCGCAGGCCGCTGGCGTTGACCGCAAAGCGGAAACTCGGATTCTGGGTATCGCGGAAATCGGCGGTGCCGCGCAGTTGCGTGCGGCCTTCGAAGGTGTCGATCACCAACGGTTCGAAGGTGAGGACCTGCTCGGCCAGGCGGACATGCGAGGGTTGCAGCGTAGCGCTCAGTTCGCCTTGCTTGATGCTGCCGTGCAGATCGGCGTTGCCGCCCTTGCCGGAGGCTTCCAGGTTCAGCGCGATCGGCGTGGCAGGCGGATTGGCTTGCCCCTGCGCGGCCGGAATCAACAGCGAGGTATCCAGCGCCTCGGTCACCGCCTTGAACGCCCAGGTCGGGTCGTCGCGACCGGTGAACACCAGGCTGGCCTGCAGCGGCGCCGGCGCCCGGCCGGCAATGGCCACTTCCATCTTGTCCAGATCCCCGCGGGCCACCAGCCCCAGGCTGGCCGGGGTGCGCCCGCGTGCGGCCGGTAGCACGGCAGTGGCGGTCAGGTCGGCGCGGTAGTCGTCGTTGGGCAGGTAATCGCCGTGCAGGCGGAAGTCGCCCATGTCGGTGTCGATCACCAGATCGCGCGTGCGCAGCTCGCCGGTGGCGACCTCGAGCCCGCCCTGCACGGTGTGCAGCACGATCATCGGCTGCTGCAGCTGGGTGATGCGCAGGTTCTGCACATCGATCTTGTCGGCCTGGATCGCCAGCGGCACGTTGATCTGCGGTAGCGACTCGGGCCAGCTGGGCAGGGTGAACGGTTCCTCGCTCTTGCCCAGGTTCAACGTGGCATTGCTCACTTGCACCGCGTCCAGCTGCAGCTTGCGCCCCAGCAACGGGCGCAGGTCCGGCTCCAGATACACGCGCTCGGCGGTGAAGTGGATGTCCTGATACTTGAAGTCGACATTGCGCAGGGTCAGCGGGCCGGCCACCGGGCCTTCGACGGCGCGGTAGGTAAAGGTGGCGCCCACCGGCAGGCGCGCGGTGACCTGCGCCAGCAACACATCGCGCCCGGCCACGGTCTGCAGCAGCCAGTAGATCGCGATCAAGGCCAGCAGCACCAGCCCGAGCACGGTCAGGCCCGAGCCCACCCAGAAGCGGCGCCGGCGATAGAAGCGTGCGCGGCGCGGCGCGGAGGGCGGCGTGGGCGTGCTCACAGGTTGGCCCCGATATCGATGTAGAGCTGAAACTGCGAGTCGGGGTCGTTCAAGCCATGCGCGATATCCACCCGCACCGGGCCCACCGGCGAGCGCCAACGCAGGCCGAAGCCGACACCGGTATGCCAGTCGGGCCGGTCATCGAAGGCGCTGCCGCCATCGACGAACACCGCGCCGCCCCAGGGGCCGCCCTTGAGGTAATGCTCGTATTCGGCACTGGCGGTGACCACGTTCTTGGCACCCAGCGCGAATTCGTCGGGCTTGGGCGTGCGCGGGCCGACTTCGCGGAACGCATAACCACGGATGCTGTTCGCGCCGCCGGCGAAGAAGCGCAGGCTCGGCGGCATCGCCACCAGGTCGCTGGTCCAGGTGGTGCCACCTTCGCCGCGCAGGATCAACCGGCTGTTGTCGCCGGCGCCCAGGAACCAGCGCAGCTGGCCATACAGCTGGCCGAAGTTGGTGTCCGAGCCGGCACCTTCGGCGCCGCCGCGGATGAACATCTGCGCCGACACGCCGCTGCGCGGAAACAGCCGGTCGTCGACATTGACGTAGTTGGCCTGCAACTGCGGATAGATCAAGGTGGAAGTCTCGTACACCGCGCCTTCGAAATCGTCGCCGCTGCTGAAACGCCACCGCTCGCGCAAGGCGTTGATCGAGGCGATCGCGCTCCAGCGCTCGTTGATCTGGCCACTGCGGCTGCCGGTGAGTTTGACGTTGCGCAGGTCGATGTACTCGGTCTGCTCGTCGTACAGCCGCGCCGAGGCGGTGTACCAGCCATCCAGCCAACGGAACGCCGGCACGCGGTAGCTGGTGGTCAGGCTCTTGCGGTTCTGCGCGTAATCCAGCTGCGTGTCCATCTTGTGGCCGCGCGAGTTCACGTAACGCCGCTCCACGCCACCGCGTACACCGGCGCCGCTTTCGCTGCCGTAGCTCAAGCCGGCGGTGTAGACCGTGCGCTTGGCGCGGGTAAGTTTGACGTCCACCGGCACGCGGCCTTGGTCGTCTGCCTCTTCGGGCTTGGGCTGGATGTCGATGGTGCTGAAGTAATCCAGCTTGGTCAGCGACTCGCGCAATCGGTCAAGCTTGCCTTCGTGGTAGTAGCTGCCCTCTTCCCAGTACACCAGCGGGTCGAACAGGCCGTC
This sequence comes from Xanthomonas phaseoli pv. dieffenbachiae, assembly GCF_008639345.1. Classification (NCBI taxonomy): domain Bacteria; kingdom Pseudomonadati; phylum Pseudomonadota; class Gammaproteobacteria; order Lysobacterales; family Lysobacteraceae; genus Xanthomonas; species Xanthomonas phaseoli. Next base: position 4,796,037 of record NZ_CP041380.1, on the reverse strand, counting down.
GCGGAAGTAGTCGTAGTCGAAGCGCACCTTGCCCATGTCGTAGCGGCGGCCGCTGTCCCAGTTCAGATCGATGTCGGCCGCATGCTCGGCACGCGTGATCGCAACGCGGCGCTGGGTGAAGTCGGCATCGAAGTAACCACGCTCGGCCAGGCGCCGGGTGATGCGCACCTTGCTGGCTTCGTATTGCGGATGACTGAAGACCTGGCCCTCGCGCGGCTCGAACTGCTTGAGGTCCTGGCCCAGGTAGCGGTCCTGCTCGGCCCAGCCGGTGATCGAGATATGCGAGGTGCGTACCCGCACCGGCTCGCCGCGATCCACCGTGATCACCACGGTCACCTTGTCGCCGGCGCGCGGTGCAGCCAGCGTAATGGTTGGCGAGTAATAGCCAAACGGCTCCAACGCCTCGCGCGTCTGCCGCTCGGCCTGTGCCAACAGATATTCCAGACGCGACTCGCCCTGCTCCTTGCCCACGGCCTCATACAGAGACAGGGAGACCTGGATGTTCTCGATCATCTCGGCGTCGCCGCCGCCATCCAAGCCCTTGATTTCGATCTTGTCGATGGTTGCCCGAGCAACCGCTTGCAGCGGAACGAACAGGGTGCACAGCAAGGAAAGAGCAAACGCGACTTTAAGCATCGTCAAAGGATACCCAGCCTCGGCGTGAAGGGACAAAAAATCTAAGCAAACCCGACTATACGGGGACCGAGTGACGTGGTCACATTCGGCGTGTTGTTAACGTTTCGTTGGCACTGATTGCGAGCGGCCCCCCAATTGCTGCTTGCCCGTTTACCTTGAGAGAGAGGTTCGTTTCATGAAGCGTCGTCTGCTGGTTACCGCCGTATGCACCGCCTTAACGATGCCATCGCTTGCGATGGCGCAGGACCAAGGTGACGTGACCCAATTGGACAAGGTCACCGTGACAGGTTCGTTGATCCCCCGCTCCCAGATCGAAACCGCGACCCCGGTGTTTTCGATCACTGCCCAGGACATCCAGCGCCGCGGCTTCAAGGACGTCTACGACGTGCTGCGCTCGCAGCCGATGGCCACTGGCTCCGTGCAGGACAGTCAGTTCAGTGGCGGCTTTACTCCGGGCGCCAAGTCATTGAGCCTGCTCGGGCTGGATCCGGGCTTCACCCTGGTACTCATCGATGGCCGGCCCATGGCCGACTACCCGCTGCTCTACAACGGCCAAAGCAACTTCGTCGATCTGGCCAGCGTGCCGGTCGGCATGGTCGAGCGTATCGATGTGGCGCCCGGCAACCAGTCCTCGATCTACGGTTCCAGCGCCATCGCCGGGGTGGTCAACATCATCCTGAAAAAGCGCATGGACGGCGTGCAGATGAACTACCGCATGGGCACCTACGATGGTGGCGGCGGCAACAACCAGCGCTTTCAGCTCACTGGCGGCAACGAGATCGGCGGCGCCAATATCGTGTGGGGCTGCAGCTCAATAATCAGGACCCGATCTACGGTTTTCAGCGGCGCGATTTCGATTCCACCAACGACAACCCGGACCCGACCCTGCGCTACGGCTCGCGCATCGCGCTGCACAACACACCGCGCACCTACATCGACCCCGGTGCCGACAACTGCGCCGCGCTGGGCGCGCTGTTCAACGGTTCGGTGCAATACGACAACCGTGCCAACCGTGGCAATTTCTGCAGCAGCCGTGCCGAGCCTGGCTATGCCAGCATCCTCAACAAGGAGCGCAGCGCCAGCGGCTATGCCAACCTGAGCTATGCATTCAACGACAACGCCGAACTGTATTCGACCCTGCTGCTCAACCGCACCAAGGTCGAAGTCAACAGTGGCTCGCAGTTCTGGCAGTCCTCTTCTGACACCGGCGGTCTGTTCTACAACCAGGACAGCCAGCAGCTGGAAAGCTATCAGCGCATCTTTGCGCCGGAAGAAACCGGCAATCTGAATTTCAACAATCAGCGCCAGACCGCCGATTCCTACAACATCGCAATTGGCCTGAAGGGCGGCCTGGGCGCCAGCAACTGGACCTACGACGCCTATTACGCCCGTTCGGAATACCGCATCGACAGTCGCCAGCAATGGCCGCTGGCCGATCGCATCGAAGACTTCTTCCGCGAACAATTCCTTGGCGCACCGCAAGGCGAGTATTACGGCTACCCGATCTACTCGCCCACCGATGCCAACTTCTATCGCGCATTGACGCCGGCGCAGTACCGCAGCTTCAACGACGAAATCCGTACCAAGTCCAGAACCTGGACCCAGAACGTCAACCTGCAGCTGACCAATACCGAATTGTTCAACCTGCCTGCCGGCGCTGTGGGCATCGCCGGCGTGTTGCAGGCAGGCAATCAGTACTGGACCAACCCGACCGACCCGCGCGTCATCGCCGGCGACTTCTACCAGCTGACCGGCACCCAAGGCAGCGGCAAGCGCGACAACTGGGCGGCAGCCTTCGAAACGCGGATCCCGATCCTGAGCACGTTGACCGCCAACCTGTCTGGTCGCTACGACGACTACAAGAACCAGGGAGGCGGTGGGGATTCCAAATTCACCTACAAGGCTGCACTGGAATTCCGCCCGATCGACTCGCTGTTGTTCCGCGGTAACTACGCCACCGCCTTCAAGGCGCCGGACATGGCCTTCAGCTTTGCCGGCGACAGCGGCTTCTTCCAGGGCGTCAACGATTACTACCGTTGCACGGTGGAAGAACCGGGCGTGCCGATCGCCGATTGCACCTACGCTGGCACCACGATTTCAGGACGCCGCGCCGGCAATCGCGATCTGAAGTCGATCACGGCCAAGTCCTGGGGCGCCGGCGTGGTGTGGTCGCCAAGCGCACGCTTCAGCGTCAATGCCGACTACTACAATATCAAGATCGACCAGAAGGTCAGCGATCTGAGCACCGACAATCTGCTGCAAACCGAATCGGCGTGCCGCCTGGGCAGCCTGGACATCAATTCGCCTACCTGCGTGGACGCGCTTTCGCGGATCGATCGGACCGGGCCCGATGCACCTGTGCCCAATCGCCTGAGTAGCATCCGCATCAATCCGGTGAATATTTCCAACGAGGAAATCTCCGGTGTGCTCACCAAGGCGACGTACAACCTGGCGACCGAATCCTGGGGCCTGTTCGTGTTCGACGCGCAGTACAACGTGACCCTCAAGCACGAAAGCCAGCAATTCCCCCAGGACCCGGTACGCGACCTGCTCAGCGAACCGTTCTTCTCCTCCGAGTTCCGCACCATCGCCAATGCCTCGGTCACCTGGCAGAAGGATGCGTGGACGACCACCTTGTTCGGCCAGCGCTACGGCCGCACCCCGAACTTTCTGTCGCAGCAGAGTACCGACGGCTACGCAGTGGAAGGAGCACGCAAGGTCGGCGCGTGGACCACGTTCAATGCAACGCTGGACTACGCGATCAGCGACGATATCTCGCTGACGGCAACGGTCAACAATATCGCCAATACCCGCCCGCCGCGTGACCGCACCTACACCAGCTACCCGTACTACAACATCTTCAACTACACCGGCTACGGCCGCGCCTACATGCTGGAATTGAACTGGCGCTTCGGCGCGCATTGATTCACAGCACTGTGCATGCGTACCTCCAGCGGCAGCCAACACGGCTGCCGCTGGCGTTTTTGGACTTGCGAGGCAGCTGCGGCAGTGTTGCCCGCCTGCAGGCCAGAGCGTGCAGTGATGGCGTTGCGCAAGCAGACCCGGCTGGCGCAACCGCCGTCCATCGGGGCGAGTGCTTCGGTGCGCATCGAACTGGAGGCCGATGAAACGTGCTCGCAGCGCGCCTGGTGCGCCGCCCAAGACCTAATGGCCGCTGTCAATGCACGCCAGCATCGAGCAGACCTGCCTGCGACAACGCCTGCCGCAAAGGCTCCAGCTGGACTGCATAGCGGCGCCATTCCTCCACGTTGCGGCTGTGCACGCCCTCGCGCACCTGCACGCTGCTCAGCGTGGCAGACGCTGCGGCATTGCGCGTGATGTCGATCTGCCCCGGCTCGACGTCCAGCCCGCAATGTGCCATCAGCTGCTGCAGCATTGTGGAGGGATCGCGCACCATCTGCGCGTAGTCCACATCGATCACCCGGCCCGGCAATGCCGCGCGCCATTGCGCCATCAAACCGTGATACGCCTGATAGTGACGTGCCAACGTGTGCAGGTCGTAGCTGTAGGCATACGAATCGCCGAACAGCGCGCGGTAATTGGAAAAACATACCGCCATCGGCTCGCGCACCAGGTGCACGATCGGCGCGCCCGGCAGTGCGCGCGCAATCGCGCCGATCGCCACCGCATTGGCCGGCAATTTATCGATATACCAGCGCGCCGATCCGGCACGCCACTGGGTCTGTTGCAGATATCGCGCACCAATCTGTGCGTAATCCAGCGTGGGCAGCGCCTGCAGCAACTGCGCGTCGAGCAGACTGCGGCCGGCCTGGTCGGCGCCCCAGCGCAACTGATGACCGAAGTCGTTCAACTCGCCGGCCGACACGATCTGCGAATGATTGCCCAGCATGCGCTCCAGCACCGTGGTGCCCGAACGCGGCAGGCCGAGCACGAAAATCGGCTGCGGACCTTGTCCGTTACCAGCCTGCTGCGCTGCGAACACGCCCCGCGCAGCCAACGCACCCAGTTGCGCATACAGCGCGGCTTCGGCATCGGCATCGTGGCGCAGACGTGCATGCATTACGGCATTGCCGTGCTGCAGCGCGTCCCAGGCTGCAGCGGTGTCGCCAAGGTCTTCCAGCTCCTTGTACAACGCAAACGCCAGCCCGGCACGATCTTCACTGTCGGGTCTGGCGAGCTGCAACTGCTGACGTAATGGCGCGACATGGTTGCTGCCGGGGGTCTGACGGCGCAGCCGCGCACGCGTGAGCGCTGCACGGCCGTAGCCGGGCGACAGCGCCAGGGTCTGCTCCAACGCCTGCGCGGCGTCATCCAGGCGACCGTTGAACTGCAGTTGCACCGCAAGAAAAAAACGGAAGTCCGGGCCATCGAATCCGCAAGTCTGCGCGCGCTGCATCATCGCCAATGCCTCGACGTGTTCGCCCAGGGATTGGTGCACGTGGGCAAGCAAGGCCAAGGTCGCGCCGTCGCGGCACTGCATCACCGAGGGATGCCGCAGCAGCGCATGCAGCACGTGATGTTCGCCCACGCGCAACAAGGCCTGCGCCACACGGCAACGCATCGCCACGTCGTCACCCACATCGCGGGCGGCCAGCTGCAGCTGAGTCACTGCGTCGCGCATGCGGCCGTTGGCCAACACGGTGCCGGCCAGCAACACGCGTGCAGCCACATGCGTCGGTTCGGCCTCCAGCAGCGCCTGCAGTGCAGACGCTGCCACGCCCAGGTCGCGCCGCGCCAACGCAGCCCGGGCGGTCTGCCAGTGCAGCGCGCCCGCCGGCCTGGACATCAGCTGGACAGATGCTCGATGGCGGCCACGCTGCCGAGACGCTCGCCGAGCTTCTTGAGCAGCGCCAGGCGGTTGGCACGCAGCTGCGGGTCGTCGGCATTGACCATCACGCTGTCGAAGAACGCATCCACCTGCGGACGCAGGCGTGCCAGGCGTGCGAGCACGGCGACATAGTCGTGACGATGCAAGGCATCGCCGGTGTCGCCAATGGCTGCTTCCACCGCTTCGGCCAGCGCTTCTTCGGCCGGTTCGCGCAGCAAGGTCGTGTCGATGTCGCCGGGGATCTCGCCCTCGACCTTGCGCAGGATATTGCGGATGCGCTTGTTCGCTGCGGCCAGCGCTTCGGCCTCGGGCAGCTGGGCGAAGATGCCGATGGCGTCGATGCGGCGGTCGAAGTCGTAGAGGGACCCAAGGGTCGCGCCCAGGTGCGCTCCTACGCCGTGCGGTGAAGGGGCGCCTTCGGGCGCGGCGGAAAACAAGGCTGCGACGGCATTGAAGTGCGTGGCAGGGACGCCTTTATCTGCGTAGTAGCCGCGTAGGCGGTCGAGGATGAAGTCGAAGATTTCGTCCGCGGTTTCGTGGTCATTTGCCATGTGACCGCCCCCAACCTGTACCTCTGCAACTTTGACACCCTTACCTTCGGCAACGGCGGCGTCAGCTTGTTGCTTGGCTGCCTTGGTAAACAAGATCGCAGTACTGGAAGAATGGACAGCGGCAGCCAGTGCGCCGCGCACATCGAGATCAAACCCACTCTCGATGATGGTCCGCGCCAACCCCAGCGCATTCCGCCGCAACGCAAACGGATCCTTGTTGCCGGTCGGCTTCAACCCCGCCGCAAAGCCACCGGCCAAGGTATCCAGCCGCTCGGCAATCGCCAGCACCTTGCCCGACGGCGAGAGCGCGATGTCGTCGCCGGCGAACCGCGGCTGGTAGGCCTCGTCGATGGCCAACGAAATTTCGCTGGGCTCGCCGGCGGCCTTGGCGTAATGGCGCCCGGCAATGCCCTGCAATTCCGGGAATTCGTTGACCATGCGCGATTGCAGGTCGTTCTTGGCCAGTTCCGCAGCGCGACGCGCCTGCACCGGGTCGGCACCGACCTGCGGTGCGATCGCCTCGGCCAGCGCCGCCACGCGCGCGACCTTGTCGGCCACGCTGCCCAGCTTGGCCTGATACGTGACGCTGGACAGGCCTTCGCCCATCGCCTGTAGGCCCTGCTTGAGGTCTTCGTCGAAGAAGAACTTGGCGTCGGCAAAGCGCGGGCGGATGACGCGCTCGTAGCCCTTGGCCACTTCGGCCACGTCCTTGGATTGGATGTTGGCGATGCCGATGAACTGCTCGGTGAGCTTGCCGCCGTCATCCAGCACCGGGAAGAATTTCTGGTTGATCTCCATGGTTTCGATCAACGCTTCCTGCGGCACCGCCAGGAAATCGCGTTCGAAACTGCACAGCACTGCCGCCGGCCATTCGACCAGGTTGACCACCTGCTCCAGGTTGTCGTCGCTGATGCGTGCGCTGCCGCCGGCCTGCGTGGCGGCCGCCTGCACTTCGTCGACGATGCGGGCACGGCGTGCGTCCGGATCCACCAGCACATGTGCGCTGCGCAGCGCATCGATGTACTCGCCGGGCGCCGCCAGCAACACCGCGCCCTCATGCATGAAGCGATGCCCGCGTGTGATGCGGTCGCCGCGCACGCCCAGCAATTCGGCCGGAATCACTTCGCTGCCGAACAACAGCACCAGCCACTGCACCGGCCGTGCAAAGGCATATTCGTGCGCGCCCCAGCGCATCGGCTTGGGGATCGGCATCGCGGCGATGGCCTCGCGCAGGATCTCCGGTAGCAAGTCGGCCGTGCGCGCGCCCGGCGTCACCGCGCGATGCACGAAGCGCTCGCCCTTGGCGTCGCTGGTGCGCTCCAGCGCGGTCCAGTCGATCCCGGCCTTGGCGGCGAAACCGGCCAGCGCCTTGGTCGGCTTGCCCTCGGCGTCGAGGGCGATGTTGAGATACGGCCCCAGCACTTCGGAGCGCTGCTCCGGCTGCTCGGTGGCCACACCCGGCAGCAATACCGCCAGACGACGCGGGGTGGACAGCGGCTTGGCATCGCCGCGGGTGATGGCAACGCCGCGCTTTTCCAGACCGCTCAGCACGCCATCGAAAAAGGCCTGCGCCAGGCCCGGCAGCGCCTTGACCGGCAGCTCTTCGGTACCCAGTTCGATCAGCAGGGGAAAGTGTTCGCTCATGTCAGGTGGACCTTGCTTGTTCCTTCTGCCGTCAACGGACGAAGGTGACTGGAGGATGTGCTTCTCCCGCTGGCGGGAGAAGGTGGCGCGCAGCGCCGGATGAGGGTGGTGCCAGGTCGGATGGCGGACCGCCCCCATCCGCCCTGCGGGCACCTTCCCCCGCATGCGGGGGAAGGGCATTGCATCAGCAAGGCGCCGGCATCAGCGTTTGACACCAGGAAACCCCAGCTTCTCGCGCTGCGCGTAGTACGCCTGCGCCACGCCCTGGGCCAGCGCCCGCACGCGCAGGATGTAGCGCTGGCGTTCGGTGACGCTGATCGCGCGGCGCGCATCCAGCAGGTTGAAGGCATGGCTGGCCTTGGTGGCCTGCTCGTACGCCGGCAGCGGCAGGCCGACCTCGACCAGGTGCTTGGCTTCGGCTTCGCAGGCGTCGAAGCGATGGAACAGCTCGGCCACGTTGGCGTGTTCGAAGTTGTAGGTGCTCTGCTCCACCTCGTTCTGGTGGTACACATCGCCGTAGGTCACTGCGGCGCCGTCCGGGCCGTAGGTCCACACCAGCTCGTAGACGTTGTCGCAGCTTTGCAGGTACATGCACAGCCGTTCCAGCCCGTAGGTGATCTCGCCCAGCACCGGCTTGCACTCCAGCCCGCCGGCCTGCTGGAAGTAGGTGAACTGGGTGACTTCCATGCCGTTGAGCCAGACCTCCCAGCCCAGGCCCCAGGCGCCGAGCGTGGGCGATTCCCAGTTGTCTTCGACAAAGCGCAGGTCGTGCACCAACGGGTCGATGCCCAGTGCCTTCAACGAGCCCAGGTACAGGTCCTGGATGTTGTCCGGGTTGGGCTTCATCGCCACCTGGTACTGGTAATAACGCTGCAGGCGATTGGGGTTTTCGCCGTAGCGGCCATCGGTGGGGCGGCGCGAGGGCTGCACGTAGGCGGCATTCCACGGCTCCGGTCCCAGCGCGCGCAGGAAGGTGGCCGGGTGGAACGTGCCCGCACCCACTTCCAGGTCCAGCGGCTGGATCAGCACGCAGCCTTGCTCGGCCCAGTACTGGTTGAGGGTCTGGATCAGGCCCTGGAAAGTGATTGGAACGCGCCGGGAATCGGACATGCAGCAAGGGCCGTACGGGAGGGGTGCGCTAGTATACCGGCCGACCCGCGGCGCTTTGCCGCGCAGCACCGCTGCTGGGGAAGAACACGCATGGAACAGCGGCGCACCGCCGATCCGGACAACGCCGTGGCACTGCTGCCGCGCGGCCGGCTGATGTTCGACCCGGTGGCCGCGGCCCTGCTGGCCGACGGCATGGTGGTACCGCACGAACACGAGCGCGTGCAGTTCTCCGCTGGCGGCGCGCGCACCGCCAGCGATGTGCATCCGCTGGTGCTGCTGGCCAATCTGAAATTGCATGCCGCCCAGCCGCCGGCCGGCGAGCTGGGCCTGGAACGGCTGACCGAATGGCTGGCCACCCGCACCGGGCTGCGCTATCTGCGCATCGACCCCACCCGCATCGATGTGGCCGCGGTCACCGGCGTGGTCTCGCATGCGTATGCGCGACGCCATCGCATCCTGCCGCTGGCGCTGGATGCCGAGCGCGTGCTGATCGCCACCAGCGAGCCGCTGGCGCTGGAGTGGCTGGCCGACGTGCAGCACTTGAGCCGGCGCCGTATCGAGCTGGCGCTGATCAACCCGCTGGACCTGCATCGCTACACGATGGAGTTCTTCGGCGTGACCCAATCGGTGCGCGGCGCGCGCAGCGATGCGCGCAGCACCGAACCCAATGCCGGCCTGCCCAGCTTCGAACAGCTGGTGGAACTGGGCCGTGCCGGCGACGTCAATGCCGACGATCACCACATCGTGCATATCGTCGACTGGCTGCTGCAGTACGCCTACGAACAGCGGGCCAGCGACATCCATCTGGAACCGCGGCGCGAGGCCGGGCGCATGCGCTTCCGCATCGACGGGGTGCTGCACAAGGTGCTGGAAGTGCCGCCGTCGGTGATGACCGCAGTGGTCAGCCGCATCAAGGTGCTCGGGCGTATGGATCTGGCCGAACGCCGCCGCCCGCAGGACGGCCGCATCAAGACCCGCTCGCCGGGCGGGCGCGAGGTGGAAATGCGCCTGTCCACGATGCCCACCGCGTTCGGCGAAAAGTGCGTGATGCGCATCTTCGACCCGGATTCGGCGTTCAAGAGCATCGAGCAGCTCGGTTTCAGCCCCGAAGAAGCCGCCGGCTGGAGCGCGCTGGTCGAGCGACCGCACGGCATCGTGCTGGTCACCGGCCCCACCGGCTCGGGCAAGACCACCACGCTGTATTCCACGCTCAAGCGCCTGGCCACGCCGGACGTGAACGTGTGCAGCGTGGAAGACCCGATCGAGATGATCGCGCCGGAATTCAACCAGATGCAGGTGCAGCAGAACATCGACCTGGATTTCGCCAGCGGCGTGCGCACGCTGCTGCGCCAGGACCCGGACATCATCATGATCGGCGAAATCCGCGACCTGGAAACCGCACAGATGGCGGTGCAGGCTTCGCTCACCGGGCACCTGGTGCTGTCCACGCTGCACACCAACGATGCGGCGTCGGCGATCACCCGCCTGCTCGATCTGGGCGTGCCGCATTACCTGGTGGCCTCCACCCTCAACGGCGTACTGGCGCAGCGGCTGGTGCGCACGTTGTGCGTGCACTGCAAGCGCCCGCACACGCTCAGCGACGCCGACTGGGCGGCGATTCGCGAGCCGGGCGAAGCGCTGCCGGAGACGCTTAACGTGCACGCGCCGGTCGGTTGCCTGGAATGCCGCTGCACCGGTTACCTGGGCCGGGTGGGCCTGTACGAACTGCTGCCGGTCACCCCGCGCCTGCGTACCCTGATCCGTCCAGACACCGAACTAGCCAGCTTCAGCCAGGCGGCCCGCGGCGAAGGCCTGCGCACGCTGCGCCGCACCGGCCTGGAGAAGGTCGCCGCCGGGCTGACCACCATCGAGGAAGTGCTGTCGGTGCTGCCGCCGCGGGAGTAAGCGAATCCTCCGTGCTGGTGAGCACGCCGCTTGGGCGTGGTTGGCGGGCGGCACGCGCGTGCATGATCGGGGGGATTCCCGCGGCCGCAAGGCATCGAGGGTCGGGGATTGCGTAGAAAATTTTTTGCGCACGGTGGGACCGATCCCTGCCGATCGCCCATTCGCTCAGGCACGTTGTCGGTGGGCACGCACGCAGAAACACGTCCGGTTTCCACGCCGTTTTCGTACGCCAAGCGCTCGATCGCCATGACGGCGACCGACGCACCCGGCCGCGAATGCGCGCCGCACGCGCTCGATGTTGCCGCACCAGTGCAACTCGGCGCTCGTGCCGTCATGGTGCAGACGCCATCTGGCCCGCAGCTCGATCTTTCCAACTGTCGCACTTGTCCACGTTGCGGAAGATGGATTGGCCCTCATGCGCGCGCTCCCAGACGCTCGACCCCGGCGGGTTTGCGCACCTTGGCGGTCATCTCGTGCATGGCCTTTTGGTGCGCGGCGATCTCCTGCGTCAGTTTTGCCTGCCTGACCGGATCGGGTTGAGGTTTTTGCCGCTCCCTGTCCAGTCGTGTCTGCGCCAACTGCATGCGCTTGTACGGCAGGTGCGTTTGCGCCTTGGCGTTGAAGCTCTCGGCCGTGTGGAACTGCACTTCAAACGCGTAGCCCTCGGCGTCGGTGAAGCTGGCATTGATGCCCCGGTAGGTGCCGTCTCCCGAGGTGAAGTAATTTTTCAGCTTCACGCACGTGATTCCTTGCCGACGCAGTGCGTCCTGTGCCGCCAGCACCTTGATCACGAAACCCTCGGGCGGCAGCTCAAGCGCATAGCGCAGCGCATCGCCCACGCTCTGCGCGGCCTGTTCGGTAGTCATGCCGGCGCGTAGATGGCGCCGGATCTTGTCCTTGATCGAGGCGACCGATTTCTGGAACGGGGCCTGTTGCACCTGCTCGATCCGACCCTGCTTGGCGTCGTAGCGCACGTTGCCCCAGAGCCGCGCGCCCAAGCCTTCGGCCAGCGTGTCGAGCACCGGGGTCAGCGCCGCCTGCTTGCTTGCGGCGGTGTCGAACACAGCGGATGCCGACGATGGGTCTGCAGTGCCGGCAGTCTGCTCGGCGCCGGGCGTGGGCGTGGCGCTTGGCAACGCCGGCACGGTCTCTTCCTGCCAGTTGTCGATCTCCTCGCATCCTGGCGGCGAGGCCACGCGCTTGAAGGCCTCCAGTGCAGGCGCCTGCAGGGTGCGTTGCTCGGCCCGCGACGCCCCGCCAACCGCCAGCGCATGGGCGCGCTTGTACAGATCGTGGAAGCGCTCCTTGAGCGCGAAGGTCTCCGGCGTGTGGAACTGGATCTCCCACAGCGCACCCTCCGGGCTGCGCAGCGTGACATTGATGGCCTTGAAGACTGGCGGGTAATCGGTGAATTGATTGGTCAGCTTGACCCGTGCATGGCCCTCATCGTCCAGTGCAGCCAGCGTGGCGCGCAGACCGGCGGTGAAGTCCTGCGATTCCAGCACCACGCTGTAGCGCAGCGCATCGTTGACGCCCGCCGCCGCTTCTTCCAGCGTCTGCTTTTTCAGTGCCACCCGCTGCTTGAGCTTTTCCTGCAACGAACCGTAGGACTTCAGTTGATGCTGCGTGCCGGCCAGTTGCCCACCATGGCGGGCGGCAATGCGCTGCAGCATGTCGGTGACCTGCGGCTCCATCTGGCGCGCGCGCCCGAGCAAGGCCTGTGCCTCAGCCGCAATGTCCTGCGGCTGCACCGCGCGCAGCCGCTCGGCCGGCGGCTGCGAGCGGGCGATCCAGCCGGCCTGCTGTAGCGCCTCCAGCGCGTCTTCCATGACGCCGGCGGCCATTGACGGCATGCGCTGCAGCAGCAGCTTGGTCTGTTCGGGATCGAAGCGCCCATCCTGCATGGCCCGGGCGGTCGCCCTGCTGTACGGCGGGACACGGATCCGCTCGGCGAAGCTGCGCTCGGACCGTTCGCAGGCCTCCACGATCTTGGCGAACAACGCCGTGCCGGTGTCGGACTTCAGCGCATCGGTGCCGACCTTGACCGCAATGGTGAACAGGTTGCGCATGGTCAGTTCCGGCTCGCCGGGGACCAGCCCGGGTTGCCCGTCCGGGAACTGCGCATGCGATAGCCGGCGCACCGGGTAGTTGTCCAGGATGGCGTGGATGCGCGCCTCGACGCCAGAAGCGGCCGCGTAGGCCTTGGCCAGGCCGGGAAACGCTTCGGCCACGGCCTCGGGCAACGCCGGCGCGGCGCTGTCGGCGGCCGGGTCCGTCTCAAGCGCAAGCAGCTGCGCGTGCAGCAATGCGGCCGCTTCCCGCGCTTCGGGCAGATGCGCGCGCTCGATCGCTTCGCGTGCCTGCACGCGCAGCGTGGCCAACACCAGCGGATCGCGGGCCGGCTCTTCGAGCAGCTCGCGCAAACCGTTGCGCAACTCGCGCTCGATGCCATCGTAGGTGCCGAACATCATCTCGCGCGCCATCGCTGCGCGCAGCGCGTCCGGTTGCGCCATGAAACGCGCCGCCAGCGTGGCCGCCGCCGAGGTGATGCGCTGACCGCGCTTGAGCGCCATGATCTCGGCCAGCCGCCCGGGCTGGTAGTGGCCGGTGGCCGGGTCGATGGCCGGCGTGGCGGTCTTCGGCGGCTTAAAGGACTTTTGCCGACCGAGCGTGGCCTTGCGGTCCATCACCTGCGAAATCAGCGCGGCCAGCTTGGGGTAGCCTGCGTAGATGAAGGCGTCGTCGCCGTCGGTGTCCATGTCGCGTTTGCGCAACTCGTCGATCGGCAGTGCGCCCAGGCGCCCAGGCTCCACGATGTCCTTGAGCCGCAGGCTGCCGGTGCTGAGGATGTCGCGCGGCAAGGCACCGCGGTCGCGGCCGTTGGTCCAGCACGACAGCGTCTTCAGATCTTCCTTGGAGCAGGCCAGGTCGGTGTCGGCAAACGCGGCCGGCCATTGCTTCTCGGGCACGACCACCAGCATGCCCTTGCTGTGCAGCATCTGCGGATCGACACCGGAGCGATCGTCGAAACCGGTGTAGCTGTACTGGATGCCGAAGCACTGCGAGAGGAACGCGGCGGTGGCGTCGCCCTTGGCCATGGTGGCGATGCGTTGCTCCGGCACCGGCAGCAGATTCTCCTTGTCGTAGGGGGGCTTGCCGAGCAGCAACGGGCCGCCGGCCAGGTCGAAGGCCTGGCTGCGCTGCTGCGGCAGATGCACCTTGTCGTCGGCCGACGGCACCGCCCGCACCCGCTGGCCCTGGTAGCCGCCGCTGATCAGCGGCCGGTACACCCACAACGGGTCATCGCCCGTCGGCTCCAGTGTCTGCAACCGGCCCTGCATCGCCGCGTGCGCCTCTTCCAGTGCCGCGGCATCGCGCGGGTAATGATGCAGCGCCTGCGGTGGCATCAGCGAAGGGCCCTTGTCCTTGGCCACCAGGTCGCGCTGCTCCTCGGTGGCCTGGTTGGCCTGCACGGCGTGCCAGGCCTCGTAGTGCTTGCGGAAGGCCGGAATGGACAAGGCCACCTCCAGTTTCAGGAAACCGCAGCCATCGTTGGGGCACAGCGCCAGCGCAGTGCCATCCACCGCCAACGGCTTGAACGGATGCTCAGGACCCTCGACGTCATCGAACACGCCCAGGCGCAGCGTGCCCTCCACGACATGGTCACTGGGCACCATCTCCAGCAGCGAGCGCTGCATGCGCGACCAGTCCTCGCGTTGCGGAGCGAGCTTGGCGGCCAGCTGCATCAGGCCGCTGCCCGGGGCGGTGTCGGCATAGCGGAACGCCGGCAACAGCGACGCCGACTCCTTGCGTTGGGACATCACCAGGCTGCTGCTGCCGGATTTGCTGCGCGCCGCGCGACTGCCGCCGAACAGGTCGAAGCGCCAGGGCTCGCCGTTGTAGTTGAACGTCCGCGCGAGCATGAAGGTCGATAGGTCGCCAGGCAATTGCACCTCCACCAGCGGCAGTCCGGTCAGGCGCGCAAACAGCGAATACGGCTTGTCCGATTCGGACCGATTGGTCGACAGCTCCTTGCCCACCAGATCGACCACCACATGGGTCGTGCTGCCGCGGCCCGGTGCCGGCGCCACCGGCCGACCGGGAACCGTGGACATGCTCAAGCGCCCACTGTCCAGGTCGAAGCGGGTCGGTGGATGGGCCTGGGTGATCGTCGGCGCTTCCTTGGCCATGCGCAGGTCCAGGGCGTCGAACACCTGCTCGCCGGCCTCGATCTGCGCGATCAGGTTCCAGCTCATCTCGCCCAGGTCCGCCTCGATCGCCTCGCGCGTGCGCGCCAGCGTCAGGTCCACCCACTTCACCAGCTCGTCGCGGCGCTGGCGCAGTTGCTTGCGCGGGCCGTCGAGATGGCGCGCTTTCCATTGCCGGCTCACCACCGCGTAGGCCTTGAGCACCTGGTAGAAGGTCAGCGCCGGGCAGCGTGTCGCATGTTCTTCGATGTCGGCCGACGCGCCCTCCTCGCCGCCACGCAGGTACAGGTCGATCTTGCGCGCGACGATGGGCTGCAACGCATCGAACACGCGCAATGCCTGGCCCCGATGGCGGGGCCTGAGCTCCGGACTGCGGATCAGCGGCAACAGTCCCATGCACAGGCTGCCGATCGCCTCGAGGCTGGTCTGGCGTAATCCATCGTCCCCGATGAGGGCCGACATCCGCTCCAGCGCCGGCTCGCCCAGCGGACGCATCTGGCGTTGCAGCCGCGCCGATGCAAGGGCCTTGAAGAGCACGCCGATATCGGCGGCCGAGGCGGACGCAAACCGCTCGCGGTGCAGGTCCAGGTGCCCGGCCATCGCCTGCAGCTTGGCGACACCCAACGTCTGGAACTGTTCATCGTCCTCATCATTCAGATGCAACAGCCGTGACATCGCGTTGGCCATCACCGCGATCCCACGCATCTGGAAGTGCCGCCACGGCTGCTCGGCCGAGCCTGCGCGCTCGGCGAGCAGCACGAATGCCGACTGGCACGCCGGCCTGGCGAGACATCTGCTCAGCGCGTTGAGCGCGACGGCCACGCCTTGCGGGTCCAGGCCTTTGCGCAACGCGGCATCGTTGGACAGCCGCGCAGCCAAGAGGTCGGTGGCTGTCTCGCAGACGGGCGTGCCGGGCCATTTGCTCAGGGCATTGAGCGCTTGGCTCACGTTGATCGGGTCGAAGGCATGACGCAAGCGGGCATCGTCGGTCAGCCGCTCGGCCAGCGCGCTGGCGGCGGCCGCGCAGACCGGCGTGTTGGGCCATTTGCTCAGGGCGTTGAGTGCGTTGCCGACGCCTTGCGGATCCAGATCCCTGCGCAACCCGGGTTCGTTGGCCAGCCGTGCGGCCAGCGCGTCGACGGCAGCCGCGCAGACCGGCATCTCGGGCCATTTGCTCATGGCGTTGAGCGCACTGGCCACCCCGAGCGGGTCGAGCGCATTGCGGAACTCTGGCTCGTCGACCAATCGCTCGGCCAGCGCGTCGACCACCTCGCCACAGACCGGCAGGTGCGGCCATTTGCTCACGGCGTTGAGCACTTGGGGCAGGTTGGAAGCGTCCAGCGCCGCGCACAGTTCGAAGTCGTCGGTCAACCGCTCGGCCAGCGCGCTGGCCGCGGCCGCGCAGACCGGCATGTCCGGCCATTTGCTCAGCGCGTTGAGCGCGCTGGCCACGCCATGCGCGGTCAGGGCGTGGCGTAACTCCGGTTCGTCGACCAATCGCTCGGCCAGCGCACTGGCGGCGGCCGCACAGACCGGCATGTTGGGCCATTTGCTCAGGGCGTTGAGCACGGTGGCCACGCCATGCGCGGTCAGGGCGTGGCGTAACTCCGGTTCATCGACCAACCGCTCGGCCAGCGCGCCAGCGGCGGCCGCACAGGCCGCGTTGTCGGGCCACTTGCTCAGCGCGTTGAGCACAGTCGCTACTTGCTGCACGTCGAAGCCGTCGCGCAACCAGGGATCGGCGGCCACCCGTGCGGCCAGCGCGCTGGCGGCGGCTGCACAGGCCGGCGTGTCGGGCCATTTGCTCAGGGCGTTGAGCGTGGTCGCCACGCTCTGCGCATCCATCGCATAACGCAACCGGTTGTCGCTGGCGACACGTGCGGCGAGCCGATGCGCCGCGGCCTGGCAATCCGGATGATCGGGCCACTTGCTGAAGGTATTGAGTGCCAGGCTGATGTTCTGCGCACCCAGAGAGTGCCAGGCTTGGTCATCACGCAGCAGGTGACGTGCCACACGCGCCACCGCGCGTTCACACCGACCGCTGTCGGTATTTTTTGCGAAGGCGTTCAGCAGCAGGGCGGACGGGTAGCCAGCCAGCCCCCGCAGATCGTCGGCCTGATCGACTTGCCCGGCGATCCACGCGATTGCCTCCAAGCAGGCGGGCTGGTTCGGGTGCTTGCTCAGCTTGTTGCCCACATGCGCCAGCTGCTTCAGCGATGCGCCTTCGAACCACCCGGTCTGGTAGAGGTACTGCGCCGCAAGCTCGGTGCAACGATCAATATCGCGTAAGGTTGCTCCCCTGGCGCGCTGTGCACTAGCAACCAGCTGGAGGTATTTGTCGAGCCGATTGGCGTTGACTTGCGCATGGAGACTTTCTTCCAGGAAGGGCAACGCCATCTCGCCGCGCATGCAATGCGCCAGCTCGTTGTCGTATGCCATCGACACGCACAGGCTGGCGTTGTGATTCCGCCCGATTCCATGGAGCTCGCTCAATTGCCGCTGCTGTTGCTGTCGCTGCGCCTGTAGCCGTTTTTGTGCCGCCGCGTCCAGATGCTCTTCGGCCCTGCGCAGTTCGGATGTCAGCCTGGTGCCATGGACTGACCGCTTTGACTGCCGAGCGGGCTCTTGCTCTTCGCGCGATCGTTTTCCTCCGATTCGGTCGGGTTGCCGTTCGCTCGGTCGAACATTTTCCCGCGCGTCCCAACCATGCTGCGTCGGTCGTTGCGGCCGACGATGCGACGAAGAGGCGCCGACGTCGGCGCTCACCTTGTCCGGGTACCGCTCGGTCTCGATGCACTCGTTTTTGACGGTCGCCGGCTGCCAGTGCCGAAAGCGCCCGTCGCGTGCACCTTCGCTGGCATCGCGTTGCTCTTTGTTTTACGGCACTTGCCGTCAAGGGCTGCCTGTCGCGCGTCGATGCCCCTGGGTCATCCGACTCCATCCTCCGCCGTTTTCTAGGCGGCAGTCCAAGCCGTTGATGCGTGCCGCTAGTGCTGGCCGCTGCCTGATCCTTCGTTAGCCTGGGCTTTTCTTCATGAGCGAAAGGCGGGTTTGTGCGGAACGCATTTGGATTGGCGGCATGGGTCTTCATGCCCGAAATTTTTAGTCAATCTACCCGCGAGCGACTTGTTCGATACGAAGCATCGACGACGTGTGCGACGCGCGCTGCGCGTTGGGCCGATGGCCCCAACGCATTGAAGGATTGAACGTATGGGATGCAGCACGCCGGCGCGGCGACGTGCTGCGCAGCCGTCAAGCACCGTCTTCGGGTGGTTATGCACGATTCGATGTTTTTCCATCCTAATCCAGCCGAACCTCGCCTCGACCTGACCACAGCGACGGCGCGCGGGCACTGTCATTGCAGCGGTGCGTTTTTCGGCCGATATCAGGGCATGCACCCGTCGACGACCACCGCTACCATCATCGGCATCTCCCTGCGAGGGAATCAGCACATGTCATTTGGCAATGACCGGCAGCGCGCGTCTTGGAGCGCAGCTTGAAAAAGATGCGTCGCTGCCGCCTACAATCGGGGACATCTGTCGTGTCCGGATCTTCGCGCATGTCCGTTTTGCCGTTCCTGATCATCGAAACCGGGCAGCCCGTGCCGGAGATGAGGCGATACGGCCGTTTTCCGCACTGGATCCGCGTGGCGGCCGGGCTGGCCGAGCAGGAAACGGTGGCCATCGACGTGGCCAATGGCGACGCGCTGCCCGATCCGGCCGACTTTGCCGGCATCATCGTCAGCGGTTCGGCGGCCTTCGTCACCGACCGCGCCGACTGGAGCGAACGCAGTGCCGAATGGCTGCGCCATGCCGCCCATCAGGGCATGCCGCTGCTGGGCATCTGCTACGGGCACCAGTTGCTGGCGCACGCGCTGGGCGGCGAGGTCGACTACAACCCGGCCGGGCGCGAATCCGGGACCATCGCGCTGGAGCTGCACCCGCCGGCTGAGCAGGATCCTTTATTCGCAGGGCTTCCGCCGCAGTTCCCGGCCCATGCCACCCATCTGCAGACGGTCGTGCGTGCCCCGGATGGCGCCATCGTGCTGGCGCACTCCCGGCAGGACCGCTGCCATGCCTTCCGCTGGGGCCGGGCCACCTGGGGCGTCCAGTTCCACCCCGAATTCGCCACCCACCATATGCGCGGCTATGTGCAGGCGCGTGCCGACTGCATCGCCCGCCACGGGCGTTGCGCCCGCACGGTCGCCCGCGAGGTCACCGCCGCCCCCATCGCCCGCAAGCTGTTGCGCCGCTTCGTGCATCATGCACGCCGGTTGCAAACCGTGAGCGCTCGTCCCGCCGCGCACACGTAAAAGCAGCGATAATCGCGTGACGCCGGATGGTCCGGCGCGCGTATCGATCCGGAATGGGAATGAGCGAAATTCGTAAGGTGCCGGCATCTGCCGGCGCAGAGTGGCTGTTGACCGGTTTCTCGCTGTTGAAGCGGGCGCCGCTGGCGCTTGGCTCGATGGGGGTGATCTGGAGCGTGGCCGCCTCGCTGGTGGTGTCGCTCTCGGTGCTGGTGCCGCTGTTGGGTCCGGCTCTGCAGTTCCTGCTGGTGCTGGCGGGGCCATTGTTCATGGGCGGCCTGCTGTGGGCCATCCGTGAAGTGGACGAAGGCCGCGTCGCCAAACCGTCGCATCTGCTGCACGGCCTGCAGGACGGCCGCGCGCCGCATCTGCTGGTGTCGCTGCTGCCGCAGCTGATCGCCGGCCTGCTGCTGGGCGTGCTGCTGCTGGCGATGATCGGCGCCAGCGGGCTGCAGCAGTTGTCCGAAGTGATGGTCAAGATCAACCAGATCAGCCAGTCCGGCGCGCAGCCGGATCCGGTGCAGATCGAGCAGCTGGCCGCCAGCCTGCCGGCCGGGCGCATCCTGCTGTGGCTGCTGCTGACCATCGCCACCTTCGCGGCAATGACGCTGGCGCTGTTCGTGATGCCGCCGCAGGTGATGTTCGACCGCAGCACCGGCGGCCACGCGCTGCGCGAAAGCCTGCGCGCCAGCCTGCACAACCTGCCGGCGATGCTGGTGTTCTTCGTGCTGGCCTTCATCGCCATTTTCGCGATCTATTTCGCGGTCATGATCGTCGCGCTGATCGTCGGCCTGATCGCCGGCCAGACCGTGGCGATGTGGCTGGCCCAGCTGCTGCTGATGGCGGTGCTGATGCCGGTATTCGCCGGCTCGGTCTACGCCGCATGGAAGCAGATGTTCACCCACGACGGCGCCGCCGCCCAACCAGCCCCGCCATCCCGGCCGGATGTGTTTGCAGCTTGATCTTGCGAGCCTTAGGAGCGCACTTAATCGCGATCGCACGTTGCATGGAAAACCGATTGCGCTGCGTGGATGTTGCTACCTGCCTCGCCTCTTGCGACGCACATAAGAGGTGCGTACCAACAGCGTGAGAAAGAAACTCGGCAAGATCAAAAACACAAGACCGACGATCCAGCCGAACAAGTGGGCAACTGCCCTCGCTGCTCCATCGTTGGGGTTGAAGGGATGTTCGTAGGACCACGCGACTGACAGAGACGTCAGGCGCCAGCACAGTAAGGTGCCAAGAGCGAGTACCAGCATCTGAATCAGCAGACGGAACCTGCCTGCTGTATGCAATGAACCTGAAAAAATGCCGGTGGCGATGCCGATAAGGACCCAAGGCAAGTCATAGGGATTCTCCATGACCGCGACGATAAGTCCGGATTGTGGGGCGACAATGAAGTCAGCAAACGTCGGCTGGCTGAATTGAAGGCCCCGCCACGCTAGAGGCCTGAGCTGTTAGGTGCCAAGCCTGTTATTGGCAAGCAAGCGCGCCAACACGTTATAACCAACGTCTGCCAGCTCCGCCTCAGGCACTGATGCCAAGTCGCTGAGGCAACCAGAAGGATAGTCGTTGAAGGTAAAAAGGCTCTCGGATACCCACGTGCCAGGCCCGTGACCTTTGCGGACGTCATCGAGAATCACCCTCAGCGAGCCGTCGGGTAACTCAGCGAGACTGCACAGAACAGCCATGTCCCTCACGGGCGCTTTCTGTGAGCTTTCCATGACATCTAGTTTTCCTTCGGCCCTACCGCACGAGACGCAATGATGCCCAGCTCGTAGAGCAGGCACATCGGGATGGCCAGCATCAGCTGCGAGACCACGTCCGGCGGGGTGAGCACGGCAGCCAGGATGAAGATGCCGACGATGGCGTAGCCGCGGCCTTCGCTGAGCTGCTTGGGGCTGACCCAGCCCAGCAGCACCAGGATCACCAAGGCCACCGGCAGCTCGAAGCTGGCACCGAAGGCGAAGAAAATGGCCAGGACGAAATCCAGGTACGAATTGGCATCCGGGGTAATGGCGATCACGTCCGGCTTGAACGTGGTCAGGAAGTGGAACACCGCCGGCAACACCAGGAAATAGGCGAACGCGCAGCCGATGTAGAACAGTGCGACCGCCGAGGCCAGCAGTGGAAACGCCAGCTTCTTTTCGCGCTGGTACAACCCCGGCGCCACGAACGCCCAGGCCTGATACAGCAGCCACGGCACGCTGAAGAACACCGCCACGAAGAAGGTCAGCTTGAGCGGGGCGAAGAAGGCGCCGGCTGGATTCATCGCGATCATCGTCTGCCCCAGCGGCAGTTGCGAGATCAGCGGTGCGGCCAGCCAGGAATAGATCGCCCGCGAAAACGGCAGCAGGGCCAGCAGCACCACGCCCAGGCCAATCAGCGCGCGGACCAGGCGGGCGCGTAATTCGACCAGATGCTCGATCAGACTGCTTTCGGCCTGTGCGTCGTCGAACAGGCTCACGGCTGTTTCTCCTGAATCTTGGCTGGCGCGTTGGGTATCGACGCGGCCGGTGTGCCCGCATCGACTGGCGCGACGGCGACCGCCTCAGGCGCGCTGGCAAGATGCGCGGCGTGCGGCGCGGGCACTCTCGTGTCGTGGGGAGCCGGGACCAAGGGTTGCTGCGGCGCTGGCGCAATAGGTTGAGCCTGCGCGATCACCGGCGCGGTGTGTGCAGTTCCAGCCGCTTCGGTGGCGCCTGCTGCCGTATCGACATTGAGGCTGGCAGACAAATCCGCATGCGCCAGTTCCAGCGGCGTTGCCACCGGCGTGGCGCTGGCGCGGATGTCGATATCGCGGCCGACGTCCTCGTGCAGCGCGCGGGCGCCCTGCTCGACCTGCTGCTGCGTAGTGCGTAGCTGGTCTTCGGCCTCGCGCAGCGAGGCTTGCACGTCCTGCAGGCTGCGCTTGAGCTCTTCGGCCTCGAGTTCGCGTTCGAGTTCCTGCTTGACCGAATCCCACTGCATTCGGGCACGGCGCACCCACAATCCGGCAAACCGGGCCGCCTTGGGCAAACGCTCGGGGCCGAGCACCACCAGGGCGACGACCGCAATGAGCGTCAGTTCGCCAACACCTATGTCAAACACCGACGCCGCTCCGGATCAGCGCGCGTCGCGGTCGCGTTCGGCCTGCGCCTCACGCGCCTGCTCGGCAGTGCGGGAGTCGTCGCCGAGCTTGCCGGCCGGCTTGTCGTCGTCGTGCATGCCTTTCTTGAATTCCTTGACCGCGCTGCCGAGATCCTTGGCACCGCTGGTGAGCCGCTTGGTACCGAACACCAGCAACACGATCACCAGCACGATCAGCCAGTGCCAAATGCTGAAACCGCCCATGATCTGCTCGCTTGCTTGAAAGATGGAACGCGCAGGATACCCCAGCGCACCGCGCAGGGGGATGACAGTGCGTCAGCGGTTGCCGTCTAGGGATTCGGTGCGGATTTCGCCCTCCGAAACCGGCTGGAAGCCTTGCTGGGCGGGCGGCGTGGTGCTCGGCTGCATCGGTACGGTGCTGGCTTCGCTGGCCGGCGGCGGCACGTTGGCCGGTTGCTGTGCCTGCGCCGGTGGCGGGGTCTGCGGACGCGGTACCGGCGGCGCGCCATCGGCGGCGGCGTCGGTGCTGCGATTGGCGCGTGCGGTGTAGGTCGCCTCTTCCAGCCGGTCGCGGAAGGCGATCACATCGGTGGACGGACGTTCGTTGGTGCGGCCTTCGAAAATCATGCGCGGGGTCGCGCCGCTGCCGTAGGCATTGAGGTCGGCGGCATCGTCGATCTGCAGGACCGCACCATCCAGCGCAACGCCGGCGAACAGGCCACGGGCACGCGACCACGACCAGATTTCGGCCTTGAGCTGGCCGTCGGTGGCCGCGGCGGCGTTCCGGCCAACCGGACCTGCAGCCACGCCGGCGTCGGCACCGAGGGTGAACTTGCCGTTGACGATGTTGTCCAGGCTGCGGTCATTGCGGAACACCAGCACCACGTCGGACGATTGCACGCCGGCCTGGAAGCCGATGCTGCCGCCGGTGAGCTTGACGAACACCGGCTGCGACCAGCTGCCGTCGGGATTCTTCATCGACATCAGGCCGTGGCCGCGGCGGCCACCGATCACCAGGCCGGCCTTCAGCGTGTCGGGAATGACCACGATGGCGCGCGCCTCGTCGAGCAGTTTGTCCGGAATGGCCTGCTCGGGGATCTTCATGATCTCGGTCAGCACCCGCACCGCATTGCGTGCGCGCTGGTCTTCTTCCGGGCCGGCGACGGCATGGCCGGCGACCAACGTCAGCGACAACAACAGGGCCAGGCGCGACAAACGAGGCATGACAAGCTCCAAGGAAGAATCCGTTAAAGATAGCAATGCCGCGACGTTAGTGCCGGCGCAATGAATCGGTGGTGAGCGCAACCGGCATACAAGACAGGGCCGATCGCAGCGATCGTTGCGCTGTTGTCGGCAGCGCTGCCCGGCTCTGCCAGAATGGTGCGCATGAACACGACACCCGATACCGCCCTGCTGGTCGTCAACCTGGGCACTCCCGAATCGCCGACCGCCCCGGCCGTGCGCCGCTACCTGGCCGAGTTCCTCAGCGACCGCCGCGTGGTCGCGATTCCACCACTGTTCTGGAAGCCGCTGCTGTACGGGGTGATCCTGCCGATCCGCGGGCCGAAATCGGCCGAAAAATACGCCAAGGTGTGGTTGCCGGAGGGCTCACCGCTGGCGGTCTACACGCGCCGCCTGACCGAAGGCCTGCAAGCGGTCATGCCCGACTGGCACGTGGAATGGGCCATGCGCTACGGCGAGCCGGCGTTGCGCAAGACGCTGGAAGGGCTGCGCGCACGCGGCATCAAGCGCATCGTGGTGCTGCCGCTGTATCCGCAGTATTCCACCACCACCACCGCCTCGATCCAGGACGTGGTGGATGCGTGGCGCACCAGCGCGCCGGAGATCGCGGTGGAGGTGATCCAGGACTACTGCGCGGACGCCGGCTGGGTGGCCGCGATCGCCGAGTCGATCCGCACGCACTGGCAGGTGCATGGCCGCAGCGAGAAGTTGATGTTCTCCTTCCACGGCCTGCCGCAGCGCGTGGCCAATGCCGGCGACCCGTATCCGCAGCAGTGCGAACGCAGCGCGCAGGCCATCGTGGCAGCGCTGGGACTGGGAGCGGACGAGTGGCAGATGGGCTACCAGTCGCGCTTCGGCGCCGAACGCTGGCTGCAGCCGTACGCCGAACCCACGCTGTGGGCGTTGGCCGAAGGCGGTGTGCGCAGCTTCGACCTGGTCTGCCCGGGCTTTGCCACCGATTGCCTGGAAACCTTGGAAGAAGTGGCGCTGGGCTTTGCCGAAACGCTGGCCGAACGTGGTGCCACGCTCAGCTACATCCCCTGCCTCAACGCCAGCGACGCGCACGCGCACGCGCTGGCCGCCGTGGCGCGCCGCGCGTGAGGTTGGAGCCGTTTGCGTGCGACCTCGCCATCGGCCGGGTCACCGGATTGCGCAACCAAGATCGCGGCCCGCGCCGGGTGCTGGCCTTGCATGGCTGGCTGGATAATGCGGCCAGCTTCGTGCCGCTGAGCGCGCATCTGCCCGCGCAGGAGCTGGATCTGGTGCTGCTGGATCTGCCGGGCCATGGCCACAGCGCTTGGCTGCCGGTAGGCGCCGAATACACGCTCAGCAGCGCGATCGCCATCTTGTTGCAGGTCGCCGATGCCCTGGGCTGGCAGCGCTTCACCTTGCTCGGCCACTCGATGGGAGGCGGCATTGCCAGCCTGCTGGCCGCCGCTGCGCCCGAGCGCGTGGAAGCCTTGATCGCCATCGAGGCGCTGGGCGCACTGGCCGAGCCCGTGGAAACCACCGCCACCCGCCTGCGCGATGCCGTCGCCTCGGCACGCACGTTGGCAGAGCGGCCGCTGCGGGTGTTTCCGTCGATGGAGATGCCTGTGCGCGCGCGCATGATGGCCAACCAACTCACCGAACCGGCTGCACGGCTGCTGGTCGAACGCGGCGTCCGCGTGGTGGAAGGTGGCTACAGCTGGTGCAGCGACCCGCGCCTGACCCTGCCCACCGCCATCCGCATGACCGAAGCGCAGATCGACGTGCTGCTGGCCTCCATCGCCTGCCCCGCCCAGGCGATCTTCGCCACGCCCGCGCAGCCGTATTTCCCGGACGCATTGCGCGACCACCGCGTGGCGATGATGCGCGATGCACGCTTGCAGCTGCTGCCCGGCACCCACCACGTACACATGGAAATGCCCGAAGCAGTCGCGGCGGTGATCAATGGCTTCTTGGATGATGTGCGCCATGTGTGATGCGCAGAGGCGAATCGTGCAGGCGAACTAGACCCATGGCCGATGCTGCCCGTGTCGTGAGCGCACTTGAATCCTTCGATCGGTGGCATGCGCCGTGGACCTTTCTCCAGGCCGTGCGCGCCGCTGCCGACCTGGATGCAGGCGATCGCGTCCTGTTGGACCAGGCGTGGGCAGCGGCGTGTCACGCCGACCACTGGATGTCGGCGCGCACCCTGGACGCAGGCGTTGCGGCTGCAGAACACGCCCTGTCAAAACGCGTTGCCTGGCTGTCGCCGCTGGCCTGCCGGCAACTTGCCCGGGCTGCCTCCTACGCGTGGCGCTAGCGGCGTCTTCGCTGCAGCGTTGACCACTCGCTGATGCCGGCCGCACCGATCGCCCGTTGCTGTTGCCGCAGCCTTGCCACTGCCGCGAAGGCACGTCATCGCAGCCGCGCGCTACGCCTGGGTCACTGCGCCTGCAGCAGCCGCCGCAGCTGCGCCTTGAGCTGGCGGCCGTGTTCGTGAAAGTAACTGCGCTCTTCGCGCCAACTGGGAAAACGTTGCTCCACTTCGGCCCAGAACGCGGGCGAGTGGTTGGCCTGTACCAGGTGGCAGAGCTCGTGCACCAGCACGTATTCGAACGCGGAAGGGCGACCAAGCACCAGCGCCAGGTCCAACGCCATCGAGCCATCCGGTGCGAGCGAGCCCCACTGCGATGACATCACCTTCAGCCGCAGTCGTGCCGGTGCGCGCGGCAGGCCGGGCAGATAACCCGGCAACCAGCGACCAACATCGGCGCGCGCCTGCGCTTCGTAGAATTCCTTCAAGGTGCGGCGCAAGCCGGCATCGCCCACACGGGTGGGCACATGGAACTGCGCCCCGTCGTCGGTGATATCGATGCGTGCGTAGCGCCCTTCGTGCCAGCTCAACGGCAGCAACGCGCCGCGCAGCGGCAGTTGCCCGGGTACGCCACGCTCAAGCGCAGGAAACGCATCGACCTGCTGATACCGCGACAGCTGCGTGGTCAGCCAGTCCAGATGCGCATGCAGAAACCGTTCGCCGGAAATCAGGCTTGCGCGCAGCGGCAAGGTCAGCCGTGCGCCGCGCTCGTCGACGCTGAGTTTGATGCGTCGCGCACGCGGGTCGCGCACGCGCAGCACCGCGATATCGCGGCCGTCCAGCTGCACGTGCACGCAGTCGCGTTCGACAACCTGCGAGGGCGGAACAATCAGGCGGCGGACGGGCTTGAACATGCGCACAGGATACCGCCGCGATGTGTCAGGCGGTGAGACGCGTTGACTGCCGCACGCGGTGATGGCCAGACCGTGATCGATGCCCTGCCTGGGCGCGATTGGCCAACCGATGGATCAGTCGCAGAGCAGCCGATCTGCGTCGCGCCCGGTCCGTGTCCACCACCGTCGCAGGACACATCCCACGTATGCCCTTCACGAAAGCAGCGCAAGAACGCCTTGGCGCGGTGTACTGACCGCTGGCGGGACCGATGGCGGTGCGGATGCCGCCATCGACTCTCAGAGAGGGCTCACGGCGTGTCCTGCGCGCAGTGAGCCCACCGCACCGTCGACTCACCGCTTTTCACTCATGTATCGAATCGCGCCTGACAACGCCGCCACAGTTGGAAAACCGGTTACTCGGCCTTGCTCAACTTCAACGCGGTTTCCAGCAACAGGAACAACCGGCGGATCTCGGCGCTCATCAACGCAAAGCGCGCGTCGAGTTCGGCGCGTGCGCCGTCGTCTTCGCTGTGTTCGAGCTGATCCAGGGCGCCGTCGAGGAACTTGAGCTTGCGAATCACCAGATCGTCGCCGAGCACGAACGACAGATTGTCGTCCAGCACCAGCGCCAGCTTGGTGACCTGCTTGCCGGCTTCCAGGTGCTTGTCGATCTCGTCGCCGCGCAGTTCCTGGTGCTGGCACTTGACCACCGCGCCGCCTTCGATCGGGTCCTTCATCTCGCACTCTTCGCCCAGGCTAAGGCCTTCGGGCAAGGGTTCGCCGGCGATCCAGCCGGTGAGGATGGCGCGCGGGGCCACTTCGGCATTCAACGGCAGCGCCGGAAAGCTGCCCAGCGCGCCACGGATCTCGCTCATCACGTTCTCGCCGCTCTTGCGGCTGGAACTGTTGACCGCGATGTAGCCGTGCTGCAGGTCCAGGATGGCGTCGGTGCGCGAGCTCTTGACGAAGGCGCGCGGCAGCAGCTCATGGATCAGGTCGTCCTTGAGGCGCTTGCGTGCCTTGCCACCGGGGCGGCGGCCTTCCTTTTCCTCGATCTCGGCCACCTTGCGCTCGAGCAGGTCGTTGACCACCGCGCCGGGCAGGATCTTGTCCTCGCCGCCGACGGTGAGCCACAGAAAATCTTCCAGACGGTGCGAAAGCACTTCCTGCTCGTCGCGGCCGAACGGCGAAATGAAACCGCGCGAACTCATTTCCAGCGGGCCGACCGGCTTGAGCTGCACTTGCGGCAGCAGCGTGTCGATCTCGGAGAAATCCAGCGTGGTGGGAAAACGGAACAGGGTGAGATTGCGAAAGAACATGCGTTGGACCGAAGAAGACAAACGTGGAGGTGGAAGACCGACGGCGACCGAGCGGGCGCGTCAGTCGCTATCGTGTGTGCTGTCGCCGGCGGCGTGCCAGGCGATGGGATCGGGCGCGCTGGCGTCGGAGCGGCGGCCCAGCGCCAGGAAATCGAACAAGGCGCGGTCGGCCAGTTGCTCGGGCCGTACGTCGCCCAGCGCGCGCGCAATCTGTTCCACCCGCCCCGGATGGTCGCGGTCCCATTGCTGCAGCATGCGGCCCACCTGCTGGCGCTGCAGGTTCTGCTGGCTACCGCACAGGTTGCACGGAATGATCGGGAACTGGCGCAGCTGTGCGTAGGCGGCGATATCGGCTTCGCGCACATAGGCCAGCGGGCGGATCACCACATGCGCACCGTCGTCGCTGCGCAGCTTGGGCGCCATCGCGGCCAGGCGCGCGTGGTGAAACAGGTTCATGAAGAACGTGGCAACGATGTCGTCGCGGTGGTGGCCGAGCGCGATCTTGGTCACCCCATGCGCCTGCGCGTAGGCGTACAAGGCGCCGCGCCGCAGCCGCGAGCACAGCGAACACATCGTCTTGCCGGCCGGGATCACCCGGCTGACCACCGAGTAGGTGTCCTGCTCGACGATGTCGAACGGCACGCCCTGCTCGCGCAGATAGCGGGGAAGCACCTCGGCGGGAAACTCCGGCTGCTTCTGGTCCAGGTTCACCGCCACCAGCGTGAACGGCACCGGCGCCTTGCGCTGCAACTGCAGCAGCATGTCCAGCAAGGTGTAGCTGTCCTTGCCACCGGACAAGCACACCATCACCTTGTCGCCGGCCTCGATCATGCCGAAGTCGGCGATCGCCTGGCCCACCTGGCGCTGCAGCCGTTTGCCCAGGCGCAGCTGATCGGACGGCAACCGCGGGCGCGCGGTGCGCGGCGCGGGGTCGGCCAGGGGTTGCGGCAGCGGCAGGACAGCGGTCATGAGCCGCCCATTGTAGCTGCCGGGGGGATTGGGGTTGAGACTTGGTCGTGAGGCCGGAGGTGGCTGCCCCCATCCGCCCTTCGGGCACCTTCCCCCGTGAACGGGGGAAGGAAGCAAGCCCTCGTCCAAGGGGGGAGCGCTTCCACCCAGCCCGTTTCCGTCAGTGTCCTCTGCTAGCGATCTCCTGCGTCAGTGCCCTCTCCTGGCGATCTCCTGTTCTTGGCGACTCCCTCTTGACGGTCCCGCCGCCCGTGCGGGCGCGCGGGTGCCCGCCGAAGAAGACGCGACCGTCCAATCGCTCTGCAAGTCCCCTCTCCCGCGCGCGGGAGAGGGTGCCCGAAGGGCGGGTGAGGGTCGTACGCCCCAACCCACCAGACATCACCGCACCCCGCCGCCACGCAACAGCTCGCATCTCGCAGCGCAGCAAGCCTTTCGGCGGCGGGCTGGGTAAAGTCTGCAAGACCGTTTCAGCTGGGATCGGCATGACACCTTCGGCTTCGCTATATGGCGCGGCTTTTTTCAGTCGGCTTTTTGATAGCGCTAACATTCTGTGCAGTGCGTAGCGGTACACGCATGCACAGATGCGCTGCAGCGACGCGGCGCCACTAGTCGTTGCGCGTGCCGGCGTCGCAGTGTGTCGATGCCAACCCCCTCCCCCATGACACCCCCTTTCTGCAGGAGTTCACCCCATGAGCAACACCGTTTACATCGGCGCGAAGGAATATTTCCCCGGCATCGGCAAGATCGGCTTCGAAGGCCGCGACTCCGACAACCCGCTCGCGTTCAAGGTCTACGACGCCAACAAGACCATCGGCGACAAGAGCATGGCCGAGCACCTGCGCTTTGCCGTGGCCTACTGGCACAGCTTCTGCGGCAACGGCGCCGATCCGTTCGGCCCGGGCACGCGCGCGTATCCGTGGGACGTGGGCACTACCGCGTTGAACCGCGCCGAAGCCAAGGCCGACGCGGCGTTCGAGTTCTTCACCAAGCTCGGCGTGCCGTATTACTGCTTCCACGATATCGACCTGTCGCCTGATGCCGATGACATCGGCGAGTACGAAAAGAATCTCAAGCACATGGTGGGCATCGCCAAGCAGCGCCAGGCCGACACCGGCGTCAAGCTGTTGTGGGGCACCGCCAACCTCTTCTCGCACCCGCGCTACATGAATGGTGCCTCGACCAATCCGGACTTCAATGTGGTGGCGCGTGCGGCAGTGCAGGTCAAGGCCGCGATCGATGCGACCGTTGAACTCGGCGGCGAGAACTACGTGTTCTGGGGCGGCCGCGAAGGCTATGCCTGCCTGCACAACACGCAGATGAAGCGCGAGCAGGACAACATGGCGCGTTTCCTGACCCTGGCACGCGATTACGGTCGCGCGATCGGCTTCAAGGGCAACTTCCTGATCGAGCCCAAGCCGATGGAGCCGATGAAGCACCAGTACGATTTCGATAGCGCCACCGTAATCGGCTTCTTGCGTCAGCATGGCCTGGACCAGGATTTCAAGCTCAACATCGAAGCCAACCACGCCACGCTGTCGGGCCACAGCTTCGAGCATGACCTGCAGGTTGCCTCTGATGCCGGCCTGCTCGGCAGCATCGATGCCAACCGCGGCAACCCGCAGAACGGCTGGGACACCGACCAGTTCCCAACCGACCTGTACGACACCGTCGGCGCGATGCTGGTGGTGCTGCGGCAGGGCGGGCTGGCACCGGGCGGCTTGAACTTCGATGCCAAGGTGCGGCGCGAATCGTCCGACCCGCAGGACCTGTTCCTGGCGCATATCGGCGGCATGGACGCGTTCGCGCGCGGGCTGGAAGTGGCCAACGCACTGCTGACGTCTTCGCCGCTGGAGCAATGGCGCGCCGAGCGTTACGCCAGCTTCGACAGCGGCGCGGGCGCGGACTTTGCCGCAGGCAAGACCACGCTGGCAGATCTGGCCAAGCATGCGGCCGGCAATGCGCCCCAGCAGATCAGCGGCCGCCAGGAAGCGCACGAAAACCTGATCAATCAGTATCTGACGCGTTGAGCATTGCCGCTGCACGCGCTTGGCATCACCTGGCGCGTGCCATGACTGTCTGCATGGCGACGGTGAGCCAGTGACCACACCGCGGCGGCCAGCACTGGCTGCCGACGTGATGCGTGCTCACCAGACACATGAGCGCACACCGGCAATTTTGGTGTGTTGCATGCAAGCCTGCGAGGCGACCACATCCGGCTTGCGGCATGCAGTGGTCTGATCGCTACGTTGACTCGGCCGCATCGTCCGCTGTCGGTGCGGCCACCGAATCCCGCTTGACCAGCAGGTGCGCGACCACATGATCGACCATCCTTGCCGTACGCTCCTTGGCCCGAATCGTCTTCAGCAAGATATCCAGCGCGGCGTCGGCCATGGCGGCGATGGGCTGCTGCACGGTGGTGATTTCGGGCCACACCGCAGTGGCGGCAGAGGTGTCGTCGAACCCGACCACCGACAGGTCGCGCGGCACATCCAGGCCACGCCGGTGCGCGACCGAGATTGCCGCGGCGGCCATGTCGTCGTTGCTGGCGAAGATGGCGCTCGGGCGACGTTTGCGCGCCAGCAATTTTTCCGCGGCAACCAGGCCGGACTTGTAGGTGTAGTCGCCCGGCTGCACCAGGTGTCGATCCAGGCGCAAACCGGCGTCGGCCAGCGCCGCCTGAAAGCCTTCGAAACGCCGCGTGCTGGCCGACAGATTCGGATGCCCGGCGATGTAGCCGATGCGCGTATGCCCCTGTGCGATCAGGTGCTCGGTGATCTCCTTGGCAGCAGCGAATTCGTCGATGCGCACACACGCCACATCCGGACTGAAATGGTTGGAGGCGATCGCCACCACCGGCACCTTGGCGCGCACCAGCTCCAGCACCGCGGCCCTGGATTCGCACAACGGCGGCGGCAGGATCACACCGGCAACGCCTTTGGCGAGCTTGCGCGCTGCCTTGCGTTCGGCATCGGCGTCCAGGTCATCCCAGCAGTCGATCACCAGCTGGATCGACGTACGCGATGCCACCCGCAACACGCCCAGCAGCAACTCGCGCAGGTAGGCGCCGCTGGGATCGCTGTAGATCAACGCAATCCGCGTGCTCTGCGCGGCTGCCAGTGCACTGGCGGCAAGATTGGGCGTGTAGCCCAGCTTGTCGACCGCGCGCATGACCCGCTCGCGGGTGGCATCGCGCACGCTGCCGGTGTTGTTGACCACGCGCGAGACTGTCATCGGCGAGACCTTTGCCAGCGCTGCCACCTCGTCGATGGTGGTCGCGCGGCTGGTGCGGCGGACCGATTTCCTGACCTTCTCCAAGCGTGGCCTCTTCAAATGCGTGCGAAAGCTGCGGGATGCACGGGCGCTGCTGCGGTAACGCGGACGCCGAGTGCAGGTATGCCGGTGCGAGCCATGGTACCGGGAAGCAGGCAGAGCGGCGATATGCGCCTGCCTGCGCCGGTGACGCTCGAGCATGCCGCATGAGCCGGTCTGCAATGCCGCGGCATGACACGGGTGTCGGCGCATTTACGCTGCAGGCCGGCATGTGGCTGGCACTGTTATGCAGCGGCGTGTTGGTCACCATCAACGCGCACGCAGAAGATGGCTACGATCTATGGTTGCGCTACCAACCGCTGGCCAATGCCGCGCAATTGCGCCAGAACGCCAGCGAACTGGTCATCGTCGGCCAATCGCCCACCGTGCACGCAGCACGCGATGAACTGGCGCGCGGCCTGCAGGGATTGTTGGGAAGCACACCGCCACGCGTGGACGCGGTGACGCAAGATGGCGCCATCGTCTTGGGCGCCGCCAGCGCGCCACAGATTGCCGCCCTGCGGCTCGATACAGGCCAGTTGGGCCGCGATGGCTACCTGATTCGTCGCGCCGACCTAAATGGGCATCAGGTCACCGCCATTGTCGGCGGCAGCGATATCGGCGTGTTGTACGGCACATTCCACCTGTTGCGTCTGCTGCAGACCGGGCAGTCGCTCACAGCGGTGGATGTGCGCGCATCGCCACGCTTGCAGCTGCGCATGCTCAATCATTGGGACAATCTCGATGGTCTGGTGGAACGCGGCTATGCCGGCGCTTCGCTGTGGAACTGGCAGACGCTGCCCGGCTATCTGGATCCGCGCTACACCGACTACGCGCGTGCCAATGCATCGCTGGGCATCAATGGAACCGTGCTCAACAACGTCAACGCCAAGGCCTGGAGCCTGACGCCGGACTACCTTGACAAGGCGGCCGCCCTGGCGAAGGTGTTTCGTCCGTACGGGATTCGTGTGTTCCTCAGCGCGCGCTTCAGCGCGCCGATCGAAATCGGTGGCCTGACCACCGCCGACCCGCTGGACCCGCAGGTACAGCGCTGGTGGCGCGACACCGCCGACGCCATCTATGCACGCATTCCGGATTTCGGCGGGTTCCTGGTCAAGGCCAACTCCGAAGGCCAGCCCGGTCCGCAGGACTATGGACGCAGCCACGCCGATGGCGCGAACCTGCTGGCCGATGCGCTGGCGCCGCATGGCGGGGTGGTGATGTGGCGTGCCTTCGTCTACTCGCATGAGCAGCCGGACGACCGCGCCAAGCAGGCCTACAGCGAGTTCGTGCCGCTGGATGGCGCCTTTGCCGACAACGTGATCGTGCAGGTGAAAAACGGGGCGATCGACTTCCAGCCACGCGAGCCGTTTCACCCGTTGTTCGGTGCGATGCGCAAGACGCCATTGATGCCGGAATTCCAGATCACCAAGGAATATCTGGGCTTTTCCACCCACCTGGCCTATCTGGGCCCGCTGTTTTCCGAGACCTTGCAAGCGGACACCTATACGCGCGGCAAGGGCTCGACCGTTGCAAAGACAGTGGATGGCCGCTTGTTTACCGACAGCAAACGCACACGGCTGACCGGTATCGCCGGCGTGGCCAATATCGGCGCCGATCGCAACTGGAGCGGCTCGATCTTCGATCAGGCCAACTGGTACGCATACGGGCGGCTGGCGTGGGACCCGCAGCTGTCGCCGCGCGCGATTGCGCAGGAATGGGCGCGCATGACGTTTTCCAACGATCCGGCGGTGGTCGAGCCGGTGGTTTCCATGATGCTGCGCTCGCGCGAGGCGGTGGTGGATTACATGACCCCGCTCGGCCTGCACCACCTGATGGGGCGCGGCCACCATTACGGCCCGGCGCCGTGGGATACAGGCAGCGAACGTCCGGACTGGGACCCGGTGTATTACCACCGCGCCGACCGCAATGGTATTGGCTTCGACCGCAGTGCCAGCGGCAGCAATGCCGTTGCGCAATATGCCCCGCCGGTGGCGCGCGTGTTCGGCGACGTGCAGCGCGTACCCGAGCAGCTGTTGCTGTGGTTCCATCATGTGCCGTGGGATCACCGCATGGCCTCCGGCAGGCCGCTGTGGGACGAACTGGTGTGGCGTTACGACCATGGCGTGGCCGAGGTGACTGCGATGCGCACGACCTGGCAGGGTCTGGCCGGGAAGATCGATGCACAGCGCTACCAGCAGGTCGCCGATTTCCTGGCGATCCAGCAACGGGAGGCGCAGTGGTGGCGCGATGCCAGCATCGCCTATTTCCAGAGCGTGTCCGGGCGCTCGCTGCCTGCAGGCGTCAGCCCGCCGGCGCAGCCGCTGGCGTATTACCAGGCACTGACATTTCCGTATGCACCGGGGAATCCGAAGTGAGCGCATATCGCGTAAAGAGAGTGATCGGCACGCTGTCGGCGTTGCTGCTGCCATACCTTGCCAGCGCAGCGGATGCGCCGCTGCTGCATCCGGTGTTTCAGGACCATGCGGTGCTGCAGCGCGATGCGCCGATCCGCCTGTGGGGCGATGCGGCGCCGGGCACGCGAGTCACCGTGCAACTGGAGCGTGCGCAGGTGCAGGCTCGCGCAGACCGGCAAGGTCACTGGGAAGCGCGCTTGCCCGCGCACGCTGCCGGCGGCCCGTACAGCCTGAAGGCCAGCACGGGCAACGGTGCGATGCAGCAGATCGATGATGTGCTGATCGGCGATGTCTGGCTGTGTTCGGGGCAATCGAACATGGAATTGCAGGTGCATCGCACGCTGGATTCGCGCAGCGAGATTGCCGATGCCGACCACCCCAGCATCCGCATGTTCAAGGTGCCTGCGCGATCCAGCCCGACACCGCAACGCGGTTTCGGCGGCACTGCAACCTGGCAGCCCACCACACCGGAGACGGTGAAGGATTTTTCGGCCGCCTGTTACTACTTCGCACGCGAGTTGCAGAAGCAAGTCGACGTGCCGATGGGGCTGATCAATGCATCGTGGGGCGGTTCGCAACTGCAGGCCTGGATCGGCGACAAGGCCTTGCGTGCCGCTGGCGACGATGGTCCGGCACTGGATGTGCTGGCACGTTATGCAACCGATCCGGTCGCGGCCGCACCGCGTTGGGCCGCGCTGTGGGAAACCTGGTGGCATGCGCATGGCGAAGGCGAGCCGTGGCAGCCGGATGCGCCCGGCGACTGGCAGAACGCGCCGCCGGCCTTGGGCGCATGGGACGACTGGGGCGTGCCGCAACTGGTCGGCTTCAACGGCATGGTCTGGTACCGCACCAGCGTGGAGCTGACACCGGCACAGGCCGCGCAGGACGCCACGTTGTTGCTGGGGCCAGTGGACGAGCTGGATCAGACCTGGGTCAACGGACGCGGCGTGGGCAGCAGCTATGGCGCGGACCAGCCGCGTCGCTACGCGCTGCCGCGCGGACGGCTGCATGCCGGGCGCAACAGCATCGTGCTCAATGTGCTCAATACCTATCGACGCGACGGGCTGCTGGGCGACGCGCCATCGCGCGCACTGCAATTTGCCGATGGCAGCACCGTGGCGCTGGACGCGCCCTGGCAATACCGCATCGTGCCGCAGGCAGTGGGCATGCCTCCGCGCGCACCGTGGTCGTCGGCGGCCGGGCTGACCACCTTGTACAACGGCATGATCGCGCCGCTGGAACACCTGGGCCTGCGTGGCGTGCTGTGGTACCAGGGCGAATCCAATACCGGCGATGCAGCGCGTTATCCGGCCTTGCTCACGGCCTGGCAGCGCGACTGGCGGCAGCGCTTCGGCGCAGTCCTGCCGTTGCTGGTGGTGCAGCTGGCCAATTACGGCGCACCGCCTACCCAGCCGACCGACAGCGGTTGGGCGCAATTGCGCGAAGCGCAGCGGCGTTTCGTCGCCAACGACGCGCACGCAGGATTGGCGGTGGCGATCGATATCGGCGACCGCTACGACATCCATCCGGCCAACAAACAGGAGCTGGGCCGGCGCCTGGCACGCGTCGCGCGGCATGTGGTGTATGGCGAGACGATTGCGCCTTCCGGGCCGGTGCCGCGCAGCGCACGCCGCGCCGGCGAGAGCGTGCGCATCGGCTTCGACGATGTCGACATCACGCTGGTGAGTTACGGCAACGACGCGCCGATCGGCTTCGAGCTCTGCGGCGATGCGGCCGGCAGCTGCCGCTATGCCAGTGCCACGCTGTCCGGGCGCGAGATCAGCCTGGGTGTTCCCGCCGGCGTGCAGGCCACGCGGGTGCGTTACTGCTGGGCCGACAGCCCGGTGTGCACCTTGTACGACCGCAGCGGCCTGCCGGCTGGCCCGTTCGAACTTCCCATCACTGCCACCTCTTCCCCCTGAGCGAGATCACGATGTCACAGACTTCCGACTCCCCTGCACCGCTGCAAGGTTCTGCCCGCGACCGCGAGATCGTCGAGGCGCGCGTCATCGTCACCTGCCCGGGGCGCAATTTCGTCACCTTGAAGATCCGCACGCGTTCGGGCGTCACCGGCGTAGGCGATGCCACGCTCAACGGGCGCGAACTGGCAGTGGCCGCCTACCTGCAGGAACACCTGGTGCCGAACCTGATTGGTCGCGATGCCGGACGCATCGAAGACATCTGGCAGTTCTTCTACCGCGGCGCGTACTGGCGGCGCGGGCCGGTGACGATGAGCGCGATTGCCGCAATGGATGTGGCGTTGTGGGACATCCTGGGCAAGATGGCCGGCATGCCGCTGTATCAGCTGCTTGGCGGACGCTCACGCGAAGGGGCGCTGGTATATGGGCATGCGAACGGGCGCGATATTGCCGAAACCAGCGACGAAGTGGGCCGCTTCCGCGAGATGGGCTTTATCGCGATCCGCGCGCAATGCGGCGTGCCCGGCATCAAGAAGACCTACGGCATTTCTGTCGGCGGCAAGCCGTACGAACCGGCCGAAAGCGAGCTGCCCACCGAAACCGTGTGGTCCACGCCGCGCTACCTCGGTGTCGTGCCGCGCCTGTTCGAGCAACTGCGCGCCGACCATGGCGACGAGATCGAACTGCTGCATGACGCGCATCACCGGCTCACCCCGATCGAAGCGGCGCGGCTGGGCCGCGACCTGGAGCCGTACCGGTTGTTCTGGCTGGAAGATGCCACCCCGGCGGAAAACCAGCGTGCGTTCGAGCTCATCCGCCAGCACACCGTGACGCCGCTGGCAGTGGGCGAGGTGTTCAATTCGATCTGGGACTGCAAGCATCTGATCGAGCAGCAGCTGATCGACTACATCCGCACCACGATCGTCCATGCCGGCGGCATCACCCATGTGCGCCGGCTGGCCGATTTCGCCGCGCTGCATCAGGTGCGCACCGGCTTTCACGGCGCCACCGACCTGTCGCCGGTGTGCATGGGCGCCGCCTTGCACTTCGACACCTGGGTGCCCAACTTCGGCATCCAGGAATACATGTTCCATTCCGACGAGGCCAATGCGGTGTTCCCGCACGACTGCCAATTCCGCGATGGCCGCCTGCACTGCGGCGAGACACCGGGGCATGGCGTGGACATCGACGAAGCGCTTGCAGCGAAGTATCCCTACGTGCCCAAGCAGCTGCCGATCGCGCGACTGGAAGACGGCGCGATGTGGGACTGGTGATGCGCGCGTTATCTGCCACGTGTATGGCCCTGCTGGTGGCCTTGGCGGCGCCTGCGAACGCGCAGGCGCAGTCGCAAACGTCTGCGGATGTCGCGTTCGACTGGTTCGAGTACCGCGGCGACGATGCGGTCTTCGCCACGCCGCTGCCGGCCGGGCATTACCGCAATCCGGTGCTGGCTGGGTTCTATCCCGATCCCAGTATCACCCGCGTGGGCGAGCGCTATTACCTGGTCAATTCGACGTTTACGTACTTTCCGGCGATCCCGGTGTTCGAGAGTACCGATCTTGTGCATTGGACGCAGATCGGCAACGTGGTCGAACGCCGCGAGCAGCTCGATTACGACGGGCTGCGCATGTCGCGCGGGATGTATGCCGCCAGCATCCGCCATCATGACGGGCGCTTCTACGTGGTGGGCACCTCGGTCGACAGCGGCGGCAATTTCATCGCCAGTGCCAGCCATCCGGCGGGCCCATGGTCGGCACTGACCTGGTTGCCCAGCATCGACGGCATCGACCCGTCCCTGTTCTTCGATACCGATGGCAGCGCGTACCTGCTCAACA
The DNA here is from genome assembly GCF_008639345.1 of Xanthomonas phaseoli pv. dieffenbachiae. Taxonomy (NCBI): domain Bacteria; kingdom Pseudomonadati; phylum Pseudomonadota; class Gammaproteobacteria; order Lysobacterales; family Lysobacteraceae; genus Xanthomonas; species Xanthomonas phaseoli. The sequence continues at coordinate 4,757,590 of NZ_CP041380.1, read as the reverse complement.
ACGGCCCGCCGGAAGGCACGCCGTTGTACGAGGGGCATCGCGCGATCTGGATGCAGCGTTTCGATATCGCAAAGAATGCGCCGGTCGGTCCGCGCAAGGTGTTGCTCAATGGCGGCGTGGATCTGGCCAGCAAGCCGATCTGGATCGAAGGCCCGCACCTGTATCAACGCGACGGGTGGTACTACCTCTCGTGTGCCGAGGGCGGCACCGGGCCGCAGCATTCGCAGGTGGTGTTGCGCAGCCGCAACGTGTGGGGGCCGTATGCACCCGCACCGAACAACCCCGTCCTGACCCAACGCGATCTGCCGGCCGAGCGCGCGCACCCGATCAGCAATGCCGGCCACGTGGATCTGGTCGATACGCCCGACGGACAGTGGTGGGCGGTGTTTCTCGCAAGCCGTCCCTACGCGGGCGATCGCTACAACACCGGGCGCGAAACGTTTTTGCTGCCGGTGCAGTGGCGCGATGGCTGGCCCTCGATCCTGCCGGCCAGGCAGCCAATCCCCTACATCGCCAAGGCGCCGACTGGCATGAAGGCAGGTGCCACGCAGGCGCCGTTGTCGGGCAACTTCGTCTGGCACGACGACTTCGATCAGGCCACTTTGCAGCGCGAATGGCTGACCGTGCGCGTGCCAAAGCAGGATGTGGCCGACCTGCGTACGCGGGCAGGCTGGTTGACGCTGCACGCCAACGCACAAGGGCTGGACGGTAGCGGAACGCCCGCGTTTCTCGCACGCCGCCAGCAACATCTGCATTTCACCGCCAGCACCGCACTGGAGGTGCCGGCCCAGGCAGGCATCAGTGCAGGCTTGGCCGCATTTCAGAATTCCACCGCGTGGTACGCGCTCGGCATTCGTCGCGATGGCAACGCCGTGCAGGTGTTCCTGGACAAGCGCGATGGCGCGGTCACCACCACGCTGGCGCAGACCCGCATCCCGGCCACTGCGCAGCTGCGGCTGCAAATCAGCGGCGATGGCGGTGCCTACAGCTTCGCCTTCGATGCCGATGGCCGCGGCTGGCAATCGCTACGCCGCAACGACGACGCCAGCTTTCTCAGCACCGCACAGGCCGGCGGCTTCGTCGGCAGCACGATCGGGCCGTTCGCCCAATCGCACCCCGACCGCCCTCAACAGGACTGACCATGCCTTCGCATCCGCCCGCTCCGCTTCGTTCGCTCGCGCACGGTGTCCTGCTCGCAGTGGGGTGCGCTGCAGGCGCTGCCCAGGCCGCTACGCCGCCACCGTATCTGGACACGCAGCGTTCTTTCGAGGCGCGCGCGGCCGATCTGGTGTCGCGCATGACACTGGAAGAAAAGGCCGCGCAGATGCAGAACGCCGCGCCGGCGATTCCGCGCCTGGGCGTGCCGGCCTACGATTGGTGGAACGAGGCGCTGCATGGCGTGGCGCGCGCCGGCGGGGCGACGGTGTTCCCGCAAGCGATCGGCATGGCCGCCACCTTCGACCTGCCGCTGATGCACGAGGTCGCCACCGCGATCAGCGACGAGGCGCGTGCCAAGCACCATCAGTTCCTGCGCCAGAACCAGCACAAACGCTATCAAGGGCTGACGTTCTGGTCGCCGAACATCAATATCTTCCGCGATCCGCGCTGGGGCCGCGGCCAGGAGACCTACGGCGAGGATCCCTTCCTCACCGCGCGCATGGGCGTGACCTTCGTGCAGGGCCTGCAGGGCGAAGGCGCCGATGCGCCGAAGAATGCGCAGGGCGAGCGCTACCGCAAGCTCGACGCCACCGCCAAGCATTTCGCCGTGCACAGCGGCCCGGAAGCCGATCGTCACCACTTCGATGCGCGTCCCTCGCAGCGCGATCTGTACGAGACCTACCTGCCGGCGTTCGAGGCGCTGGTCAAGGACGGCAAGGTGGATGCGGTGATGGGCGCCTACAACCGCGTGTATGGCGAGTCGGCCAGCGCCAGCAAGTTCCTGCTGCAGGATGTGCTGCGCCAGCAATGGGGCTTCAAGGGCTACGTAGTGTCCGATTGCTGGGCGATCGTGGATATCTGGAAGCACCACAAGATCGTCGCCACCCGCGAACAAGCCGCCGCGCTGGCGGTCAAGCACGGCACCGAACTGGAATGCGGGGAGGAGTATTCCACCCTGCCGGCGGCGGTCCGCCAGGGCCTGATCGACCAAGCGCAGATCGACACCGCGTTGACGACCTTGATGACCGCGCGCATGCGCCTGGGCATGTTCGATCCGCCCGGGCAGTTGCCGTGGTCGAAGATTCCCGCATCGGTCAACCAATCGCCGGCGCACGATGCGCTGGCGCGCCGCACCGCGCGCGAATCGTTGGTGCTGCTGAAGAACGATGGCCTGTTGCCATTGTCGCGCGCCAAGCTCAAACGCATCGCGGTGATCGGCCCCACCGCCGACGACACCATGGCGCTGCTCGGCAATTACTACGGCACGCCGGCCGCGCCGGTCACCGTGCTGCAAGGCATCCGAGCCGCGGCCCCGAATGCGCAGGTGCTGTACGCGCGCGGCGCCGACCTGGTCGAGGGGCGCGACGATCCGGCCGCCACGCCGCTGATCGAGCCGCAATACCTGCGGCCGTCGGCCACCTCGCCCGAACGCGGTTTGCGTGGCGAGTATTTCCGCAATCGCGACTTGTCCGGTAAGCCGGCCCTGGTGCGCGTGGATGCGCAAATCGGCTTCAAATGGGACCGCGGCTCGCCGACCGACAACCTGCTGGCGCGTGGCGAAGCCGGCCCGGGCGAAGCGGTGCCGGCGGACAACTTCAGCATCCGCTGGAGCGGCCAACTGGTCCCGCCGACCACCGGCGCCTACCACCTGGAAGCGGCCGCCGACGACGGCGTGCGCCTGTACCTGGACGGCAAGCCGGTGATCGACCGCTGGGCGACCACCGACCGCCTGCACGCCGATGGCGTCGATGTGCAGCTGCAGGCCGGCCGTGCCTACGAGTTGCGGCTGGAATACTTCGAAGCCGAGCGCGATGCCGCCGTGCGCCTGGCCTGGCGGCAACCCGGGGCCAAGCCGCCCTTGCAGGAGGCGCTGGACGTGGCACGCAGCGCCGATGTGGTGGTCTTCGTCGGCGGCCTGACCGGCGATGTCGAAGGCGAGGAAATGAAGGTGAACTACCCCGGATTTGCCGGCGGCGACCGTACCGACCTGCGCCTGCCCAAGCCGCAGCGCGACCTGCTCGAAGCCTTGCAAGCCACCGGCAAGCCGGTGGTGGCGGTGCTGACCACCGGCTCGGCGCTGGCCATCGATTGGGCGCAGCAGCACCTGCCGGCGATCCTGTTGGCCTGGTATCCGGGCCAGCGCGGCGGCTCGGCAGTGGCCGACGTCTTGTTCGGCGATGCCAATCCGGGCGGCCGGTTGCCGGTGACGTTCTACAAGCAAAGCGAAACCCTGCCAGCGTTCGACGACTACGCCATGCGCGGCCGCACCTACCGCTACTTCGGCGGCACGCCGCTGTATCCGTTCGGCCACGGCCTGTCGTACACGCAGTTCGCCTATTCCGGTCTGCGCCTGGACCGCACCACCATCGCAGCCGATGGCGCGCTCACTGCCACCGTCACGGTCAAGAACACCGGCCAACGCGCGGGCGACGAGGTGGTGCAGCTGTATCTGCATCCGCTCGCCCCGCAACGCGAACGTGCCGGCAAGGAATTGCATGGATTCCAACGGATCGCCCTGCAACCGGGCGAGCAGCGCGAATTGCACTTCACCTTCAACGCAAACAACGCGCTGCGCATTTACGACGCGCAACGCAAGGCGTATGCGGTGGACCCGGGCGCCTATGAAGTGCAGATCGGCGCCTCCAGTGCAGATATCCGCGCCAGGCAGCGCTTTACCGTGACCGACAAGTAACAGCAGCCGACACGCTCGCCATGCGGCCGTGGATCGACAAGTCCTTCGGCCGCGATTACCCGAAAGCCGCTCTCCTTCCGGGGTGAAGGGGCATCGCTTGCGCGCCGTGGGCGCGCGTGCCTCGGAGCGCCCTCGTCGCACGACGCGGGCCGGGGCGCGGGGCGGATCAGGGCGATGGTTCGGCGCAGCCCCTCCAAACACCCCTACCTCGCAGGCGACACGATGCACGCACCACGTCTTTCGCTCGACACCCTGGCCACGCTGCCGCCGGTGGTTTCAAGGCCCAGCTATGACCCGGCAAGCCCCTCCATCGGCATCGTGCATCTGGGCGCAGGTGCCTTCCACCGTGCTCACCAGGCCGTCTACATCGATGACCTGCTAGCCGAAGACCCCAGCTGGGCCATCAGCGCCGTTTCGCTGCATCGCCCGCAGGTGCGCGATGCCTTGCGCCCACAGGATGGTCTGTACACCCTCGCCCTGCTCGACGAACACCCGCAATTACGCGTCATCGGGGCCATCGGCGAGGTGCTCTGCGCCGCAGACGAACACGCTGCCGTGCTCGCGCGCCTTGCCGACCCGGCAGTGCGCCTGGTCACGCTGACCATCACCGAGAAGGGCTATTGCCTGGCCGGCGACACGCTGGACCTCTCGCATCCAGACATCGTGCACGACATCGCCCATCCCGCGCGCCCGCGCAGCGCCATCGGCTACCTCGTCGCCGGGCTGCAGCAACGCAGGCACGACGGCACCGCGCCGTTCACTGCGCTGAGCTGCGACAACCTGACCGACAACGGCACGCTGCTGCAGCGCGCGGTGGTGCGGCTCGCCGCGCAGCGTGACCCGGCGCTTGCGCAATGGATCACGCAGCACGCAGCCTTCCCGCGCTCGATGGTCGACAGCATCACGCCTGCCACCGATGACGCGCTGCGCATGCGCGTACACGATCATCTTGGCGTGCGCGATGCCTGGCCGATCCAGCGCGAGCGCTACAGCCAGTGGGTGATCGAAGACCGCTTCTGCAATGGGCGCCCCGCATTCGAGCGCGTTGGCGTCACCCTGAGCGAAGACATCGCCGGCTACGCGCGCGCCAAGCTGCGTCTGCTCAACGCGCCGCACTCGGCGCTGGCGTATCTCGGCAGCCTGCTGGACCTGGAAACCGTGGCCGAGGCCATGCGTCACCGCGAACTTGCCGCGTACGTGGAAACGTTGATGCGCGCGGAGATCGCGCCCACCCTGCAGGCCATGCAGGGCTTCGATGCGCAACGCTACAGCGACGCCATCCTGGCCCGTTTTCGCAATCCCGCCATCGGTCACCTGCTCACGCAGATTGCCTGGGATGGCTCGCAGAAAATCCCGGTGCGACTGCTCGGCACGATCGGCGATGCACTCGCTACCGGCCGACCGATCCAGCGCCTATGCCTGGCCGTTGCGGCGTGGCTGCACTTCGTCCGCAGGCAGGCGCACAACGGCGTCCCGCTGACCGACCCAATGCACGATGCGCTCAGCGCGCTTGGACGCAACGCCACTGGCGATGCAGGTCATGATGTCGCTACCTTCCTGACACTGGAGGCGGTGTTCGGATCACTGTCCGCAGACGCGCGTTTTTGTGCGTCCTTGCAGGCGGCTTATGCCGCGCTCGGTACGGCCACCCCGACGGAAGTGACACGGGCACTTGGATCGATGGGTGAGGTGTAAGACGCTGCACGGCACCATCTCATTGCGCGCGCGGGTGCCATCAGGCGGGCGACCATTGCCGTCACCTCGCGCATGCAATGCATCACCCTGACGCGAGCACCTGCCCAATCCGCAGCAGATTGCCGCTCTCATCGACAATGGCGAACTCACGCATGCCCCACGGCTTGTCGCCAACCGGGTCGAGCCGGGGAATGCCTCGCTCGGGCAAGGCGGCGTGCTTCATCGCTGCGTGGACGGCATCCACATCGCCTACCCGGATGTAGCAGCCTGCATAACAGGCGGCCGGATCCAGATCCGGATGCGCGAAGAAGTGCAGTTCCACCTCGCCACGTCGCAGGATTGCGTAACCTGCATCGTGCGGATGCGCATCGCCGACAAAGCCCAGCTGCCGATAGAACGCTACTGTCTGCGGAATCGAACGGCTCGGCAGGGTCGGGATGGTTTGCGTGTCTACGTTGGTGCTGGTGTCCATGACCAACCTCCGTCGGGTCTGGACCCTAGAATCGCACGCCGGCGACGGCAATTGCACAGCCAATGTGTCTGACCTACCAGCTCAGCTGGTGCAGATAGCAGCCAACGCAGCAGTTGAAGAGGTCACCCAACGCCAGCGCCAGCTTGCCGCCCCGCCGCATGCACCCCGGGCGGCAACTTCCGCATTCGAAGCGATACAGGCAATGACCACCGCAGTCAGCGCGAAGAGCAACGTGCGGTTGCACTTGCTTGCCACATGTGTGGGCGCTCAATGGGAGTGGCAGCTTCGTTCGCACACTCGCCTTCAAAAGGCGATTGCAGGATCAAACCGTCTTCGGTCGCTTGACGCCACGTTTCTTCGACAGCCGCACCAGCACCACGATCACCAGTGCCAGAAAGCTCAGCTCCCACACGTAGAAGGCTGCGCCTACCCGGTCGATCATCACTTCGTGCCCGGCTTCGTTTTTCAGATAGCGGGTGGCACGAAAGGTATCCATGCCGATCAGGCATGCCGACAGCAGCAGGCCCAATGCCGTCCTATCGGATTTGAAGAGGTAACAGAGCCACGCACCGAAGAACAACAGGTTGGCTAACCAGGCGACGCATTGGCCATCGAGCACCTGAATCCAGCCGAGCATGAGCAGCACGATACCGCTCACATGTTCGGCACCGCCATGCAGTGCAGGAAGGCAGAGTGCGGCAACGTACAAGAGCGCCGACACGACCAGCAACAATGCTTTCACGAACGTCCTTGTTTGAGAGTGTGAGCGTGGCGCCTTGCGATGCCGGAGACGTGCCGCCACACCGCTTGCTGCGCACTATAGCAAAGCGTATGCGGCGGTCTTCCCACTCCATGTACTACCGTGCTCTGTGCAGCTACCTGCATGAAGCGCGGCTAGCAAAACGTAGCGAGCGGTCGCCCGGTGATGCGGACGAGGCCTTCAGACCGCAGTGTAGGAGTGGGCCATGCCGATTCCGAGCACACACCGCGCCCGTCTGGCGGCTGCGCCGCAGTTGTGTTGGCCGCCCGAGTCGAGACGGCGTTTTGCATTGGAGATCGCTATGCTTGCATCCCGCTTCATCGACGTATTTCCCAGTTCCTCCCAGCCTATGGCGATGCGAAAAAAAAAACGATCTACCAGAGAAGATCTGCGTGCAGTGCGGGCGGCCGTTCCGCTGGCGCAAGAAGTGGGAGCGTGTCTGGGATGCGGTGAAGTACTGCTCGGACCGATGCCGGGGCGACAGCAAGCGTCACCGCCCCATAGTCTAGTCGGCACTATTTCAGACCCAGCGGCATGCAAAGTCGGGCATGTGCCGCACACCTCTGATCCCAGCATGCACAAAGGCGCGCGACCGATACCGCTATTTCTTTCCCGCAGGCTTTTTCGTGCCGCTGGACTTGTTCGCTCGCTTGGTCGTGCTGCGCTTGCTGGCGACGGCCATGTTGTCCACCAGATTCGGATATGGGCGGCCCGCGGCTTTTGCGCGCTTGCGTGCCTGGGTCTTCTGCGATGGCGACAGTGGCTTGGAGCGCGAAGCGCCCTTCGGGCTGGACGTGTTCCAGGGCGCGGACGTCTTGCCTGCACGCTTTTTCGCAGCTGTGGAGGTGCTCTTCTTCGCCGCAGTGCGCCTTGATGGCGCGTTCTTGGTCGCGCCTTTCTTCTCAGCCGCGCGGCTCTTTGCTGCAGCTTTCTTGGTTGCCTTGCTTGCGACCCTGGACGATGCAGTCTTTCTGGCGGAGGCGCTTGCGGCCGCCGTTTTTTTCGTGGCGCGCTTGGTCGGCGTGGTCTTTTTCGCAGCTGTCTTTTTTGCCGACGTCTTGGTCGCCGTTTTTTTTGCCGCCGCTTGCTTGGTTGCGGTCTTCTTTACAGCAGTCTTTTTCGAGCCATCTCCACTGCTGGCGCCCTTGGTCGGGCTTGCCTGGTGCAGGCGCGCGTACACGCGCGCTGCCCAGCGCTGGCCTGCATCGCCGCCCCAGAGCAGCCAGGCGATGTAGCCAGCCGATGGCGCCTTGGCATCCGCCCAGCCCTTGCCGCGCTTGTCCACGCTGTGTCGCGCGAAGTACGCATGCATGCGTCCAATGGTCTGTGCAGACAGCGAGGTTTGCGCCGACAGGTCGCGCGCACGCGCCACACCAACGGCAGTACCGCCACGGCCGTGCTGCGCGCGTAGGCGCAGCCCACGCGCCGCTGCAGCGGCGACGCTCTTGGGCGGCGTTGTCGCCGAACGGGAAGTTGTCGAGGAACGCGTCACGCAGGTCTCCTGTCATTGCGGTAGCGGTAGTGTTTGCATACGCGCTGCTGTCGGACGTGAAGAGGCGGCGTCCACCTGGTCACTCGCATGCGGCCAAGACGCTGCGTTTGATGAAGCGCGCTGCGCCTACGGCGGCACTGCGTCAGTGCAGTTGATCGACCACTGCCATCGCCGACCATGGCAGCGCTGCACTGTCGTGATCGCTAGATGCGTCGCGGCTGCGTCCGCTTCCTGCCGTGGCGGTGCGTCGATCGGTGCGTAGACTGGCGGCTCTCGGCAACCGAAGGAACACCGATGCATCGCTTGGCAATGTCGTTCTGCGTGGTGTTCCTGCTCGTGGTGACCGCAAGCGTGCCTGCCCGCGGGCAGGCCAGTGACCTCGAATCAGCCGGGCCAACCAGCAAGCAGCAATGGCGCGCGGTACAGGCGCAGGGCGAGCCGCATGCACGCCACGAAAACAGCATGGTCGCCATCGGCGAGCGCCTGTATGTGCTCGGGGGTCGCGGTGAACGCCCGCTGGATATCTTCGATACCCGCACCCGGCGCTGGTCGCGCGGCAGCGCGCCGCCCTTGGCCGTCAACCACGCCCAGGCGGCGGTCTGGGCAGGCAAGCTCTATCTGGTGGGCGGGTTTACCGGCGACTATCCCGACGAAGCGGCGTTGACGCATCTGCTGATCTACGACCCGGCCACCGACCGCTGGCAGGTGGGCGCAGAAATTCCTGCCGATCGCCGCCGCGGTTCGGCCGGTACCGTCGCGCACGACGGGGTGCTGTATCTGGTGGGCGGCAATACGCGTGGCCACAACAGCGGCTATGTGCCCTGGTTGGATGCCTTCGACACGCGGACCCAGCGCTGGACGCGCCTGCCCGATGCACCGCATGCGCGCGACCACTTCCAGGCCGTGGTGCTCGACGGCAAGCTCTACGCGGGCGGCGGGCGCCGCTCTTCGCACGACACCGGCGACACGCTGTCGCAAACGATTCCGCAGCTGGATATCTACGATCTGCGCCAGGCCACCTGGTCGGTGGCCGATGCCACGCTGCCGACCCCGCGCGCGGGCGCGGCGGCCATCGCGTATCACGGCCGGGTCATGCTGTTGGGCGGCGAAAGCACGGCCCAGGTCGCCGGCCATGCCGAGGTGGAGTTCTACGACCCGGCCACCGCGCGATGGGACACCGATCCGGCCTTGCCACGCGGCAGGCACGGCACGCAGGCGGCACAGGTGGGCGAGGATCTCTACATCGCCGCAGGCAGCGGCAACCGCGGCGGCGGACCGGAACTGCAGGATCTGCTCGTGCTACCGCCGGTGCCCTGAGCGTTGCCTGTGGCGCGTGCCTGCCCGCGCCATCCAGCGCCTGCAGGCAGTCACATGACAACCGGCCAGCTACCCCTGCGCCTGGAAAGTGCGCCCATCCATGCCCTGACGACGCGGTCGCTGCCGGCCCATCACCCGGCGCGTGTTGAACGCCGCGCCTGTGACGCACGCCGCCGATGCTCCGCAGCGCTGCCCGTCGGCGCATCGGCCGTTGCATCGCGCAACTGCTCGACGTGACCGGCGATCATCGTGCCGACTGTCTCGGCCACCGCGCGGCTGCTCAGCCGCACATCGAACAGCAGCTCCACGGTCGCATAGATCAGGTCCACCACGATGCGGCTGACCAGACGCAGTTGGCGCGGGTCTGCATCGGGAAAGAAATCGGCGAGCATGCGCACCTGCGCCTTGGTGACCTGCGCATGCGAGTCCAGCCGCACCTGCTGCAAGGCCGGCACCGCACGCAGCGCGCGCAGGATCCAGACCCCGCCCTCGGTGGCCTTGGTCACCCGGTAGGTGTCCAGCACCAGGCCGGTCAGCGCCTGCTGCACCTGGTCGCGCGAACCGGACATAGCCTGCGGCGTGATCCACTTGGGCACCAGCGCGTTCTGCCGCTGCATCAGGCGCGTGCCGAGCTCGGACAACAAGGCATATTTGTTGGGAAAGTAGCGGTACAACGCCGGTGGCGTCAGTCCGGCATGCGCACAGACCAGATTGGTGGACAGCCGTTCCACGCCGACATCGCCGAGCAATTGCGCGGTCACCGCCAAGATATGTTCGTAGGTCTCGGTCGCGCGATGCTGGGCCGGGAGCTTGTTGCCGGTCAGCCTGGGCGCGGGCGCCTTGAGCGGCGCGCGCGGACGGGACTTGGTCGTGGACATGGGCAGGGAATTCCTCGAACACGGAGTGATGCGTCGGCCAGACCACCGCGACTGCACCTGCGCCGTTGCATCGCTGCTGCATCGCGCCGGCCAGGCGGCGTCCATCGTCTGCAGTAGCGCCATGCCACCGCCACGCCATGCGCCTGCACGGCCGGTGTTTGCCAGGGCCACATCATACGCGCTGCGTCGCGGGCGATCTGTGCCGCACGCGTCATCGGCGGGCCAGCCAGGCGGTCAATGCGGTGGCCACGCGGTGCTGCCAGCCCCGATACGGCGGAAAGAAGGCGCGCGCGATCAGCAGGCGGCCGCCGCGCAACACCGCACGCTCATGCGAAAACGCCTTGAATCCATGCACGCCATGCGCGCTGCCGATCCCGGACTGGCCGATGCCGCCGAACGGCAAGCCGGTGTGCATGAACTGCTGCAGGCAGTGGTTGACCACCACGCTGCCGGAGCTGCTGCGCGCCAGCACGTGGGCGACCTGTGCGGCATCGTTGCTCCACAGGTACAGCGCCAACGGCTTGGCGGCGGCGTCGAGCCCGGCCAGCAGCGTGTCGATGTGGTCGAAGGTCACCACCGGCAGCACCGGGCCGAAGATTTCTTCCTGCGCGATGCGCGCGTGTTCCGGGACATCAGCCAATACCGTCGGGGCGATGAAACGCTGCGCTACGTCATGCTCGCCGCCGGCCACCAGCTCGGCACCGGCCGCGCGCGCTTCATCGATCAGGGTCGCCAGGCGCGCCGCATGGCCGACATGGATCATGCGCGCCAGATCGGGGCTGGCGGCCACCGCCGCAGCACTGTTGCCGTAGCGCTGCGCCAGTAGTTCGCGGCACCGCTGCAGCAGCGCCGTGCGGACCTCGCGATGCACGAACAGCGTATCGGGCGCGATGCAGGTCTGCCCGGCGTTGACCAGCTTGCCCCACACCAGCACCTGCGCGGCGCGCTCCAGGTTGGCGCTGCGGTCGACGATGGCCGGCGATTTGCCGCCCAGCTCCAGCGTCACCGAGGCCAGCTGGGCGGCGGCGGCGGCCATGACCTGACGCCCCACTGCCGGCGAGCCGGTGAAGAACACATGGTCGAACGGGCAGGCCAGCAAGCGCTGCGCAGTGGCCACGCCACCCTGCACCATCGCCACTTCGGAAGGGTCGAATGCCTCGGCCAGCAGCGCGCGCAGCACCGCATTGACCTGCGGGGTGAATTCGGACGGCTTGAGGATGGCGGTGTTGCCTGCCGCCAGCGCCGACACCAGCGGCCCGAGCACGGTGGCAACCGGATAATTCCACGGCCCGATGATCAGGCAGCGCCCCTTGGGCTGATAGGCGATCTGCGCGCGCGTGCCCAGCGTGAGCAACGTGGGCGCCACCTTGCGCGGGCGCATCCAGCGCGGCAGCCCGGCGATGGCGGCGGCGATTTCGTCGACCACCGGCAACAGCTCGCTCAGCTCCACCTCCAGCGCCGGTTTGCCGAAGTCGCCGGCAAAGGCGGCATACAGGGCCTGCCGCCGTGCCAGCAGCGCGCTGCGCAACGCGCGCAGGCGCTCGCGCCGCTGTGCGGCGGTGGAACTGCGCCAGGCAGCGGCCACCGGCTGCTGGGCAGCGAAGACTGCCGCGATGTCCTCGGCGGACGCGTCCAGGTCAGCGTGCATGACGCACACGCCCCCGCTGCACGCGCAAACACTGCAAACGCATCCGCGACCGGCGTGCCAGACGCGCCGGCACGCTGCGGACCATCCCGCACACGCTGTCGATCATCGATCCCCCCTGTTCGGCTGCGCTGCGGTCGGCGGCGCCCGGCGGCGCTGGTCGCGGCCGGCTGCCGCCGCCAGCACCGCCGCCAGCAATGCGGCGGCCAGACTGAACACCGGTACCGGAGCCGGATCATCGTGCTGCAGCAACAGCGAAGCGAGCAAGGGGCCGGCAGCCGATCCCAGCAACTGCACCGCCGGCACCAGCACCGCCACCCGGCCATGCGCGTCGGCACCGAACGCCAGACCCACGTGGAACGGCATCAGGAACATCCAGACCAGGCCCAAGCCCACGCAGGCAACCGTGAACGCGGCAGTGCCGGCCGGCGCCGCACGCGCCATGCTGGCCGCCACCGCTGCCAGCACCAGGCTGCCGACCACCAGGGTACGTGCGTGACCGAGCCGGCGCACCCACCAGATCGCCGCCAGCGCGCCGACGATCTGCATCGCCAGCACCAGCGAGGTGTGCGCCTGCACCGCCCTGGCATCCAGGCCGGCGCGCAGCCCCAACGGTTCCAGGTACGCCCACAGCGCGCCGGTCGCGGCCATTTGCGCGAAGGCAATCAGCAAGGGCAACAGGGTTGTCGGCGACCAGCGCACGCGGCGCGCCGGCGCGGTTGCGCTCACGGCAGACAACCTTGCCGGCAGCAACGGGGCCAGCAGCGCCGCGCACAGCGTCACCGCGCCCAGCGCCACGAAACCGCCTTTCCAGCCGGTGGACGGCAGCACCCACAGCGCCAGCAGGTTCGCCAGTGCGATCTGCGCCACCGCCTGGGTCAGCATAAACACCGCGGTGACCCGATCCGGCTTGGCCGCACGCACGATGGTCAGGGTCGCCACCCATAGCAGCAGCCCTTCCGCCAGGCCGGCAGCGGCGCGTACCAGCACGAATGCGGTGTCGCCGACCGCCTGCGTGGTGGCCAGATCCAGCAGCGCCGCCACCAGCGTCGCCAGCACCGCGACCTGACGCTGCCAGCGGTGCGGCAACAGCGCATCGCCCAGCGCCACGCCCAGGCCGAGCGCGACGATCTCTCCCATCGCCACGATGCCCACGCCGGAGAGGGTGATCAGCTTTTGCTCGACCAATGTTCCCAGCAGGATCGGCTGCACGCCCAGGATGAGCAGGGCGATCGAACCGATCGACAAACCGGACGGCAACCCCTTCGAGGCGGGAACGGCCGCGGCGGACACTGCGGGTGGATGAGGGCTGCGCATGCGATGCCTTCAGTAAGCCGTGCTTTCGGTGGGCAGGGCGCCATCGGCGAATGCGGCCGCCGCACGCACCTGGTCCTTGCGCAGACGCCCGTTGGCGATGCGACGCACCCACCACGGCAGCTGCCGGGTCGGTCCTCCGGTGGCCGCCGCCAGCACATACGCCTTGGCGCACTTTTCGAACAACCCGAGGTTCAGCGCCAGGCGACGCGCACTGGTGCCCAGGCACAGCGGCCGCCGCGCCACCAGCACGGCGTTGCCGATCCCGCTGGCCAGCACCGCCGCCGCGTCGGCCGCGCGCACCGGCGGCGGCATCGGCCCCAGATGCCGCGCCTGTTCGTCGAACACCTGCGGCAACACGCCGCCGACCTCCGCCAGGCAGTGGCCGAACGCACCGGCCGACCACGCCACCGCCCCCACGTCGCCACGCTGCGCATAGACCTGTGCATGCAGGCGCTGCGCGGCGTCCAGCGCGGCATCCTCGCGCCAGTCCAGCAGCCGCGGCGTCGACGCGGTGGCGCTGCCGATCCACATCTGCGTGGCGCCCGGGCAACGCACCGACAAGGCCGCGTCATCGTCGCCGAGCAAGTGGGAGGCCTGCAGCCGTTCGCGGGTCTGCAGCCAGGTGTCGCGCAGGGCATCGGTGGCGTTCATCGGCTCAGACCAGTGCGAAGACATCGTCGAAACGGTTCAGGGCCTCGTCGATCACCGCATCGGTGTCGGCCATGCTGGTGTAGATGCGGCTGCCGGCCAGGGTGATCAGGCCGTGCGCCGAATACGCCGCGCCCATCTCTTCCATCATGTGCTTGCGCGCCTTGGCTTCGTTGCGCACGCGCCAGAGTTTGTAGAGGTTGCCGGTGTCCAGCAGCAGCACGCCGGAGGTCTGCAGATGCACGATCGAGCCCATGTTGTAGACCACGTACGGCAATCCGCGGCGCTGGATGATCGCCTCCAGTCCGGCGCGCAGGCGATCGCCGGCGCGGCCGGCGCGGCCGGCGCGGCCGGCGGCATCGTGCTGCTGGGCTTCCAGCAACGCGTAATAGCCGGCAACGCAAGACAGCGGGTTGGCCGAAAGCGTGCCGCCGACAAAGGCGCGCCGCGCGGTCGTGCCGATGCCGCCCACCAGGCTCATCATCACCTCGCGGCGGCCACCGATCGCGCCGGCCATCGGGTAGCCGCCGGCCAGGCACTTGCCCAGCACGGTGATGTCCGGTGCAACACCGAAGTAGCCTTGCGCACCGCCGGGACCCAACCGGAAACCGGTCACCACTTCGTCGAAGATCAACAGCGCACCGAACTCGTCGCACAGCGCGCGCACCTGCCGGTTGTAGTCCGCATGCACCGGGCGGGTGCCGCTCTCCGGCCCCAGCGGCTCCAGCAGCACCGCAGCGGTCCCGCCACGCAGGCGATTGAATTGCAGCTTGCGGCGCAACGCGTCCAGATCGTTGGGCAGGCATTCCTGGGTATGCGCGGTGGCGCCGCGCGGAATGCCGATCGCTTCCATGCGGCCGGTGCCGGGCAGGCGCAGGCCGTATACCAACTGGTCGCTCCAGCCGTGATACGCACCGCCGATCTTGATGATCCAGCGCTTGCGGGTATACGCGCGTGCCAGGCGCACCGCGCCCATCACCGCCTCGGTTCCCGAACCGAGCAGGCGTACCATCTCCACCGCCGGCATGCTGGCGCAGACCAGCTCGGCCAGCTTGACCTCGTATTCGTGCAGCAGTCCGGTCACCGGCCCGCACTGGTCCAGCACCTGGTTGACGCGTGCGCGCAACGCCGGCGGGTTGGAGCCGAGCAAGGTCGGGCCGCCGGCCTGCAGGAAGTCGATATAGCGGTTGTCGTCGACGTCGGTCAGGTAGGCGCCCTCGGCGCTGCGCATCGCCAGCGAGAACGGGTAGTTGAACGCCAGGTTGTGCTGCACGCCGCCGGGAATCACCCGCTGCGCGGCGTCGCCCAACTGCTTGGAGCCCTGGCAACGCTGCTCGAAGTAGCGCATCACCTTGTCCATGCCCTCGCGCCGGACCGGCCGCATCGGCTGTTTGACCAACGCATCGAAGCGGCGATACAGCTGGTCCACGTCGGGCCATTGCGAAATCGCGGAAGTCACGCTCATTGTCGGTGCCATCATGTCTGGGAAAGGGAGGACGCGCCGGACGTGTGCCGGCTGGAATCCAGCGCCGTCAGCACCCGCTGCAGGCCCGCAGCGAGGTCGGGCTCGCGCGCCGCACGTGCCTGGATCTGCGCCTGCAGGTGGCTGCGCGCGACCAGTTCCAATGCTTCGACCACGGTGACGGCCGCCTCCAGGTTGGTCCCGCAGCAGACCACGCCGTGATTGCGCAGCAGATAGGCGTTGACGGTGGGCCGCAGCTGCCGGGCCAACAGGCGGGCCAGCAAGCCGGTCCCCGACGGCATGTAGCCGGCGATCGGAATCCGTGCACCAAGCAGCCGGCGCAACGCCGGTTGCGTCACCTCCAACGGCGCGCCCAGCAGGGTGCAGGCGCTGGCGACCGGCTGGTGGGTGTGGATGCTGCAGCCCACGTCCGGGCGCCGCCGCATCACCTGCGCATGCAGGCCGGTTTCGACCGACGGCGCGCGCGTGCCGTCGAGCTGGTGCAGGTCCTTGGTGCGGACGATGCAGATATCCTCGGCCTGCATGCTCAGGTAGTCGATCGCCGAGGGAGTGACCGCGAAACACTCGGCATCGATACGCAAGGCGACATTGCCGCCGGTGCCGGCCAGATAGCCGCGGCGCGACAGTTCGATGCACAGCGCAACCACGCGCTGGCGTTGTTCAAGGGCAAACATGCGCGGCGACCTCCGGGGCGGGAGCAGGCGTGGAGGGATTGAGCCGTCGGTAGATCGGCGCCAAGGTGCGCTGCAGGTCCTTGAATACCGCGTAGCGGTCGTCGTACAGCGCACGCGTGCCCGCATCCGGCTCGTAGACCCGCCGGGGGCGCTGCAATGCCGCCAGGTCGCCGAAGCCGAGCCGGCCCAGGCCGACCCCGGCGATGAAGGCCGCGCCGACCGCATTGGCCTGGATCGGATTGTGCAATTGCCGGATCGGCCGGCCGCTGACATCGGCAATGATCTGGCACCACAGGTCCGACTGGGCGCCGCCGCCGACCGCAGCGATCGTGCCTGGGTCGCAGCCAAGCAGGCGCGCGAACGGCTCCATCATCCAGCGCGTGTTGAACGCCACCCCTTCCATCACCGCGCGGATCATGTCCTCGCGGCTATGCATCAGCGAGAGATTGATCAGGCCGGCACGCAGGCTCGGGTCTTCCACCGGCGTGCGTTCGCCGAACAGCCAGGGCATGTAGATCAACCCGTTGGACCCTGCGGGCACGCGTGCGGCGATGCGATTGAGCACTTCATAGACGTCCGGGCGCTGCTCGTCGCTGAGCAGTTCGTCGGCATGGAACAGGATGCGGTCGCGCAGGAAGGACAGGTTGGCACCGGCGGTGGTCTGCAGGGCGATCGCCAGATAGCGCCCTTCCACTGCGCACGGCACCGCGGCGATCGTACTGCGCACGTCGGTTTTCATGCGCGGCACATGCGCGCCCAGCCATGACGAGGTGCCCAGGTACAGGTGCGCGGCGTGATCCTCCACCGCCGCGGCCACCGCCACTGCCGAGGTGTCGATCGCGCCGGCCACCACCACAGTCTGCGGCGACAGGCCCAGGGCCTGGGCCACCTGCGGCAGCAGCGGCCCCAGCACCGCAGTGGATGGCACCAGGTCCGGCAACTTGTCGCGCTCCACCCCGACCATGTCCAGCAGGCCGGCGTCGTAGCGGATATGGTGCGGGTCGCGATTGTCGGTGACCCAGGTGGTCAGCATCGAATCGGGCGTGGCGCAGAACCGGCCGGTCAGGCGCAGGTTCATGTAATCGAGCACGTTGAGAAACTTGTGCGTGCGCTGATACCGCACGGGCTGGTGGTCGCGCAGATAGGCGATGTGGCCGGCGCAGTCCTTGCCGCTGCGCGCAGGCGCACCGCCGCTCAGGCGCAACCATCGCCACAGGCGCAACGGGTCGTAGCCGCGCACAGTGAGCCAACGCCCCTGCAGACGCCGGGCGATGGCCGCCTGGCCGCGCATGTCCAGCCACAGCATGGCGCGCCCGAGCGCCTGGCCGTTGTGGTCCACGCAGACGGTGCCTTCGCCCTGGGTCGAGCAACACACGGCCACCACGCGTCGGCGCAGCGCCGCATCGCCCTGCACCACGGCAGCGGCGGTGGCGCAGAACGCGTCCCACCACGCGTGCGGGTCCTGTTCGCCGCGCGCGTAGCACTGCAATGCGGCGGTCGGATCGATCGAGAAGCGCAGGATCTGCCCGCACACGCCGCCGGTATCGGCACCGCGATAGGTCTTGGACACCACATACAGCACGCCCCCTTCGACGATGCCGTAGCCCAGCTCAATCACGGCAAAATCGCTGTTGTAGTTGGTCGTGCGCACATCGGTCGGCGTGCCGGTTTCCAGGTCGATGCCATGCGGCGCCATGAAGCGCGCGCCCGGGAATCGCTCGGTGGCCAAGCCCACGCCGGCGTGCCAGCGGTCCGGATCGCCGAAGCGATAACCACCCGCCAAGGTGACGCCCAGGCCGTCGCCATTGACGAACTGCTTCTTGCTGACCCCGGCCACTTCCAGCAACGCGACCAGTCCGCTGGCATGCACGAACTGCGTGCTCCACTTGGCCGAGGGCCGCAGCAACGAATCGGAGATGCCGCGCGTGCGCTGTTCGCTCATCAGCTTGATCTGGTTGTCGAACTGATAGGTCGCCACGCTGCCCTCGCTGGCCGGTTCGGCTTGCTGGGCCTGCGCCGTTAGGCAGGCCGCAGCTTGCAGCAACCCGCACGCGACAACCGCGCCGACATGGATCTTCGCCATCTGGAGTCCCCCGGTGGATGTGAGTGAGAACCGCCGCGATCGCGGCGGTCGGTGCTGCGCGCTCGTGGCGCTGACCGCAACTAGTGGCTGGCGCACACCGGCGTGGACGGCAAGGCCTGCACGCGGGTGAACAGCATGTTTTCGCCGAGCACTTCGGCGCCGATGAACGCGCGCAGGGTCAAGCTGTCGCCCTTGCTGCGCAGCGTGGCCTTGTAGCGCTTGCCGCTGCGCGGATCGAATGCCCAGCCGTCGCGCCAGGTGCCGTTGTCGTCGCGCTCCAGGCGCGCAATCTGTACACCGCAGGTGTCCTTCGGCGTGCCGGCGTCCTTGTCCCACACCACCTTTCCGCACATCGCGCCGGCGGCATTGCTACATGGCGCAAAGGCGATGACGGCGTCCTTGGCCGCAGTCAGCCATAGACCCTGTACCGGCGAGGACGCTGCCGCCAGCACAGGCATCAGCGGCAGCGCCGCGACGACCACGCACGCCAGTGTGCGCAGCAACCGGGAAACGCAAGCTTCGTTCATTGCCGCAACCCCGCGGGCAACCCGCACATGACAGTAGTGAAAACTACCGTATAGCGATGATTACCTTTTTGCAACAGGCTCAAGCATGGCGATTGCCTGGACAGCGGCACGCCTTGGCGCAGCAGGCGCTGCGCGGTGTCGGATCGATTCGGTGCATGCCTGTTTTGACGCGCCGCACCACGGTTGCGGTCGCTAACGGTGGTGCGGCGTGCCGGGTGCAAGGCCTGGCTCGCGGGCGCTGCGGCCGGCGGTCGGAGCTGCGGGCACGCGGGCAACGCGCTCCTCCCCTACAAGGCCGCAGCGAGGGCGGCGCGACGGGCGAGTAGGCGCAGTGCGGGCTCGCGTCATGATGCTGTGGTTATCTGCGCCGGAGCGGTGCGTGGCGGCTCAACGACTGGCCACGCAATACGCAGCGCAACCGATGCAGCGGTCGCACGAAGCGATCGGCGCTGCGGTCAGACACGCACGCGGCCAGACGGGTGCGTGTCCAGCACGCAGCGATGCCGCGGCATCGCCGCGATCGTCTAGCGCGCGAACTGCAGGCCCAGCGACTTCACGCGCACGCGCGCCAGCATCGCGTGCGAGGTCATGTACAGCGTGTGGCCATCGTTGCCGAAGGCACAGTTGGAGACGGCCTCGCCGGTGGCGATGCGGCCCAGGCGTTGGCCGGCGGGATCGAAGACGATCACGCCGCCAGGGCCGGTGGCAAACAGCGTGCCGTCGGCGGCCACGGCCATGCCGTCGGGCAGGCCGGGAACATCCTTGGCAATCAGGTCCGACGCATCGGCGAATACGCGCTTGCCGGTGACGGCGCCTTGCGCATCCAGTGCATACGCCATCCATATCGGCCGTTGCGGATCGGAGTTGGAGACGTACAAGGTGCGCGCATCCGGCGACAGGGCAATGCCGTTGGGAAAGCTCAGGCCATCGTCCAGCAGATGCACGCTGCTATCGGTGTCCAGGCGATAGACGCCATTGAAGCGCAACTCCTTGACCGGCGATTGATCCAGGTCCTTCAACCCGTAGGGCGGGTCGGTGAAGAACACCACGCCATCGCTGCGCCGCACGACATCGTTAGGGCTGTTGAATCGGTGGCCTTCGAAGGTGGTCGCAAGCGGTGTCTTCTTGCGCGTGACCGGATCGAGCCTGGCCAGGATGCGCGTGCCGGAATCGGCCAGCAACACCGTGCCGTCGGGCTCGGCATACAGGCCATTGGCGCCGGCTTCGCGCAGCGTGGGCAGCTCCGGGCCGGTGTAGCCGGAGGGCGACAGCAAGACCGACAGGCCGTCCTGTTCGGACCAGCGATACAGCTTGTTTTCCGGCACATCCGTAAACAGCAGATAGCCGCCGTTGCGCACCCATGCCGGGCCTTCGGACCAGGTGAAGCCCTCGGTGAGCTTCTCGATGCGCGCATCGCTTGCCACCACATCGCTGAAGCGGCGGTCCAATGTCTGCAGCTGGCCGATGGTGGCAAAACGCGGCGCCGGTGGCGTCTGCTTGGTGCAAGCAGCAAGCACCGCCAGCAACGGCACGGCCAACAGCAGATAAGGCGGCAAGCGCATCGGTCAGTCCTGTCTCGTGGTTGGGTGCATGATGCCATCATGCGTGTGCAGGCAACTGCCGATCGCGGCCCACACCACTTCGAGCGCATGCAGCTGTGACGTGCACGGCACGCAGGAATGCGGTGTGTCGAGCCATCCATGCCGCATGAACATCGGCCGTGCTCGCCTGCCACCTGGGCGTGGTTGTCGGCAGCGCGTCTGCCGGCAGCCGCTAGCGTGCAGCGGCCGCGGTGGGCACCGCCAACACCGCATCCAACGCCGGTTTGGCTTGATGATTGCGATCGAACAGCAACGGATAGTTGGTGCGTCCAGGCACCGGGTAATCGTTCTTCCACGACATGTCATCGCTCACGCCCCACACGCTGACGCGCGCAATCTTGTCGCGCTTGCGCCAGAACAGCGCGAACAATTCGGCATACCGGTCGCGCAATTGCGCCTGCACGTCGGCAGGCAACCCATCCCGATAGGGGTCGAGGAAGCGCTTGAATTCCGGCAGTTGAAACTGCTTGTGCGCCATGCCGGTGCCGATGATCTGGCCTTCCTTGGTGAGCGGCAACACATCGATGTCCAGCTCGGTGATCATCACCTTCACGCCAAGCGCAGCGTACGCATCGATGGCGTCTTCGATATCGCGCAGGCTGGGGTAGTTCAGTCCCCAATGGCCTTGCATGCCCACGCCATCGATGCGGACACCGGCCTGCTGCAACATCTTGACCATGCGCACGATGCCCTCGCGCTTGGCCGGCCGCCATGCATTGAAATCGTTGTAGTAGAGCTGCGCATCCGGTGCATAGCGCTGCGCGAAGGTGAAGGCATTGCGGACCACCGTGTCGCCGTCGCCCACGCGCTGCACCCAGTTGGTCGAACGGTAACTGCCGTCTTCGTCGATGATTTCGTTGACCACATCCCAGGCCTGCACCTTGCCCGTGTAGCGCCCGGCCACCGCTGCGATATGCGCACGCATGCGCTCCAATTGCTGTGCCGGCGTATTGGGCCGACCATCGGCGGTGGTGAAGAACCACTCCGGTGTCTGGTTATGCCAGACCAGGGTGTGACCGACCACGAACTGCCGATTGCGCCGTGCGTAGGCCACGAATGCATCGGCCGCACTGAAATCCTGCACGCCACGACGCGGCGCCACCACTTCGGCCTTCATCACGTTTTCCGCGGTAACCGCATTGAAGTGACAGGCCGCCAGCGCAGCAGCGGCTGCGTCCTTGCCGGAGACGATATCGGCATTGACGGCAGTCCCGAGCAGGAACCCTTGCGCATACGCCTGCTTGAGCGAGCTGCCGGGCGTCCCGCACGCGGCGAAGGCCTGCAGTGTGCACACTGCACTCAGCCCGGCGATCAGCAATCCCAGGCGTTTGGTGAGGTTGGCGCGGTTGATGTGCATGTGCAGGTCCGTTGAGAGGCCACAGGTTTCGATTGCACTGGATCGCATCACTGCACCGCCACCTGTGTCTGTGCGGCTTGCAACGTGTCCGATTCCACATGCACGGTGATCGTGCCACGCGCCCCGGCCTTGGCACGCACGATCGCCAGGCACAGCCCATTAAAGGCATGACGCTGCGAAGAGGCGAACGTTTCCAGATTGGTAGGGTCGCCGTTGTCGGTGGCCACCAACTCGCCAGGGCCTTCGATGCGGAAGCGCAGGCGGTCGCCCGCGGTCGGTGCGGGACGTCCGTCGCGATCGAGCAGGCGCACGGTGATGAAGCTCAGGTCTTGTCCGTCGCCGCGGATACTGCCCCGATCCGGCGTCAGCTGCATGCGCGCGGCGCGGCCTGCCGTCTGCACGCGCTCGCTGGCCCACGGCTTGCCATCCTTGTAGGCCTGCACCCGCAATTCGCCCGGTTGGTACACCACCGCGTCCCAGCGTAGCCGGTACTGCAGTGGCGCCTTGCGCTTGCGCCCTTGCGAGACGCCGTTGACGAAGAGCTCGGCCTCGTCGCCGGAGGTGAACACATGCACGGGCGTGACCTGTCCCTCGCGCCCTGGCCAGCTCCAATGCGGCAGCAGATGCGCCACCGGCACTTCCGGACGCCAGCGCGATTGATAGAGCCAGTAACGGTCCTTCGGGAAGCCGGCCAGATCGAAGATGCCCGAGTACGAACTGCGCGAGCTGTAATACGGGGTGGGCTCGCCCAGGTAATCGAAACCGGTCCAGACGAACTCGCCGGCCACGTACGGGTGCCGATCCAACGCAGCGAACACCTTGTCCGCGCTGGAGCCGAAGTCCACCGCATGCAGTTCGTACGCGCTGACCTGATGCGCCACAGAATCGCCGCCACGGCCATCGCGTACCGGTGCGCTGTTGTCGGCAGTGACCGGAAACAGGTACACGCCACGGCTGCTCAGTGCCGAGGCCGTTTCGCTGCTGACAATGGCCGTGTGTGGAAACCGTGCATGAAACCCGGGGTATTGCGGCGGTTTACGGATGCGCTCGGTGCCCTCGAACTCGGCTGCATCACGGATGCCTTCCCCCTGGTAATTGAGACTGACGACATCCAGCGCAGCGGGCAGCGGCATCTCAGGCGAGGCGTAGTTCATCGCCACCGTCGCCGGGCGCGTCGGGTCTTCTGCATGCACGATCGCGCGCAGCGTGCGCGCAATCGCCGCGCCCTGTTCGCCGGTGTATTGCTCGCCAACCTCGTTGCCCACGCTCCACAACATCACCGAGGGATGATTGCGGTCGCGGCGCAGCATCGCGCGCAGATCGGCGGCATGCCACTGCCCAAACACCAGATGAAAATCCAGCGGGGTCTTCTTCATCTCCCAACTGTCGAACACCTCGTCCACCACCAGCAGACCCATGCGGTCGGTCAGGTCGAGCAATTCGGGCGCAGGCGGGTTATGGCTCATGCGAATGGCGTTGGCGCCCATCTGCTGCAGCAATTGCAACTGCCGCTCGGCGGCGCGCCTGTTGAACGCCGCACCGAGCGCGCCCAGGTCATGATGATTGTTCACCCCGCGGATCGGCACGTGCTCGCCATTGACCAATAGGCCCTTGTCGGCGTCGAACACGATGCTGCGAATGCCGAAGCGGGTTTCGTAGCGATCCACCACGTGCCCCTGCTGACCGACTTCGGTGATGGCCACATAGCGATGCGGCTGCTGCGTGGGTGGAGGCCCCCACAGCCGCGGTGCGTCGATCCGGGTGCTGCCTTGCAGCTGCGCCGTGCCGCCGGCAGCGACGGTGATCGGCTGCGCTGGAATGCGTGCGACCGCCTCGCCGCTGGGCTGGTCGCTGGCATCGTCGAGCAGATAGATCGCTGTGCTCACCTGCGCCTGGCCGGCGCTGCGGGCGGCGTTGTCCAAGGTGATGGTCAGCTGCACCTGCGCTGCATCGGCCGAGACGTACGGCGTGGTCAGCTGCGTGCCCCAGTGCGCGATATGCAACGACGCCGTCTTGGTCAGCCACACGTTGCGATACAGCCCGCCGCCCGGATACCAACGCGCCGACTCGGGCGGGTTATCCAGGCGAATGACCAGTTGGTTGCGCTTGCCTGCAATCGCATACGGTGTCAGGTCCACGCGCCAGGAGCTGTACCCGTAAGGCCAGCCGCCGACGAGGTTGCCGTTGAGCCAGACCGTGGCGTACGACATCGCACCATCGAGATCCAGAAACAACGCGCGGCCGCGATCGCTGGCCGGGATGTCCAGGCTCTTGCGATACCAGCCGATGCCCCAGCTCGGCAACCGGCCCATGCCACCGTAGGGCCCGTCTGCCAGGAACGGCCCGGCAATGGCCCAGTCGTGCGGCAGGTCCACGGTTTCCCAGGCGCTGTCGTCGAAGTGCGGCTGCACATACGCCACCGTGCTGCCCGGATTGCCTGGGGGGCGTGTGTGGCGTTGGGCCGGGTCTGCGATCAAGCCGTTGGCGGTCGGCAGGATCCACGGCTTGAGCACGCGCGCGGCCGACGCTTCGGTGAGCTGCGCTTGCTCCGGCTGCGCATCGGCCACCTTGCCATCGCCGCTGCGCACCACCTGTGGCCGTACATCGTAGTCCAGGATTTCATGGTTTGCGGGTGGGTCGCCGCGCTGAAAGCGCCACTGCGCATTGAGCGAAATACGTTCGCGCGAGGCGTCGCTGGCAGCGTGCGGTGCTGCGATGATGGGTAATGCGCTGCAGAGCAAGATAATGGCCGTGCAGGCACGGGCTGCGTCAGCCACGCGCCGTAGTCGCGTGATGTTGTGCATCGCATGTACACGCATCAGTTCACCGACCCTGCCGCTGCGCAGGATGTAGGCATGCGGCGTGCGCACACGTCGGTGCTGCCGCCCTCCGTTTGCGCCACCTCACAGCTTGTACGCTTGCTTGGGTAGGCGGTAGGCCAGGTCGATCGCCACCTCGGTTGCCTCGTCCTCGTCCAGCCGATGCTCGGCAACCAGTTTGGCCAGGAAGGCGCTGTCCACGCGCCGTGCCACATCGTGCCGCGCCGGAATCGAGAGGAATGCGCGGGTATCGTCGTTGAAGCCCACCGTGTTGTAGAAGCCGGCGCTGGCCAGGGTCTGCTCGCGAAAGCGCCACATGCCTTCCGGCGCATCATGGAACCACCACGCCGGGCCGAGCAGCAGCGAGGGATAGTGCCCGGCCAATGGCGCCAGCTCGCGGCTGTAGCTGGTTTCGTCCAGGGTGAACACGATCAGGCGCAAGCGTGCATCGTTGCCATGCCGGTCCAGCAAGGGCTTCAACGCATGCACATAGTCGGTGCGCATCGGAATATCGGCACCCTTGTCGCGTCCGTACCGCTCGAACAGCTGCCGGTTGTGATTGCGGAAGCAGCCCGGATGCAGCTGCATCACCAGGCCGTCGTCCAGGCTCATCGCCGCCATTTCGGTCAGCACCTGCGCGCGAAACAGTTCCGCCTGCTCCGGCGTGGCCGCACCGCGCACCACCGTATCGAACAGGCGCTGCGCCTCGGCCCGCGACAGATCGGCGGTCGCGGCGCTGGGGTGCCCGTGATCGGTCGAGGTGGCGCCATGCGCGGCAAAGAACGCGCGCCGTTGCCGATGCGCACGCAGGTAGCCATCCCAGGTCAGCACGTCCTCACCGGTGAGCGCGCCAAACTGCTCCAGCGCGCCGGAAAACTGCTCGTGCTCCGGGTCCACGACCGGGTCAGGGCGATACGCCGTCACTACCCGCCCCTGCCAACCGCTGGCGGCAATGGCCGCGTGGTGCTGCAGCCGATCCAGCGGCGATTCGGTGGTGGCGATCACCTCGATATTGAAGCGCTCGAACAGCGCACGCGGCAGGAATGCCGACGTTTGCAGCGCGGCGGTGATGTGGTCGTAATAGTGATCGGCGGTGCCGGCATCGAGGCGGACACGCAAATCGAAAACGTCGTGGAACACATGATTGAGCCACAGCGCCGACGGCGTGCCGCGCAACAACGCGTAGTGCTCGGCAAACACGCGCCATGCCGCCCGCGGGTCGACTGCTGCGCGGGTTCCATCTGCGCGCGGGATGCCCAGGGCATCGAGGTCGATGCCCTGGCTGTACAACATGCGGAATACATAGTGGTCTGGCACCAACAACAGTTCGGTCGCGTTGGCGAACGCTGCATTGGTGGCGAACCAGGCGGGGTCGGTGTGGCCATGCGGGCTGATGATCGGCAGCGTTGCCACCTGTGCGTACAGGCGGCGGGCGATCGCGCGCGTGCCGGGATCGGCCGGCAGCAAACGATCGGGATGCAAGGACAACACGGAAGAACGCATGATCGATATCAGCCCTATGGACAGTGAGGAGGAAGCCTGTTCAGGGCTTGCTGGCAACGTAGCTGCGTAGCCAGGTCAATGCCGGGCGCTCGCTCCCATCGTAATTAATCAGATACGCACCTTCGCTGTCGCGCCACAGACCGTGACGGAAGCCCCACAGGTTCACCCCACGCACGGCCGGGTGCTCCCAGAACAGCGGGAAGATGCGCTGGTAAGCGGCCAACTGCTCTGCATCGGTACGCCCGTCCAGGTCGAACTCGGTGATGTAGATCGGCAGCCCGGTGGTGGCCAGCAGGTCCAGGTTGCCGCGCTGCACCGACACCGATGCATAGGACGTCTCGAAGGAGTGTCCCTGGATGCCGATCGCATCGATCAGGTGTTCTTGCTGCAACAGCTGGATGGTCCGCAGATACTGCTTGGCAGCGGCCGTATCGCCGGTGATGCCGTAGTCGTTGATCATCAGCTTGGTATGCGGGAAATACTTGCGTCCCAGGCGGAATTCCTCAAGCACCCAGTCCACGCCGGTCGCCCCGGTACCGCCCAGCGCCTGCAGATAATTGCCCGAATTGGCGTTACGGTTGTCGGGCTGATTGTGGTTCGGCAGCGTCTCATTGGCCACCTGCATCAGATCGATGTCGGGGTAGCGCTGCGCAATGGCGGCAAACCAGTGCTCGATCGCAGCAAGCTGCTCGTTTGGCGGCAGGGTGCGCACCCACGTCGGCTGCTGTGCACCCCAAAGACCCACGTGGAACTGGAACTGCATATGGTTGCGCTTGGCCAGCTGATAGGCCTCGTCGAGCGGGCCCCAATTCATCTGGCCGCGCACCGCTTCGACGCTGCCCCATTTGCCCGCATTTTCGGGAACAGCGGCATTCCAGTAGTTGGTGAAGCCCTGCGCTTGCTGTGGGCTGTAGGCGCTGCCCAGGGCGCGCTGCTTGCCGGCAGCGATCGGCCCGGCAACAGCGGACGCACAAGCGCCCAGCAACAGCACAAGCGTGAGTGGGTAACGGAGTTTCAACATGTTTGCATCCTCGATAAGTGAGCAAGGCAGTCACGGAAAGGCCAGGTACGCTGACGTGCGCCGGATCGACGCCAACGTGCGCAGACACCTGTGAACCGCGTCTAGGCCGGTTGCTCCACTCGCGCCGGCTGCCCCGTGGCACCAGGCGGTGCACCACCGCCAGCGCCAGGAAGTAGGCCGCACCCGCCGCAAAAAAATATCGGAATGTCGCTGCCGATGGCCTGCAAAACGAAACCAATGAAAAGGGCGATCGCCATGCCGCCGAGGCCGGCGACTGTTGCACCTGCATGACAGGCAGGCGAGTCGGACAGCGGCGTCAAAAGACACGCCCAACAGCCTTGTCGCGCGGCGGTGGTCAGCCCGATCAGCACGACGACCAGCCACGTAGTGCATGCAGCCCGCGCGCCAACGTGAGGCCATCGGCACGAGGCCGGGACACCACGCAGACCTCTGTGGGCGCGGCGCGCATCGGCCATTGTCATGGTGCAGGTGTCCCGGGATGGGCCGCAACGTAATCGCGCAGCCACGTGAGCGCGGGACGTTCGGTGCCGTCGGCGCGGATCAGATACGCCGCTTCCTTGCTGCGCCACAAGCCGGGCCGAAAGCCCCACAAGGTGATGCCATGCACTGCCGGGTGTTCCCAGAACAGCGGGAACACCCGCTTGTAGTCGGCCAGCTGCTGCGCATCGGTCGGCCCGTCCAGATCGAACTCGGTGATGTAGATCGGCAGGCCGGTGGCGGCCAATGCATCCAGATTGTCGCGATGCACCGACATCGCCACCTCCGGCGTGGTCTCGAAGGCATGCTCCTGCACGCCGATGGCATCGACCAGGTTTTCACCCTGCAGCAGCCGCACGATCTGCAAATACTTCTGCGTCGCCTGCGCGCTATTGGTGATGCTGTAGTCGTTGATCATCAACTTGGTGTGCGGAAAATGCTGGCGCGCAAGCCGAAACGATTGCAGCACCCATTCCCAGCCGCTGTCGCCACTGCCTCCCAACGCCTGCAGATAATTGCCGCCGCCGGTATCGGCCTTGCTGGGCGGATCGTTGAGGGGCTCGTTCACCACCTCCAGCAGCGCGATATCCGGGTAGCGCTGCGCAACGGCGGCAAACCATTGCTCGATCTCGCGGCGCTGCTCGGCCGGCGGCAAGGTCTTGATCCACTCCGGCTGCTGGTTGCCCCACACCATGACATGCATCTGGAATGGCATCTGATTGGCCTGCGCGAACCGGTATGCCGCATCCAGCGTGCTCCAGTCCATCTGGTCGCGCACGACCTCCACACTGCCCCATTTGCCGCCGTTTTCCGGGGTGAGCTTGTTCCAGTACTGCGCAAACCCCGGTGCCTGCTGCGCGCCGTACGCACTTCCGAGGAACTTGGACGCGGTCGCTGCCAGCGGTGCCGCGTGTGCTGGCGCAGCCATGCCCGCCGCCATCAACAGCCCCAGTGTTACTGCGCGCATGTGCATAAGCTCACCTCAGGATGATGTCGGCGCTGGATCGGCAGGCAACTGCGCCGGCTCCAGCCGCGGCACCAGCGTGTGCACGACGGCCAATGCCAGCAGGTAGGCAGAGCCTGCCATCAGGAACACCGGCACATAGCTGCCGGTGGCTTGCAACAGGAAGCCGATGAAGGTGGCGATCAACATGCCGCCCACCGCACCGGCAAAGCCGCCGATGCCCACCACGGTGGCGACCGCGTGGCGCGGAAACATGTCCGAAGGCAGCGTAAACAGGTTCGCCGACCAGCCCTGATGCGCGGCGGTCGCCAACCCGATCAGCGCAACCGCCAGCCACAGGTTGTCGGCGCGTGCGGCAAAGACGATGGGTACCACCGAAACCGCGCAGATCAGCATCGCGCTCTTGCGTGCGCGATTGACGCTCCAGCCACGCGCGATGAAACGCCCGGCCACCCAACCACCGGCAATGCTGCCGATATCGGCCAGCACGAAGATCACGATCAGGGGCACGCCCAACTGCAGCAGGCTCAAGCCATATTCGGCATGCAGGAACTTCGGCAGCCAGAACAGGAAGAACCACCAGATCGGGTCGGTGATGAACTTGCCCAGCACAAACGCCCAGGCTTGCCGATGCCGCAGCACCTGTAACCAGGACAGCCGGCGCTGCACCGGCTCATGCGCATCGCTGCGGATATGCGCCAGTTCTGCGGCAGACAACCGGGGTTGCTGCTCCGGCGGGTGATAGCTGAACCACCACACCGCCAACCAGGTGGCACTGAGCACGCCGGTGAACAGGAACGCCGCCTGCCAGCCCCAGGCGGTGGCAATCAACGGCACCAGCAATGGGGCGACGATGGCACCGATATTGGAGCCGGAATTGAAGATGCCGGTGGCCAGCGCGCGCTCACGGCGCGGGAACCATTCGGCCACCGTCTTGAGCGCTGCAGGAAAGTTGCCCGATTCGCCCAGGCCCAGGAAAAACCGCGCAATCGCAAACCCCACCACGCTGGTGGCCAGGGCGTGCCCCATCGCCGCCAGGCTCCAGAGGCCGATCGCCAGCGCATAGCCGAGCCGAGTGCCGAAGCGGTCGATCACGGCACCGCTGCACAGCAAGCCCAGCGCATACGCCGCCTGGAATGCGGTGACGATATAGCCGTACTGGATTTCGTTCCAACCGATCTGGGTCTGCAGGAACGGCGCCAGCACGCCCAATACCTGGCGGTCCACGTAGTTGATGGTGGTGGCGGCCAACAGCAAGGCGCAGACCCGCCAGCGCACCCGACCGAGTCTTGCCGATGCAGCCTCCGGCGCCGCGGCGGGCAGCTCGCTCATGCGCGTAGCCTGTGCAGGCGCGCCAGCGCGCCGGCGTGTTGCACGGGTTGGCCGATTTGGCCGATGTGGTGCGTGCGTGCACCCGTCAGGTGCCGGCCGGGCCCGTCGCTGGCGTGTTCTTCGGTTCGATTCATCGACCACTGCACCTGCACGAAGGTGGCCTTGCGCCACGGATGATAGCGCTACCATTACCACGGCATCGCGATAAATCCATCGCGCAGTGCAGCACTGCGCTCCCGTACGCAAGCGCCTCTGGCGCGACGGCGTGGGTTGGCCGGCGGCTTGCCGACACGTCCACGCTTCTATGCTGCCCTGCAGCGTGATGTTCCGAATTTGTTAGCGCTAACATCAAATGCACTGATCGTCCGTCTCCCCCATCGCACCATCGCCGCGCAGCGGCAGCGACACTCCCTGCGCAGGGGCGATGCGTGGGACATCTGCTACCTGTTAGGGAAGGGATTACGGTGAAGAACAGCTACGCACGAACCGCGTTGTCCTGCGCGTTGGGATCCATCCTGCTGGGCATGTCCGGCACTGCCGCCTGGGCACAGTCCGCCGATGCCCAGGGCACGGCGCAAACCCCACCCACCACTGCCGGCAATAATGATGCGGTGACCCAGCTGGATACCGTCACCGTGTCCGGCTACCGACGCAGCATCCAGTTCTCCACCGACGCCAAGCGCGATTCGGTCGGCTTTGCCGACACGGTGTTTGCCGAAGACATCGGCAAGTTTCCGGACATGAATATCGCCGAGTCGCTCAACCGCATTCCCGGCGTGCAGCTGGCGCGCGACGTCAATGGCGAAGGTCTCAATATCGCCATCCGCGGCCTGGGCACCAGCTTCACCAAGACCACGCTCAACGGCGCCAGCATCGCCACCGCCTCGATCGGCCTGAATGCGCAGAACCAGAACCGTGAAGTCGATCTGAATCTGTTCCCCACCGAATTCTTCACCCAGCTCACGGTGAGCAAGACACCCACTGCGAGCATGCTCGAAGGTGGCGTTTCCGGCGTCGTGGACATGCGCAGCGCGCGCCCGTTCGATCGCCCCGGTGTGCACTTCACCTATCAGGCGCAGGCCGACTGGAACAGCACCAGCGAAAAAACCACCCCACGCGGCGCCTTCATGGGCAGCTGGACCAATGAAGCCGGCACCTTCGGCGCATTGTTCGGCGTGGCGTCGGTGCGCAGCAAACTCGGCGTGCGCGGTTTCGAAAGCGTGGGCTGGACCAACCCCGGCCTCACCTACACCCAGTGCGGCCTCGCGCCGCCGGCAGGCACGCCAGCCGCCAACCAACCGGCGGCGTGCAACGTCAATGGCGGCGGCAACTGGCGCATTCCCGACACGGTGCCCGCCACTGCCGGCAGCGGCCTCACCACCGGCGAAACCATCGACGCCGCCTGGCTGCTGGCGCGCAACCCGGGCCTGAACATCGACCAGATCAGCGATGCGCTGATCCCGCGTCTGGGCCGCCGCGTCTACATGAGTGGTGATCGCGACCGCGATGCGTCGGTGATGTCGCTGGAATGGCGCCCGTCCGACAACATGCATTTTTACCTGGACACGCTGTACTCCGAAGCCGAGCGCACCACCGAGCGGATCAGCATGAATCTGATCGGCCGCAACGGCAACATGATCCCGCTCGGCATGCAGGTGGATCAGAACAACGTGGTGACCAGCGCCACCTTCGCCAATGCGCAATATTTCTTGGAAGCGCGCCCGTACCATGAAAACGTCAAGTTCTGGAGCGTCAATCCCGGTGCGGAACTGCTGTTTGGCGCCGAGCAGGACATCAAGCTCAATGTGCAGGCCAATGCCACCCGTAGCTGGCTAGCGCGCGAATCGCCCAGCATCCTGGTCACCTCGCCGTTCACCACCGTGGATTACCGCAACGAAGGCGGCGACCGCCCCAGCATCACCAGCCCGCTCGATCTCAACGACCCCAATCTGGGCTGGGGCTGGACGGGCGGCCGGGTCAATATCCAGAACGAAAAGCGCCAGACCGAAACGCGCGGCGCGCGCGCCGATCTGCAGTTCGACGAGGACAAGCGCAACGTCAAGATCGGCGCGTCCTACGACATGGCCGAGCGCACCATCCGCGGTTTCGACAACAGCACCGCCTGGGAACAGGTGGTGTGCCGCGGCAACGGCGGCAACGTGTGCAATGGCGGCGCCGGCTCGGCAATCCCGAACTCGGCCCTGGCCAGTTATCTGAAACCCGGCCCAGACGGCTTCATCACGGCCGACTTCTCCCGCTTCCTGGCCGACACCAACTACTACGCTCTGCGCGATGCCGCACCGGAGAGCAACTCGGCCAACACCGGCGCTTCGACCGGCGGCATCCGCGAAAAAAACCTGGGCTTCTACATCGAGACCAATGCCGAAGCCGACGTCTGGAACCGCACCATGCGCTTCAACGCCGGTGTGCGCTATGTGACCACCGACCAGACCATTACCGGCCCGGTCACCATCAACGGTGTCCGCAGCGTGCAGGTGCTGGATTCGGATTACAAGGAAACCCTGCCCTCGTTCAACGTGGCGTGGGACGTGGCCGACAAGGTGGTCGTGCGCCTGTCCAGCTCGCGCACGCTGACCCGCCCCGATCCCAGCGCGATGCTGCCCAACACCAATTTCAGCGACCCTTCCGCGCAGACCGCCACGCAGGGCAATCCGAACCTCAAGCCGTATCTGTCGACCAATGTGGACTTCGGCGGCGAGTGGTACACCGGCGGCGAAGGCTATGTGGGCCTGACCCTGTTCAACAAGCGCATCACCGGCTTCACCGTCAACGGCATACGCCGCATCCCGTTCAACGACCTGGGCGTGAACTACGACACCCTGTTGCCGATCCAGCAGGCCGGCCTGGCCCAGCGCGGCGGCCCCAATGCGGCCACCGTGGATGTGCAGACGCAGGTCAATGCCGATGGTGTGCTCAATATCCGCGGCACCGAGGCCATCTGGGTCCAGCCGCTGGACAAGCTGTTCGATGGCCTGGGCTTCAGCCTCAACTACACCCACGTCAACCAGCAGTCCGAAGGCGAAGGCGTGCCGGCGGTGGCCGTCGGTGTCGCGCCCAACCTCTGGAACGGCACCGTCTACTGGGAAAAGGATGCAGCTTCGATCCGCCTGTCCTACACCTGGAACGACGACATGGTGATCTCCGGCGCCAACCAGAACGGCATTCCCTATGCCCGCCTCAATGCCGACGCGCGCGGCCAGCTCGATATGTCGGCGAGCTACGCACTGGATTGGCTGCCGTCCAAGCCGCAGATCACGCTCAACGTCACCAATATCACCAACGAACCGTTGCGCACGACCTTCGCCTGGCCCAACGCCACCTACGACCTGTATGAGCCCGGGCGCACCGTCATGCTCGGCATCCGCGGTACCTTTTGAGTGTTGTCGTCATCGGTCGCCGTTCCTCCCAGCGGCGACCGGTGGCGCAATGCGCGCCGCGGCGTTTTCCGCAGCATCCTTCGAGTCCGCCCCACCTCATGAACGATCGGTCACAGCAGCTCTCCTTGCGCGAAAAGATCGGCTACAGCCTGGGCGACCTGGCCGCCAATCTGATCTTCCAGACGCTGGTCACTTTCCTGGCGTTCTTCTACACCGATGTGTTCCGCATTCCTGCAAGCGTGGCAGCGACGCTGATCTTTGTGGTCGGCATGCTGGGCGCATTCGTGTTTACGCCGGTCATCGGTATCCTGGCCGATCGCACCCGCACCCGCTGGGGCAAGTTCCGCCCGTGGATCCTGTGGACGGCGCTGCCCTTCGGGGCGCTGTCGCTGGCCGCCTTCAATACGCCCACGCTCGGCGAGCAAGGCAAGATCGCCTACGCGTTTGCCACCTACACCTTGCTGATGCTGGTGTACGTGGCCAACAACCTGCCGTATTCGGCCTTGAGCGGCGTGCTCACCGGCAGCATGGAGCAGCGCAACAGCTTGTCGGCGTATCGCTTCCTGGCGGTGACCTTTGCGCAGTTCATCATCCAGGTGCTATTGCTGCCGTTGGTCTTGATCCTGGGCAATGGCGACAAGGCGCAGGGCTTTCGCAACACCATGGCGCTGTTCGCTGCGATCGGCACGCTGTGCTTTTTGATCACCTTTTTCACCACGCGCGAGCGGGTGCTGCCGATCAGCGAACAACGCAACAGCGTGCGCCAGGACCTGACCGATCTGGTCCGCAATAAACCCTGGCTGGTGATGCTGGCGCTCACCATCCTGGTCTTCATCAATCTGGCGATGAAGGGTGGGATGTACATCTACTACTTCAAGTACTACCTCGACGCGAATGCGTTGACGCAGTTTCTCGATCACGCCGGCTTCAACCGCTTCATCGCCGGCATCAACAGCGTACTGACTGGCGCCGGCATGAGCGCGTTGCAGTGGCCACAAGATGCACCGACTTCCGCATTTAGCGTCTTCAGCGCCGGCGGCATCCTGGCGATGATCGTGGGCATCGGCTTTTCCAAACGCCTGGCCGACCGCCATGGCAAGCGCAATGTGTTCGGCGGCGCGCTGCTGATCTCCACGCTGTTCCTGCTGGCGTTCTATCTGTACCCACCCAATGCGATCGGTTGGGTGTTCGCCTCCTACGTCCTGCATGGGTACTTCTACGGCATCACCATTCCGTTGCTGTGGGCGATGATCGCCGATGTGGCCGATTACTCGGAGTGGAAGAACCACCGCCGCGCCACCGCGATCATCTTCTCGGCGATGTTGTGCGGCCTGAAGATCGGCCTGAGCGTAGGCGGTGCATTGGTCGCCGGCATCCTGGCGTTGTATGGCTATGACGCAGCATTGCCGCAGCAAAGCGCGGCCGTCACCAACGGCATCCGCCTGGCCATCAGCGTATACGCCTCGCTCCCGTTCCTGCTCGGCACCGCACTGCTGGCGCTGTACGAGATCGACAAAGCGTTGGAAGCCCGCATCGAACACGAACTGGGCGTGCGCCGACACACCGTCCCGCTCGCCACCGTCTGACCTCCCCTCCCACTTCATGCACAGGTACGCGCATGTCCGATGAACTGCAAGCCGCTAATCTGCAGGCGCTGGCGCGCACCGCCATTTCCGCACCGCTGGTGACCCATCTCTACACCGCCGACCCGTCCGCACATGTATTCGACGGTGCGTTGTATATCTATCCCTCGCACGACCTCGATGCCGGCGTGGCCTTCAGCGACGACGGCTCGCATTTCGACATGGCGGACTACCACGTGCTGCGCATGGCGCACCCGGGTGCAGCGGTGGAAGACCTCGGGCAAGTGCTGCACGTGCGCGATGTGCCCTGGGCGCAGCGGCAGATGTGGGCACCGGATGCGGCACAACGCAACGGCAAGACCTATCTGTACTTTCCCGCAAAACGCGCCGATGGCATGTTCCAGATCGGCGTGGCGGTGGGCGATCGCCCCGAAGGCCCGTTCGTCGCCGAGCCGCAGCCCATCGCCGGGACGTACTCGATCGACCCGGCCGTGCTTGCCGCCGACGACGGCGCGCATTACCTCTACTTCGGCGGCATCTGGGGCGGCCAGCTGCAGCACTACCGCGACAATGCCTATGCGCAAACGCATCAGGAACCGGTGGGCGACGCACCCGCACTCGGCCCACGCGTGGCGCGCCTGCACGAGCACATGACCGAACTGGCCGAACCCAGCCGCGAAGTCGTCATCCTCGACGAACACGGCACCCCACTGCGCGCAGACGACCACGCCCGCCGTTTCTTCGAAGGCCCCTGGGTCCACCAACACGCCGGCCGGTACTACCTGTCGTATTCCACCGGCGACACCCACCAGATCTGCTACGCCACCAGCGACTCACCCTACGGCCCGTTTATCTATCGAGGCGTGCTGCTCGCACCGGTGGTCGGCTGGACCACGCATCACTCCATCTGTCTGTTCCAGGAGCAGTGGTATCTGTTCTATCACGACAGCGTGCTCTCGGGCGGTCAGACGCATCTGCGCAGCATCAAGATGGCGCCGCTGGCGCATGCTGCAGATGGAACGATCGCGACGATTTATCCGTATGGGGAAGATGCGGTGTCGCCTTGGTGAGTACTGTTGGGTAACCGGCTGCCGCGACTCCAACCAGTCGTCATGACTCGACCGCCGTGGCTGAACGACACGTCCCGTCACCGCTGCGCTTCCAGGGCGCGTCGTGAGCCTCCTTGCGGCTGATGATCGTCGACCCGGCGCTCACCGCGCGGTGAGCGCGCGTTTGCTGGCATGCGCAAGGCGTCGGCGCGGCTCTTGAACGCCGCCATGACGTACCGAGCGTTACCGTCGTCCCACTGGCGAGAGGGCCAGCGTGCGCCCAGTCCGGAACTGCATCGCATGGGGTCGCATCCGGACGCACTGCAATGCCGTAGGCCTGTCTACGGATTCTTCAGGTGGAGGTTGCCATGCGAGGTGGTTCGATGCTGTTGTTGCTGACCTTAGCGGTCTATGGGAGTGCGAGTGGGAGCGAGTCGCGTGCCGCCCTGCCCCGTGCAGATAGCGTCGATGTACCGCGCTTCATGGGCGACTGGTACGTCATCGCGCATATTCCGACCCGCCCGGAACGCAACGCCTACGACGCGGTGGAGAGCTACGCGCTGCGACCGGATGGTCGCATCCAGACCACCTTCACGTATCGCAAAGGCAGCTTCCAGGCGCCGCTCAAGTCGATGCATCCGATCGGCCAGGTGGCGAAGCAGGGCAATGGCGCGCTCTGGCGCATGCAGTTCTTCTGGCCGTTCAAGGCCGAGTACGTGATCGCCTGGCGGGATGCGGAGTATGCGCAGACCATCGTGGCGCGCAGCAAGCGCGATTACGTCTGGTACATGGCGCGTACCCCATAGGTCTCCGATGCCGACTATCAGCAGGCCGTTCAACGCATTGCCGCAATGGGCTACGACGTCTCACAGCTACGACGTGTGCCGCAGTCGGCGCGCTGATGCAAAAGCGCCCATGGGGAATCTGCACGCCGTGCAGTCCTCGAGCCGGCCGAGCGCCTCAGGCGTCGTTCGCGTCCACAGAAAGTTCCCATCCATCGTTCAAGCCGCCCAAGGGCTTGGCCTCGGTTGCCAAGTCGTCCTCGAATGCCGAAATCGCCTTGTACGACGGCGCCATGGTCGGATAGACCGTCACATCCATGGGAAACGCCGTATTTTCCGGGTAATGACAGCAGCGAACTTTCTGCTCGAAGCGAAGCATCTTCACCGAGAACTCAAGCGCCGATTCCTTGCTGGGGAAGACCGCTGAAAAAGCGATTTCCCGCGGCTTTGAAAGGTCGACACCTTGCTGTGCGATATGCCAGAGCGTGTCGCCGTTGTCGTCTTTGGGATACAGGTCCAGATTTCGCTGCATAGTTGATTCGCTCCGCGACGCTTTGTGGGCGGGTGAAGAAGTTTACCGCCTCGGCTTGTATGGTGCCCCAACTAAGTCGCGGCCATAAAGTCAACTACAGACGGTAGCTTTAGCGACCTATTTTTTGCGCCATCGATACTCATCGACGACCTGACTGAGATATTAATTCTCGCTGCTTTCCGGAGATCCGGAATTTATGCAATTCGTGACATAAACTTTTGAGGCATGCCATTGATGACCCATGGAGCGCGAGAATTCCAGGCCTGCGTCTTGACTGCCCGCATGCATCGGTAGCACACTCTTGCACGGAGCGTAGCAACTCCACAGATAGCGGTGCCCACCCCCGTAAAGCGGTGGTTTTTTGTGCCTGAATGTCTGGGCACATACTCGGCGTTTCCGCGTCGGGAGGGCGGCGAATACAACACCCGCAAGGGAAATAAGCCCGCCGGCTATCTGCGGTTGCTAACCTCCCGGCATCCCGCCGCATCGTGCGGCGGGAGCCTCTCCGGAGAGTCGAGCATGGAGCAGTCTCTGTTCGGGTATTACCTGCTGCCGGAAGATGCGCAGCTTCGATTACTGCAGACGCGTGATCATCTACGCTTTCTGGCCGCGCTGGCGCGTCCTCGCTGCATGTCGAATACCTCAGGCAGCAATGGGCCTTCCATACAAATGGATGCGTTGGCGTTTTGCTTCGACATGGTGGCTGAGCAATTGAGCAATGTACTGCTGCAGACCACAGTGCCTGGCGACATGACAGAGTGATGTCCTTCGTCATAGCATGCCTGTGACGCAAGCAACAGCAATCGCTACACCGTTATCTCGGTTACTTTTTCCTGCTTTTACAAGCTATAACTCTTGTGACAGAGAAAGCAAATTTACCGAACACTGGCAGGCACCAGAATTCCAGCAATACACTTGGCAAACGAAGGGAGCATGCGCAGTGAAATCCAAAGCAAATCCATTGTTAGGCATCGCACTCATCTGCTTGGCAACGTCGTGTGCAACTGCCAGACCGACGACTGAAGAACCTCAAGGAACAAAGATGACAACGCGCACTGAGCTCCTCCCCCAAGTCCTGGTGGACCGCTTGCTCTCCTTGATAAGAGACGTCAAAGATTTCGACGAGCTGTCGCCGTTGGTTCTTGAAAGGTATCTAGAGGTGCCCTTCACCAAAAATTCAGGTGAAAACTCTGGATTCCATATGCTTGATCAACCATCCCCTTATTCAACATATGCCACCACTTACAACTTCGACGAGAAATTTCCAAGGTACTCCAATGTCACCTTGGAACTTATCCCGCCGAGTAGTATCCCCGCTTCAACCGTCCCCCCTTGCGAGCTCGTCTTTGAGAAATACGACCAGGCCTTGAAGGACGCAGGATTCAAAACTGAAATGGGATACTGGTCTTATAATGAGTTTGGACGGGTCATTTCTTTTCAATATTTACGCGACAACATACGCGCCCAGATCAATCCGTGGCACCCTGTCTCCGTAGACCCTAACAGAAAATCAGGAGAGAACTGCGTCAGGTCGATACGTCTGTACAAGTTTGAGGATTAACGATAATGGCAAACGCCAACACTCAGTTGCAGTCCATCTTGACGCAATTCGCGGGTCGGTCAGATGTCAGTCCCGACCAAGAATCGCAGTTACGCGCGACTATTGCTTCTGATCCGGACCTCACACAGAGACTCAATCAGGAAGCAGCCAGCGGTCATCTGAAAGCATTTGTGCCAGGCGTTGGCGGCTCCGAACCGTTAACAGGCTCCTACGACAAGGCATCCGGAATTGTCACCCTACCGGCTTTTGAGCCAGGATCTGCGCCGACAACGAACTTGCGTGGTTCGCTCCGGCTGCAAGAGATGGGTATGCGTTTTGCAAATAGTTTGTACATGGATGCAAACCAGCAAAGCCAGCCTGTAACGCAAGATATGGTTACCAATCTGCAGGCGACGATCAATAGTTCGCCGACGTTGGCCAGCGAGATGAAGCGCGCCGTCACGACCGCCATTGACAGCAAGGACCCGAAAAGCCCGATTTTGCTTGAGAATTTTTCACCTCTCAGCGGCACTGTGGCAGGCGGAACCTTCAATCCAACAAACAAGACCATGAGCATTCCACCAATCACGGTTGGGAAGTCCAAAGGGCAATTTAATCAGCTAAATGCCAATGACCTAACATTTGTTCTAGGCCATGAGACACAACATGCTTTCAATCAAGTGAGCATGGCCTCCTCGTACAGAAAATTCGATGCAGCGGTGACAACGATTGCGAAAGACAACAATCCAGTCAACGATTACACGTCTCCAGTTGAAAACCTGATCAACAGCGCCAGGGAAGATGAGGCTAAAGCTCAGATTGCAGGATGGAATGCCTTGATTGACCGGGAACGGCAAACCAATCCGGCTGTCGATCTGAACACAATGAGAAACCTCGGAAACGCTCGCCTGGATGACTTTATCGAGGCTAGTCCGACCAACGCAAAGCAGACCCAGGCACGGCCGGGAATCACGTTCAACCAAGACGGTTCGCTTCCCATGACGCCGCAGAATATTTCTGCGCAGGCAACTTACTACTTCGACAAACCGCCCCAAGGCGCGCCGGGACTTTCGACACGCCAAACAACAGGCATCGGATTCCACGGTGACTCGGACTACCCCAACTATTACGGAGCCGGTGCTGTCAGCCGTGCCATTGCGTTCGACAGGGCGTATGCACATCCGGTCGGCGGAATTGCCCCGCAGATGCAGCTTGATATGCAGCGCCTACGCTTCAGAGAAGATCTATTGGAACACAACGGCATCACCCTGCCCCCAGGCACCACCGCCACGCCACAGGTGTATTGGGACACCAGTACAAATCCACCAACCCGCGGGCTGTTGCAGCATACGCAGGGCACTCACCAGCACATCAGCCCGATTCCCGACATCGATCCTCGGCTACCGGGGCTCATGCCGCCCGGCAAGAAAGAGCAACCAGACAATGAGCTGCTGGAGAAAATCCGTAGTGGTGTTCGCAGCCTTGATCAACAAGCCGGCAAGGTGTGGGACGAGAGCAGCGAACGGCTAAGCGCAAGCTTGCTGCTCATGGCCGCAGAAAAGGGCTTTACAGCAAAAGACGATCTGAAGTTTGCGTTCAATACGCCAACCGAAAAACTTGCTGGTGGAGAAATCATGCATATTTGGCGGGAAGGCCATCACTCCCCCGATCCCGCCGCGCATCGAGCGCACATGACGACACAAGAAGCGCTTTCTGTTCCTGCGGATCAGCGCCTCGCGCAAGTGGAAGTGATGCAGCAAACAAAAGCACAGGAGATCATGCAGACTCAACAGCAAGAGACCATGCAAACACAATCAACACAAGCTCGGTCGATGTGATTATGCGATCGGCCATGAATTGAATTGCCAGCCATCCTGCATTTATAAAAATTGACAATCTCGTCAACTCGAAGACAACAACCACTTTGTTATTTAGGCGCACCTTTTAATAAGGCTACATACTTCAATAAATTCAGATGAATGAAACATAGGGTGCTCCCTGCAATCTAGCTTCAATTTGATAAGCGAGGTCGTAGATAACTTCGTAAACCGCATCCTCATAAGATTTATAATATGATAATTCCGGGATGATGCTATTCTCACCGTGGGCAATTTTGTTTCGCCTAGCCACAAGAGTATGAAGCTTGGATCTATTTTCTATAACTTTGTCGGCACATAGGTCTGCAGATTCCATTAACTCTATTAACACATTTGGCCATAAATTCGACTTGGTGTCTACATCCGGAAAAACAGGTGTTTTTCTGAGGTATAAAGGGACAAAATTTTCTAGCTCTTCCAGAACTTTGTGATCAGGCAGACTTCTTAGCTTTCTAAGTGTAGAAGCTAATGCAAATAACCTCGTAGGTTTTGGAAGATTTTCACCCAGCACCCCTGATTTGCATGCTGCGTCAAAAAATATAACTAATGCGTTCTTACAAAATCCCTCGTAGTGAGCGTAAAGCAATGCCCAAGCCGCTCTCAGTAGAATGGTTTGCTGCGATGGCGTCGCTGATCCCGACGAGAGAAGGATTCGCATAGACGCAATCTCAGTCTCTCGCCAGTCTAGATCATTAGTGAGCGCGCTTAAAACGCTCATTGATCGAGAAAGTGTTTAGAAACCACCCTAATTCTCTGCTCCAGTTTTGGAATCGTGTTAGCGCCAGGGCCAGTTGAGTCCAGGAATAGTTGATCTGTATATGCAGCAATCAGCCTTTTCTTAACCTCTCCTCCACTCATGGGTTTAATTGCACTGTAACAATCCGAGAAAGTACAGGCAGTCGCTTCATAATAAGCGGGAGCAAGCCGGCCAGTTGGCAAACCGTCTTCTGTGAATCTCGTAAATGCGCTATCTCCAAGCTTCTCTGCGATAAGATCGAACACTTTCTCAAACGAGGACTTTTGATTTGGCAGATCGAATTTGACTTTTCTGAACAATATCGATTCCATAATCGAATCGAGCCACTCCTCAATGTTTCCATGGTAGTGGTCGCGGAATAGCGTAACGGCGAAGAACCTAAGGACAAGCTCCTCATCAGCGCGCTTCTCTCTAAAAGTGTCAGGAAGACGCTGTATGGTTTTCACAAAAGATGGGTACTTGGCCATCTCTTGTATAGCATCATAAAATAGATCTCCGCCCTCGACCATGCGGGAGCTACAATTCCGAATCTCCTGAGACGATAGCAAAGAGCCGCCGGTATTAAGTCGTTTGAACATTTCATATTTTACAAAAGCGTCGCCCGACTTATTAATGATTGTCGCCCTAATTGGAGACCTTTTTATCTTCAA
Source organism: Xanthomonas phaseoli pv. dieffenbachiae (assembly GCF_008639345.1). Taxonomy (NCBI): domain Bacteria; kingdom Pseudomonadati; phylum Pseudomonadota; class Gammaproteobacteria; order Lysobacterales; family Lysobacteraceae; genus Xanthomonas; species Xanthomonas phaseoli. The sequence goes on along the minus strand of NZ_CP041380.1, from coordinate 4,715,486 downwards.
CCGCACAGTTAATGGCAGATCCGAGAATACCTTTGAATTAAGCTCATTAACTATGTCGCAACCTGCAAGCCTAAGTTCTGGCTCGTTAATAGCGGCGTGATCCAAAAACTGCAGGACGGAACTTGTTCTCTGCAGTCCATCAATCAACTCAAGAATCCCAGACTGACCCTCTATTAAGAAGATCGGAGGAATGGGCAGCCCTAGCACTATCGATTCTATAAGACGAGAACGCTGCTCAATCGTCCAACGGAACAATCGCTGATATTCTGGGCGAATAACTATTTCTTTAGTATTATGCAGATTGAGCAGCTCTCCGAAAGAGAAGTCTACTGCCGTTGTTCTGATTTCTCTATCCAAAAAGTCAGTATCTGCCATCTGCATCAAGCCTCTTTTTTTAGTTTAAACTATAGGTTCTATAAATTTTCATGCAGAGTGCAACAAAAATTTAGACCATTCAATGTACCCAGATCAAATTCATCACCTGCGGATCGGCGGTCACCTTGACCAGCTTGCCGCTGGGGCCGAACTGCACCTGGTACTCGGAGAAGCTGTCGCGCCAGTAGCGCCACAGCGAGGCGTCCAGGTTGGGGTTTTCGCTGCTGATCGGATAGCCGACCGCCATCAGCACCTGTTCGCGGGTCATGCCGCCGGTGAGCTTGCCATCGGCGATGGCCTGGCGAATCTTGGGCGGAAAGGTGGCGAGCTTGAGCTTGGGGTCGGCGGTGACCACATAGCGGGCGGCGAAGGTGGTGTTGTCCAGGTCGCGGCTGTAATCGTTGCCGATGGACTGCTTTTCGCCGGCGATCTTGAGGTTGACGCGGTTACGGCCGAAGCCGGTGACGCTGACCGGGGTGCCGACCGGGAGCATGCGCTTGCCATCTTCGGCGTAGTTGCTGTCGCTGATCCAGCTACCGTCGGTGCGCAGGTTGCAGCACAAAAAGCCGTCGTACTTGGCGACATCGGCGGCGCTGGCCAGGTTGGCGGCGGTGAACAGGCCCAGGGCCAGCAGGGAAGAATGCAGACGCATCGAAAGACTCCTTTCTCGACGGCCGTAGCCGCGCGGCAATGATGGACGGGGCGCGCCGCCGTTTCCCCGCGGCGCGCGGGCATTGTGGCAGCCCCGGGCCGCTTGGCAAGCGTGGGTGACGCGCGCAGCCCGGGGTTGTGTATGCTCGGAGGGTGGAAACCCTGTCAACCGCCGAGATCGTCGAGCAGATCGCCGAGTTGCGACGCGCCCACCGCGCGTTGGACGAGGAGATTCAGCGCGTGCCCGCGAACCTGGACGACGAGCTGCAGATGAAGCGGTTGAAGAAGCGCAAGCTGCACCTCAAGGACTGCATTACGCGATTGGAAATGGAACTGGTGCCCGACGAGCCGGCGTGAGGCCATGCCTGCGGTTGCGTTCGCTTGGTTAAGGCCGTGCACTGATCGCCGCGTCTGCCTGCTGCGCGCGCCAACACCCCTGCGTAGGAGCGCACCTGGGCGCGATGAGGCGTTACCCGCACGGCCAGGCACGCTACGGCGCGCTCCTGCATTGGCGGTGAACAGATTGACTGGTGGGACGGAGACCGCGTGACATGCGAGTGGCGATGGGGTGCGGGGCAGGCCATCGCTGGTTGAGCCAAGCGTGGCGTTGGCGTGGCGCTGCGCGCACGTGAGCGCCTGACTGGGCGCCCGCAGACGTTGACCAACTCTCACTGCGTTTGCCCCCATCCGCCCTTCGGGCACCTTCCCCCGCGAGCGGGAGAAGGAAGCGCCAAGGCGAGCCAATCAGACTCCTGCGTGCAGCGCTCAGCCGGCGCGCAACAGGATCTTGCCGCTGCGTCCGGCCTCGGCACTGGCGGCCGCCGCCTTGGCGGCATCGGCCAGATCGAACACCTCTTCCACCGGCAGTGCCAGGCTGCCGTCGAGCGCGGCCTTCAACAGCTCGCCGATCATGCGGCGCTTGTCCTCGGACTTGGTGGCGGCCATGACCTTGCTGCCCCAGAAGCCGCGCACGGTCGCCTGCTTGAAGATCACATCGCCACTGGCAATCTCCAGCGGGTCGCCGGTCATCGAGCCGAACGAGATCAACTCGCCGCCCTCGGCAAGCAGCCCCATCAGCTCGCCTGACGCCTTGCCGGCGACCGAGTCGACCGCGCGCACGATCGGCGCATCGCCGGCCAGCGCGCGCACGTTGGCTTGCCAACCGTCTTGCGCGGTCGACACCGCATTGCCGATGCCCAATGCCTTGAGTTCGTCCACGCCGGCATCGCGACGCACCAGATTGATCACGTTGATGCCGCGTGCCGCCGCCAGCATGGCGACGGTCTTGCCTACCGCGCCGTTGGCCGTGTTCTGCACGATCCAATCGCCCTTGTTGACCTGCAGGAATTCGATCAGCATCAATGCACTCAACGGCATGGCGATGAGCTGGCAGCCGCGGTCGTCGTCCAGTGCATCGGGCAGCGGAACGACACCGGTTGCCTCGGCCAGAAAGTACTCGGCCCAGCTCTCGTGCACGCCGGCAGCAGCCACACGCTGGCCGACCTGCAGACCCTGGACGCCTTCGCCCAGCGCATCGATCACGCCCGACCCTTCGCTGCCGCCGATCGCCGGCAATGTGGGCTTGTAGCCGTAGTTGCCGCGCACCGTCCACAGGTCATGGTTATGGATGGGCGAACGCCGCATCGCGATGCGGACCTGACCCTTGCCGGGTTGCGGTGTGGGACGTTCGCCAAGTTCGAGCACCTTGGCCGGGTCGCCGAACTGGGTGTGGATGGCTGCGCGCATGCAAGTCTCCTGTCGGCCACGCCGGTGGTGCAACGCAGCCGATCACAATGAAAGAAACCGCGATGCTAACGGGAGCGCTGCAAGCGCCCGATGAAGCGAACGGAACCGTTATGTGAAGGCAGCCGGCGCCTCGTCCACAGACGCCTCGCCACGCGACCCACGCGCCCTGCAAGACGTGAAGGCATTCGCCAACGGCTTAGAGCATCCAGCAAAACGACTGTGCAGCCGCCAGGCGGGCGCGGCCGGTGCCCGGTACGGCATGTACCACGTGCGCTCTGGTTCCTGCGCGCCGTCCACACCCACCCGACGACTGCTCGCTACGTCTTGTCAGTCGCTCTTACTGCGGCGGCACCACCACGTCCGGCTTGGCCGCCGCCGGGCTGACGCGTTCGATGGTGTGGCGCAGTTCGCGGCCCAGGATGAACTTGGCGTCCTTGGCCCAGGCATCCAGGCGCTCGTCGAACATCAGCTTGCTGTTTTCGTCCGGCCACACCAGGCGCAACTCGCGCAATTTCTGGATGAAGCCGCGGAACAGGGTCTTGTCGAAGAACTCCGGCGCGGCCGGTGCATACAACAGGCTCAATCGCTGTGCGGCCTGCTGGCACAGGCTTTCCAGTTCTCCGGCGCCGAGCACGCCAGGGCCGTTCTTCACCAGCACCGAAATGGCGATGTAATAGCGCTCGAAGGCCTGTTGCAGCGAATGGCCGATCGCACGCAGGCGGAACACTTCGTCGGTCTGCCCGGTGTTGCGTGCCAGGATGCCGCCGTCGTCGTCGGTGACGTTGTGCAGCAGGCCTTCGCGCACGAACATGTCGATGGTCTGTTCGATGCGCTCGGCAAAGCGGTCTTCGCTCCACGGCAGGAACAGCTCGGCCTGCAGGAACGGGTATACCGTGCGGCCCAGGCGCAACAGACCGGCGCGGCTCATGCGGCGGTTGTTCTGGAAGCAGCACGCCACCCACGAGGAGGCGGTGAACAGGTGCAGCACGTTGTTGCGGAAGTAGCTCAGCAACACCGCGGTGTCGCCGCTGACGCTGAGCACGTCGCCCAGCGGATGCGACACGCGCGTGAGCACGTTGATCTCTTCGGCGTGGGTGATGATGCGCGCCGGCGTATGCGGGGTGACGGTGACGCGGTCCGAGTACGGCATTTCGGCCAGCAGCTTCTTGCAAAGCTCGATCTGCGCGATCAGGTCGGCTTCGCCCATCGCGTGCTTGGGCGTGGACAGCAAAGCCAGCGCCAGCAGGTTGATCGGATTGACGTCGGCGGCGCAGTTGATGCGGGTCTGGATCTGCGTGGACAGCATGTCCACCGCCGGTGCCAGCCAGGTGGGTTTTTCGTCTTCCGGCAGCGGCTGGCCGTCCCAATCGGGCGCGTGCTTGGCCAGCACGTCGTTGAGCGCAATCGGCTCGCCGAAATTCACCACCACCTGGCCGTAGTTCTGCTTGAGCACCTTGGGAATGGACCACAGCAGGCCCCAGATGGATTCCTTTTCCTTCGGCCGGCCGGTGAGCTCGTCCAGGTAGCTGTTGCCTTCCATCAACTTTTCGTAGCCGATGTACACCGGCTGGAATAGCACCGGCTTGCGCGGCTGGCGCAGATACGCGCGCAGCGTCATCGCGATCATGCCGCCCTTGGGCTGCAGCAAACGCCCGGTGCGCGAACGCCCGCCTTCGACGAAGTATTCGATGGAATAGCCGCCGGCCACCAACTGGGCGACGTATTCGCTGAGCACGGCCGAATACAGCGCGTTGCCCTTGATCGAGCGGCGGATGAAGAACGCGCCGCCCTTGCGCAACAACGTGCCCACCACCGGCAGGTTGAGGTTGATGCCGGCCACAATGTGCGGCGGCACGATGCCGCGTTCGTACAGCAGATAGCTCAGCAGCAGGTAGTCCATGTGGCTGCGGTGGCTGGGCACGTACACCACTTCGTGCCCGGGCGCGGCCTGTTTGAGCTTGTCCAGGTGATGCACCAGCACGCCGGCGTAGATGCGGTTCCACACGTGGGTCAGCAGGAAGCTGGCCGAGCGCACCACCGGGCTGGAATAGTCGGCGGCGATTTCCCACGCATAGGCATGCGCCTTGCGCCAGGCATCGACCGGCTTGGAGTTGTCGCGCTTGGCCTGGATGGCGATGGCTTCGCGTACCGACTCGGCGGCCAGCACCTGGTCCACCAGCAAGCGGCGGGTAGACAGGTCCGGGCCGATCACCGCTTCGCGGATGCGCCGGAAGTGCGTGCGCAACACGCGCTGCAACTTGCGCAAGGTGCGCTCGGGCGGCAGTCCTTCGGCCATGGTCTGGCGCAGCGAAATCGGCGGGGCGAAGCGCACGATGGTGGTGCGGCCGTTGAGCAAGACCGACAGCAGGCGGCGGAAGCGTCCGACCAGCGCCCAGTTTTCCGAGAACAGCACCGCGAACCAGCCGCTCTGCTTGTCCGGCGCGCGGCCGACGAAGATCGACACCGGCACCAGATGCACGTCCAGGTCGGCGCGCACGCGGTGGGCCTGCAGCAACTTGGCCAGCGAATCGGAATGGGTCTTGCCGCCACGCTGCTCGGGAATCAGCGAATTGCTGCTGCTGCGCCGTGAGAGCGCCAGGTAGGCACGCTTGCGTTCCAGCGGGTCGCCCGGCAACGGCACCAGCGGCGACGGCAGGCCGACTTCGCGACAGGCCTTGTCCAGAATCAGCGCATTGGACATGCCGTAGTCTTCCAGCACGTATACCACCGGGCGGCCGTCGTCGTAGCGACCGGGCTGGTCCGGCTCGATGGTCAGGCTCAGCCAGGGGTCTGCCAGGCGGCCGAGCAGGCGCGCCCACCAAGGGCGCTTGGCGCTGCGCGCAGCGGCAACGCCGGGGGCGATCGAGGGCGCAACTGCTGGCGGTACCGGCTCGGCGAGCGGCAATGCCGCCGTCGTGGCGCCGGTGGTGTCGGCTGCGGCAGTGCCGGGCGGGCTGGGCTGGCCGTCCGGGAACGGCAGGGGATTCTGTTCTGGCATCACGGTCATTATCGCCCAGCCGGGCGTTGCCCGGGGTCGGCAGGCTTCGCCGGCGCGGCCGCTGCGGTGTCGGGCACTGCAGCGGCGCTAGGTAAGGGCGCGGCCTGGGCATCGAGCAACGCCTGCACTTCGTTCTGGGTCTGCAGCTGGTACCAGTGGCCCTCGCGCTTGATCAGCGCGACGCTCAGATCGATATCGTGGGCGGCCAGCGGATAGCGCAGCCGGACCTGGGCGGTATCCGCATCCTGCTTGATCAAGCCGGTCCGCAGCGCGTCCAGGCTGCTGTCGATCGACAGGTCGTAGCGCTCCAGCACCTTCTTGCAGGTTTCCCAGAACGGCCCAAGCCGGCGCAGGCTTTCTTCCATGCCCAGCCGCTGCAGGTCGGCATCGGAAGTGATGCCGGTGGCGCGCGCGGCGGTCGCCAGGTCGGCGATGCTGGCCTTGGCGCGGGGGCGATCGGCCAGTGGCGCGGTGGCGGCCCACGCGCTCAAGGCGTCGACCAACTGCACGTAATGGGCGCGCTGCTCGGGCTGGTAGTCGTTGCGGCTACGTAAGTATTGCACGCCGAACTGGCCCAGCGATTGCGCCGCCTGCGCGATGCCCTGGGCCTGGCCGGCCAGCTGCGCATCGAAGGCCTGCTGCAGGCGGCGTTCGGCATCGGGCGCCGACAACGACCCGAGCAGCGCGCCGACTTCATTGGGCAGCGGCAGTTCGGTCAGCGGCCAACGGCTGGCACCGCTGCGCCAGGCCGCTTCCAGCTGGGTGTATTGCGCAGGCGTCACCCGGATACGGGCATACGCCACCAGATCATTGCGCCGCAGCGGCAGGGTCATCGCCTGCATCGCCGCGGCCGGCTCGGCCTTGGCGCCGGGCAGTGCTGGCGCGGTCTGGTTGCGCTGGCAGCCGCTCACGCACAGCGCGGCCAGCAGCAGCCACGCGGCGAAGTGGAACCGCCCTGCACGGACGGTAGGTAGCGACATGCGCACGATGTTCCCCCTGATCGATCGGCGCATCTTGCTGTCTGGAGGCATTGGCGGCAAGGCGGGCGCGAACCGTGCGCCGCGGTATGGTGTGCAGATGTTACGTTTTCGTAGTTCCTGGCACGTTGTCGACCAGTGTCCGACATTGGCTGCTGATGTCTTATTCGGACAAACTTGTCCAGCGAGCGGACGTCAACCCTTGCGCCGCTTGCGTTTGGCCCAATGCTGCGGCGCATCATGTAAGCGCTTGCAGTTCCTGCTAGCGTGCGCTGCATCTCGCTTGGGGGTCTTCATCAGATGGCGCTGATGTCATTCATGTGCCTGCGTGACACGGCCGCTTGGTGCCAGCACTCTGCGCGCCTCACCCCGGCGCGCGGCGCCACGCGCGTTGACCTGGAGAACGCCACAGCATGAGTCGGCCACGGTCCGAAGGCGGCAGCGTCACCATCAAGGACGTTGCGCGCGAAGCGCAGGTGTCGGTGGCGACGGTCTCGCGCACCATGAACGGGCATCAGCACGTGGCCGAATCGGTGCGCGAGCGGGTCTTGCAGGTGGCGCGTGCGCTCAATTACATCCCGCACCACGCCGCGCGCAGCCTCAGCAGCCGGCGCACCCACACCATCGGGGTGGTGCTGCCGGACCTGCATGGCGAATTCTTTTCCGAATTGATCCGCGGCATCGACCAGGTGGCGCGCGAGCAGGGCTACCACCTGCTGGTGTCCAGCTCGCACGGCGACCCGCAGGCGCAGCGCCGGGCACTGGAGCGCCTGCCCGGGCGCGTGGACGGGGTGGTGGTGATGTCGCCGTCGCTGGGCGATTCGGGCGTGCATGAAGACGCGCTGCCCGGCGGCCTGCCGGCAGTGCTGCTCAACTGCGCCGGCAGCGCCAGCGAGCGGCCCGTGCTCAATGTGGACAACTACGGCGGCGCGCGGGTCATGACCCGGCATCTGCGCGACAGTGGCCACCGCCGCATCGCCTTCATCGCCGGGCCGGACGACAACTTCGATGCGCATGAGCGCCTGCGCGGGTATCGCGACGAACTGGCGCTGGACCCGGCCGCGCAGCCCTGGGTCTTGCCTGGCAATTTCGACGAAGAATCCGGTTACCGCGCCGGCCAGGCGCTGGCCCGGGACACGCGGCCCGACGCCGTGTTCGCCGCCAACGACATGATGGCCTTGGGCTGCCTGTTCGCGCTCGGCCATGCCGGGCTCAAGGTGCCGCAGGACATTGCGCTGGCCGGATTCGACGATGTGCCGATGGCGCGCTACGTGCTGCCTGCGCTCACCACGATGCGGGTGGATATCGCCGGCCTGGGCGCGCGCGCGTTGCAGTTGTTGCTGGGCCAACAGTTGGTCGATGCGCCTGCACCGCCTGCAGACGCTGCGCCGCCGGCGTTTTCGCAGATGGTTCCGGAGCTGATCGTGCGTGCCTCCAGCGCCGCCCGCGGCACGCCAGGCCATTGACGTCTATGCACTACGTCGCATCTTCACGAATTCTTTACGGTTTCTTATGTTTTTTATAACTCTAGCGTTGCCGCTACCGCTGCTCGTTCGTCCTTGAAATAACGCGTCACCCTGCGCCACGCCGACCACGCTGCCGGTACGCGCCTGACCCCTGGGAGGGGGAAGTCATGAAGACCTACCGTACCGTCTCCACCCTGCCGGCGCGCAGCCTGCTGTGCTGCGCCCTTGCCGCTTCGTTGCTGGCCGCCAGTCCGGCCATGGCCCAGTCCAGTAATGCCACCTTGCGCGGGCAAGTCGCCGCGTCCCAGGCAGGCACCACGGTGACCGCCACCAATGTCGCCACGGGCACCACGCGACGCGTGGCGACCGGGCCGGACGGCAGCTATGCCCTGGTTGGCCTGCCGCCGGGCACCTACAAGGTGGATGCCGGCCCGGGCACGGAGAAGACGGTGACCTTGTCGGTGGCCTCGTCGGTGAGCCTGAATCTGGGCGGTGGTGGCGAGGCGACAACGCCCGCCGATAGCACCGCCACCACCCTGGACACGGTCAAGGTCACCGCCACCTCGCTGCAGGAGGTCAAGACCTCCGAAGTGGGCACCAATGTGTCGCTCAAGCAGATCAACACGGTGCCGCAGCTGACGCGCAACTTCCTGGAGTTCGCCGACACCGTGCCCGGCATGCAGTTCGAGACCGACCCCAACGGCAACAGCCGCATCCGCGGTGGCGCGCAGGCCAGTTCGGCGGTCAACGTCTACATCGACGGCGTGGGCCAGAAGAGCTATCTGTTCGGCGGCGTCTCCGGCCAGGAGCAGAGCGCGGGCAACCCGTTCCCGCAGCTGGCGATCGGCGAATACAAGGTCATTACCTCCAACTACAAGGCCGAGTTCGACCAGGTGGGGTCGGCGGCGATCGTGGCCTCCACCAAGTCCGGCGGCAACGAGTTCCACGGCGAGATCTTCGGGCGCACCACCAATACCGATTTCCGCGCGCGTCAGGCCGACGAGCGCGCCGGTGCGCCCAATGCCGACGGCAGCAAGCGCCAGACCCACCAGGACGAATACGGCATGGCCTTCAGCGGGCCGATCGTCAAGGACAAGGCGCATTTCTTCGTCAGCTACGAAGGCAAGGGCTTCGAGGTGTCGGCCAACCCGGTCTCGGTGCCGGACAGCTTCAGCGCGCTGAGCGACGACCTGCCGGCCGGCGTGCAGAGCCGCCTGGGTTCGGTCACCCGTCCGTTCAAGGAAGACCTGTACTTCGGCAAGATCGACTGGGACGTGGGCGAGAACGATCGCCTGGAATTGACCGCCAAGTACCGCGACGAGAAGAGCCGCGACGACGTGGGCGACCGCAACACCGCCATCGCCGGCAAGAACAACCTCAACACCGAAGAACGCTACGACCTGCGCTGGCAGCATTTCGGCGAACGTTACGTCAACGAGGCGCGTGTCTCCTACGAAGACGTGCTGTTCAACCCCAATGCCTTCACCCTGGGCAACCAGAATATCTATACCCGCGGCGTGGCCGAAGACGATGTGCTGATCCGCGACAACGCCACCAGCGGCCTGGCGATCCAGCGCAAGGGACAGAAAGGCCCGAGCTTCCAGAACGACCTGACCTTCAACAGCATCGACTGGCACGGCAGCCACGTCATCAAGATGGGCGTGAAGTACAAGGAAGTGGAGCTGACCCAGAGCGAAAACTCGGCGGTCAATCCGTCGTTCTACTACGCGGTGGCCGATGGCCTGGGAACCTCGGCGATTCCGTACCAGGTGAAGTTCAATCTGCCGTTTGCCGGTGCGGCGCCGTCGGTGACGACCAAGAGCAAGCAGCTGGGCCTGTACATCCAGGACGATTGGGACGTCAACGACAAGCTGCAGTTGAACCTGGGCGTGCGCTGGGATGGCGAGAAGATTCCATCCTACCTGGACAACGTGACCCCGCCGGAAGTGGTGGCGGCCTTGAACGGTCCCGGCACCGACCCGACGGTGAGCGCCACCTACGCCGAGCAGCTGGCCAAGGGCGGCGTCAACATCAACGACTACATCAGCAACGGCCATAACCGTAAGCAAGACAACAACAACTTCGCGCCACGCCTGGGCTTCTCCTACGATTTCCGCGGCGACGAATCGCTGGTGTTGTTCGGCGGTGCCGGGCGCAGCTACGACCGCAACCTGTTCGACATCCTGGGGCTGGAGCAGGTCAAGTCGGCACTGGCGCAGTACACGCTGCGCTTTGCCGAAGCCGCGCCAGGTTGCACGCCGGCGCCGGGCACCTGCGTCAACTGGAACCCGGCCTACCTCAGCGATCCGGCAAGCCTCGGCAGCCTGGTCAACTCGGGCGTGCGCAACGGCGAGATCGACCTGCTCAACAACGATCTGAAAACGCCTTATTCCGACCAGTATTCGCTGGGCCTGCGCACGCGGCTGGGCGAGTGGAACACCTCGGCCACGCTGTCCTACATCCATAGCAAGGACGGTCTGATCCTCACCTTGGGTAACCGCTATCCCAATGGCGATTTCTTCCAGAATGGCGGCCAGCCGTGGAACGAGAATCCGCCGGGCTTCGGTTCGCTGCTGATCGGCAACAACGGCGTGGAAACCAAGACCGGCCAGTTGCTGCTGTCGGCAGACAAGCCCTATACCCAGGAAAGCGGCTGGGGGCTGACGGCGGCCTACACGTTCTCTCGCGCGCGCGGCAACCGCGGCAACGACGATCGCTACGGGTTCGATGCGGCCACCATCGCCGACTACCCGTTCCTGGATCTGAACGCAGTGCCGCGCCACCGCCTGGTGCTGACCGGCATCTACGATTTGTTCTGGGGCATCAGCGCCTCGGCCAAGCTGACCCTGGCCACGGTGCCGCCGCGCAATGAGGCGGTGTCCTACGACCAGTACGGCGGCCAGCCGTCGGAGAACATCCGCATCGTCTCGGTGGATGCACCGGGCGGCAAGTTCATCGCCGGCGGCGACATCTTCGGCACGCGGCAGCTGGATCTGTCGCTGTCCAAGGACATGCATGTCACCGAAGCGTTGACCGTGCAGGTGCGCGGGGATCTGATCAATGCGCTCAACTTCCGCAACTACGACCAGTACGCCATCGACTGGGGCCAGGACGGCGTCTACAACCCGCGTGCCAGCATCAACCAGTACGGTGCGCTGTCCACCTCGCCGCGGACGCTGTTCCTGAGCGCACGCATCATCTGGTAAGTCGCTAGCAGCGCCAGCGTCGCCAGCGATGCCAGCACAGGGACGCCGCCTGTGCTGGCCATCGTGCACGGCACCAATCCTGGTGCATCGTTGGTTTTGCATGGCCCGGTGATTGCCGATGCGCTGCATCGGCCACGCGCCGCCATTGCCTCACCCGTCTCGACCCGTGCCTGAAGGAGCAAGCACCCGTCCCCGCAGACCCTTGTTGTTCTTGCAGCCCTTGCGGCTGTTGTTGCCTGTTGTCCCTGTGTTTCACACCAAAGCACCAACCCAACGCGCCAGTCACTGCACTGCGTCGCGCTTTACCCCTGGGAGGGGGAAAGTCATGAAGAATCACCGCACCGTCTCCACCCTGCCGGCGCGCAGCCTGTTGTGCTGCGCCCTGGCCGCCTCGTTGTTCGCAACCACACCGGCCATGGCCCAGTCCAGCAACGCCACGTTGCGCGGCCAGGTCGCTTCCGCGCAGAGCGGCAGCGAAGTCGTCGTCACCAACATCGCCACCGGCTCGGTGCGACGCGCGCCGGTCAATGCGAACGGCAACTACACCATCGTCGGGCTGCAGCCGGGCACCTACAAGGTCGAATCCAACGGCATCAGCCGCACGGTGACCCTGTCGGTGGCCTCCAGCGCCATCGTCGATCTGGGCACCGAGACGGCCGCCGCGCCGGCCGGCGATGCGACCACGCTGGATACGGTGACGGTCAGCGCGCCGATGATCCGCGACGTCAAGACCTCCGAGGTGGGCAACACCATCAGCGCGCGCCAGATCCAGCAGTTGCCGCAGGCCACGCGTAACTTCCTGGAGTTTGCCGATACCGTGCCGGGCATGGTGTTTCAGGTCGACGGCAACGGCAACACCAAGCTGCGCGGCGGTGCATCCAATGCCAGCGCCGGCAATCTGTATATCGACGGCGTGGGCCAGAAGAGCTACGTGCGTAGCGGCGGCGTCGCCGGTCAAAGCGATACGCAGGGCAATCCATTCCCGCAGCTGGCGATCGGCGAATACAAGGTCATTACCTCCAACTACAAGGCCGAGTACGGCCAGATCAGTGGCGCGGCGATTACCGCAGCCACCAAGTCGGGCACCAACGAATTCCACGGCGAAGCGTTCTATCGCTATACCGATCAGGACCTGCGCGACAAGCGGCCCGACGAAGAAGCCAACGGCAAGATCGATTCGCAGACCAAGGAATACGGCTTCGCACTGGGCGGGCCGATCATCCAGGACCGCATGCATTTCTTCGTTGCCTACGAAGGCAAGGAAAACGTGGCGCCCAAGAGCGTGCAGCCCAGCTCCGAGGCGGCGGCCTTCGTCAGCCAGTTGCCGGCCAACCTGGCCAGCCAATATGGCCCGGCCAACATGCCGTTCGAGGAAGACCTGTTGTTCGGCAAGATCGACTTCGAGCCCACCGATCGCGATCGCATCGAACTGAGCACGATCTACCGCGACGAGACGCAGACCGCCAACGTCGGCGGTACCAACACGCTCGCCCAAGCCACCGACAAGATCAACAAGGACAAGCGCACCAACCTGCGTTGGCAGCACAGTGCCGACAACTGGTTCAACGAGGTCATCGTCGGCACCGAAAACTCGGAGAACAACCCAACCCCGCGCACCCTGGGCAACGGCATCGTCTACACCTATTTCCAGCCACGTGCCGGTTCCACCGATATCGATGAGCGCACGTTCCTCACCACCGGTTCGGCTGGCGGCAAGAACGCGCAGCGCAAGAGCCAGAAGGGCTGGTTCATCCAGAACGATCTGACCTTCACCAGTTTCCAGTGGCATGGCGAACACACCATCAAGATGGGTGTGAACTACAAGGACATCGAGCTCACCTCGCAGGATTCGGCGGCGTTGAATCCGCAGTTCAGCTATCGCGTCAATGGTGGCAGCGTGGAATCCACGCCGTATCGCGTTGACTTCATTGCGCCGTACACCACGCCCGGCCAGCGCGCCACGGTGGTCTCGCCGTCCAAGCAGTACGGCATCTATCTGCAGGACGACTGGGCCGCCACCGACAAGTTGATGATCAACATCGGCGTGCGCTGGGATTACGAAGACACCCCGGCCTACACCAACTTCGTCACCTCGCAGGCCTTCGTCGACGCGCTGTACGCCAACGACGCGGAAAATCCCGGCCAGCCGTGGGCCAATCGCCTGCTGCCCAGCGGCATCAACGTGGCCGACTACATCAGCACCGGCAACAACCGCAAGAACTTCAAGGATGCCTGGGCGCCGCGCTTCGGCTTCTCGTATGACATCTTCGGCGACGAAGCGGCCATCGTGCATGGTGGTGCGGCGCGCTCGTACGATCGCAACCTGTTCGAACAATTGGCGCTGGAAACCAGCAAGGCGGCGTTGTCGCCGGTAGCGGTGTATTTCGAAAATCCGGCAACCCAGCAATGCTATCGCGCCGACCGCACCTGCGTGGCGTTCGACCCGCGCTACCTCAACGGCATCGACCAGCTCAACACCATTCCCGGTGTGTCCGGCAGCGCCGAGCTTTTCATGTTCAACAACAAGCTCAAGACGCCGTACAGCGACCAGTACAGCATCGGCATCACCAACCAGGTGGGCGACTGGCTGACCGATGTGACCTTCCAGCGCATCCTGAGCTACGACGGTTTTGCGATGGGCCTGATCAACCGCTATCCGGATGGCTCCTACTTCCAGAACGGCAACGTGCCGTGGGGCGAGCCGGTGCCGGGCTACCAGAACACCATCCTGGGCAGCAACGGCCTGGAGCAGCGCAACAGCCAGGTGCTGTTGTCGGCCGACAAGCCGTACACCAAGGAATCCGGCTGGGGCCTGACCTTGTCCTACACCCACACCAGCGCGCGCCAGAACCGCAATATCGATGAGCCCTACGGCTTCGACAAGGCCACGATCCACGACTACCCGTTCGTCAAATCCGACGCGGTGGCCGCGCATCGCTTCGTCGCCTCCGGCTCGATCGACGGCCCGTGGGGCGTGACCTTCGGTGCGAAGCTGGTGTTGGCCACGCCCGAGCCGATCAACACGATCGCCTGCTTCGGCTTCACCGATCCCGATGGCGCCACCTGCCAGCAGGTCGGCGTCACCCCGCCGGGCAGCGGCAAGTTTCTGGTGGGTGGCGATATCTGGGGCTACCGCACGGTGGACTTCCAGGCCACCAAGGAATTCACCGTGGTCGGCGACTTCAAGCTCAACGCGCGCGTGAACCTGCTCAATGCGTTCAACTTCAAGAACTACAGCGCGTACGCCTACAACGGCTTCGGCAGCAACGGGCAGTTCGATCCGGACATCGCCATCAATACCAGTGGCGAGATCAACTACGTGCCACGCAGTGTCGTGCTGGAGATCGGCGCCAAGTTCTGACGTACCTTGCCACATGCGCCGGGATGGGCATGTGGCCTGTCGAACGGGGCCAACTGGCCCCGTTCGCGTATTCGTCCGCTGTTCTTGCTCAGGAATGCATCGGCATGATTCCCGCTCCACTTCGCAACATCGTCATTGTCGGCGGCGGTACCGCCGGCTGGATGGCGGCCGCCGCGTTTGCGCGCGTGCTCGGACCCACCTTCAAGGTGCAGCTGATCGAGTCCGAACAGCTGGGCACCGTCGGTGTGGGCGAAGCGACCGTGCCGCATATCAAGGCCTTCAATAACCTGCTCGGCATCGATGAGGCCGAGTTCGTGCGCCAGACCCAGGGCAGCTTCAAGCTCGGTATCGAGTTCGTCGACTGGCAACGCCCCGGCAGTACGTACATGCATGGCTTCGGCAGCCAGATCGGGCACCCGCTGGGGCTATTGCCGTTTCACCAATACTGGATCAAGCAACACGCGCGCGGCAAAGCGCAACCGCTGGGTGCGTACACGCTCAATACCGTGGCGGCTGCGCGCGGCAAGTTCATGACCTCGGCCGGCGATGTGCCGGCCAATTCGCCACTGGCCAACATCGCCTACGCCTACCACTTCGATGCCACCCAGTACGCGCACTTTCTGCGCCGGTATTCGCAGCAGCGCGGCGTCACCCGCATCGAAGGGCTGGTCGAGCAGGTGCAACTGCATCCGGAAAGCGGCCATGTGCAGTCGCTGCAGCTGGCGTCCGGGCAGACGGTGCATGGCGACTTGTTCATCGATTGCTCCGGCTTCGGTGGGCTGCTGATCGAGCAAGCGCTGCACACCGGCTACCACGACTTCACCCATTGGCTGCCGTGCGATCGCGCGCTGGCAGTGCCCTGCGAAAAGGTGGGCCCGCCCACGCCGTACACGCGCTCCACCGCGCACGCAGCCGGCTGGCAGTGGCGCATTCCGCTGCAACACCGCACCGGCAACGGCTATGTGTATTGCAGCGCGCATATCAGCGACGACGAAGCCGCCGCCACGCTGCTGGCCAATCTGGATGGCAAGCCGCTGGCCGACCCGCGCCCGCTGCGCTTAACCACCGGCCGGCGCAAGCAGTGCTGGAACCGCAATGTCGTCGCGCTGGGCCTGGCCAGCGGATTTCTGGAGCCATTGGAATCGACCAGCATCCATCTGATCCAGTCCGGCATTTCCAAGTTGCTGGAGCTGTTTCCGCGCGAGGGCATCAGCCCGGTGCTGGTGCAGCGCTACAACGACCGGCTGGCGTTCGAGTTCGACCGCATCCGCGATTTTCTGCTGCTGCACTACCACGCCACCGAACGCGACGACAGCGCGTTCTGGCGGCACTGCCGCCAGATGCCGATCACCCCCGAGTTGCAGGCCACGCTGGACCTGTTCCGCGACAGCGGGCGCTTCTATCGCAATGCCGAAGAAATGTTCGCCGAGATCAGCTGGGTGCAGGTATTGGTGGGCCAGGGCATCCTGCCGCAGGGGTATCACCCCTTGGTGGACCAGGTGCCCGACCGCGACGCCGAAGGCTTCCTGGCCAGCGTGGCGCAGACCATTTCGCACTGCGTGGATGTGATGCCGAGCCACCAGCACTTCATCGACCGCTATTGCAAGGCAGCGGCAGTGCCGTAACGGGCCGGCGGTCGGGCCACCGGCATCTGAAGTCGGCACCTTCAGTCCCGGGCACCGCGTGCGCTCGGTGGACTGCCGATAATGTTCCACCTGCCCTCGCCGCTGTTCTCAGAACATCCGATGAGAGGCGCTGGTTGTCGGCGATGCGGAGCCGGCTTGGCGGGCGCCACGGCAAGCCGCACGGGCCCGCTGCGTGCCGATGCCACGCACTCATCGAGAAAGCGGCCATTGGCGGCGCGCAAACGCCGTGCAAAAAAAAGGATCGGGCATAAGGCCCGATCCCTTCGAAAACCGGGACAAGCCCGGTGGACAATGAGTGGCACAGCTTCCGACTGACATCGGACGCCGGCATGTTAACGAGACTTTCACGTTAAAGCAATGCTTTAAGTAAGCGGATGCAACTTATTGATTTTGGAAGATATGGTAGTTGGCTCGTTGACCGAAGCGGCTCAGGCGGATGGGGTCTCATCCCGCTGCGCTGGCATTGGTCTGTGACGCACTGACGGACGCTTGATTGGGCACGCCAGCAAACGCCGGACGCACACTGTTTGCCAAGCAGTCATTCTTTCGACGACGGACAGCTGGGCGGCGGCGCATCAATGGCGTGACGCTCAACCGCACCGCGTGCGTCCTTGGTCAACGCATAGACGTCCAGACGGCAGCGCCCGGAGCCGAAGTCCAGATGCGCCTCATAGTCGACGCCTGATTCCGGGACGAAGGTCCGCGTGCTCACACACGTCGGGCCATGGCCGGGCGGTGGCGAACATATCGCACGATAGCCCGGAGGCGCCTTGGGACATGGTGGATTGGTGACAGCGCCTGCCTTGAAGCCCACGACCATGGGCTGACCCGCGCGCACCGCCAGTTCCAGTGGATGCTTGGGCGTATCGCTCAGTCGCGGCATGCCCAAATCCTGGCCGCCAAGTACCAGTGCGCGCGCTGCCCGACCGAAGCCGGGAACATTAGTTTGGTCGCAGGTCGTGCCTGGATAGATCACCGTGTTGCCATCGTCACCGACGATCCGCAGGCGCGTTATCGCGCCATCGGTCGGCTCGTCGTAGCGGAACAACTCTGGAACATTGGCCACCAGAGAACAGGCACCGAGCGTGATGCACACACCGACGACAGTACTCACTCGACGCAACAAAACCCGCATGACGCAGTATGCAAAATCGGTGCCCGTGCTGACAGTGAGCGACGAAAGAAACGCCGCTCAATACCGTTCCTGGTCGACGTTGTGCAGAGACACCGCGTCTGAACGCTTGCAGGAGATGGTCACCGCCAAGGTCGCCCGCCATTCCAGCTTCGCGATTTCACCTGCGTTGCAACAGCAGATCGTCTCCTACCCGCTGTAGGTGATTCCCCCACCATCAGCCGCCACGCCGTGACGAGGGGTTCAACCAAGCGGCTCAACTCGGTCCCGGTGCTGCGTCACCGCCGCGCGGATCTCGTCCTGGATGGCGTTCGCCGCCGCTGCCGGGTCGCTTGCCAGGCGGATCGGGCGGCCAACGACGATCGCGTCGGCGCCGTCGGTAAAGGCCTGGGCCACGCCCACGGTGCGCTGCTGGTCGTCGCCGACCGGGCCGCCGGGGCGGATACCCGGGCACACGATCGAAAAGTCCGGACCGGTGGCACGGCGGATCGGGCCGGCTTCCTGGCCGGAAGCGATCACGCCATCGATCCCGGCGGCCTGTGCGGCCAGCGCGCGCTCCACCACCACGTCCACCGGTTCGCGGTCGATGCCCATTGCCGCCAGGTCTGGGCGGCCCATCGACGTCAGCACGGTGACCGCCAGCAGGCGCATGTCGCCATGGTTGGCGTCGGCGGCCGCCTGCAGCATGCCGGCGTGCCAGCCGTGCACGGTGCAATAGCTCACCGGCCACTGCGCCAGGCGGCGAATCGTGCCGGCCACGGTGGCGGGAATGTCGAAGAACTTGAGGTCCACGAACACGCGCTTGTCGCGCTTGGCCAGCGCATCGAGCACGTGGAAGTACTCGCCCGATGCCAGCAACTCCATGCCGATCTTGTAGAAGGACACCGAATCGCCGAGCCGGTCCACCCAGGCGATCGCCTCGTCGTGGCTGGGCACATCCAGCGCGAAGATCAGCCGCTCATGCGCGGCCAGCGGCAAGCGCGCGCGGCTCATCGGGCCACCTCCAGCGCAGCGCGCTTGGCGTCGTGGCGCTTTTGCCAGGGCTGCGCATAGTCGTTATTGAACTGCGCCGGCTCCCAGCCGCCGTAGCTGGGGTTGGGCAGCATCCACCAGCGTTCGCCGAACCAGTCGTGGTACTGCTGCAACAACGCGCCACGCGCCTGGCCGGTGTTGGCGGTGACCTGCACGAAGTCGCCCAACTGGTCGCCGAACTGCATCAGCACGCGGTACTTCTGTCCGGCCAGCTGGCGGCGGCAGTTCTTTTCGCTGCCGTTCTGCTCGCAGCCGGGCACCACCGTGCCCAGGCCGAGAAAGACGCTGTCGTCGGCCACCGGCAGGCCCACGCTGCGCAGATTGGCCAAGGTGGCGTCCTTCAGGTGCACCGCGCGGTTGGAAATGTAGATCAGGGTGATGCCGCGGGCGTTGGCGGCCTTGGCGAAATCCACCACGCCGGGGATGGCGGTGGCCTTCTTCTCGGCCACCCACTGGTCCCAGCTCAGCTCGTCGTATTCCTTGCCATCGCGCAGCAGGCGCGCCTGATAGGGCGAGTTGTCCAGCACGGTCTCGTCCACGTCCAGCACCACCGCCGGCTTCAGGCCGGTGGCGGCGTTGCCGCGCTCTTCCGGCACCAGCGCGTCCCAGTTGGGCTGCTTGAGCGCGGCATCCAGCTTGTCGGCAGCGGCGCGGTAGGTCTGCTCGGCCACGGCGCGGTATTCCTCCGAGCGCTGCATCCACAGCACCGCGTTGAGGTTTTCGTCGCCGGCCGGGATGGCTGCAGCAGCGGCCGGGGAGGCCTGTTTCGCCGAAGTGGCACTGGCTGCCGCGTTGGCGGACACGGCAGCGGCTTGCGCACGCTGGCCCGTCTCCTCTTGGCCGGGCTTGCAGGCGCTCAAGGCCAGCGCGGTGCAGGCGAGCAGGGATAACGGTGCGTAAAGCGAGGGGCGCATGGCATCCACCAGAGCAGGAGCGGCAATGAAGCCCGCGATTTTAGCGGGTTCGCGTGGTGCTGCCCTGCTCGTTTTCGCCGCCGACGCGCGCGCCGGCCGACCTGGCGCGTTGCGGGGCTTGCGGCATGCGACATCGCTCCATTGCCTGCACGGTTGGCTCGCCCGCTGCGGGGCACGCGGACCTGGCGCCCTCCGGCCAGCAACACGCTGGTCGATGACGCCGGGACACACGCAGCGGGGGATGGCCGCAGCACCATCACCACACGGCCCGAGCGCGGCGTTGCACGGCCAACGACGCGCAGACCGCCAGGCACGGGATCGGCATATCCTTCCCTGCTGATTGCCCAGGAGCTGCCGCATGACAGAGACATCGTCCATCCCCGTGCTCGATACCGCCCAGGCCCGCGTGCTTGGCTGCCTGATCGAAAAAGAGGCCACCACCCCGGACGCCTACCCGCTCACCGTCAACGCCGCGCAGGTAGCCGCCAACCAGAAGACCGCGCGCGAGCCGGTGCTGAGTCTGCAAACCGGCGTGGTGCATCACGCGTTGCGCCAGCTGGAAACGCTGGGACTGGTGCGCCAGCAGTTTTCCTCGCGCGCCGAACGTTACGAGCACAAGCTGAGCAGCGTGCTGGACCTGACCCGCCAGCAGGTGGCGTTGATCGGACTGCTACTGCTGCGCGGGCCGCAGACGTTGGGCGAGCTGTACGCACGCAGCGAGCGGCTGGCGCGCTTCAACGATGCCGACGATGTGCGCCATCACCTGGAGCGGCTGATCCAGCGTGACCTGGCGGTGCAATTGCCGCGTGCCAGCGGCCAGCGCGAAGATCGTTACATGCATCTGCTCAGCGGCGCGCTGGATCTCGACGCGCTGCAGGCCGCAGCTGCAACGCGCGAGAGCGCGCCGCGCGGCGCCGACACCGCTGCCCTGGAAGCGCGGGTGCAGAGCCTGGAAGAGCAGCTGCAGGAACTGCGCGAGCAAGTCAGCGAACTGCGCGCCCGCGTGGGCGAGTAAGCGAGAGGAGCGAGCGGCCCGCGCAGCCGCCAACCGCGCGCGACCGATGCCTGCTGCAGCACCGACCACGCGCGTACTGCGGTGACTGTGCGCAGGTCCTTGGCTCACCGCCTGCCAGGCTGTGAGCCATGTCGGGGTGCCCCGGCGGTCGGTACTGGCCGGATCACGCCGTCGCCGGCACCCGTTCCAGCACGCCGCCCGCGTAGTCGGCCTGGAACGGCAGGTCAGGCCGATGCGCGTAGCCGATGAAGCAGTCGCACCGCGTGTTGGGGCAGCTGCGGGTACGCAACTGCGCCGCGAAACTGCCGTCGTACAGATTGCCCAGCGGCGCATCGACGAAATGACAGCGCCGCACGGTGCCGTCGCCATCCACCGACAGCACCGATTCACCGGTCAGGCAGGGCGCACCGAAGCTGGGTGGCGGAGTGAGGTTGTAGCCGAAGTGCGGATCGATCCGGCTCAAACGCTGCACCTGCTCGGGCGTGTAGTAGTCGGGCGGCCGCGGATCGAAAGCGTTGAGCCACATCGGCGTGGTGTCGGGCAAAGCTGCGCGTAGCGCCTCGATCTCGTCCATGTGCGCGTGCGCGGCCACCATGCCCACGCTGTGCCGCACGCCGCGTTCGCGCAACGCCTGACAGCGTTGCAGGAAGGCCGCGCGCGTCACCTGGCTGGGGTGGTAGGTGCACCATAATGCCAGGCGGTCGAGATTGGCCGCGTCGAGCCAGCGCAGGCCCACGCACAGATTGGTCTGGATCGCCACGCGGCGCAGCTGCGGCAGCTGGCTCAGCTGCACCATCGCCTCGCGGTAATGCCGCCGCACCAGGCCTTCGCCCCAGGGCGTGAACAGGATCGACAACGGCCGCGTCTGCGCCTGCGCCCAGGCGACGAACCGCGCCAACTCCTGCGCGTCGCGACGCAGTGCGGCGGCGCTGTCGTAGGTCTTGGCGAACGGGCAGTAATCGCAGCTGTAATTGCAGCTGCTGAGCCGGCCGCGATAGAGCAACGACAGATGCATCGGCCGCCTACCCGACCTGGTACTGCTGCATGCGCTCGACGATCGGCGCCGAGGTCAGCCACGGGCCAATGGTATCGGCGCGCTCCATGCCGGCGGCGGTGAGCGACAGCAGGCTGCCCTGCCACTGCGCCAGCCCCAGCGCCAGCAACTCCTGCAGCTGCGGCAAGGCATCCAGGCAGTCCATGCCGAAACGCTGGCGGAAGTCATCGCGATCCAGCCCTGGCACCACCAGCAGCGACTGGATCGCATGCCGCCGCCGCGCATCGTCGGCGTCCAGCGCAATGCCGTAGTCGGCGCGTGCAAAGCTGGCCGGGTCGCGCTGCAGATAGTGTTCGAGTATATCCGCCACCGAGCGCCGGCTCACCCCGTATTCGCTGGAGTAATGCAGCCCGGCGGTATACGAGCGCGCACCGCAGCCGATGCCGACCATGCCATCGCTCTGGCAGCAGTACACAGGCGCGTCGCCATCGGGTGCATGCGGGGCGCGGAACATGCGCATCGAGATCTGGGTGTAGCCGGCTGCCAGCAGCCGGTCGCGCCCGGCCCGGTACAACGCCAGGCGTTCGTCCAGTGGTTCGGGCTGCAGCACGAAGCTGCGTCGCCCGCCGGCCTTGGCCTCGATCCGGCCCAACCCGGTCATCGGCCGCACGTACAACGGATACAGATACAGCTCCTCGGGCGCATGCTGGAGCGCGCTGTCGATGGAGGCCAGGAAGCTTTCCACGGTCTGCCCGGCGATGCCGTAGATCAGATCCAGGTTCAGCGTGGTAATGCCCTGCGCGCGAATGATGTCGATCGCACGTTCCACCGTCTCGCGCTGCTGCGGCCGCACCAGCGCGCTCACCTCGGCGGCACTGAAACTCTGGATGCCCATGCTGACGCGGTCGATCCCGGCCTGCCGCAACACCTGCAGCTTCTCGGCATCGACGGTTTCCGGCGAGACCTCGATCCCGGCCGGGATGGTATCCAGCGCGATCGTCGCGTGGCGCGCCACCATGTCGAACACGCGCCGCAATTGCGCCGCGTCCAGATAGCTCGGCGTGCCCCCGCCCATCGCAAAGCGCACGAAACGGTGCGCGCCCAGCGCCTGCACGGTGGCCTGCAGTTGCCGTTCCATCTGCGCCAGGTAGGCCTCCACCTGCGCCGGCGCTGGCCGTGCCAGCGCGAACAGGTTGCAGAACCCGCAACGATAGGAACAGAACGGGATGTGCAGATACAGGAACAGCGCCTGCCGGCGCTCGTCGGCCCACACCTGCGACAACGGCACCGCCGGCTGCAACGGCCGATAACTGGTTTTATGCGGGTACGAATACGAATACGCCTGATACGGCGGCAAGCGCAGCAGATCGGCCAACGACGGCAAGCTCATGGGGTGACCAGGAAATGGGCATAAGGCACGGTCATCACCACCTCGTGGGCCAGACGATGGCCATGGTAACCATCCTCGCCGTAGGCGGTGCCGTGATCGGAACAGATAATGGCAAACGCACCGCCGCGCGCGCGCAGCGCCGCAAACAACGGCGCCAATGCCGCATCGACATAGCGCAGCGCGGCGCAATGGCTTTCGAAATCGTCGCTGGCCGCACCGGGGACATAGTGCCGGTTGGGCTGGTGCAGGGCCGAGACGTTGACGAACAGGAAGCAGCGCGTGTCGCGCAGCGCCGGGTCGCCCAGGCGCGCGCAGGCCAATGCCACTTGATGCTCGGTGGAGTCGATCGCGGTCACGCCGAAGTCCGGCGTCCAGTGGCTCTCCTGGAACAGGCCGGGCAACTGCCGACCGAGTGCGTTGCGCTTGTTGAAAAATCCGGTGCCGCCGATGCACAGCGTGCGATAGCCGCACCGCGCCAGGCCATCGACGATGTCGCCGCTGTCGGCAAACACCTGGGTCTGCGCCACGATGGTCTCGCTGCCATCGAAGGCCAGCGCGAACAGGCGCGGATGCGGGCCCTGGCGGGCAGGCGTGGGCAGGAAGCCGGCGAAGAAGGCCATGTGGGCGGCGTAGGTGAAGCTGCCCGGGGTATGCCGCCGTTCCCAGCCATCGGCCGGCAGATACGGCGCCAGCACCGGCAGTTCGCCGCGCGCAAAGCAGCGCTGCGCGGCGTCGTAACGCAGCGTATCCAGGGTGATGAACACGATATCGCGCGCACCGACGATGGCGTGCATGTCCGGCAATTGCTCAGCCATGCCGTCGTCTCCCGTCGCCGGCATCGGCATGGGTAGCAACCGTGCCGAGTGCCGCCTGATCTTCGTAGGTCGTTCGCCCCTGCCAGCGCAGCTCCGGCAGCAGGTCACCGAACCCATTGGCTTCCAGCACGTGGCAGCGCCCGTCGCGCTGGATCAGGTCGAAGCCGATCATGCGGCAGTCGGCAAACACGCGCGCGGCCTGCGCCACCGTGGCCGACACCAGCGCGTCCACGTCCGCGCCCTGCCACGCCTGCGCTGGCAGACGCGTATTGCCCAGATGCAGATTGGTCAGCGCGCCGCGGCTGGCGCGTGCCACGCGTTGCCGCGCCACGCCATCCAGCGCGACGACCCGCAGGTCGTAGTGATGGCCCGGCAAGCCGGGCGCGCGCGGCTTGGGAATCCACCGCTCCAGATAAGCGCCCTGCGCGGCGATCGCATCCACCAGCGGCGCAATCTCGGTGCGTTGGGTGTAGTGGCGCTGGCGCAACGCATTGAACACCCGCACGCGGCCCTGCTCCACGACCAGCTCGGCCGAGCCGCTGGCGATCTCACGCCCGTCGCGGTGCCAGCGATACGCCAGCACGCCGGCGCCGGACGATCCATAGCGCGGCTTGAGAAACGCCTGGCTGCAGCCGCTGGCCTGCAGGCAAGCGCGCATCTCGGCATAGCTGCTCACGCTGCCCAGCAGCGTAGGCACAGCCACGCCTGCGGCAGCCAGGCGCTGCTGGCAGGCGAGTTTGTCCGTCATCGCCAGCAGGCCGGCCGGCGGGTTCAGATACTGCGCGGCCGGCAGCGACGCGAGCAGGTCCGCAAACCCGGCGTACCACAGCTGCTGATGGGCCAGCTCGCCATGCGCCAGCGGTGCCGGCGCCGCGCCCTGCGCTCCCAGCCGACGCCAGCCGCGCAGCACCAGCGCCTGATGCACCTCAGGCGCCTCCCCGGGCGATTCGAGCTTGACCCGCGCGGCCGGGTGGCGTGCCAGCCAGTCCTGCAGCGGCGCTGGCGTCTGCAGCAGCTGCAGATAGTCGAACACCGCCGCCGCAGGATGTCCCTGCGCCTGCAATGCCTGCTGCAGGGCCGCGACCCTGCGGCTGTCCCGCGGCCCCACCACGACCCAAGGCACGCTCACCTCATTCGGAGACGGCGACGTAGCGCTCGTCCTCGTCTTCCTCTTCGGGATCCTCCAGGATCACCGTCACCGGCAGCGCTGCCAGCCGGGCCTGCCAGTCGGCAGAAATGTAGTGATGGCTCAGATCGATCCGCTGCAGCTGGCCCAGTTGGGTGCTTTCGACCAGCGCGCGCGCACCGGCATCACCAATGGTGCCCAGCGACAGGTCCAAGGTCTCCAGGCCACCGAGCCATGGCTGGGTCGCCAGCCAGCTGGCCAGTTCATCAGTGTTGGCGGCGTTGCGCAGGCCCAGATAGCGCAGCCGTTCGGGGCCGATCGCCGCCAGCAACCGCTGGTAGGTGCCCAGGTCGCCATCGAAGCCGTAATCCTCCACGCCCAGCCACAGCTCCAGGCGCTGCAGGGCCGGCAGCGTGGAGGCGGCGATCGCCTGCACGATCGCCGATGGCAGACCGCCGCATTCGATCGCCAGTTCCTGCAGCTGCGCATGCGCAAACGGCGTCAGCTTCAATTGCGAGGAGCCGCGCACGCGCAGCGACTGCAGCGCCGGAAACGCGGCCAGCAGAGGCGTGTAGTCGGTCTGGATGATCCAGGAGATCTCGCAGTCTTCGTAGGTCATGTCGCCGACGAACAGCGCGCGCAGCGCAGGCAATTCGTCACGGCGTTCGATCAAGCGCTGCAGATAGCCGCTGGGGCCTTCATCATGCGATTCGCGCCACGAGCCGATGATCAACGCCTGGATGCTGGCCGGATCGACCTGCGCCAGCAGGCTGTCGAGCAGCGCCGCCTGGGTGTCCTCACCTTCGTACTCCTGCCGCAGCCGGTACACCACATCGCCGCCGCTGGCCGGCTGATCGACGCTGAAGTCCACCACCCGCTTGCCACGATAGAATTCCGAATACTGACCAATCGTCATTGCATTGCCTCCCTGGCTCGGTGAGCGGGCAGGATACCCGCACATCCATGGCAGCCTCGTTAAGCGGGGCTGCCCGTTCCATTGCCCACCACCGATCGTCCGCGCAGCGGCCGGTCGCGCGTTCTCTCGAAGGATCGACCGCATGCAAGCCCCGTCTGATGCCGCCGCGCGTGTTCGCGCCACCGTCCACTCCGCCACCAGCGGGTTGATCGAACGCGATCAACTGGCCGAACTGATCGTGCTGGCAGCGGTGGCCCAGGAACACCTGCTGATCATCGGCCCGCCGGGCACCGCCAAGAGCGCGGTGGTGCGCCGCGTCGCCGCCGCGCTGGGCGGGCGTTATTTCGAATATCTGCTGGGTCGCTTCACCGAACCGGCCGAGCTGTTCGGCCCGGTGGACCTGCGCAAATTGCGCGAGGGCAGCATGCAGATCGATGTCACCGGGATGTTGCCGGAAGCGGACATCGCCTTCCTCGACGAAGTCTTCCTAGGTTCCACCGCCATCCTCAATACCTTGCTCGGGCTACTCAACGAGCGCCGCTTCCGGCGTGGCCAGACCGACCTGCACTGCCCGTTGCGCCTGTGCGTGGGCGCGGCCAACGCGCTGCCGGAAGACGATGCGCTGGCGGCCTTCAGCGACCGCTTCCTGCTGCATCTGTTCGTCGACCCGGTGGCCGATCACCAGCTGGAGGCCTTGCTCGCCGGCGGCTGGCAGTCCGAGCGCGCACCGCTGCAACACACCGCCGGGCTGGCCGACCTGGACCTGTTGTGCGCGCAGGCACGCATGGTGGACATGGATGGCGCACGCACGGCGGTGGCCGCGGCGATCCGGACATTGCGCGGCGCCGGCATGCAGCTCTCGGACCGCCGCCTGGTCAAGACCCAGCGGCTGATCGCCGCCGCCTGCGTGCTGGCCGGACGCACCCAGGCCAGCGAGGCCGATCTGTGGCCGCTGTTCTATGTGCTGCCGACACGCGAGCAGCAAACCAGCGCACAGGACCTGCTGCGCGGCACCCTGGCCGCTGCTGCCAATCCCACCCTGCGCGCGGCCGTCGAACAGGCCGCCCTGCAACCGCTCTCGCGCACTGCGCGGCTGGTCGAGGCCGCCCAGTGCTGTCTGCAGGATCCGCACACTCCGGCCCTGCGCACCATGGCCGAAGCCTTGCTGCGCGAGATCGATGCCAACTTCACGGCCGCCTCGCTGCCGGCCGAGCTGGCCCACGAACGCACGCGCCTGATCGAGCAGATCGGCAGCGGCGCGTGAACTGGTCGTGGCAGGACGAGCCGGTGCCGGTCGCCCCGCAGGGGGTGATCGGCGTGGGCGATGCCGCACGCGCGTTGCTGGCGGCATGGGAGCGCGTGCCCGACGGCGCGGGCTTGCTGGTTAGCGCCACGGCGCACGCCGTGCTGCTGACCGGCCCTGCAACGCAGCTGCCCTGGGCCAACGGTGTGCAATACGTGGCACCGCGCGCGGACGCCGCCGGCCTGTGGTTGCCCACCGCCGAACGCCCCGACCTTGCGCTGGAACTGCTGGAGCGTGCGCTGCGCCGCCAGTACGGGCTGCAGCCGTTGTTGCTGCTGCGCTCACCTGCGCTGGTGCTGCCACTGCATCGGTTGCTGCCGGCGCGTCCCGAGGTCGTGGCGCAGATCCGTCAGCACTGGGAGGCCGCGTGAGTGCCGCGCTGCAGCTACCCGCCCCGCTACAGGCCTGGCGGCTGTGGCTGGACTGGTTCGACCCGGAAATCGCCTCCCAGCTCGGCACCTGGCTGCTGCGTCTTGACCCCTTGCTCGGCCGCGACAGCCTGCGCCGCGCCGACGGAGACGCCGAGCCGGACGGCATCGACGACCTGCGCCGACGCGGCAGCTACACGCATCTGCTGCTGAGCGAGTGGGCACTTGCCGACGCATTGCCGGAGGAATTCCTGCGCCGTGCCGCACACGCCGAACACCTGTTCCTGGTGCCCCGCATGCAGGCGCGCGCGCGCGATGCCCGTCTGGTGGCGATCTTCGATGCCGGTCCGGCGCAATGGGGGGCGCCGCGTCTGGCGCAGATTGCGTTGTGGATCCTGCTGGCACGCCGTGCGCAGTCCGCCAATGCGCGCTTTGTCTGGGGCCTGGCGCATCTGCCCGGCGACCTGCACGACGCCGACAGCCCCGCCCGGCTGCAACAGCTGCTGCAGGGCCGCACGTTCGAGGCGACCGGCCTGCAGCATGCGCTGGCCTGGGCCACGCAGTTGGCAAGCGCGACGCCCACCACCAGCGAGTGCTGGTGGATCGGCGCGCAGCCGGTGCATGCGGCACCGTTCCACCACCAGGCCGGCATCGCGCCTGCGGCCGATGCGCATCTGCAGGTGATGCTGCAGACGCGCCACGGCACCCGCAGCAGCCTGTTGCCGGTGCCTGCGAGCATGGCCGCCAGGCAGCTGCTGCGCGGGCATTTCATCGACATGCAACGCCCTGCCGAGGCAGACACCGCGAAACACGTGGTCAGGGGCAAGTTTTCGCTGCGCCATGCGCCGCTGTTCAGCCCGGACGGCAGCCATGTCGCGCTGCTGCTGGCAGACGGCTGCCGCAGCGCGATGGTGAAGGTGCAGCCCGCCGACATCGCCAAACGGGTGGCGCCGCGCTACCACCAATGGGCGCAGGGCGGTCAGCCGCTGTGCCTCGCGGCGCAGAACAGGCACGTGGGCGGCATCGTCGCTATACGGGAGCAGGCCGGGTTCTGGAATCTCGAGGGCATGCGCGGCTCCATCGAGGCCGGCGGGCAGAGCATCTGCCCCGCGCCCGGCCAGGTGCGGCTGCGTCCGTGCGTGTGGCTCAACAGCGGCGGCATGCCGCAGCGGTTCCTGTTGTGGGACCAGCACAGCCGGCTGATGACGTGGACGCGCGATACCAACCGGCGGCAGCGGGTTGCGCAAGGCAGCGAGATCGCCGGGCAGGTGGTGGCGTTGGCGCAAAGCGATGCCGAACACGCGGTCTACGCCACTCATGCCGCTGGCGAATTGCGGCTGCTACGCCTGCACCGCGCTGGCAAGCAGGACCTGGTCCTGCAGCTGGCGCTGGGGTCGCGTCCGCCGGTCGTGTTGCTGCGCAGCCTGCCCCAGGAGGGTCAATGGCGTGGCGCCATTGCCCTGGAACTGGCAAGCCGTCAGGCCGGTGGCGACCGCTCGCTGGCGTACCGGGTGCTGCACGGGGGGCCGGCCGATGGCTTTCAGGAATTCGAGGCGATCGTGGCATCCGGCGACAGACCGATTGGCCTGATCGGCGACCCGGACGCACCGCAGCACAGCCTGCTGCTGGTACTGCGCGCCGATCGTCGCGCGCTGCTCGCCATCGGGGCCAGCGGCCGGCGGACACTGCATCGTGCCGCCAGCGAGATCAGCGCCGCGGCGGTGTCCAGCGATGGCGCGCGGGTTGCACTGGTCACCCTGCAGGGGCAGGCGTGGATCCTGGGCGATGGCGGGCTGACCCCGCTGATGGTCGTGCAGGGCCAGGCCGAGCAACCCGGCCATGAGTAGTTCCGCACGCACGGACAACGCGGGCGCCAGCGTGCGGTACCCGCTGTGGCATGGCAGCCAGATGGTATCGGCGCTGTGGTTCTCGGCAGCGTGGCTCAGCCCGGACCAACGCCTGGCCAGGCTAGTACGCGCCTGGCAACCCGGTAGCCGGGCGCTGCGCTTTGCCGACGGCGATGTGCTGTGCTTCGCTGCGCCGCGTGCGCTGGTTTGCGAGCAGGCGCCCGGCCTGGTGCTGTGCCAGGTGCATGGCGGCCTGTTCTCCGGCGCGCTGACCGCCGCCGAGGCGGCGCAGTTACCCTCCGCCGATATCGGCCTGGTCCATGGCGCCCAGGTGATCGCCTTGCAGTGGCAACACGCGGTGGCGCTGGATCCATCCGAGGCGATCGACGTGTCCGGCTACCCGCTGCACATGCCCTACGACTGCAGCCCGGGCGAGCCACCGCTGGAGGTGGACCGGCTGCGCGGCAAACCGCTGCGGCAACTGCTGGGCAATGCCGTCCCACCAGCCAGCGCCGAGCGCGATGCGTTTCTGCACGCGCTGAAGACGCAGCGCCCCGGCGTTGAGAACAACACGCTGTGGCAACGCCTGCTGGCGCGCGCTCAGCGCACCCTGGTCGGACGTCACCAGGGCGCCTACATGCGCCGGATGCTGCGCCAGTTCGACACTGGCGATCT
This sequence comes from Xanthomonas phaseoli pv. dieffenbachiae, assembly GCF_008639345.1. NCBI lineage: Bacteria > Pseudomonadati > Pseudomonadota > Gammaproteobacteria > Lysobacterales > Lysobacteraceae > Xanthomonas > Xanthomonas phaseoli. The sequence goes on along the minus strand of NZ_CP041380.1, from coordinate 4,685,533 downwards.
GGACGAAGCCTTGCGCAACGCGCTGCCGCTCGATGGCGTGGGCGAGTCGTTGGGGCAGGCGTTCGGGGTGCCCCAGCGGCGCAGCGACCTGAGTCTGTCACGCACGCGCGGCGCCGGCACCAGCATCGGCCTGGGCGAAGAGCTGCAGGCGCATCTGCGCGCGACCTATCGCAGCGCCTTCGCGCGCCTGGACCGAGAGGGGCAGATCGATCGTGCGGTGTTCGTGCTGGCCGAATTGCTCAATGCGCGCCAGGAGGCGCTGGACTATCTGGTCAAGCACGCTCGCTACAAACAGGCCGCGGAGCTGGCGCTGGGCTGGGACATGTCGGCGGCGATGATCATCCGGCTGCTGATGCTGTCCGGCGACCACGCGCGTGCGGTGCAGGTGGCGCGCCGCGATGGCGCCTTTGCCGCCGCCATCCAGCTGCTGCACGGCACCGAGCGCGCGCTGGCCGACGCGCTGCGGCTGGAATGGGGCCAGGCACTGGTGCAGGCCGGCGACTGGCTGGCCGCCGTGGACGCGGTGTGGCCGCTGCACACTGCGCGCAACCGGGCCGCGCAGTGGCTGTTGGCCGCGGAACAGGCCGGCAGCACGCTGCGCGCACGCGCCCTGGTCAAGCGCGCGCAGCTGTTGCCAGACACGCTGGAACAGTACGCCGACCGCATCGCCGCGCTTGCGGACCCCACCGCCGATCCGGCACCGCGCAGCGAAATGGCAGCAGCGCTGCTGGTGGATGCGTCCCCCAACCGCTGGCTGCAACAGCTGACACGGCAGTTGCTGCCGGCGATTGCCGCCGATCATGCCCTCGCACGCAACAGCTTGTCGGTCGGCGATCTGACCACGCTGCTGAAACTGGCCAACGACCCACTGCTCAGCGCCGATATTCCCGCCTTCAAACCACACGTCACGGCCAGCCAATCCAAACTATGGGACGGCGCCACCACCCTGCGACTGCAGGCACCGCAGGCCGGTCTGGCGGCCATCCACGATGTGGCTGCACTCCCGGGTCGCCGTTATCTTCTGGCCCTGGGCGAAGCCGGTGCGGCGGTGGTGGACGCGCACGGGCGCCTGCTGCGGCGCTACCCGGCGCCTGCATTCGGTGTGGTCATCGCCGACAGTGGGCAGGTCGCCCTGGCAATCGCACCGCGTGAGCGCGTGTCCACCGTCCATCGGCTGGATTTGATCACCCATGCGGTGCGCGACCTTGGCCAGATCGCGCTGCAGTACGCCGCGCCCAGCTACAGCGGAATCGGCTGGAGCATCGTGGTCGACAACCGGCTGCTGGTCGTCGATACCGACAAGGATCTGCACCGCGTGCTGTGGCACGTCGGTGACCTGCCCGGCCCGGTGATTGCGGCGGGATTCTTCAGCGATTGCGAGGTGTATCTCGTGCAGGCCCGCGAGCACCTGGAAGACTGGACCTACAGCCTGCCTGCGCGACGCCTCAAGGCGCGCGAGTCCCTGCGCGTTGAGCCGCAAACGCCGCTGCTCGCGCATCGGCTGGGCAGCGTGCAGCAAGCGGATGTGCGCGCCGATCCCGATGGCGACATTTGGCTGCACTACCAGCACTCCGGCAGCGCCCGTCAGCGCCGTTTGCACGAACGCAGCGCCGCATCCGGCACGCCGGATGGCTCAAACGTGGTGGCGCTTGAAGCGGGATTCCTGGTTGGCCTGCATTGGCCGCATGGCTCGCGCTATCTGGTGGTGCGCCACCAGGACGGCGGCATCGTTGCGTCGCTGGACTGGCCTGCGGGCATCGCGGTCAAGGTGCGCGAGCAGTCCGGCCATCTGCTGTTCCACGACGCGCACGGCCGTTTACTGGATCTGCAGACCGATCGCTCGCTGACCCATGCCATGTCCTTCCTCGGCTAGCGCATGTGAGAATCACACGCTGGGGCAGGCGCGAAGACGCAACGCCAGGCGGATGCATTGCGCCAAGCCCCATGCAGCGCCGAGGTCGCAGCGGCGCTCGCGACGCTCAGGTCGGTGTATCCACCTCGTCCCAGTCGGCGTCTTCGAAGTGCAGCAGCCAGTTGAGCGCGTAATGCCGCTCGTACACCACGCCGGGCACGATGCCGGCGGGGACCGTCTGACCGGTTTGCCCGGCCTGGCGCACTGCCCAGTGCAGGCGCAGGTGGCGGTCCAGCGCATCCAGCAGCTCCGGCACCGGGCGCAGCGTTGGCGGCGGTGCTGTGGGAGTCTCGGCCCGCTCCAGCGCGCGCTGCGCCACGCCGGGCACATCGCATAGAGCGGTGGGCAGCGGCAGGGTGTCGGTCATGCCCACTGCCCATTGCAGCAGCGCCAGGCTTTCGTAGCGCCAGCCGAAGTTGGCCAGTTGCTGCGCATCCGGCTGCGCGTGTTCGAAAAATGCCTGTTCCTGCGGTGACACGGCGGCCTGCAGTCCCGGCAGGCGTTCGGCCATGTCGGTCAGCGACGGCGGCGTATCGCCGGCGGCCAGGATTTCCGCCCGCAGCGCCACCGCAAACAACCCCAGCATGCGCGCGGCAATGCTGTCCGGCGTCCGCAGGCGGGCCTCGGCCTCCCCCGGCACCGGTGGCAGGCTCGGTGGCACGCGGATGCCCAGCGCTGCCAGCTGGTCGTGCTGCCGCGCGCGGCGCTCCAGCGCGTCCGGTGGATAGGGCAGCTGCGCCTGCGCATCCAGTAGCGGCTCGCCCTGGCTGATCAGCACCCGGCCCTGCGGGTCGCGCACGCTGCCATCGGCCAGGAAACACACGGCATTGGCCTGCTCGGCCCACTGCGCCAGCGCGCCGAATGCCGCATCGTCCACCTCGAAGCTGAAGTGCTGGCGCACCCGCTGCACATGCCGCATCAGGTGATAGCGCGATTGCGTCATCTGCCCATCGCCGGCCTGATTCACGTAGCCGACAAACCCATGCAGATGCGCGGCCAGTTCCGGGTCGGCGTGGTCGCGATGCTGCACGGCAGTGGTTGGCAGAAAGTCCGGCCACAGCGGCGCGCGCAGCGTGGAATAGGCGTTGACCAACAGTGCCATGCAGGCATCCCTGTGCGGTGGAAAACAGCCGGCAGGGTGACGCAGCGCCGCTCAGCTGTCCACGCCACCGGGGCGGAGGTCGATCGTGTAGTACGCCACGGCCTCGGTGCCGAGACTCAGCACCCGCAAGCTGTCGTAGCGCAGCCCCAGCGCTTCCAGCGCGCGGATCGACTCCGCATTGCCTGGCGAAACGATCGCGCACACTTGCGTCAATCCCAGTCGCTGGCGTGCATGCTCCAGCACCGCGCGCCCGGCTTCGGTCACATAGCCCTTGCCGCGATACGCGGGCAACAGCGCGAACCCGATATGCGGCACCGGCAAGGTCTCGCGGCACAACAGACCCAAGGTGCCCATGAAGGCGCTTGCCTCGCGCGTTTCCAGCGCCCAGTGCGCGAAGCCGTGTTGTTGCTGATGGGCCTGCGCCCATTCGCGCACATGCTCGCGCGCCTGCTCGCGGGTGCGGATGCCGCGGTCGTTGATGCCGGCGATGAAGGCAGGATCGTTGACCAGTGCCAGCATCGCCTCTGCATCACGCTCGGGGTCAAGCAGACGCAAGCGCACGCGAGCGGTTTCGAGGATGACGGTCACGGTGCACTCCGTTGGCGGGAGCCTCAGACTGCCGTGCGGCAATGGCACTGACAAGCCTGACCACAGCACGCATGGCCACGCTGCATGGCGCGCAAGGTCGGTGATGTCACGCAGGTTGGGCGGTGCAATCGTCACGCACCACCGGTGCGTCTTGCGGCCATCGGCGCGTTGCCGGCTTGCATCGTTGGCCGGCGGCGCTTCGGGCTTGGGCCGGCGAACGACAGCGCGAGCCATCATGCCGGGCCTGCATACCAGGCTGCTCCGCTTCTGTGGCAGGTCGCGTGCCTCAGCGCGTAGTGCGCATGTCGAGCTGCAACGCTGAGCCCTGATGTACTTCTTCTGCCACCGCATGGCAGGTCATTGCACGATGCGCTCTGTCCTTTCACAGGCGATGCCGTGCAGTGGAGCCGGCTCAGAAGGCTAAGCGCCAGGCACGCTTCGCAACCGATGTGTGCTACGCACGCACCAGCAGCGCATCCGGCCCACGCCCAGCACCGTGTTGCGTGCCAGGCTCACCCCTTCATGCAGGTGGCACCACGCTGCCCGCGCGACTCAGTGGAACTCAATCGAACAATGCCTGGATCGCCGCCAATCCCGCACTGGCGCGTTCTTTCTTGCGCTCGGCATCGGCCACCGGGTCGGCGCCATCGCGCTGCAGTTCTTCGGCCGGAATCTCATCGAAAAACCGGCTCGGCTTCAGTCGCACATGCTCGCCGAACTTGCGCGTCAGCTTGCTGTGACTCATCCACAACTGCTCCTTGGCGCGGGTGATGCCCACGTACAGCAGGCGGCGCTCTTCCTGCAAATTGCCTTCTTCCAGGCTCACTTCGTGCGGCAGCACGCCGTCCTCGCAGCCGACGATGAAGACATAGCGAAATTCCAATCCCTTGGACGCATGCATGGTCATCATGCGCACCTGGTTGCCGCCATCGTCCTTGTCGTTGCGCGACAGCAACGCCAACTGCGCAGCCAGATCGCTGGCGCTGGCGCCGCGCGGACCACCTTCGAACCACTCGGCCAGCTCGTCCAGATTGCGCTTGCGCCGCTGGAAGCCGGTTTCGTCCTTGGACTGATTGCGCAGGTCGTTGAGCAGACCGGACTTGTCGGCGAGCAGGCGCACCAGCTCGCCGGCCGGCATGCTGGACGAGTGCTCGCGCATGTCGCGCAGGATGTCGGTAAACGCACTCAAACCGTTGGCCGCGCGCGGCGGCAAATGCTGCAAGGCGCCCATCGACTCGGCTGCGCGCGACATCGGTACCGACTTGGCGCTGGCCAGCTCGGCCAGACGCGCCAGCGAGGTCGCACCCACTTCGCGCTTGGGCGATTGCACGGCACGCAGGAACGCCGCGTCGTCGTCCGGATTGACGATCAACCGCAACCACGACAGCAGATCCTTGACCTCCTGCCGCTCCAGGAACGCGGTGCCGCCGGTGAGGTGATACGGCACGCGCAACAGCTGCAGCGCTTTTTCCAGCGGCCGCGACTGGAAATTGCCCCGGAACAGGATGCAGAAATCGCTCCACGGCACCTGCTTGGCGGTGCCCAGGAACGAGATCTCCGCAGCGACCTTTTCGGCCTCGTGCTCGCTGTCACGGCATTCCCACACGCGGATGCGCTCGCCGTCGGCCTGGTCGCTCCACAAGGTCTTCAAATGCTCGTGCGGGTTATGCGCGATCAACGCGTTGGCCGCACGCAGCACACGATTGGAGCAGCGGTAGTTCTGTTCCAGCTTGATGATTTCCAGCGCCGGATAATCGCGCGCCATCTGCTGCAGGTTTTCCGGATTGGCACCGCGCCAGGCATAGATGCTCTGGTCGTCGTCGCCCACGCAGGTGAAGTTGCCGCGCGGCCCGGCCAGCATCTTCAATAATCGGTACTGCGCATCATTGGTGTCCTGGCACTCGTCCACCAGCAGGTAGCCGATGCGCTCGCGCCAGCCCATCACGATGTCTTCATTGGCTTCCAGGATCTGCACCGGCAGACGGATCAGGTCGTCGAAGTCGACCGCATTGAAGGTGGTCAGCCGCGCCTGGTAGCGCTCGTACAAGCTGGCCGCTTCCTTCTCGCGGGTGCTGCGTGCGGCCGCCATCGCCTGCTCCGGCGACAGGCCGGCATTCTTGGCACGCGAGATCAGGTTCTTGGCATCTTCGATCGCATCGGGCTTGGCGCCGTGCATCAGGTCCTTGATCTGCGCAGCCGCGTCATCGGAGTCGAAGATCGAGAACCCGCGCTTCAGTCCGGCGGCGGCATGTTCGATCTGCAGGAACTTCAAGCCCAGCGCATGGAAGGTGCAGATGGTCAGGCCGTCGGCGCCGTCGCCACGGATGCGCTTGGCCACACGCTCGCGCATTTCCTTGGCCGATTTGTTGGTGAAGGTGATCGCGGCGATCCGCTTGGCCGGATAGCGGCCGATGGCGATCAGATGCGCGATCTTTTCCACGATCACGCGCGTCTTGCCGCTGCCGGCACCGGCCAGCACCAACAAGGGACCTTCGCAGTGCAGCACCGCGGCGCTTTGCGGGGGATTGAGACCGTACATAGTGGCTTCCGACAGAGCGCGCCATTGTACCGGGGCTGCTTGCGGCTGGCCGACGCGACGGATTCATGTCTCCAGTGCCGCTGGCCCTTGCCCATCACCGGGGGCTGCGCTCCCACCCGCTCGATGGCAGGCATTGCCCCGGCCCAGCCACGCCAGCGCCGCACACACAGGCGCCGCATCCTGCCGCCCGGCCCGGTAAAATCGCCCGATGGCCAAGCTCTATTTCTACTATTCGGCGATGAATGCCGGCAAGACCACCACCTTGCTGCAATCGGCGCACAATTACCGCGAGCGCGGCATGCGCACGCTGATCCTCACGCCCAAACTCGATCACCGCGCCGGCAGCGGCGTGGTCGCCTCGCGCATCGGCCTGCGCGCGGACGGGCGTATCTTCGAGCGCGGCACCGAATTGCAACAACTAGTCGAACGCGACATCCACAACGACGGCGCGTTGCACTGCGTGCTGGTGGACGAAGCGCAATTCCTCAGCCGCGCCCAGGTCTGGCAGTTGAGCGAGGTGGTCGACCGTCTGCGGATTCCGGTGCTGTGTTACGGCTTGCGTACCGATTTTCGCGGCGAGTTGTTCGAAGGCAGCCAGTTCCTGCTGGCCTGGGCCGACGAGCTGGAAGAGATCAAGACCATCTGCCACAGCGGCAGCAAGGCAACCATGACCGTGCGCGTCGATGTGCACGGGCACGCGGTGCAGGATGGCCCGCAGGTGGAGATCGGCGGCAACGAGCGCTATGTGTCGGTCAGCCGGGCCGAGTTCAAGAAGATCATGCGTGGCGAAGGCCGCATCGATCCGCTGCAGATCGCCTTGCCGCTGCCCGTCGCCTAGCGCCGGGGCTGGTCATGCACCCGCAGCCATCCGCGCTGCCGGTGTGCATCCAGCACAGCAGTGCCCCGGAGCAGCATTCGCGCACATCCTCGTTCGCGCTGCGGTATCGCGCTGGAGAGCGGGGGCTTGCACATCGCAGTTGGCCATTCGACAGCACCAAGCGCGTCACCGTCGCGCTGACGCCAGCCGCTAGAACCTACGTCAGCACACAGTGCGGCACCGCTTCGTCGACAGCCGCGCGCGACCAACGGCCACGCTCTATACGCTTTGCAGGCGCTGCTAAACCCGTGCGGGATGCGCTCACGCAAGCGTCGCGGACGCCGTCAGACAGGCGTATCGTGGCGTCTGGCAGACAGCGGCGCGGCGCACAACCGGGCGCAACCGCGGTCCTGTAAACTGGCAATCGTCTACTCTTTGGAGGCACTCATGGATCCACTGCCTCCCGCATTACGCGCCGATATCGCACGTGTTGGCCGGCTCTCCTCGGTCGCCGACGTGTTGAGCGTCCTCACCCGCCTGACCGGGATGGGATTTGCCGCCGTCGCCCGCGTCACCGAGACGCGCTGGATCACCTGCCAGGTGCACGATGCGTTGTCCTTTGGCCTGCAGCCCGGCGACGAGCTGCCGCTGGCCACCACGTTCTGCGACAGCGTGCGGGTGAAAGGCAATGCCGTGTGGTTCGGCCATGCGTCGGATGACCCGGTCTATCGCGATCACCCCTCCCCGCGACTCTACGGCTTCGAGAGCTACGTCTCGGTGCCGATCAAGTTCGACGACGGCAGCGTATTCGGCACCTTGTGCGCGCTGGACCCGCAGCCGCGCGTCATGGACGCACCGTTGGTGGAAAAGGTCGAACTGCTCGCACAGTTGCTGGCCGCACAGATCCAGGCCGAGCAACGCGCCGAAGAAAGCGCGCAGGAATCGCGGCGCGCCCGCAGCGAACTGGGTCGCGTTGGCGCCTCGGCGCGCTTGCGCGAAGAATTCATCGGCATTCTCGGGCACGACCTGCGCAACCCGTTGCAGTCCATGCATGCGGTGGTGGATACGCTGTCCATCGACCAACTCAACCATCGCTACGGCAGCTCCATCCGCTCGCTGCAGCGTAGCCTGCGGCGCATGGAAGAACTGATTGATTTCGCCTGCGATTTCGCTCGCGGCATCGAACTCGATTGGTTGCAGCTGGACTATGGCGACGGGAGCGACCTGCTCGATGCACTTTCCCAGGTCGTGGACGAAACCCGCGCCGCCTACCCCAACCAGGTGCTGTCCACGCACGTGGCCATCGACGAGCCCGTGCACGGCGATGCGATCCGGCTGGCGCAGATGTTCGGCAGCCTAATGATCAACGCCGTCGTGCAAGGGCCGCAAAGTTCGCTGATCAAGGCCGTCGCGGTCACCGAACATGGCCGGCTACGCATCGAAGTCTGCAATCTGGATGGGATCGATCCGCGTCGGCTGGATGTGCTGCATGCTTCCACCCATGTGCATACCGGCGGACGTGCGCTACCGGATGTCGATCTGGGCCTGCATATGGCGGCGCAGATCGCAAAGGCCCATCAAGGCGAATTACGCATCATCAGCGGCAAGGACGGCACCTGCTTCCGCGTGGAGCTGGTCTGCACACGTCCGCGCGGACGACTGCACCTGGTCGGCACCTCGGCGCCGGCCTGAGTGCGCGACGCAGCGACGATCGTCCCGCAGACAAGTCCACCAACAGGTAGTGCTCCAGCCGCATGCTGCATGCCGGCCACACGTCCCCTGGCGCCGCACGCGACAGCGCGGGCAACCGGATGCCCGCAACAAGCGTCGCCCGGCCGCCTGGTTCGGCGCTTCTCAGTAGATCTTGCGCTCGCTCGGCGGCGGCGGCGTCCACTGGTACAGCCAGGTTTCGGTGAGCGGCTTGCCGTTGGCGCGCAGGTACAGGCGGATATCGATCTGCTGGGTGCCCTCGTCCGGCGGCACCAGGTCGAACATCGCCCGGTAACCCTTGAGCTCGTGCAGCGGACGCGCCGACACGATTTCAGTGGTGCCACGCGACACCTGCAACACCGCCTCCACCTTGGCCTTTGCATCCTTCGCCAGCGCGGCCAGTTCGCCACCGGCAAAGTCCACCGCAAAGCGCCAGGAGAAATGGCTGCGTTTTTGCCCGACGATGCCGCCGAGGCCGGTTCGGGTGGCCACGCAATGCGCCAACGGTGAGCTGGCCGGCGGCTGCGCGCCCCAATACAGCCGGTAACCCATCAGCAATTCCTGCCCCGGCTGCGGCTTGGATTGCGGGTTCCAGAACGCCACGATGTTGTCGAAGGTCTCGTCGACGGTCGGAATCTCGACCAACTGCACCGAGCCCTTGCCCCAACCACTCTTGGGTTCCACCCACAGGCACGGGCGCTTTTCGTAGAACACGCCATCGTCCTGGTAATGGTCGAAGTTGCGGTCGCGCTGCAGCAGCCCGAAACCGCGCGGGTTCTCGTCGACGAACATGTTGAAACGCAGATGCGGCGGGTTGCATAGCGGGCGCCAGATCCATTCGCCGCCGCCGGTCCACATCGCCAGGCCATCGGTGTCGTGGATTTCCGGACGCCAATCCCAGTCCATCCGGTTATCGTTTTCGCCGACCTGGTACATGCTGGTGCACGGGCCGATACCCAGCCGCTCGATCGCCTTGCGTGGGTACAGCGCGCTGTCGATATCCATCAGCAACACATCGCCATTGGTGATGGCGAAACGGTAGGCGCCGGCAACGCTGGGCGAATCCAGCAAGCCGTACACCACCACCGTGTCCGAATCATCCGACGGCTGCTCCAGGTAATAGGCGATGAAATCCGGAAACTCTTCCGGCCCGCCAGTACCGGTATCGATGGCCAGCCCACGTGCCGATTGCCCATACTGGCCTTCCTTGCCGACCGCACGGAAATAGCTTGCGCCCAGGAATGCCGAAAAGTCGCGCTCGGTGTCCTTGCGTGTGTTGAGCCGGAAACCGGCAAAGCCCAGGTCCTTTGGCAATTGCTTGCCGCCCAGCCCGCTGCTGCCGTAATCGAAGGCCGCCGGATCGTAGGCCAGTTGTTGCGCCTTGCCATCGACGATGTCGTAGATGTGCACCGGGGTATGGAAATACAGCCCCAGGTGGAAGAACTTCGCCTGGAATTTGCCATTGCCATCGGCCCACAGCGCGTGGTCCTGGCGGTAGCGGATGGACTGGTACTGATCCCAGTTCAGCGCCTCAAGCGGCCCCGGCAGCAGCTGCTTGTGAGTCTTGTAAGGCGCCTTCGCCAGCGCGCGCGCCTGTCCCTTCAACCAGGCATAGTCGAACGGCTGCGGCTGCCCGAGTCGACGCAGACCAACGGCCTTGGCCGCCAGCGCCCACTGCGGCAACGTCGGCAAACCGAGCGCGGCCAATGCGGCAGCAGCATTCTTCAGGAAGTGGCGTCGTTGCATGCGCATCGATCTGGTCAGGGAATGGGCGACATCATAGCCACAGCCCGGCATCGACGTGAATGCGCATCTCAGCCAGGTGCAGGCGGCGCATCGCACGCATTGGCCAGCGCGAGCGCGTTGGCGTTGCTGCAAAGGAACCGCCGCTGCGCTTGTTCCTCATCCGGCCCGGTGTAGCGCAGCAGCGTCCACTGCTCCTGTGCCTGCATGTGCGCACCTGGCGCAAGCTGCCGATACGGCGCGTGCACCTCCATTTCCAGCAATCCCTGTTCCGGATGCTGGGCTGGCGCATCCAGATACAACTCCACCTGGCCTTGCTCGGGATGGATCGCCGACAGCGGTTGATGCGCGAAGCGAATCACCAGGACCTGCCCGCCTGCGAAACCGGCCATCCATCCTGCCGACGGCTGCAGCAATAGCTTGCCGCGCTGGATCAATCCATCTGGGCGCGCATCGGCGCGCAGCGCAAGCAGGCCACGCTCCTGCTGATAACGCGGCGCCACCGTGCCAGGCTCGCGCGGTGGCTGCAGCCGAATATCCGCAGCAGCGGCAACGGGCACAAACACCCGCGTCGTCGCCGCAACCCGCGTATTGAACCAAAGGTCCCAGGCAATTGGCTGCGCGCGGATATTGCGCGCGCTGGCCTGGATGTCGACAGTGTCCGCACGCGCTGCAGAACGTTTGATCTGCTTGCGCAATTGCACCCCGGTCAGCGGGCTGGGCACGCCTTCAAGTTCCACCGCGTCATGACGACGCACGCTGACGCGCGTCTGCGCCAGCGACAGATACGGATCCGGCGGCCACACCGCGGCCGCCGCCTGACGCTCGGCATTGAGCTGCTGATGCAGCCACCACTGACTCTGCGGCCCGACCCATACATCATGACCAAAATAGGGAATATCTCCCGCAGTGGCCGACACCTCGGGGGCAGGCTGTTGCTCCACCGCCGCACCGACCTTCAACACGTTGGGCTGGCCGCGCAGATTGAACGACAGCACGCGCCCGCCAAATGCCGGCGTGACACTCAGCTCTATCGCGCTGGTCTTCAACTGGAGGCGCTCTACGGCAGCCGCATCGCTCGCAGGAGGCGTCACCGCGCCAGTCGACGGCATCGCTACCAGCGCACTTGCACCGATAAGCACCAGGGCAATGACAAGTTGTCGCGAGCTGGACATACAGCGCTTCCATAGGAGGACCTTGCGATTGTGGCCCGCCGCCTGCGTCGACGCCAGAACACCGCTGCTTGCGGCTGTTTGCTGCAACTCCGCTGCAAGCTGCGTGCGACTTCAGGCGATGCCTGCCTGGAGACCTGGCCACGCAGCACGCCGAGCACTTCTCGACGGACTCGAGCAGAAGCGGGTTTCCGTTTGGTCGGAACATGCGCTCGGACATGCATGCAGGATGGAGCGCAGGTCCGATGCCGGCATCGGAGCGAGCGTAACGAACGCGAAGATTCCTGCAGCTGGGTGGCTGCTTTACGGGTGCGGCACAGCGATCGATTCATTCGTCGCGGGCGCCCCGGTAATCCCCCCGCTTTGAGCGTTCGCCAAAAGTGGAGCTAGGCGGCCATCGCCAATTTCATTGCTGGCGTGATACCGCCGAGCGCCATGTTGGGGCGCTCATGGTTGTACGTCCATAGCCAGCGCGTGGCCTTGTCCTGAACCTGCTCGATGGTGTCGAACAACGTTGTGGCCAGCCAGGCGTAGCGGACGGTGCGGTTGTAACGTTCGACATAGGCATTCTGCTGCGGCTTGCCTGGCTGGATGTGCTCGATCCGAATCCCGCGCTGCTGTGCCCAAGCTAGCAGCGCGCCGCTGATGTACTCCGGGCCGTTGTCGCAGCGAATGGCGTTTGGCTTGCCGCGCCAGTCAATGATCTGTTCCAACGAGCGGATCACCCGGGCCGATGGCAGCGATAAGTCGACCTCGATGCCCAGACCCTCACGGTTGAAGTCATCGAGCACATTGAACAACCGGAAGCTGCGGCCGTCGGCCAGCTGGTCGTGCATGAAATCCATCGACCAGACCTGGTTGATCGTCTCCGGCACCGCCAACGGCTCTGGCCGCTCGCGCACCAGCCGCTTCTTCGGCTTGATCCGCAGGTTCAACTCCAGCTCCCGATAGATGCGGTACACCCGCTTGTGATTCCAGCCAAAGCCCTTCACGTTGCGCAGGTGCAGAAAGCACAGGCCGAACCCCCAATCACGATAGGTTGTGGTCAACCGCACCAGCCAATCGGCAATCCGGGCGTTCTCCTCGCTGGCCTTGGCTTGATAGCGAAAGCAGGTCTCGCTCACCGCAAAGGTCCGGCAGGCATGCCGGATGTTCGTGTGGCCACCATCTACGGCCCATCGGGCCATCTCCCGGCGTTGAGATGGCCTCACCATTTTTTTGCCATCGCCTCCTTCAGCAGGTCGGCGCTGAGCTGGGCATCGGCGTACATCTTCTTCAGGCGCCGGTTCTCGTCCTGCAGCTCCCTGAGCTGGGACATCAGCGATGCGTCCATGCCGCCGAACTTGCTGCGCCACTTGTAGAACGTCGCCGAGCTGATGCCGTGTTCCCGGCACAACTCCGGCACGGGCGTGCCGGCCTCGGCCTGCTTGAGGACGGCAATGATCTGGCTGTCGGTGAAGCGGGATGTCTTCATGGAACCTCCTCGGAAAAGGGTACGAGAAAATTCCACTTCTGGCGTCAGCTAACCTGTGGGGGGATTACCATTCCAGTGGACGGCGGGAACGTACGAGTGATGTGCGACGGCTCATATCGGCTCTTGCTAGAAATTGCAGGCATTCTTCCACGGGACGACCTCTATGAAATTCGGCACAGAGGCACAGCGAAGAAAACGGGGTCAGGTTGAAGAAAACGGGTCGAAGACGGGGGGCAGGTTCACTTACGAGGTTCCTCTGCACTTCGGAAACTGGCTGCAACCTAGAAAGTTCTCGCCGGTGCGCCGGTTTCTTCTCTGCACAAGCGTGCTGCCGCAACGTGGGCAGCTTGGAACGACAACGGCCGCGGGGGCAGTGGAATCAGCTGGAGTAAAGACAGGCTCGATGCGCGCGGGTGTCACCGCCGGCTGCGCTGTGGCTTGCTGCTGCACCGCTTGGATCATGTCCAACAACTGTTCGCCGCCGATCAATTCGATCGGCTTGCCTTCGGCAAAGCGCTCAGCGTCTTTCGTATAACTACCGATGCAAGCGATCTTCACCGCGTGGGCCTGGTGATGAGCGAGCAGGCCATACATTTCGCGCACGACACTGACGCCGACCTGCTGGCGCTTCCATTGCTTGCATTGCACCAGCGTGCGGCGGCCGTCCTTGCGCAGGATCAGGTCGATGCCGCCGTCTGGGCCGCCCAGGCCGGTTTCTTCGACGTGGTAGCCCTGGCGGCGGAAGGCGTCGGCGACCAATTGTTCGAACTGGCGCCAGCCGCGTGCTGCCAGGCTTTCCAGAGTGGTACGGGTGTCGAGGAAGCGGCGGCGGCGGCGAGCGCCGAGGTAGGAGACCAGCGCGGCGAGCCAGCAAACGCCGAGCAACATACAGGCCAGCGGGGCGAACAGCGCGTCTGATTGCTGGGCGAAGCCCTGCGCGAGTAGTCCGCCATGCTGCGATAGCCACCAGGCGATGCCATAGCGCACCGTGAGATAGCCAACGAGGCCGACGACGAGCGCCAGTGGCCACGGCAATGCGGCCAGTGCGTCGAATGTGCTGCCTCTGTGTCTGCGTCCCATGCAAGAACCCCCGTTCCAGTCCCGACCATAGCCGCTGGCAGCGGGTTTGTCAGCAGCACATGCGCGCGCTTGCGAACCAGGTCGCATCGCGTGCGTCCTTCACTGCTATGCAATAGGTCAGTGTCGAAAGATTGAGTTCGCTTGCCCCGCGCAGAGTGCACGTGCGTGGGACTGCGATGGGATCGACGGGCATCAATCCGTTTCGATCTAGCGGGCATCGCCGTGGAGAGGCTGCACCGTCTGGTTGGCACCCGGTCTTCGGATGGTGTCGCGATCGTCGCGATGCTCGGCATGTGCCGCACGAAAAGAGCGCAGCCTAGCGCGCCATCTAACCGGCATCCTGTGCCCGAGAGATTCCTGGCTCAGCGGACGACGATCGACGCCGGCCCTGCACCGTGATGCGACGAGCCTTTGATCGCGCGACCGAGCGACATCGCCCGCCCGGTCACGCGGCGCGTCCTCGTCAGAGGGCAAGGACGCGCGAGCAAGGCTTACTTGATTTCCACCGCCCCCGCATCGCACACCGCGGTATCACGCGCAACACCACGCTGGTCGATAGTGCGGCAGTTGCTGCCGAGATTGCGTACCGGGCTGTTGGCCGCCGGCAATTGGGTCAGCGTGGGGCCGCCGTTGGCGGCCGGTGCGCCCAGCAGCGGGTCGGCGGCGCGTGCCAGGCCGGCGGTGAGGCAGCTGTAGAACAGGCCGCCCGCAGCGGAGTACTCGATCAGGTTGTTGCCGGTGCTGCTCTGGTCGCTGCAGAAAGTGCGCTCGGTTTTGGAGTAGAAGATGCTGTTGCGGATGTCGAAGCCGCTGCCGAACAACGTCGACCCTGGCGTGTTCTCGGCAAAGGTGACGTTGTTGAAGCGCACCGTGGTCTTGCCCTGGTCGCCATTGGACGGCTGCCAGCCCACATGCTGGATCGCCGCGCCCACGCCCTTGGCGTAGTTGCCGTAGAAGGTGCTGTTGCTGACATTGCAGGACGGGCCGTAGCAGTCCATGTACAAGGCGCCGGCATTGCTCTTTTCGGCGCGGTTGGAGATGAAGCTGGTCTCTTCGACGTTGATGATGCCCGGCGTGGTGATGGTGGTGCCGGAATGGGTGGTATCGCCGAAGCCCAGGCTGATGCGCGCACCGCCGGCCGGGCCGCCATAGGCGATGTTGTTGGCGAAGGTGGAGTAGCGCACGTCGATGGTGTCGGGCGCATACGCCCACAACGTGGCGCCGCCGCCGCTATTGGCCGCGGTGTTGTTGCGCACCACCGTGCCGCACACCGAAAGCGTGGCGCCACCGGCAGCGGCATTGAGGTAGCCGGCAAGCGAGGCGCCGTCGGTGTCGATCGCGCCGCTGTTGCCGAACTGGTCGGCATCCGGGAAGCCGGCCGGCGCATTGATGGCCTGGTTGCCGACAAACTCGGAATTGACGATGGTCAGACGGCTGAGCTGCGTGTAGAGCGCGCCACCCAGCCAGGAGGTGTTCTTGGAGAACGCGCTCTTGACGATGGTCACGTCGGTATCGCTGCCGGCGAAAATGGCACCACCGCCGATGCTGCTGCGGTTGCTCAGGAACTGGCTGTTGATCACTTCCAGCTTGCCGCGGTAGCTGACCTTGATGGCGCCGCCGCCCCAGGTGCCGGGCGCGTACTGGGTGTTGGATGCCGGCTGCACGGAGCTGCCGTTCTGCAGTTTGAGATTGCGCACCGACAGCGCATTGCCGTTCTGTACCTGGAAGATGCGCGCGGCCTGTCGGCCATCCAGGGTGATCTTGCCCTGGCCGTCGATCACCGTGGGCGTGCTGGCAGTGATGTTGATGGTCTGGTTGATGGCGATGCTGGCCGCACGCGTGCCGCAGTTGAAGGTGACATAGCCACCTTGCGCCACGGCGGTAGCGAGTGCGCTGGCGGTACAACTGGCGGCCGTGCCGTTGCCGACCACCGCGCCGACATTGGCGTGCGCCCACGGCTGCGGCGTGGTGCATTGCGCCACCGATGGCACGGCGGCGATAGCGCCACTGGCGGTGACCAGCGCAAGAAGCCCCGCCGTCACGACGGTGGCGTGAGGTGTTGAACGCATGGTGATGTTCCTGCTTGAGAAAGGGGTCGAAGGAAGCGCAGAGCCAGTTGCACGTACGCAACGTCAACGGAATCGATGACAGGTGTATTGCAAGCCGCAGCGTCGCGATCGAGGCGTGGCATGGGTGCGATCACACGCATCGTGATTCCAACCTAAGTTCCAGAGCGCCACGCGTCGATGCGGCGCCATCGCGCGGGCGCACATCGCTTCGCGCATGCGGAAGCTGGCGACTGCAGCGATCGACCGATGTTGCAGCGCTGCATGCAATCGCTACATGCAATCGCTGCATGCAGTGCGCCGCCGCATCGCGCGTTACCATGCTGCACTCTCGATCCTGCTGGTATCTCGGCAATGCCCGATGCACCCCGCACCCACAACGGCACGCCGGCCAGCCGCTTCCAGCTGCCTGCCGGCCCGTGGGAGTCGGTCTTCGAGGCGCTGTGCGCGTGTTTTCCGTCGATTACGGCCGAGCGTTGGCGCGATCGCTTCGCACGCGGCCTGGTGCGCGATGCCAATGACCAGGCCTTGGCGCTGTCAGCGCCGTATCGCCTGGGTGCGGAGATCCGCTATTTCCGTGAGGTCGCCGATGAGCCGGTGATTCCGTACGTCGAGACAGTGGTGCACGCCGACGCGCAGTTGGTGGTGGCCTGCAAGCCGCACTTCTTGCCGGTCGCACCGGCCGGCGCTTACGTGCGCGAGACGTTGCTGACGCGACTGGTGCAGCGGCTGGACAATCCGGCGCTGGTGCCGTTGCACCGCATCGATCGCGAGACCGCGGGGCTGGTGCTGTTCTCGGCCAACCCTGCCACGCGCGGGGTCTACCAGGCGCTGTTTCGTGAGCGACGCATCCGCAAGCATTATCTGGCGGTGGCACCACCGCTGCCTGGGCTGACGTTTCCGTATGTGCATCGCAGCCGGCTGGAGCCGGGCGAGCCGTTCTTCCGCATGCGCGAGAGCGTGGGCGAGCCGAACAGCGAGACGGTGATCGAAGTGGTCGCACGCAACGCAGACACCTGGACGTATCGGCTGGAGCCGGTGACCGGGCGCAAGCATCAGCTGCGTGTGCACATGGCCGCGCTGGGCGCGCCGATCCTGCACGACCGGTTTTATCCCGAGCTGGAAGCGCAGCGGCCCGATGATCCGGAGCGGCCGCTGCAGCTGTTCGCCCATACGCTGGCATTCGATGATCCGATGACCGGTGAGCCAAGGCACTTCACCGCCACGGTGGGGCCGATGCACTCTAAGGCCGGCTGACCGAAGGAGCCGGGCATGCAAGTTGATCCGATGCGCGATGGTGTTGCGGTCTCTCGTGACCGGCGGTCGGTCAGCGTGCTGCGGGCCCTGCTCTGGCTTGCGCTGGCCGTATTCGCCGGTGAGTTCGTGCACCATGTGTATCTGAAATATGCCGCGCTGGATTCGCCGGCATATGGCATGTTCCTGACACGCCGCGGTTGGTTGTGGTGTCACCTCGGCGGCGGTGCGGTGGGCATTGCGCTTGGCACGTTGCAGTTCGCCACGCAACGCTTGCGCAATCAGCTATGGGTGCATCGCTGGGTTGGGCGGGCGTATGTCGCCGGCATGCTGGTGGCAATGATCGGCGCAACCGTACTGATTGCCACTTCGCCCGCGCCGACGGTGATTCGCGTTGCCTTCGCGGCGACGGAAGTGGCATGGGTGGGGGTGGCATGTGCCGGCCTGCTGGCCATCGGCCGCGGGCAGCTCGACCGGCATAGGCGCTGGATGGTGCGGGCCTACTTGGTGACCCTGGCGCCGGTGGTGTTCCGCATCGCGCTCTACGCAGCGGTTGGGGCTGGGGTCGTGCCTTCGCCCGGCACGATCGCCGCGCTGCTCTGGGCGAGCTGGGCAGTGCCGGTGCTGATCCACGTGGCCGCCACCAGCGTGGCACGGACCAGGCCCTGGCGCAGGCGCATCGCTGCGCCCCGCCAGGTGCCGCGCTCGTCATCGACGCGCGGCTGAAACGCGCTCGGTATGCCTCAACGCACCTTGTACAACACCGCCGCACCCGGCCGGGGCTCGAACATCGGCACGGTCTGCTGCTTGAGCGCGGTGCCCTTGGCGTCCCACACCAGGGTCTCGGTGGGGTATTCGTCCTTGCGGGTCATGCTGTCGATCTGTTTGGCGATGACGGTGGATCCGGCTTTCACTTCCGGGTTCCAGGCGAACACGCCCAGGCGGCCGTAGAACACGGCCGGTGCTGCGGCGTCCAGGCGACGGTCGGGGCACATCACCAGGCCGCGTTCCAGCATCACGCGCAGCGCGCCGACCGGGACGGCCTTGACGGTGGGCGTGGTGCGTTCGGTGCTGTGGCCGGGGCAGACATTGGCCGAGCGGGTGAGCATGTCTTCGACCACCTGACGGTCGGACTGCGCCAGCGCCGGCAGCGCAGCGGTGGACAAGGCAAGCATGGCAAGGGCGGATTTCCAGGGCATCTGACAACTCCTCATGAGATGAGACTCCAACACGGCAGCCCATGCACGCGCGGGCTGCTGCCAATGACACGCCCGGATGCTAGCAACCGCTGCGTTAAGCACTGCGAAGGCAGGCAGCGGGGGCGACGCCGTGCAGGCAATACGCTGGCCCTGCGCGTGTTCCATGCCGGGCGGCCGCGCCGCGCTGCAGAACGCAACGGCCGCTGACGCGCCTGGCGGCTGTCAGGAGTCTCCCGATTGAGCGGCAGCAGCGGCCCGGGTAGCGTGCGCGCACGTACTCAGACGGACACCCCATGGAACGCGCCGACCTTATCGCAGCAGTGCTGACCGGCATGCGGCGCGCCGAAGATTTTCGCGCGCAGGGCGCGCTCTACAGCACCGCGCACAGTGAGCAGATGCAGGTGGACCACGGCAAGGCGGCCGACGCCGAGCTGGTGCTGTCGATGTTTGCGTTCACCCCCGAACACCTGAAGTTGCTTGGCACCGCCGGCATCGAAAACCTGGGCGAAATCGTCTGCCACGCATGGGCCTTGAACGGTGGCAACAACGAGGCGCTGATCCGCTGGTTTCGCCAGCCCGTGAATGCCCTCGATGGCCAGACGCCTGCGGCAATGGTGCGCGACGGGCGCATCCAGGTGCTGTTGCTGGTGCTGCGCCAGCAGGTGGAATGGGAATTGCCGCGCTCAGCCTGATGCCCGATGGACACCACCGCGCATGCGATGTGGCAGGCGCGGTGCGGTTGCATCAGGCGGTGCACGCGCGCAGCGCTGCGTGCACCGCAGTGATCTCAGCCGCTCACCGCCTTGGTCGCGCCACTGCGTACATTTCTGCGGCGATCTTCTTCATCAGCGCGTCGTTGTCGTCGCCCTCGGCGTAGAGATCGAAGTGGGTGCGGCCTTCCAGATAGCGGAAATCGCTCTTGGCGCCCAGGCCATCCAGCACCGCCTGGAATTTACGCGCCGCGCCATCCAGATAGAACGTGTCGGCGGTGCCGACGATCAGGTGAATCTTGCCGTCCAGGTCGGGCTTGAGCGTGGGCCACTGCGCGGCCACGCGCGCGGAAATGTCGTAGTGGGTACGCCAATAGGCCACCACGGCCGGGTCCACCTTGCCGGTGTCGCGGTCGAACATCGGCAGCGGCCGGCCGTCGGCGCCGCGCGGCGAAAAGACCCACTCGAACGAGGTGAGCTGGCCGCCGTACGGACCGAGCACGCGTTCGAGCTTGGCGAAGGTTTCCAGATCGGCCAGCACCTTGCCGTGATCGCGGATCAGCGGGAACTGGCTGCCATCGGCGCGGCGGTAGACGTTGGCGTTGGGCGCGTACAAATCCGGACCGGTGAAGTCGCGGAAATCGCTGGAATCCGGCGAGGTGGACCAGGTGCCGCCGAAGAGTTTGGGGTAGCGCGTCTGCAACCACAGCGTGGCCCAGCCGCCGGACGAATGCCCGTTCAAGAAGCGGCCACTGGCCTTGCCGTCCATCTTGTACTGGCGCTCGAGCGCGGGAATCAACTCTTCGGTGAGCGCGGTGCCCCACGGGCCGTTGTTGACCGAATCGGCGAACTCGTGGGTGCCGGTGGGCGTGGACTGATCCAGGAAGACCCAGATCATCGGCGGTATCTGATTGGCCGCCATCAGGCGCCAGGTGGAGGCAATGCTGCCGGCGAAGCGGTTGTAGTTACCGCCGAAGCCATGCGTGACATACACGGTGGGATAGCGCGTGGCGGCCTTGGCGTTGTAGCCGGGCGGCGTCAGCACACGGGCGCGCAGCGACACCGGCCGGCCCCAGAACGCGCTGAGCGATGGGCTCACCATCGAGGCATCGGCGCTATGCAGCCTGGCTTCGGGCACGGCGTCGCGTACCGCCTGCGGCGCGCGCGGCGAGACCTGCCACGGATCGTCCGAAACCGGCACCTGCTTGCTCAAGGTCAGCGCCGGCAGCGGCTTGCCCTGGGCAAGGGTCACGGCGGTGACCTCGCTCAGCAGGTCGCCGCCATCGCGGCCGCTGTAGCCGTAGCTGTGGTCCGGGTCCAGCACGGCCTGGAACAGATAATCGCCGGCCGGCAGCGCAGAAAAGCCACGCGGGAAGGCGATGTTGTCCAGATCGATCTGCACGCTGCCGCCCGGCGCAAGCGCGGTGACATCCTGCGCGGCCACCGCGGTGGCGGTGGGACGGAACGGGTTGGTATCCACGTCTTCGACCTTGCCGTCCTTGGCCTGCGCCTGCGCGTCCTTGGCCAGGGTGGCGAACACCAGCAGGCGCCCGGACGTGGCCTGGTCGGTCGCCCCGCCCAGGGTGACGCGCAGCAGGCGATGCGCCGCCAGCGGCTCGGCGGCGTGTACGGCATAGGCACACAACAGGCCGACGGCCAGGCCCAGGCGTGGGGCAAGACGATGCAGGGACATGCAGATCCTTTGAGACGCAGATGGATGGAGTGGGCGCAATGGCCCTGCGCAAACTGTAGCCAGTTCCAGGCTGGACGCGTACTGCAATCGCGAGGTCTGGTCTCCGTATCCGACCTGCATGGCGTGGAGGGCTCCTCAGGCGGAGCGAGCAACGGGAGTGGTCGCGAATCAGCAAGTCCGGTGCGGGGTGGGCATCCAGAGCTGCCGACACCGGCCGCCACGCAGCCCAAATGAGCAACGCCGACGCGCCAAACAGCCTGGACCTATGGCTGGACGCGTACGGCGTCTGTGAGCTACGGGAGCAAGGCCATACAATTGCTCCCCCACCTGCTGCTCACCGCATTCCAAGCGCGCCATGACTTGGTTGATCCACTGCGCGCGATGCCTCTTGCGTAGAGGCCTGCACGACCCGCTGATTTGCAACGTCGGGTTTCTGCAGGTTTTCGGCCAAGGGGTGCTCGACGGCCTCGGCTTTGTCACATGTGTGCGCAATACATCCAGGTCGTTCCCGGGGTTTTTGTACGCCGCAAAAACATTGCCGTTCGTTTGACTGGGAATGATGTCCTGGATCTCGGGTAGAAGTGGGCGATTGAATTTGGCCTGGACCGCGAGGGCACCGGCAATGCGTTGCTTGTCTTGCTGGTTGGTGTAGACGCCCGCCTCCGGGCCGAGCTTGTCGAGCCCCGCCAATGCGTGCTTGAACAATGGGTCATCGCGCAGCCGCGCTTCCTGCTGCGGATCAAGGGGATTCCACCTGCGCTCTACAACTCCTGATGGGTGATCAATAGCTGAGCTGGATCGTCAGGGCTGCCCTGGCGAGATTGATTCTTCGCCACATTCAAATACGCGCATCGGGATATTCCTGCAATCCAAGCTTCTCCAATGGGCCATCAAACTTCACTGGAATCACCGGCAATTGCAGGCCCCCAAGCGCTTCAAGTAGTGCGTCGACTGAGGTTCGATGTGAGCATCGCCGTATTCGCGTCCAAACTCCACACTGCATCACGCAACGACGTCGTTGAGACGATTTGCCGGGTTTGCGATGGGATGGTCTTCAACGATGACTACACCAGCGACGTGGCGAGCTGGTGGCGTAAGTGTGGTGTTCCCGCACACACGCATGTCGTCATCGAACGCAATCGATCATCTGCCGCGTGGCGTTATGCACAGGTGCCGTTGCGACTGTCCATCCAAGGCGCAAGCGGCAGCCGGCGAACGGCCGCTGTCGGTCCCTTGCATCACACATGAAGGAGCGATCGAAATGACACACAAAACCAACTCTCGCGGTGCCTTTGCGGCAGGCGGCCTCTCCCTCGTGGTGGCCGCGTTGTGTATGGATGCTGCCATCGCAGCACCGGTCATCGGGAAGGAAACGGTCACGCTGAACCATGTCTTTGCCACCTTGCAGACCGGCCAGGAAGACAGGAAACCCGAAGACATTGCGGCGTGTCGCAAGCAGGTTGCGGCAGCCAGTTCCAGATATCTGGGAATCGCGGTCACCAGCAAATACTCCATCGACGCACAAACGCTGATCATGAGCGCCTCGTCGTCGCTTCCCTCACCCGTCGCGACACAGCCGCTGATGTTGACGGTGCCGCTGTCCCCGTTGGGTTTGTCTGGCGAGTATGCCTTCGGTGCATTTCGACCGAGCGTTTTGCCGAATACGTATGTGCTGTTTTCGGTCGGGCTGAATTTCAAGGGCCCCAAGTCTTCGGTGCTCGTCCTCAACAGCGACAAACCCTATAACTGCCTGGTCACCAGCGATCCGGCACCTTTCAATGGAACACTGAGCACGCAGCTAGGCAAAGACCAAGGGCGCTGATCTCTGCCAGATGCCGATTGCCGCCGAACGCGCTGGTTAAATAGTCGACGCGTTCGGTGGCGGTGCGCGCGATGGGCAAGGTGACAGCGATTTTCGGTAATGGTTTCTGCAGGACAGCCGGATTACTTGCAGTGCTGTGTGGCAGACACAGATCCACGCATCAGCGATACGGCCCCGGCCCACGCCAGACCGGTTCGCCCTGGCGGTAGACCTCCATCATGTTGATGACTTCGCGCGCGTCGCCGATGGACTTCAGTTCCGGCGAATCCGGGGGCAGCAGGCGGCATTTGCTGGAGCCGCGTTTGAGCGCGACATCCAGCGGGCAGATCATGCGTTGCTGGGTGCCGGGCAGGATGATGGCGATCTCCTGCATGCCTTGTTCTTTCCAGGCGCGCAGCTGGGTTTCGCTGCGCACGTCGTAATAGACCTGGAATCCGCCGATGTCCAGGCTGGGCTGGGCGTTGTTGCGGTCGTTGCGGCGGCCCTGGCTGATGGTGGGGGTATTGGCCATGCCGTCTTCGGCGCCGTCGGCGGGTTCGTCGAGCATGCCTGGCGGGCGGCCGGTCCAGGTGTCCGGGCGGCGCTGGGCAGATGCCGCCGGCGGTGCGGGCGGTTGCGGCGGGGTGGGCCGTTGCTGGCGACGCGGCTGGCGGCGTTCGGCCAGGCTGCCCTGTGCGGTATCGCCCTGCGGCGGCACCGGATTTTTGGCTTGCTGCACCAGCGTGGACTGCACCGGCGAGGCCGCCGGTGGCGGCTGCACGGGCGTGGCTGTCGGAGGGACCGGGGTGGGCGAGGGCACCGGCTGATCGGGCTGGGAGGTGTCGCCGACAAAATCCACCTTGATGCGTCCGCCGCTGGCCGAGCCCTGCGGTGGCGTCATGGTGGGGGTGGAGGCCGACAGCAGGATCAGCAACATCAGCACGTGCAGCAGCGCGCTGATCAGCGCGGCAATCCACGGTTCGATGCGTTCGATCAGCGGTTCGGTGCGGGGCAGCCAGTCGCTGGCATCCAGATGGACGTGCAGCACCTGCAGGGCGCCGTCGCGTACGCGGTAGACCAGCACGTACGGGGTTTGCTTGACCACCCATTCGCGGGTGCCGGGCACGCGGCCAGCGCGACCACGGCCCGGTTGCTCGGCCAGGGTGCGCGTGGCGTCCAGCACCTGTCGCGCCATTGCGGCAGCGGCGGTCGGGTTGAGCGCGTGGTAGTGATCCTGGGCGTGTGCAAGCTGCGTGGCGGCCGGGACGGTCCAGTCACGCCGTAACATCAACGCCCCATCTGGCGAACAGTGCGCTCACCTGTGCCGGAGCCGTCAACGCGCCCTGATCTGCAGCGGCAATGCCGTCCTGCACCGCGGCCTGGAAGCTGGCATCGGCCACGACGCGGACCACGTCACTCCATCCAGCCGTCTCGGGCAGCGTGTCGATCAGCATGTGGGCGTCTTGCTTGATGGCGGACATGGCACGGCGATGGGGGAGCACTGCGCAAGTCTACCCGGGCCGCTCCTGTTCGCGTGTGGCAGGCGCAGGCGCCGGCGTGCGGCGTTCACCGGCCAGGCGGCAAGCGCCTGCGCGGCAGCGGCCTGGGTGACGTACAGCCGTTACCGCAGGCTCGGTGCCAGGCGACCGGCGGGGCCGCCGCCTGCAGAAAGTGACACTTGGCACCTTGTTCGTGCCCGCGGCGGGTTTCATTCTGCGTGGGTCGCTTCACTCATCCGCAAAGGACTCGCCATGCCCGCCGCTGCCATCGCACCCCTGACGCCGTATCTCTCGATGGCCGCCATCGGCTACCTCTACTACCGCCGCATCCGGCGCAGCTTCGGCCGGCAGCAATGGAAGCCGGTGGCCACGGCGGTGCGCAGCGCGGTGCTGCTGATCGCACTGGCAGCACTGGCGTTCGCGGTGTACGGGTTGCCGCAGGTGCGGCTCGGCATTGCCGCAGGCGCGCTGGTGGGCATCGGCCTGGGTGCGCTGTCGCTGCGCTACACGCATGCCGAATGGGTGGAAGGCCAAGGCTGGTACACGCCCAATCCCTGGATCGGCGGCGGTTTGACGCTGGTGCTGCTGGGGCGCCTGGCCTGGCGCTGGGCCGATGGCGCGTTCACTGCCGGTGCGGCGGCGGCCGGTTCGCAGGCCAGCCCGCTGACCCTGGGAATTGCCGCCGCACTGGTGCTGTATTCGCTGGTGCACGTCAGCGGGCTGTGGTGGCGGCTGCGGCAGCTGCGCACTCGTGCAGTCCTGGCAAGGCCGGCGCTCTAGGCGCGGCCACCGGCACGCGCGCTCACACCTGCGAGCGGAACGGGAATACCAGTTTCTCGCCAAGCTTCTGCCGCAACGGCCGCGCGCGCCAGCGCTCCAGCGAATACTGCTCGGCACGTTGCAGATCGCGTTCGAACACCTCGGTCATGCGTGCGGCCAGCGTGCGGTCGTAGACGTTCAGGCTGGCCTCGTCGTTGAGGCGGAACGAGCGGATGTCGAAGTTGGTCGAGCCCACCGACACCAGCAGGCCGTCGATGATCAACAGCTTGGTGTGCAGCATGGTGGGCTGGTATTCGTGGATTTCGATGCCGGCCTGCAGCAGCGGCTCCCAGCTGGCCTTGGATGCCAACCGCACCGACACCGCATCGATATGCTTGCCGGGCAGCAGCACGCGAATGTGCACGCCGCGTGTGCGTGCTTGGAGCAGCGAGCGGGTGATCAGGGCGTCGGGTACGAAATACGCTGCCGCCAGGTCGATGGTGCTGCGTGCGGCGGCGATGGCGATCAGATACATCAGGTGCATGCTTTCGCTGCCGCCGGCCGGCGAGGCCACGAACAATTGCGCATCGCTGTCGCCGGCAGACTCCAGCGCCGGGTAATACTGCGCGCCGTTGACCACACGGCCGGTGGTCTTGATCCAGTTGTCGTTGAAGGCGGTCTGCACCTGCGCCACCACCGGGCCCTCAATGCGGTAATGGGTGTCGCGCCAATGGTCCGGGTCCTGCGCATCGCCCATCCACTGGTCGGCCACGCCGACCCCGCCGGTGAAGCCGATGCGGCCATCGATCACCAGCAACTTGCGGTGGGTGCGGTTATTGACGCGGTGCAGGTTGTACCAGGCCAGGGGGCGGTAGCGATGCACCTCCACACCGGCCTCGGTCATGGTGTCCACCAACGCATGGTCCATCTTCAGGCTGCCGCCCCAGTCGATGGTGACCCGCACCTCCACGCCCGCACGCGCGCGCTCGGACAAGGCGTCGCTGAACTCGCGGCCGATCTCGCCCGACCAATAGATATAGGTTTCGAAGGTGATGGTGTGCTGCGCGCTGCGGATGGCCTCGAGCATGGCCGGAAAGATCTCGCGGCCGTTATTGAGCACGTCGATCCTGTTGCCGGGCAGGATGGCCGGTCCCAGCAACACCGACATCTCGCGTTTGAACTGCGGATCGGCAACGTCGTACAGGTGCTTGGGGATGTGCTCGAGCTTTTTCTCCGGCGTGGCGAAGTTGAGCAGCAGCAGCCCTACCAGCAAGGTGACCGCCACGGCGGCCACGATGATCCATGTCATGCATCCCACTCCGAAGTCCCGCCACTGCGGGCGCAAGCGGCCGGCATTTTGGCAAGGCCGGTGGCATGGGGTTTGTGAAGGGGCAGCAGTGCAGCAGCTGGCGTGTACGCGATCTGCTGCTTGTCACTCCACCACATGCAAATAGGTAGGCGGTACATGCGGCGTCAGCCAGACGCCGTTGTCGGCCTGGTAAAACACCCAGCCGTCTTCGTGCATCTGCAGGCTGTGCACACACAGCACAGTGGGTACGCCATGACGTGCGCCGACCGTGGTGGCGGTCTTGGGATCAGCGGACAGATGCACATGATGGCGTTGCCCGGGCTGCAGGCCTTGGGCAAGGATCGCCTCGAGAAAGCGGGTCGCGGTGCCGTGGTACAGCATTGACGGCGGTGTGCGCGCCACATGCGTCAGGGCGACGGCCGCAGTGGAGTGGCCTTGGACTGCGCGGATTTGCCGACCATCGGCAGACAGCGCAAAGCGCTGCTTGTCGCTGCTGGAGACCACTGCACGGATCAGGCCTGCATCCAGCGCCGTCCCAGCGGCAGTGGCGGCAGTGATCAGGGCATCGATGTCGGCCCATCCTTCGCGATCCAGTGCCAGCCCGATGGACTGCGGCGCATGGCGAAGGACATAGCTGAGGAACTTGCTGGTTTCGGTGTGCAGCGAACGCATATGCAGTGCTGGGGTATGGTGCGTGGATGCGAGTCTACTGCCGCGCGCTGCGGCAGGGCGCACTCGCTGCACGATGCGCGACATGCGACATGCGACATGCGACACGTGGCTGCGGGCGGCGCCCGCGCAGGCGCACATCCTCATCCACTTCCGCGTCTGCCGCATCACGGTGGCGGGCTGTCGGTCGACAGGGCAATGCCGCGTTGCGCCTCGAGTTCGGCCAAGCGGGCGCCCAGGGCCTGCCGGATGGAATGGTAGGCGCTGGCACCCATCACCAGGCGCCGCGGTGGCGGGGCGTGTTCGGTGCTGGCGATCATCGCGTCGACCATGCGTTGCGGGTCGCCCGCAATGACCCAGCTGCCATCGTCCAGTGCGCGGCTGAGCGCCCCGACCGGCGTGTCGGCGTAGTTGGCAGGGATGTCGGTACGCACCAAGGCGGCACCGAAATTGGTGCGGGCCGGGCCGGGTTCGGCCAGGGTGAAGTGGATACCGAAGCCGGCCACTTCCTGCTGCACAGCCTCGACGAAGCCTTCGATGCCCCACTTGCTGGCGTGGTACAGGCTGAAGCCGGGATAGGCGATCTGCCCACCTTCCGATGACACCTGCACCACGTGCCCGCCGCCCTGCTGGCGCAGCCGCGGCAACACTGCCTGGATCAATGCGATGGAGCCGATGAGGTTGGTGTCGATGATCGCGCGGACCTGCGCCTCGGTGGCGGCCTCGGCCGCGCCCAACGTGCCGTATCCTGCATTGCTGACCACCACATCGATGCGGCCCAGTGCTGCGAATGCCTGCGCCACCGCTGCGTGCACGGCTGCAAAGTCGCGTACGTCCAGCTGCAGCACCGTCGCTGCATCGCCATACCGGGCCTGCAGATCGGCCAGCGCCTGTGGTGTGCGGACGGTGGCAACGATCCGATCGCCGCGCGCCAGCACGGTCTCTGCCAGCAGGCGGCCGAAGCCGGACGATGCGCCGGTGATGAGCCAGGTCTTGGACATGGGAGTGGCCTTGTTCGCTGAAGGAAGGCGCACTCTAGGAAACGGGCATTGCTGGGTCTATGCCATAAAATTCGAATGACTTGATGCGGTTTTGCCACCAATGTCCAAGCCCAGCTTCAACGATCTGGTCGCCTTCACTGCGGTGGCCACGCACCGCAGCTTTCGGCGCGCCGCCGCCGAGGTGGGCTTGGCGCCGTCCTCGCTCAGCCATGTGATCAGCGCACTGGAGCGCAATCTCGGCGTGCGCCTGTTGCACCGAACCACCCGCAGCGTGTCGTTGACCGAAGCCGGCGAGCGCCTGTACGCAAGGCTGGTGCCGGCGCTGCAGGAGATGGACCACGCGTTGCTGGCGCTGGACGATTTCCGTGGCGGGCCCACCGGCACGGTACGCATCAACGCACCGGAAGTGGTGGTGCAGGTATTGCTGCAGCAGGTGGTGCCGCACGTGCTGGCGCGCCACCCGGCGCTATCGGTGGATCTGGTGAGCGAAGGCCGGCTGGTGGATATCGTGGCTGCAGGATGCGATGCCGGCATTCGCTTCAGCGAGTCGGTGCCGCAGGACATGGTGGCGGTACCGTTCGGTGGGCCCACGCGTTTCCTCGCCGTCGCGGCGCCGGCCTATCTCGCGCGCGCCGGGATTCCACCAACGCCCGATGCCTTGCACCGGCATGCCTGTATCCGCCATCGCATGCCCAGCGGCAGGCTGTACCACTGGGAGTTCGAGCGCCGTGGCGAGGAAGTGGTGATCGATGTGCCCGGGCGGCTCACCCTGGACCAGATCGCGCCGATGCGCGAGGCGGCCGAAGCCGGTCTGGGCATCGCCTACGTGCCCGAGTATGCGGTCAGCGTGGCCCTGCAACGCGGCACGTT
The DNA here is from genome assembly GCF_008639345.1 of Xanthomonas phaseoli pv. dieffenbachiae. NCBI lineage: Bacteria > Pseudomonadati > Pseudomonadota > Gammaproteobacteria > Lysobacterales > Lysobacteraceae > Xanthomonas > Xanthomonas phaseoli. The sequence goes on along the minus strand of NZ_CP041380.1, from coordinate 4,656,566 downwards.
GGTGCCTGTGCTGGAAGCATGGTGTCCGACCATTCCGGGGCTGGTGCTGTACTACCCGGGGCATCGGCATCTTCCGCCGGGTCTGCGCGCCTTTATCGAGACGCTCAAGGAGCTGCTGCCGCAGCACGGCTGAAGCGCACGGCACGGCTTACGACCATGGCGCTGCCTGCGCTACCTGCGCGATCACGCGTGCGCCAACGCGCGGCAGCCAACGGCAGAGCGCGGGTGTGTGCAGTGCTATGGTTCGCGCATGCGTGCGGCCGCCGCCATCCGGTTCACTGCCACCTTGCTGCAACCGGCAACCCCGGCCGATGCCACCTGGCTGTTTCTGCTACTGCCTGCAGCAGCGAGCGACGCGTTGCCCACGCGCAGCATGGCGAGCGTCACCGGCACGCTGGCCGGGCACCCACTGCAGGCGACGCTGCAGCCGGACGGGCGGGGCGGGCACTGGCTGACGATCGAACGTGCCCTGCAGCAGGCAGCCGGTGTTGCCGCCGGCCAGACGGTGGCGCTCGTGTTGACGCCGGTTGCCGAAGAGCCCGAGCCGGTCGTGCCGGACGATCTGCACGCAGCGCTAGCCGCGCATCCGGCCGCGCGTGCGACCTGGAACGACATCACCGCGGTGGCGCGGCGCGATTGGATCTTCTGGGTCGTGTCCGGCAAACAGGCCCAGACGCGGGGCAAGCGCATCGCCACCGCTTGCGCCATGCTGGCTTCGGGCAAGCGACGTGCGTGCTGTTTCGATCGCTCCGGCAAGTACAGCCACGCGCTGGCGGCACCCACGCCAAAAGCGGGCTGAAGCAGGCGGTCAGGTGGGCGATTTGCCGCCACCCATAAGCCAAAATGCTTACATGCGTCACACAAGCGCGCACCTATACTCCGGGGCTGTCCCACCGAAGAGGTTCTGACCGCATGAGCGCACCCCCATCGTCTCCGATCGCTGCCGGTTCTGGCACGGCTGCCGTCAGCCTTCGCCGCTCGGTGTCCAACACGCTCAAGGGCTCGGCCGGCAACCTCGTCGAGTGGTACGACGTCTACGTCTATTCGGTGTTCGCCACCTACTTCGAGTCGCAGTTCTTTTCCAAGGAAGACAAGAACGCCACCATGTTCGTGTGGGCGATCTTTGCGATGACGTTCTTGATGCGCCCGATTGGCGCCTGGTATTTCGGCCGCTTCGCCGACCGTTATGGCCGCCGGCTGGCATTGACCATTTCGGTGTCGGTGATGGCGCTGTGCTCGTTCGTCATTGCGATCACGCCCACGGTGGCCACGATCGGCATCGCTGCGCCGATCATCTTGTTGGTGGCGCGCCTGCTGCAGGGCTTTGCGACCGGTGGCGAATACGGCACCAGCGCCACGTACATGTCCGAGGCGGCGATTCCCGGCCGGCGCGGCTTCCTGTCGTCGTTCCATTACGTGACGCTGGTGGGCGGGCACGTGCTGGCACAGACCACCTTGCTGATCATGTTGCATTTCTTCGATGCCTCGCAGGTCTCCGAATGGGGCTGGCGCGTGGCGTTCGGGCTGGGTGGCATCGGCGCGTTGGTGGTGTTCTGGCTGCGCCGCACGATGGACGAGTCGCTGAGCTCCGAATCCATCGCCGATTCGCGGACCGGCAAGGCCAAGGCTTCCGGTTCGATGCGCGAATTGTTCGTCAATCAGTGGCGCCCGCTGCTGTTGTGCTTCCTGATCACCGCCGGCGGTACGATCGCGTTCTACACCTATTCGGTCACCGGGCCGAAGATGATCCAGACCGCGTTCGCCGGTGGCGACGTGATGGCCGGCACCATCATCAACCTGGTGGCCCTGACCGTGCTGATGCTGATGCAGCCGGTCGGCGGCTGGTTGTCGGACATCGTCGGGCGCAAGACCTTGCTGGTGTTCTTCGGCATCGGCGGCGTGCTCTACACCTGGTTCCTGGTGATGGAACTGCCCAAGCAGACCGATTGGCTGACCGCGTTCGCGATCCTCACCGTGGGCTTTGTGATCCTGACCGGCTACACCTCGATCAATGCAGTGGTGAAGGCGGAATTGTTCCCCACCCACGTGCGCGCGCTGGGTGTCGGCCTTGGCTACGCGTTGGCCAATTCGGCCTTCGGCGGAACCGCGCCGTTGCTGTACCAGGCCTCGTTGAAGACCAACCATGTGACCGAGTTCGTGATCTATGCGACGGCGGTGATCGCGGTGTCGTTGGTGGTCTACATGTTCTTCCTGACCAACAAGGGCAGCAACTGGCTGGACAACGAAGCAGCGATGCATCAGCGCAAGCGGTGATGCGTGCGCGCGGGCAGAGCCCTTCCCTTCTCCCTGCGGGACATTGTCCCCCTTCATGGGGGAGAAGGTGCCCCGAAGGGGCGGATGAGGGGCGCCTCAGGTGATTGGCATACCGAGCGTGGTAAACGCGTCGCCACGCGCCGCCAAAGTGAAGCATCGATGCTGCGGTCGTGCATTGGTAGCCAAACCCTCAGCTCAACCCCCGCTCCGCGCCCCGGTCCGCACTAGCAGCGCGGGCGCTGCAAGACACGCGCGCCAATGGCGCGCAAGCAGTGCCTTATCGTCCCGGCGGGAGAGGGGCTAACGCGGGCGGCTGTTCTGCGCCGTCCTGATGCTGCGCTGTTGTCTTCGCAAACATGCTGTAACGCAGCCCAACCAACCCCAACAACGCTTCATCGCGATGCGCGCCTGCCGGCACCTTGCCCACGCGCGTCAGTGATGCATCCAGACGGTCACGCAAAGAGTCGGGACCCGGCAACGGACGCTTCCGTGCAACCTGCTGCCGGTAGTACGCGGCCACATCGCGCAAAATCGCGTCCACCGCATCGCGACTGGACGCCGGCAAGCCATGCCGTGCACGGCGCAGCTGCAGGATGTTCAAGCCCACGCGCACTTCGTTGAGCATATCCACCGAAGCCAGGTCGCTACCTTCCGGCGTCAACGCCAGCCGTGGCGCAAGCAGACCAAGCAGATCCAGCATGCGTGCGGCAAAGTGCTGGCGATCCTGCGCACCGTGTCCGTCGGCGGCATCGGCCAGCGTGCGCCAGCCCTGGCGCACCAGCCGGCGCGCGCTCCATTCGGCACCGACCGAACGAAACAGACGCGTGAGCACCACGGCAAACCCGATCCCCAGCACCATCGCCACTGCCGCATTGACGAAGCTCTGCAGGTTGGCGCTGTAGGTGTTCTGCAGGCTCAGCAGCGCGGTGAGGTTCACCACCAGCGGCAAGGCGATCAGCATGCTCCTGGGGCGATGCAGCAGCGCCCCCAATGGCAGGAACACCGCCGCCAGCACCAACACCAGCATCGAAAAATCGTGGATGGCCGGGAAGATGCCGAACTGATAGATGCCGGCAACCACGCTGGCCACCACCGCCCAGGTCAGGAACGACAGCATGCTCGGCGCGGGGTCGTCTTGCGCGGCGAAAAACGCAGCAGTGACTGCGGCCATCATCGCGCCGTTGCCGCCACCTTCCCAGCCGATGCCGATCCACAGCACGCAATACGCCATCAGCGCGAAGCCGGCGCTCAGCGCGGAAAACGCGGCCATGCCGAAATCGATGTGGCGCGTGGCGTGTGCCGCAACCGGAGTGTCAGCAATCTCTGCAGACGGCTGGCCCGATGGTTGCGTCGATGCCCCAGGCGTTGACGAGGGCAACGCGCCGGCGTGCGGCGCCGCGTCGTCCCGCGCGGGCAAGGCCTGCTGCGCAGCGCGACGGCGCGAGAAGCCCAGGCGCTGCAGCAACGCGCCGGGCGTTGCCGAGTGCGCCGTGGCATCACGCGCTGCAGCGTCGGTTGGCATGGATGCAGCAGGCGCCGCAGCAGACAGCGTACGCAGCGCGCCGGGCGCGGTGCCTTGCACCAGCGCCTGCTGCAACGCGCGGCAGTCCTGCCACAGGTCGAGCAGCTCCTTGAGGCGCAGCAGCAGGCTGTCCAGCAGCAGGCGATCGATGTCCTGATCCACCACTGGGCGCACTGCCTCGATGCGCGCACGCAGTGCCTCAGCCTGACGGGCGGCATCGGCATCGGCACTGCCGGTGCCAGCGACATGATCCACCCACGCAGCGACATCCTCCAGCAATGTCGCTACCTCCGAGCCGGGCGCAGCATCGCCGCGCCGCAGGGCGTCCAGGCGGTCGGCAATCGACGACAGCACCGGCAACAGCATCAGCATGCGTGCGCGCAACTGTTCCAGCGCAGGCGCGGCGCCGGCATGGCGTGGGTCGTCGTGGCGCACGAAGGCAATCAAGGCCTCGAACTGCACCAGATCGGCCGCCAGCCGATTGCGCGGCGCCTGCGACGGGCCGCGCTGCAGCACCTGGCGGCACCACTGGGCCGCATCCTGCATCCAGTTGCCGATCCGCGCGGTCACCATCGGTTTGACCGAGGCCGGGAACAGCAGCGACGCGAACAGCACCGCCATCACCGTGCCCAGGATGATCTCTTCGCTGCGGGCCACCACGGTGTCGAAGATGCCTTCCGGCGAGGTGACCGCCGGGAAGCCGATGAAGGCGGTGGTGTAGCCGGCCAGCAGGAATGCATAGCCGCGCGGGCCGCGATTGAGCAGCGCCAGGAACAGGCAGGCCGAGAGCCACAGTGCCATCGCCGCGCTCAGCAGCAACGGCGTTTCCACCAGATTCGGCAGCATCACCAAGGTGGCCACACCGGCCAGCAAGGTGCCGAGCACGCGGTACACGCCCTTGGCACGGGTGGGGCCGAGCAGCGGTTGCGAAACGATGTAGACCGTGGCCATTGCCCAGTACGGTCGCGACAGATTGCCGGCAAGCGCGACATACAGCGCCGCGATCGAGGCGGCAAAGGTCTTGGCCGAAAACAGCCAGGCCTGGCGATCGCGCAACAACGGGCTCATCGTGCAGCGGTCGCGTCGGTGCGCCCGGCGTCGGCCTCCCAACCGCCGCCCAGCGCCAGAAACAGCTGGATCTGGTCCTGCGACACCTGGGCCTGTGCGTTGGCCAGGGTCATGTCGGCGCTGGCCAGGGTGCGCTCGGCGTCCAGGCTGGACAGGTACGGCGTGCGTCCGCCCTGATACAGGCGCCGGTTTTGCGAGGACGCCAGCTCGGCCTGTTGCTGCGCCTGTTCCAGCAGATGCAGGCGGTCCAGATCCTGCGCATAGCGCGACAAGGTGGTCTGCACTTCGCGCAGGGCCTGCAGCACGGTGTTGTCGAACTGCGCCAGCGCCGCGTCGGCACCGGCTTCGGTGGCGCGCACCCGCGCACGCGCACCGCTGGAGGGCAGCGTCCAGGAAATCAGCGGACCCAACGACCACGCGTGCGTGGCCGGCTCGCCGAAATCCGCCAGCAGGCCGGTGGCGCCGATCGAACCACCCAGGCGGATGTCCGGGTACAACTCGGCAGTGGCCACGCCGATGCGTGCGGTGGCAGCGGCGAGCCGGCGCTCGGCCTGGCGCACATCCGGACGGCGCGCCAGCAGCGCGCGGCCATCGCCGATCGGGATCGGCTGCTGCACTGCCGGCGCGTGCGCGCAGCTGTCCACGCCGGCCGGCACCTGGCCGGGCGTCTTGCCGAGCAGCGCGGCCAGTTGGTAACCGGCGGCCTGGCGGCGCGCGCGTAGCGGCGGCAGCGCCGCTTCCAGCATCGCGACCTGTGCGGTGGCGCGCGCCAGGTCCGGTGGCGTACCGCGACCGGCCGCGATCAGGCGCTGGGTGATCTGGCGGCTGTGTTGCTGCAACTGCAGCGAATGCTCGGCCACCTGCAGCTCATGGTTGGCGTGGCAAATCTCCACGTAGCTGCCGGCCACCTGCGCGGCCACGCTGACGCGCGCCAGATCGATCGCCGCTTGCGCCACTTGGGTATCGGCATGTGCGGCTTCGGCGCCGCGTTGCAGCTTGCCGAACAGATCGAACTGGTACGACACGCCGAACTTGCCATCGGCCAGGTTGAACACCGGCAGCTTTTCTTCCTGCAAAAACGCCTCAGCCGACACCTGCGCGCGGCTGACGCCGGCTTCCACCTCGTAATCGAAACCGCCGGCATCCATGGCCTGTTCGTAGAGCGCAGCGGCGCGGCGCAGATTGGCACCGGCGACCTTGAGCTCGATGTTGTCGCGCAGGGCCTGCTCGATCAGGCCATCCAGCACCGGGTCCTGATACAGCGCCCACCAGCGCGCCGGCAACGCGGCGCCGGGTCGTACCTGGTCGTTGCCGGTATCGAGAAATGCGGCATTGGCGGCCGGCCGCCGGTACGCCGCATCGTCGGGCACGGCGTAGTTCGGGCCGACCGTGCTGCAGGCACCGAGCATGCTCAGCAGTGCGGCCAATCCCAGCGGACGCAACATCGCGCGGTTCATGGCGCCGCCTTGGCCTGCACACGGGCAGGCGCGGTCACCGGGGTTGCGTGCGTTGTGTCGGGCAGGATGCTCACCGTGGCAGTGCGCCCTGCGATCAACTGCACATGCGCAGGCACGTGGTCCAGCACGATGCGCACCGGAATGCGCTGCGCCAGCCGCACCCAGTCGAACGCAGGCGTGACATTGGGCAATGCGCCGGCGCTGCCGCTGCGGTAACGGTCTTCGATACCGGCGGCGATGCTCTGCACATGCCCATGCAGCGTGAGCGGCTCGCCCATCAGCTGCACGTCCACGCGCTGGCCGGGGTGCACGCCCTGCAGGCGGGTTTCTTCGAAGTAGCCATCGACACGGAACGAGCCGGTGTCCAGCACCGCCACCACCGGGCACCCGGCGGTGACGTAGTCGCCCACGCGCACGGTGCGGTCGCTGACGCGGCCCTCGGCCGGGCTGCGCACCTGGGTGCGGTCCAGGTTGAGCTGGGCCAGATCAACCGCCGATTGCGCGGTGGCCACTGCGGCCTGCGCCTTTTGTACGTTGGAGCGGCGCACTTCGGCATCTTCGGCGGCGACCAGATCCTGCAGGCTGCGGTCACGCGCGATCTCGCGGCGCAGCTGGGTCAGCGTGGCCTGGCGTTCGGCCAGTGCGGCGCGCGCCTGTTCCAGGGCGATTTCGTAGCGCGCGCGGTCCACCACCAACAGCAATTGCCCGCGCCTGACCGGCTGGTTGTCTGCCACGGCCACCGATTCCACCAGCCCGGAGACATCCGGCGCCACCTGCACCACATCGGCGCCCACGTGCGCATCGCGCGTCCACGGCGCCTGCATGTAATAACGCCACAGGTGCTGCAACACCAACGCGGCCACCATCACCATCGCCAGGGTCAGCAGTGCCGGCCCCGCGGTCTTGATTAGCTTTTTCACGATTGCATCCAACGGGTAAGGAAGAACAGGCCGCCCAGCAGTGCGATGTACAGCGCCAGGTTGAACAGCGCCGGGTGCCAGATGTAGCGGTAGGCGCCGGCGCGGGTCAGCAGCGCGGCGATGCCGCTGTTGAGCAGGTAGGCCAGCGTCATCAACGCCAGCAAGGTGGGTACGAACACACCGTAGAGACTGAATTCGCCGTACATCGGGCACATCCTGGAGAAGGAACCACAACGCCCGGCGCAGCGCGCAGAGCATCGGAAAAGGCACAACGGGCGTCGCGCGCGACGCCGGCAGCCGACTCAGTCGGCCTGGCTCAGCCGCGCATGCGCCTGCGCGATCTGCTCCCACAAGGTCAGCACCACCTGCACGTCGGCGTCGCTGAGTGCGCCGAATACCTGCGCACGCAGTGCATCCAGGCGGATCTCGATCTGGCCGACCAGCGCCTGGCCTGCATCGGTGAGCCAGAGCTGGTTGGCGCGGCGGTCGCTGCTGTCCGCCTGGCGGCGCAGCAGGCCCTGCGCGGCCAACTTGTCCAGCAAGCGCACCAGCGAGGGGCCTTCCATGCCCAGTTGCTGGGCCAGCGCCACCTGGCGGATGCCGCCGCCGGAGCGCCCGATCATCAGCAATGGTCCGGTGCAGGCGCTGGACAGGTCGAACTCGGCGAACGCCTGATCGGCCAGGCGTTGCCACTGACGGGCAGCCACCAACAGGCCGGAACTGAGCCGGGCGCGTGGAGAAAGAACAGGCTTCATAATAGATAGGATGCTATCAATTCATAAATGAATCAATAGTCACTGAATATTTGCAAGCTGGCGCAACCGCCACTGGGGCGGCCGGGCCGTCCTCAGGTACCATGCTCGCCCCTTTTGGGTGCATCCGCGCATGAGCCAGTCCAACCAGCCCGATTCCTCCGTCACCCAGACCCAGGCCGAAGAGGCCGTGCGCACCCTGTTGCGCTGGGCGGGCGAAGATCCCACGCGTGAGGGTCTGCTGGACACCCCGCGCCGGGTGGCCGAAGCCTACGGCGACTGGTTCAGCGGCTATCGCGAAGAACCGCGCGAATACCTGGAACGCACCTTCGAGGAAGTGGCCGGCTACGATGAGTTGATCGTGCTGCGCGACATTTCCTATGAAAGCCATTGCGAGCACCACATGGCGCCGATCATCGGCAAGGTGCACGTGGGCTATCTGCCGCGTGGCAAGGTCGTCGGCATCAGCAAGCTGGCGCGCGTGGTGGAAAGCTACGCGCGCCGCTTCCAGGTGCAGGAAAAGATGACCGCGCAGATCGCCCAATGCATCCAGGACGTGCTGCAGCCGCTTGGCGTGGGCGTGGTGGTGGAAGGCGCGCACGAGTGCATGACAACCCGCGGCATCCACAAGCGCGGCGTCAGCATGGTGACCTCCAAGATGCTGGGCAGCTTCCGCGAAGACGCGCGCACCCGCGCCGAATTCCTGCAGTTCATCGCCGTGGGCGGCAAGCGTTGAGGCAGTCGCGGCAGCGCCCATGAAGCACCAGGCACGTATCTCCGGCTACCGGCAACTGCGCGAGCAGCCGGTATGGAAACTGCTCGCCGCCGACCACGCCCCCGAACTGATCGGCCTGCTGCAGACGGTGCTGATGGATGGCGAACGCCGCCTGCCGTCGGCCGTGTTGCACGAGCGTTTGCAGCGCCAGCTCGACGCCTTGCGCGCCGACGAGCTGTCGCGCGAACTGCCGCGCACCGCACAGGCGTATCTGGCGCATTGGCTGGCACAGGGCTGGCTGGAACGCCGCCTGCCCGAAGGCGCAACCGAAGAAGAATACGAACTCTCGCGTGCCACGACCCAGGCCATCCGCTTCATCGCCGGCCTGCGCGAAAGCAGCAGCAGCGCCACCGAAAGCCGCCTGTCGTTAGTGATCCAGCAACTGGTGCAGCTGGCCGGGCAGACCGAAGCCGATCCGGAGCTCCGGCTGGCCGCGCTGCGCGACGAACGCGCGCGCATCGATGCCGAGATCGAACGCGTGGCTTCCGGCCGCGTGGCCGCGCTGGACGGCAAACGCGCGCTGGAACGCGCGCGCGACCTGATCCATCTCTCCGACGAGCTGGCCGAAGATTTCCATCGCGTGCGCGACGACTTCGAGCAGCTCAACCGCCAATTCCGCGAGCGCATCATCGACGACGAAGGCGCGCGCGGCGACGTGCTCGAACAATTGTTCGACGGCGTGGATGTGATTGCAGACAGCGAGGCCGGGCGCACCTTCGAGGCGTTCTGGAGTCTGCTCAACGACACCCAGCAAAGCAGCCAGCTCGACCAGGCGCTGGATGCGCTGCTTGCCCGTGGCTTTGCCCGCAAGCTCGATCGCCGCGAACGCGCCTTCCTGCGCGGGCTGACCGGCACGCTGCTGGAGCGCGGCGGCGAGGTGCACACGGTGATGCAGCATTTCGCGCGCAGCCTGCGCGGTTTCGTGCAAAGCCGTGGGTATCTGGAACAGCGCCGGCTCAATCAATTGCTCAAGCAGGCGCAGGGCGAAGCCCTGCAATTGCGCGAGAGCCTGCACGCCACCACCGCCACCGGCTATACGCAGGCGCTCAGCAGCAGCCGTCTGCGTTCGTTGTCGCAATGGCGGCTGCACGACCCGCGGCTTACCCAGGTCGATGGACGCGTACAGGCCGCCGATGCGGCCGAGATCTCGCTGGACAGCGTGGGCGACCTGGTCGCGCAGTCGGAGATCGATGTGCGCAGCCTGCGCCGCGACCTGCATGATCTGCTCGGCCAACGCCCGCGGCTGACGATCGGCGACGCCCTGCAACAACGCCCGGCCGTGCAGGGCCTGGGCAGCGTGATCGGCTACCTGTCGCTGGGCACGCGCCACGGCATGGTGATCGAAGGACAGATGGAAACGGTGCAATGGGAAGGCAGCGACGGCGCCGTGCGGCGCGCGCGCATTCCCTTGGTGTGGTTTACCCGGGAGAAACGCAATGAACTGGTCTGAGGACACCGGCCTGGACGCCGACGAGAGCACCGGGGCGGCGTCCATCGACGAGCGCATGCCGATGACCCACATCTCCAGTGCCGAGCCGCGCGGCGAACTGTTCTTGGGCGATACCGGCACGCTGCCGTTCGACGCGCGGCGCGCACTGTGCCAGTTGCTGGCAGGGCCCAGCATCGACGCGCAACGGCACGGCGCGCTGTGGCCGGCGTTATTGCGCAACGAGGTGGCGATCCGCCAGGTGCTGTGCGAGCTGTTTCTGGAGTTGGTGCTCGACCGCGAGGGCGGGGTGGCCTTCACCCGCCAGGCCGACACCGCCGAGCTGGAATCGCCCACCTTGCTACGCAGCGCGCCGCTGACGTTTATCGAGTCGGTGTTGCTGCTGTTCCTGCGCCAGCAACTGGCCGAGGCCGATACGCGCGGCGAGCGCGCGGTGGTGGACGAGGCGCAGTTGGTGGAGGCGTTGTCGGTCTACGAGAAGAACGTGTCCACCGATCGGGCGGGCTTCGCGCGGCGGGTGATGACGGCCATCGGCAAGATGCGCGACAACCAGTTGCTGTCGCGCTTGCGCGGCAGCGAGGAGCGCTATGAAGTGTCGCCGGTGTTGAAGCTGTTGTTCTCGGCAGAGGATGTGCAGGCGTTGGTGGTGGCGTATCGGGAGCTGCGTGAGGGGGAGGTTGCGTTGGATTGATGTCTCTTGCATCTCCCTTCTCCCCTCGGGACATTGTCCTCCTTCATGGGGGAGAAGGTGCCCGAAGGGCGGATGAGGGTGCGGTGTCAGGCGGTGTGTGGTGCGTGCTGAGTGATCTGGGTTTGCTTGGTCGCGGGGTAGAGCTTTCACGCCCTGTCGGGCGCGAGTCACTTTTCTTTGCTTGTGCAAAGAAAAGTAACCAAAAGAAAGCACACCCCGTCCTCGCGCCCTACGCGCCTTCGGCGCTGCGGGTGCGCAAGTCCGGCAGAAATTTTTGTAAGGGACATCCCTGTCCCTTACAAAAACGTCGCGCATCCATGCGCGCCGCCCTGCGGGTTGTATCTGCCGGCCTTGCCGCTGCGGTATGGGGCCGCGAAGTGCAAACTGCTTACGCAACAGCAACAGCAACAGCAACAGCAACAGCAACAGCAACAGCAAGGGTCTGCATCAGCAACACGATGTTGAAAGCAGCAAAGCAGCAAAGCAGCAAAGCAGCAAAGCAGGGATGTCGTGATGCAGTGACTAGGAAGGAGTGATGGTGGTCGTGATCGGCCGATGTGGACAGGGTTAGTGCTGCAGGTGCTCGAAAACCCGTAGCTTTCGTCGCACTGGTGCGACCTCCACGCCAGCCGGTGCAAAGAACCTGCTTCTCTGTAGGAGCGACCCCGGTCGCGAAGCCGTCCACGCATTCCATCCGTTGCTCAAACTTGACCCGCATCACCGCATCACCGCATCACCGCATCACCGCATCACCGCACCCCAAAGAAAGCTTCACCGTTCGTAATGGTCTGTCCTTGGCGTCTCTGTCGTTCTGTTTTGGTGAGTGAGCAATGAATTCCCAGTCCAACCTGTCGCCGGCGTCGCCGGGTGCTTCCTTGTTTGCCGAGACGCTTGCCGAGCAACGTGCGCAGCAGTTCCGCATGCGCCGCTTGCAGGTGCACAACTGGGGCACCTTCAACGGGCTGACCGAAGTGCCGATTGCGGAAAAGGGCTTCCTGTTCGTTGGGCGTTCGGGTTCGGGCAAGTCCACCTTGCTGGATGCGATGTCGGCACTGCTGACGCCGCCGAGCATCGTCGACTTCAACGCCGCCGCGCGCGAAGCCGAGCGCAGCGGGCGCGATCGGAGTCTGGTGTCGTATGTACGCGGTGCGTGGGCCGATCAGCAGGACAGCGCGTCCGGCGAAATCGCCACCCAATACCTGCGCAAGGGCGCGACCTGGACCGCGCTGGTGCTGGAATACGCAAATGCGCACGGCGAGGCGGTGAGCCTGATCCGCTTGTTCTGGATCGCCGGCAGCGGTAACGCGGCAGCCGATGTGCGGCGGCACTACATGGTCGCGCCACGCCGTTTCGACGTGGCGACCGAGCTGGATGGCTTCGATCTGGACCTGCGCAAGCTCAAGGCGCGATTGGGTGAGGAAGTGGCGCATTTCGACGGCTTCGCCGGCTATGCCGAACGCTTCCGGCATGCGCTGGGCATCGGCAACGAGATGGCGCTGCGGCTGCTGCACAAGACCCAGTCGGCCAAGAACCTGGGCGATCTCAATGCGTTCCTGCGCGGCTTCATGCTGGATGAGCCGCGCACTTTCGAAGCGGCCGATCGGCTGGTGGAGGATTTTGCCGAACTCGATGGCGCCCACCATGCGGTGGTCACCGCGCGGCGCCAGGTGGAAACGCTGACCCCCGCGCGCGAGCACCATGCGGCGCTGATGGCGTTGCGCCACAGCGTTGGCGAGTTGCGCGAGCTGCAGTTGGGCGTGGACAGCTACCGCGAGCAGCAGCGGCTGGCCCTGCTGGATGAGCGCTTGCAGGAGCTCGATAACCAGGACCGTGGACTGGCCGGCGAAGAAGGCCAGCGCCGCGAATCGCTGGATAACCACGAACAAAAACTGGTTGGCTTGGAGCGCGAGCAGCGTGCTGCCGGTGGCGAGCAGATCGAGGAACTGGAACGCGAGCGTGCGCGTGTGGAGCGCGAGCGCGACGAACGCCTGCGTCGCCGTGCGCAGATCGAACAGGCCTGCCGCCAGCTCGGTACCGCCCTGGCGGCCGGCGCCAGCGGCTTTGCCGCACAGGTCGCGCATGCGCAAACCGTGCTGGATAACGGCAAGCACGACGCCAGCGCGCTGGACGAGGCGATCGCCGAGCGCATGGGCGCGCGGCGCGACGACGAACGCCGCTTTGCCGAGATCCGCGCCGAACTGGATGCGCTGAAGCGCGCGCCATCGAGCATGCCCGCACCGATGCAGGCGCTGCGCGCGCGCTTGTGCGAAGACACCGGCATTGCCGAGGCTGCGCTGCCGTTCGTGGGCGAGCTGGTGCAGGTGCGCGAAGACCAATCGGCCTGGCGCGGCGCCATCGAGCGTGTGCTGCACGGCTTCGCGCAGTCGCTGCTGGTGGACGAGCGGCATTACGCGCAGGTCAGTGAATGGGTCAACCGCACCCATATCGGTACGCGCCTGGTGTACTTCCGTGTGCGCCGTAACGACGAGCTGCACTCGCGGCGGGTCGATCCCGGCGCGCTGCCCGGCAAGCTGCAATTGCGCGAGCACGCCTTTACCGAATGGTTGCGCAACGAGCTCACCCGCCGTTTCGACTACGCCTGCGTGGACAACGCCGCCGCACTGCGCAACGCCGACCGCGCGATCACCCGCGAGGGCCAGGTCAAGCACCCGGGCGATCGTTACGAAAAGGACGACCGCCACGCCGTCAACGACCGCAAGCGTTGGCTGCTCGGTCACGACAACCGCGACAAGCTCAAGGTGTTCGAGCGCGAAGCGCAGGCGCTGGCCCAGCGCATCGCCAGCTGCGATGCCGATGTCGCAGCGCTGCGCAAGCAGCGTGAGCAGGACCAGGAGCGCCAACTGGCTGCCCACACCCTGGTGGAGCGCGACTGGGACGAGATCGACGTCGGTCCCAAGCTGCAGCGCCTGAGCGATATCGATGAACAGTTAGTGCAGCTGCGCGAAGGCAACAGTGGCCTGCGCGCGCTCGGCCAGGCCATCGACACCGCACGCACCTTGCGCGACCAGGCCAAGCGCACTTATGAAGATGTGCGGCTGGAGCGCGCGCAACTGGCGCGCGAGCGCGTGCGGCTCGAACAGCAGCATGCCGCATGTGCGGGCCGCGCCGGCAGCGCTACGCTCACGCCCACCCAGTTGCAGGGCCTGCGGGAACGGCTCGCCGCCTTGACGCCGCTGTCGCTGGACAATCTGGAAGCGCATTTTCGCGTGGTCGAACGTGGCCTGGCCGAGCAGCTGGCCGACAGCCAGGGCCGCGACAGCCGGCTCAGCGCGCAGTTGCTGGAATGCTTCCGCAAGTATTGCCAGCAGTGGCCCGAAGACAGCGGCGATTTCACCGTGAGCCTTGCCAGCGCCGACGATTTCCTCGCGCGCCTGGACCGGCTGGAAAGCGATGGCCTGCCGCGGCACGAGCATCGTTTCTTCGATTTGTTGCAGACCCAGAGCAAGAACAACCTGCTGGCCTTGCAGCGCCACACCGCCGAGGCCCACAAGGGCATCAAGCAGCGCATGGACGAGGTCAACGCCAGCCTGGAGCAGGTGCCGTTCAACCGCGACACCATCCTGACCATCGAGGTCGGCGACCGCCGCCTGGCCGAAGTGCAGGAATTCCAGCAGCAGTTGCGCGCAGTGCTGTCGCATCAACAGACCGAAGACCGGGCCCTGGCCGAAGCGCAGTTTTCCACCTTGCGCGCGCTGGTGGCGCGCCTGGGCGCGCAGGAACCGGAGGCACGCCGCTGGCGCGAGCAGGTGCTGGACGTGCGCCTGCATGTGGAGTTCATCGGTGTGGAGCTGGACGCCCAGACCCGTGCGCAGGTGGAGATCTACCGCAGCGGCGCCGGCAAATCCGGCGGTCAGCGCCAGAAGCTGGCAACCACCTGCCTGGCGGCCGCGTTGCGTTACCAGCTCGGCGGCGAAGACGGCGAACTGCCGCGCTACTGCGCGGTGGTGCTGGATGAAGCCTTCGACAAGGCCGACAACGAATTCACTGCGCTTGCGATGAATATCTTCGAGAACTTCGGCTTCCAGATGGTGGTGGCCACGCCGTTGAAGTCGGTGATGACCTTGGAGCCCTTCATCGGCGGCGCGTGCTTTGTCGAAATCAGCGGCCGCCACAACTCCGGCGTGTTGCTGATCGAATACGACGAGCAGGCACAGCGATTGAAGCTGCCCGAGCGCGCGCGTGGCGATGAGCCGGCAGTTGCCGATGCCGTTGATGCTGCGCCGTCGATCGAGGCTGCGGGCGAGCCTGCAGGAGTGCAGGGCGCTGTCAGCGCAGATGGCATGGCAATTGACGGCGCCGCAGTGCCCACGGCATCGCCTGCCACCGATGAGACCTTGTCCGCGGCGCCGGAAACGCAGACCGGTCAGCGCACGCCGGCAGTCGCGACGGCGAACAAGCAGAACAGGAACGCCAAGACCGCCAAGACCGCATCTTCCACGCGCGCTGCGGCACAGTCGCAAGCAATGCAGACCAAGAAATCGACTTTGCGCACTCCAGCTTTGGCTAGCAAGGCGGCATCCGACAAACGCGCATCGGGTGCGTCGGCGGTGCCTTCGGCAGCTGCATCCAGGTCCAGCGTCGGCAAGACCACTCGGTCTTCGAAAACACCGGGCAAGCCGATTGCGGCCACAAACGCATCCAGCGCCACATCCGGGAAGGGCGCCACCGCCTCTGCGGCGGTGAAAACTGCCGCAGCCAAGCCACGTGCAACAGCTGCATCGACCGGGCAGCCAGTACGCGGTGCCGGCAAGACAAGCTCCAAGCGCGCGGCGACGACTGCTTCACCGGCCAAAACGCGCGGCGCCAAGCCAGGCACGGCGCAGTCGCGCGGCAAGCGCTGACCATCGGGCACGGGCGACGCCATCTGCGCGGTGGCGTCGCCCATCGAGCATCTCGCATCGCCAGCACGTTGCGATTACTGCTGCAGCAGATCCCAGCCCATCTTGCCGATCAGCACGATCACCAGCACCAGGAACAATTTGCGGATCAATGGCGTGCCGCCGCGTAACGCCATCCTTGTGCCGGCCACCGCGCCGGCCACGTTTGCCGCCGCCATCGGCAGGCCGATCGCCAGCATCACCTGTCCACTGGGCAAGAAGAACGACAACGCCGCAAGGTTGGTGGCCAGGTTGACGACTTTTGCCGCCGCCGAGGCGCGCAGGAAATCCAGCCCGAAAAAGCGAATGAACAGGAAGATCAGAAAGCTGCCCGTCCCCGGGCCGAAGAACCCGTCGTAGAAGCCGATCGCCGCTCCCATCGCCAACGCGGTGGCCAGTTCGCGCCGGCCGATCCGACGTGGCCGATGCAGCGCGCCGAAGTCCTTCTTGATCAGCGTGTAGATCAGCATCGCGATCAGCAGCACCAGAATCAGCGGCCGCACCGCCTGCCTGGGCATCAGGCTGACGGCGGTCGCGCCCAGGAACGAAAACGTAAACGCCGCCGCGGTGGCATACAGCACCGGCCGCCACGGAAAGCGCACCGTGCGCGCGTATCGCCACGCCGACGCAGCGGTGCCGAACATTGCGCTGAACTTGTTGGTGCCCAGAATCAGCGATGGCGCCTGCTGCGGCAGTGTCGCAAACAGGCCAGGCAGCTGGATCAATCCGCCACCACCGACCGCCGCATCCACCAACCCGGCCACGAAGGCAATGCACAGCAGCCACGGCAATTCGGTGGGAATCAATTCCAGCAAGGCCACGCTCCGCACAATAGGGGCCACAGCATAGCGAGTGCACCGAGGTCGCGCGCCGCAGTAAAAGCCAACGGAATCGCGGCAGGTGTAGCCGCGTCGGCAGTTGCAGTATCAGCATCAGCAGTAGCGAGCCGATGCCTGCCCCGTGTCACCCACGCATACGCAATGGAGACCGTGCAACATCAGGTCACGGCATCCAAAGCCCCTCTCCGTGCGGGAGATGGGTGAGGGTAGGGGGCGAAGCCTCGTGTTGTTCGATAAGAGGCTGCTAAACAACGCCCCAATCCCCAATCCCATCCCCCACAATCCCCGCATGCCAACCTCCACACCCACCGACCCCTGTCCCTGCGGCCGCCCCGCCAACTACGCGCAGTGCTGTGGCCCTTACCACGCCGGCGCCGCCGCGCCTGACGCTGAGACCCTGATGCGCGCCCGCTACAGCGCCTACGTGCGCCGCGATGCTGCGTACCTGCTGGCCAGCTGGCACCCGTCCACGCGCCCGGCCGCGCTGTCGCTGGACGAAGGCGGGCGCACCACCTGGCTTGGCCTGAACTGTGCAGCGCACCCTCGAGACCGGCCCCGAGACGGCCGAGGTGGTCTTCCTGGCGCGCTATCGCATCGGTGGCGGCAGCGCGGTGCGCATGACCGAACACAGCCGTTTCGTGCGCGAAGCCGGCCACTGGTACTACCTCGACGCGCGCTGAGCACGACCCGGGCCAGTCGCTACCGCAGCCCAAGCAACCCCAACCACGTCTTCACACCCGCGCAGCCAACCGACTCGTCCGCATCCCAACGCGCAGCCCTGAAGCCCGGTTCAGCCCGACGAACGGCATCCAGACCCGCCATTTGTCGACGCCGCGTTCGCAGCCGATCGCCGAAGCTTGCCGCGCAGGCGAACTCCGCCGCGGGGGACTTGGATCATGGCAACCTTCAATCTCTGGCAATGGGCGATTCTGGCGGCGGTCGTGTTCGCGGTCGTGCTGCCGGCGTGCGTGGCGACCGCACTGATTCGCTTCGGCCCGCGCCACGACGCGCCGCGCCACGCGCGCACCCGCCGAGTGACCGAAAACGCCCCCTCCGCGCCGACCCTGTCGATGTTGACCGGAATTACCGGCGAGGGCAGCTGAGCCAGTCGGGCCGGCGGCACCATCGCTCGCATCGAGCCGCCGACCACCCCGGAACGCCTCACCTATCGCCATCCTGCACGCCTGCCACCATCCAGGTTGGCTATGCTCGGCGGCTCGACTTGCCGCGCAGGAGCATCCCACTGCATGACCTCTGCCCACCCGCCGGCCATCGCGCCATGACGCTGTCCCGGCGCGCATTGCCGCTCGTGTTGGGGCTGCTGCCGCTGGCAGCCTGTGCCGATCCGGCCTTCGACCGTTGCCTGGCCGGCCTGCAGACCCAGGCCGCTGCCAAGGGCGTGGACGCTGCCAGCTTTCAGCGCTTCACCGCCGGGCTGGCGCCCGATCCCAGCGTCCTGCCACTGCTGGACGCGCAGCCCGAATTCACCACGCCCATCTGGGATTACCTGGCCAGCCTGGTCGACAGCCAGCGCGTCACCGATGGCCAGGCCATGCTGGTCACCCACCGCGAACTGCTCGGCCGCCTGTCCGAACAAACCGGCGTGGACCCGGCCACCATCGTGGCGGTGTGGGGCGTGGAGAGCGATTACGGCCGCGTCACCGGCAAGCGCCCGCTGCTGGTGTCGCTGGCCACGCTGTCGTGCGCCGGCCGCCGCCAGCCGTTCTTTCGCGGCGAATTGCTCGCCTTGCTCAGCCTGCTGCAGCAAGGCGATCTGTCCGCGGACGGACTCACCGGCTCCTGGGCCGGCGCGTTCGGGCAAACCCAGTTCATGCCTTCGACCTACGCCCGCATCGCCGTGGATGGCGACGGCGACGGCCGCCGCGATCTGGTGACCAGCATCCCCGATGCACTGGCCTCCACCGCCAACTATCTGGTCAAGGCCGGCTGGGAACGTGCCCGTCCGTGGGGCATGGAAGTCACCCTGCCGCGCGGCTTCGACGCCAGCAAGGCCGGGCGCACCCGCCGCCAACCGCTACAGGCCTGGCAACGCGCCGGCCTGCTCGGCACCGACGGCAAACCGCTGGCACCGACCGGACTGCCGGCAGAAACGCCGGCCGCCTTGCTGCTGCCGGCCGGTGCCACCGGCCCGGCGTTCCTGGTGTTCCGCAATTACGACGCGATCTACGCCTACAACGCCGCCGAAAGTTACGCGCTGTCCATTGCCCTGCTCGCCGACCGCCTAAGTGGCGGCCCCGGCCTGATCGCGGCCTGGCCTACCGACGACCCCGGCCTGGGCCGGCCCGAACGGCGCGAGCTGCAGCAGTTGCTGCTCGCCCGTGGCTACCCGATCGGCGAGGCCGACGGCATGGTCGGCAGCGCCACTCGCCGCGCCATCCAGGTCGAGCAGACCCGCCTGGGCCTGCAACCGGCCGACGGCCGCCCCGGCCAACGCATCCTCACCGCGCTGCGCGCCGCCCCGCCGGTGGCCGGCGCCGCCGCCATCCGCGCCACCGCGTTCAAGCTGCCGGCCGCATACCCGGCCTTCGCCCAATCCCCCAGCGTCCACAAGGCATCCCCCATGTCCGACACCACCGGCCTGACCACAGGCGATTTCCACGGGTTTCCGTCGCTGCTGATCGAAACGCCGTTCTCCACCGCCGCCATCAGCCTGTTCGGTGGCCAGCTGCTCTCGTTCGTGCCCAAGGGCGGACAGGACGTGATGTGGCTCTCGCCCATCGCCAAGCAGCCGCCCACCCCGATCCGCGGCGGCGCGCCGGTGTGCTGGCCGTATTTCGGCCGCCAGGACCAGACCGGCGACGTCCCCGCCCACGGCTTCGTGCGCACGGTGGCCTGGCAACTCACCGAAAGCCGCCGCGAAGACGACGGCACCGTGGTACTCACGCTCACTCCGCCGCGTTTCGACGACCTGGCGCTGCGCCTGCGCATGACGCTGCGCATCGGCCGCACGCTGGAGCAACGCCTGATCACCGAAAACACCAGTGCCGCTCCGGTGCGCTTCACCCAGGCGCTGCATAACTACTTCCGCGTCGGCGACGCGCTCAAGGTCAGCGTGCAGGGCCTGGACGGCCTGGACTATCTGGATAAATACGAGAACTACGCCACCGCCCACCGCCAGCAAGGCGACTGGAGCCTGCGCGACCCACGCGATCCTGGCCGTAGCGACCGCATCTACATCGACGCCGGTGGCCGCTACACGCTCACCGACCCGGTGCTCGGCCGCCGCATCGTCATCGCCACCGAAGGCAGCCGCTCGCTGGTGGCCTGGAACCCGGGCGAAGAGGCCGGCAAGAAGATGGCCGACGTGGGCGAGGGCTGGCGCGACTATGTCTGCCTGGAAGCGGCCAACGCCGGCCCGGACGTCATCGAACTGGCTCCCGGCGCCAGCCACACCCTGACCCAGACCATCAGCGTCGAGTAACCGATCGCCGGCACCAGCCACGCCACCCACGCCAGCCACGCCACCGCGCTGCCTTCTCCCGCCTGCGGGAGAAGGTGCCCGAAGGGCGGATGAGGGCCGGCGACCAGGCCAGGCACTGCGTACCCGAACGTCACCGAGGTCGCTCCCGGCGCCAGTCACACCCTGACCCAGACCATCAGCGTCGAGTAACCGATCACCGGCACCAGCCACGCCACCCACGCCACCGCGCTGCCTTCTCCCGCCTGCGGGAGAAGGTGCCCGAAGGGCGGATGAGGGCCGGCAGCCATGCCAGGCACTGCGAACCAGAGGCCAGGCTGCGCGGGGCCACGCAGCGCAACCAATGCACCGCCGGTAGCTGCCCTCCCTGTGCCGCTACACTGCCGGCCTCACCACCCCGGGCCGCGCGATGTCCCTCTCTCCCGATTCCGCTCCCGTCCCGGGGCGCCGCCGCGCCGCGCTGATCTTCATCTTCATCACCGTCCTGATCGACGTGCTGTCCTTCGGGGTGATCATTCCGGTACTTCCGGATCTGGTGCGCCACTTCACCGGTGGCGACTACGTGGTGGCTGCCGGCTGGATCGGCTGGTTCGGCTTCCTGTTCGCTGCCATCCAGTTCGTCTGCTCGCCGTTGCAGGGCGCGCTCTCCGACCGCTTCGGTCGCCGCCCGGTGATCCTGCTCTCGTGCCTGGGCCTGGGCCTGGACTTCGTCCTGATGGCGATCGGCCCACAGCCTGCCGATGCTGCTGCTGGCGCGGATCATCTCCGGCGTGTGCTCGGCCAGCTTCTCCACCGCCAATGCCTACATCGCCGATGTCACCCCACCGGACAAACGCGCCGGCGCATTCGGGATGCTTGGTGCTGCCTTCGGCATCGGCTTTGTTGCCGGCCCGTTGATCGGCGGTTGGCTGGGCAGCATCGGGTTGCGTTGGCCGTTCTGGTTTGCCGCCGGGCTTGCCCTGTTGAACGTGCTGTATGGCTGGTTCGTGCTGCCCGAATCGCTGCCCGCCGAACGCCGCACCGCGCGGCTGGACTGGTCGCACGCCAATCCGCTGGGCGCGCTCAAACTGCTGCGCCGCTACCCACAGGTGTTCGGCCTGGCGTCGGTGGTGTTCCTGGCCAACCTGGCGCACTACGTCTATCCCAGCACTTTCGTACTGTTCGCCGGCTACCAGTACCACTGGGGCCCGCGCGAAGTGAGCTGGGTACTGGCCGGTGTCGGTGTCTGCAACATCATCGTCAACGCGTTGCTGGTCGGCCGCCTGGTGCGCCGGCTCGGCGAACGCCGCGCGTTGTTGCTGGGGCTGGGCTGCGGGGTGATCGGCTTCATCATCTATGGGCTGGCCGACAGCGGCACTGCCTTCCTGGTCGGTGTGCCGATCAGTGCGTTGTGGGCCATCGCCGCCCCGTCCGCGCAGGCCCTGATCACCCGTGAGGTCGGCGCCGACGCGCAAGGTCGCGTGCAGGGCGCGCTCACCGGTCTGGTCAGCCTGGCCGGCATCGCCGGCCCATTGCTGTTCGCCAATGTCTTCGCCTGGTTCATCGGCAGCGGTGCGCCGCTGCATCTGCCGGGCGCGCCGTGGTTGCTGGCCGCTGTGCTGCTGGCCGCAGGCTGGGGCATGGCCTGGAAACGGGCGGCGCGCGGCGCCGGCACCGCACCCGCGGCGCAGCCGTGAAGCCAACCTATTCAGCTTGCGCTCGCGTCTGCTTTTTCCGATTTGCGCAGGCACTGCTAGGCTGGTGTCCTTCGTGCCGCGGCACCGCCTTGAGCCCCTATGGTTTCCGACGTCCTGGCAGTTCCGCCATCGGCTGCGCTCGCGCTGCGCCATGCCACCCAGGATGCCCATCGCCTGGTCGAAGCGGTGCCGCTGATGCAGGCGTTAGCGCAGGGGCAGGTCGATTCGGCGGCCTATGCGCAGATCCTGCGCCGCCACCACGCCTTGCTGGCCGGCTTCGAAACACAGTACGGCAACTGGCTGACCACCCTGGTCGGCAACGGCTGGCAGTACCGCCGTCGCGTGCCGGCACTGCGCGATGACCTGCACGCGCTTGGCCAGCAACCGGATCTGCCGGTCGCACTGCCCGCCAGTGCCGAGGATGCCGCGCGCTGGGGCATGTTGTACGTCATCGAAGGCTCGCAGCTCGGTGGACGGGTGATCGCTCGCAGCTTGCGCAAACAGCAGCCCGCGCTGGCCGGCGCCCTGCGCTATTTCGAGATGGCCGACGACGACCCGGCCGGCTGGCGCCGCTTCCAGGCAGCGCTGGACCGACGCCTGGCCACCCCATCCGCACGCGACGCCGCCATCGACGGCGCGCAGGCCATGTTCGCCCACTTCCATGCTTGCCTCGCAGCGGAGCCACAGCCGTGAATCAGCCCACTCAACCTCTGGATATGGATGTCTGCGCGCGGGAACCGATCCATATTCCCGGCCTGATCCAGCCCTACGGCGTGTTGCTGGTGATCGAACCGGCCGATGGCCGCATCGTGCAGGCCAGCAGCACCGCCGCCGACCTGCTCGGCGTGCCGATGGATGCCTTGCTGGGCATGCCGTACACCCAGGTGCTGGAACTGCCCGACGCGCAACCATTTGCAGTAGACGATCAACCGCAGCACCTGCTGCACGCCGATGTGCGCTTCCCGCAGCGCAGCGCGCCGACCGATCATCCCTGGGTCGCCGCCTGGCATCTGTATCCGGAGCAGTGGCTGATCGAAATCGAGCCGCGCGACGCGCGCCTGATGGATGTCACCCTGCGCGAAGCGCTGCCGCTGTTGCGCAGCATCGAGCGCGATGCGGGCATCGACGAAGCGGCCGTGCGCGCGGCCAAGGGCCTGCGCAGCATGATCGGCTTCGACCGGGTGATGGTGTATCGCTTCGACGAAGAGTGGAATGGCGATGTCATCGCCGAAGCGCGCCAGCCCGAACTGGAGGCCTATCTGGGCCTGCATTACCCGGCCAGCGACATCCCCGCGCAGGCACGCGCGCTGTACCTGCGCAACCGCGTACGCCAGATCGCCGATGTGCGCTACCAGCCGTCGCCGATTCAGCCCACCTTGCATCCGCGCCTGGGCACGCCGGTGGATCTGAGCGATGTCAGCCTGCGCAGCGTCTCGCCGGTGCATCTGGAATACCTGGCCAACATGGGCGTCAGCGCCACCCTGGTGTCCTCGATCGTGGTCAACGATGCGCTATGGGGGCTGATTTCCTGTCACCACTACAGCCCGCACTTCACCAGCCATGCCATGCGCGATGCCACCGATGCGGTCACCCGCGCGCTGGCCGGGCGCATCGGCGCGCTGCAGGCAGTGGGGCGGGCGCGGCTGGAGTCGGTGCTGCTCACCATCCGCGAAAAACTGATCACCGACTTCAACGACGCCGAGCACCTGACCGTCGACATGCTCGCCGACATGGCCCCGGACCTGATGGACGTGGTCGATGCCGATGGCGTGGCAATCTTCCACGGCAACGAAATCAGCCGTCATGGCAGCGTGCCGGATGCAGAGGCGTTGCGCCGCATCCGCGAACACATCGAATCCGAGCACCACGACGCCCTGCGCGAGGATGCGGTCGGCGCCCTGCATGTGGACGCCATCGGCGAGGTGTTTCCCGAGCTGGCCGACCTCGCGCCGCTGGCAGCCGGTTTCATCTTCGTGCCGCTGATGCCGCAATCGCGCAGCGCCCTGTTGTGGACGCGCCGCGAGCAGGTGCAGCAAGTCAAATGGGCCGGCAACCCGCAGCTGGCCAAGCTGCAGGACATCCCCAATTCGCGGCTGTCGCCACGCAAGAGTTTCGATCTGTGGCAGCAGACCGTGCGCGGTCGCGCACGGCGCTGGTCGGCGCTGCATCTGGAATCGGCGCGCAGCCTGCGCGTGCTGATCGAACTGATGGAACGCAAGCGCTTCCAGCAGGATTTCACCCTGCTCGAAGCCTCGCTGTCACGGCTGCGCGACGGAGTGGCCATCATCGAGCGTGGCGCCAACACCGCTGCGCACCGGCTGATGTTCGTCAACCCGGCGTTCGCCGAACTCAGCCAGACCGAAGTGGCCGACTTGATCGGTTGCGACATCCTCGCCCTGCTGGCCGACGATGCCGCCCGCAGCAAGGTCGAACTGCTCGAAGAGGCGCTGCGCCTGGGGCGCGCCGCCTACGTCACCTTGCCGCTGCGCACCCGCGATGGTGCACCGGTGTATCGCCAGTTCCATCTCGAACCCTTGCCCAGCCCCAGCGGCGTCACTGCGCACTGGCTGCTGCAGTTGCGCGACCCGGAGTAAGAACGCTGCGATCACCGGCATGCGGCCAGCCCATGCGCCTGCCGCACCGCTTGCTCCATCCGCGTGCAGGCGTGCTAGGGCGCTGCTGTCGTCCGCAAGGCCAGCAATGTGACCGTTCCGGCCACCAGGCCCCAGAACGCCGCGCCGATCCCGCCCAGCGTCAGCCCGGAGGCGGTGACCAGGAAGGTGATCAACGCCGCTTCGTGTTCGCTGTCCTCGCGCAATGCCGCCGCCAGGCTATTGCCGATCGTACCTAGCAGCGCGATCCCGGCAATGGCCATCACCAGTTCACGCGGGAAGGCCGCGAACACCGCGGCCACGGTCGCACCGAACAACCCGACCACCACGTAGAACACACCCGCGCTGACCGCAGCGGTGTAGCGCCGCGCCGGATCTTCATGCGCTTCGCGACCCATGCAGATCGCCGCAGTAATCGCCGCCAGATTCAACGCAAAGCCGCCGAACGGCGCCAGCACCGTATTGACCGCACCGATCCAGCCGACCGTCGGTGAGATCGGCACTGCATAGCCGGACGCCCGGATCACCGCCACGCCCGGCACGTTTTGCGAGGCCATGGTCACCACGAACAATGGAATCGCCAGGCCGAACAGCGCCGCCCACGATAGCGACGGCATCACCAGCACCGGATGGGCCAGTTGCAGCTGCACGGCCTGCAACCGCAGGAGCCCCCCGCCGGCAGCGATCGCAATACCCACCAACAAGGTCGCAATCACCGCATAGCGCGCAAACCAGCGCCGCCCGCCCAGATAGGTCGCCAACATCGCCAGCGCCAGCAGCACCTGGCTCTGCATCGCCACAAAGAGGTCCAGGCCGAAGCGCAACAGCACGCCGGCCAGCATCCCGGAAGCAAGCGAAATCGGAATCCGCCGGATCGCCCGTTCGAATAATCCCGAAAACCCGGCCACCATCCCCAATACCGCGGCCACCACGAACGCACCGACCGCCTCGCCTAACGGCACTCCGGCCGCACTGCCGATCAGCATCGCCGCGCCCGGCGTGGACCAGGCCGTGACCACCGGCACGCGGTAGCGCAGCGACAAGCCGATACACGTCACCCCCATGCCGATGCCCAGCGCCCACATCCACGACGCCATCTGCGCCTGGTCGGCGCCCAGGTGGCGTGCCGCCTCGAACACGATCACCGCAGAACTAGCGAACCCCACCAGCACGGTGACAAAACCGGCAGCAATTGCAGGCAGGGAGAGATCGCGAAGCAGATTGCGGGAAGCGGGCATGAGGGCGCTCTGTGTCTGGTACATGCATTTTCATCGAGCCAACCCGCGATCGATACCGCAGCGTTACGCCTTTGGGTGTCGATCAGTGAGCTTGCAGCCCGCGTGCGTGGGGGATGCGGCTGGAGTGCGCAATCGCGCGCGGTATCTGCGTGGATCGGAGTCGATGTCATGCCAGTGTCAAAAAGTGCTTGCACTTCTGCGTGGTCTCGATAAACTGCGCGGCCTCGCTCAGGACGGCGGCGCTTCTCGAAGCATCGCACTAAGAACGAGGCGAATCGGAAACATCACAAGGTGTTGACGAAACGAAAAAGCCGGCTATGATGGGCGGCTCGCTATACGGAAAGACGCTTCGGCAGATTGAAGTGCAGCGGCGGCAACTTCCTCTTCACGAGGGGTTGACGAGGATGAAAAGCCTGCTAATATGGCCGGCTCGCTTCGCAGAAAACCTTCGGGTCGAAGCGAAGCAGCGTCAGCCACCTCGAAATGAGGTGTTGACGGCAAGAAAAAGTCCGCTATAATGGGCGGCTCGCTTCGACGGAAACGACGAAGCTGACGGGAACGGCGCTGAGGCCACTCCCCAAGTTCTTTGACAGTGTGCGCAGGTAATTTGTGCGGACGCCTGCAGGAAGGATGATTGTCCATCTTGCAGACGTTTAATCAAGCAACATATTAATTGCTTTGCAAGCGATAAGTTGCCAGTGGTTGGACTTCTGCAGCTAAAGTATTTGCCTTCGGGCATGTAATTTTAAGTGAAGAGTTTGATCCTGGCTCAGAGTGAACGCTGGCGGCAGGCCTAACACATGCAAGTCGAACGGCAGCACAGTAAGAGCTTGCTCTTATGGGTGGCGAGTGGCGGACGGGTGAGGAATACATCGGAATCTACTCTTTCGTGGGGGATAACGTAGGGAAACTTACGCTAATACCGCATACGACCTACGGGTGAAAGCGGAGGACCTTC